>JAMJFO010000036.1 GCA_023544645.1 Desulfobulbaceae bacterium | reverse complement strand
AGATATGGGAGGTTGACCCGCTTTCCTGTCCCCGGTGTCATGCGGAGATGAAGATTATCAGCTTCATTGTGCAGCCTGATGTGATCAGGAAGATTCTGGTGCATCTGGAACTGTGGGAGGAATTTTCCATGAGATGGCCACCGCCATTGGTTTTGGGAGCAATAAAAGTGCAAGGTGGCGATGATACCCGGAGAAAAGATGAGATTGTCGATGATGGCTGGCCGGGTTACGATGAGCCCTGGGTGGATGCGCATTCGCTGTAGAATGGGTAGTTGGAGTGGTCCGCTCGAAAACAGGGTGATTTGGGGATTGCAGGGGAAGCGGAGGACGATTTTTCTGGCGTGATGGCCCAGGAAGCCGACAAGTCGAGAAAATGGCTTGATTTTGTGGTTGGAAGTGCTCTATAAGGCGAAGAGAAAGTGGAAATTCGCAGCGCGGCCCTGTTTTTTTAGCGCACCCGAAAAAAGCGATTACTTATCACCCACCTCACGGATCCAGGTATTAAATAAACCGGGTGACCGTACTGACATATGTCAGGGTAAGACTGTGCATGGCCCGAGTACAGGCAACATACAGCAGGTTTCTGTCCATGTCGGTCGCGTAGTTATCAGCGGTGGCAAAGGGAACAATCACCTGATCGAATTCCAGGCCTTTTGCCAGGTATACCGTGCAGAGAACTATTCCCTTTGAGAAAGCCGAGCTCCGCGAGGTAAGTAACCGCACCTTGTGTTCTCCGGCATGGATGGCCTGGTGGAGTTGGTCCGCCTGGTCCTGTGTTTTGCAGATGATTCCCAAGGTGTGGGAATCATGATCGAAAAATTCATCAATGAGCCGTTGTATGCCCTCTGTTTCCTCCATCCTGCTCTGAAAACCCAGGACGCGAGGCTCGTCCCCGTGGCGCTCAATCGCCACCAGGTCGGGGTTTGGCGAAATACGCTGCGCGAATTGGGTGATTTCACAGGTGGACCGGTAGCTTTTGCACAGTTTCACGCAGTTCGCCTGTCGGAATACCTTCTGGATCTCCTCCGAAGTGGATACACTGAACGGGTTAACTGACTGGTTTGCATCTCCCAGAATGGTTTTCCTGCAGGGGAACAGCTTCGCGATAACCGCGTATTGCACCGGGGTATAATCCTGCATTTCGTCGATCACCAGGTGTTTTATTTCCCTGCGCACCCCGTTGACCCCTTCCAGGCGCATCTTCAGATAGATAAGTGGGAACACGTCCGCGTATTCAAGAATCGAGTTTTTCGCCGGCTTGAACAACTCCGGCTTCCCCAGCCAGGCGAAAAAATTTTTATAGGTGGCACGAATGGTTGATCCCTTATGCATCTTTTTCAGCGATGCCTTCAGCTCCGCCCGTTCTCCACCGGTCAGGTCATAGTTCTGAGATATACCGATTTTGTGCTCGATTTCTGCCGCGACTTCGCGCAATTGCTTGGCAACCGGCATGGCTCGGTATTTTTTGAAACATTCTTCGATGAACCCGGCTGAAATCGCATAGCCGTTTATCCGTACATCTTCGGGGCGGAAACTCGTTTTTGCAAGATGGGCGGCATATTCATCGAGCTTTTTGAGAAAATCGAGCGAAGACTTTTCCTGTATCCGGCGCTGCAGATTCTCGTCGTTTTTTTTCAAAAGCAGGGCCGCCTGTTCGAAGAATGTCTGGAACCTGAATTTATGGTCAAGCAATTCATCCGCCAGAACCTCCATTTCGGTTTCGGCTATATTTTCTTCCCCGAGTTCCGGCAGCACATTGGAAATGTAATCGGCAAAGACCTTGTTCGGTGAAATGATCAGTATATCCTTGGAAGTCAAGGTATCCTTGAACCTGTACAGCAGGAAGGCTATCCGGTGAAGGGCGATGGAGGTTTTTCCCGAGCCTGCCACTCCCTGGATGATCAGGGCTTGCGCATCCTCATTGCGGATGATGGCATTCTGGTCCCGCTGGATGGTGGCAACGATATTTTTCATCCGGTCGTCCGAGGCCCGGCTGAGTTCCTCCTGCAAGACATCATCCAGGATATTCAGCGCACTCTCCAGCATGAATTCCATGCGCCCGTCGCGGATGCGGAACTGGCGCTTCAATTCGATCCTGCCGGATATTTCGCCCGACGGGGATTCGTAGCGAGCTTTGCCTGTTTCGTAATCGTAAAACATCGTCGCGATGGGTGCGCGCCAGTCGTAAATCAGGTACTTTTTCTGCTCCTCGTCGAAAAAAGTGTGAATGCCGACATAAACCGCGACCGGCTGTTCCTGGCCGTTCCGGATGAAATCGAACCGCCCGAAATAGGGCGACATGAGGAGTTTCCGGAGGCTTTTTTTACGGGCAAGAACGTTTTCGCCGGCAAGGACCGTCTGTTCCACGGATTGCCGCGTCGATATCTTTTCGACGTGATCCATGTCCGTCCGGTGTTCCCATAAATAGTTTTTCTGCTCCTGAATTTTTGCCGCCTGATCCCTCAGTCTTGAATCGATCTGCACCATAGCGGCACGCAGCTTTATCCGCACATTCTCAAGATGCGCCCTTTCCTCAGTTTCCGTTGTGTTGGTCATGGTTTTAGTCTGTTTCATATGTCGCTGGACAGATTTACATAAGTCATTCCGAATCATCTGACGACGAAATTGTTTGTTCGGAGATCATGGCCTCGGTGGTCAGCATCAGGCCGACGATGGAGGCAGCGTACTGCAGGGCGCAGCGGACGACTTTGGTCGGATCGATGATACCGGCTGCAATCATGTCGGTGTATTCATGGGCGGCCGCATCATAGCCGTAAGAATCTTCCCCACTCCTTACGTTCTCCACCACTATGGAACCCACCTTTCCCGCATTCCGGGCGATCTGACGGATCGGTTCTTCGAGAGCGCGCCTGATGATGTCGACGCCGAACTGCTGATCGGCGGGTAGAATGAGCTGGTCGAGGGCACCCATTGCGCGAAGGTACGCGACGCCGCCGCCAGGGACGATCCCTTCATCGACTGCGGCCCGGGTTGCACAAAGTGCGTCTTCAACGCGGGATTTCTTCTCTTTCATCTCGGTTTCGGTCGCTGCTCCCACCTTGATCACGGCAACACCTCCGACCAGCTTGGCCAGACGTTCATGCAGCTTTTCGCGGTCATAGTCGCTGGCGGCTTCCTCGATCCGGCTGCGGATATGCCTGACGCGACGCTGAATGTCGGCTTCCTTGCCGCCACCTTCAATGATAGTGGTGGTGTCCTTGTCGATAATGATCCGCTTGGCGGTGCCGAGCTGATCAAAGGTGGTCTGGTCGAGTTTGAAACCGAGTTCTTCGGAAATTACCGTGCCGTTGGTGAGAACGGCAATATCTTCCAGCATGGCCTGGCGGCGGTCACCGAATCCGGGAGCCTTGACGGCGCAGATGTTGAGAACCCCTCGGAGCTTGTTGGTCATCAGGGTGGCCAGAGCCTCTCCCTCGACATCCTCGGCGATGATCAGCAGCGGCCGGCCTGACTCAACGGCCTGTTCAAGTACGGGAAGAAGAACATTCACGGTGGAGATCTTCTTGTCATGAATAAGTATGCGGGGATTTTCGAGGGTAACTTCCATGTTTGCCGGATCGGTAACAAAATAAGGGGAAAGATAACCTCGGTCGAACCGCATTCCTTCAACCGTCTCCAGGCTGGTCTCCATGGCCTTGGCCTCTTCGACGGTGATGATCCCCTCTTTGCCGACTTGATCCATGGCCCGGGCGATTATGTCGCCAATGGCTTTGTCGTTGTTGGCCGAGACAGTGCCTACCTGCGCAATCTCCCCGGGATCACTGACCGGCCTGGAAAGCTTCTTCAGCTCACCGACCAGGGTTTCGACGGCTCGATCCATGCCGCGCTTGATTTCCATCGGGTTGTGCCCGGCAGCTGTCAGCTTGATGCCCTGATGGTAGAAAGCCTGGGCCAACACGGTTGCGGTGGTGGTCCCGTCACCGGCAACATCCGAAGTTTTAGCGGTGACTTCCTTCACCAGTTGGGCGCCCATGTTCTCGAACTTGTCGCACAACTCTATATTTTTGGCGACCGTGACACCGTCCTTGGTGATGAGAGGAGCGCCGTAAGATTTTTCAATAATTACATTGAGTCCCCTGGGACCAAGGGTCACCTTGACGGCGTCGGCCAGTGTATTGATGCCATTGAGGATTGTATCTCTGCCTTCCTGATCGAATTTGATGGATTTGGCTATCATTGTATTCTTTCCTCCTTTATCGTTCAGGGTTGTGTCATGAATGAAGCACTGTCAGTTGTATTCGCGGGTTTTGCGAAAGGTGATCTCTGGCCATTTTTCCATTGTCAACTGGAGCCACCATTCGCTGCTTGCCAGATAGGTCAAGTTTTCTTCGGCATCCAGAGCCAGGTTGGCCAAGTTCGCCTTTTCGAAGGCGGCCAGCCGTTTCCTGTTGTCGCAGCTTACCCAGCGGGCGGCGGCGTAATCGACCGGCTCGTAAACAGCCTCGACGCCGTACTCCGCCTTGAGCCGCGCTATGGTCACATCGAATTGCAGCACCCCCACCGCGCCCAGGATGAAATCATTGCCCAAGAGCGGCCGGAAGAGCTGTACCGCCCCTTCCTCGACGAGCTGGGTCAGCCCCTTCTGGAGCTGCTTGGCCTTGAGCGGCGATTTCAGCCGCACCCGGCGGAAATGCTCGGGCGCGAAGTTCGGGATGCCGGTGAAGGCGAGCGGCTCCTTTTCCGACAGGGTGTCGCCGATTCTGATGGTGCCGTGGTTGTGGATGCCGATGATGTCGCCCGGCCAGGCCTCTTTCGCAAAGGCCCGGTCCCGGGCCAGGAAGATGATCGGGTTGGCGATGAGGATTTCCTTGCCGATGCGGTGGTGGCGTACCTTCATGCCCCGCTGGAAGCGGCCGGAGCAGACCCGCAGGAAGGCGATGCGGTCGCGGTGGGCCGGGTCCATGTTGGCCTGGATCTTGAAGATGAAACCGGAAAAGGGCCCCTCCTCGGGCGCCACCGTGCGAGTGGTGGCGGCACGCGGCATGGGCGCCGGAGCGATCTCGACAAAGGTGTCGAGCAGCTCGCGCACCCCGAAGTTGTTGATGGCGCTGCCGAAAAATACCGGGGTCTGGTTTCCTTTCAGGAAATGGCGCAGATTAAAGGGGTTGGCTGCTCCCTCCAGCAGGGCGACGTCCTCGCGCAATTCGTCGGCCTGGCGCCCCAGTTTTTCATCGAGCAGCGGGTCTTCCAGGTCGCGGATGGTTATGGCCTCGCCGGTCAATCGTTCCTGTCCGGGGGTGAAGAGGGTCAGTTCCCGGCGGTAGAGATTGTAGGCGCCCTTGAAGCGCTTGCCCATGCCGATGGGCCAGGTGAGCGGCGCGCACTCGATCTGCAGGGTCTCCTCGATGTCCGAGAGGATGTCCAGCGGCTCCATGCCGTCGCGGTCAAGTTTGTTAATGAAGGTCAGGATCGGGGTGTTGCGCATCCGGCAGACCTCCATCAGTTTCCTGGTCTGGGTCTCGACCCCCTTGACGCTGTCGATCACCATCACCGCGCTGTCCACTGCGGTGAGCACCCGGTAGGTGTCCTCGGAAAAATCCTGGTGGCCCGGGGTGTCCAGCAGGTTGATGGCGTAGTCGCCATAGTCGAACTGCATTACCGAGCTGGTGACCGAGATGCCGCGCTCCTGCTCGATGGTCATCCAGTCACTGGTGGCGTGGCGGCTCGCCTTACGAGCCTTGACCGAACCCGCCATCTGGATGGCGCCACCGAAGAGCAGCAGTTTTTCGGTGAGTGTCGTCTTGCCGGCGTCCGGGTGGCTGATGATGCCGAAGGTGCGGCGGCGGGCGATTTCTCGGGGCGGTCTTTTGACAGGAGAGGCCTTTATTCCGGCATTTTTGGGGGAGATTGATCGATTCATCGTTTTACTAAGCAGCATCGATATTTTGAAGTTTTGCGTTATCCACCATGTTTCGGTATTCGGGCTGAAAGAAGAATTCATCCTTGCCAAAAGCGGGACGAAGGTGGTCAAGCCAAGTGGCGTGCTTGTCGTAGCGGGCAAAGAATGGCCGTTGCACCCAATCGGGATTGCGGCCTTGAATGAAACGAAGCACGAAAACCTTTTCGCCTTGTACTTCCGCCACGCCCTGCACCTCGATTTTTCCGGGTCCAACGCTCATGGACGGCCCGCGAACCGTGCGCGCGATCCCCGACACCTTGGTGACTGCCTCGCGGTATATTTGCAAGGCCTTCGCCAAAGGTACCCGGAAATACCGGCTTGCGCCAGTGTCGCGTTTCACGAACATATAGTAGGGCACGATACCCAGCCTGACCTGTTCCCGCCACAGCCGCGCCCATACTTCGGCATCGTCGTTGATATGGGCAAGCAATGGCGACTGGCTGCGGATCACCGCGCCCGTGCTCCGCACCAGACGAATTGCTTCGCGGGCCATGGGGGTCGAAAGCTCGCGCCAGTGATTGAAATGGGCCATGATCGCCACATGTTTGCCGTTTTTTACCAGCCATTCCAGCAATTGCAGCAGTTCTGCGGCATCCGGGTCGGACACGAAGCGGTGGGGCCAGAAGGACAGCGCCTTGGTTCCGATGCGGATGGTTTGCACATGGGCGAATTCGTCGCTCAGTAGAGGCAGCAGATAGGAGGTAAGACGTTTTGTCCGCATCACCAGCGGATCGCCGCCGGTAAGCAAGAGGTCGGATACTTCCCGGTGCTTCATTAAATAACGTTGCAGCAGATCGGTCTGACTGGCCGCGAATCGCAGTTTTTCGTCGCCGATGAACTGCGGCCAGCGGAAGCAGAAAGAGCAGTAAGAGAAACAGGTTTGTCCCTGCCGGGGAAAAAAAAGCACCGTTTCCCTGTATTTGTGCTGCATGCCGGCGAGGCGGTTGTCGCCGAGCTCCGGAATGTTGAGCAAATGCTGACCGGCGGGATGGGGGTTGAGCCGGAGGCGGATTTCCCGCACCGCCTGCTCCACATCACTCTGTGGAGCGTCCGCGTCCATCAATGTCCCGATTCGTTCGAAATCCTCATGGGCCAACATGCCGGGCTGAGGAAAGATAAGCTGAAAAATGGGGTCATTCGGGATGTTGTCCCAGTCGATCAGTTCATCGACAACATAGCGATTGACGCGAAACGGCAATACCCTGGCCACGATGCGGATCGCCCGGCGAGTCGTTTCCGGCAGGCGGCGCACTTGCGGTATTTGTTCCAATTGCCGCGCGGTAAAGATCTTTAGCCGGTTTACACAGGAGAGGCCGTCATGGGGACGCTTGCTGTATGTTATATCCATTCGTGTCCTCCTTGTATTCAGGTCAGGTAACAACTTCCGTGATTGGCGGTACGAACCCGGCTTCCGGTCATCCAACGCTTTCCGCTGCTGCTGCCGCCTTGATGCTCAAACGGATCTTGCCGCGTGCATCGATGCCGAGCACCTTGACGGTGACTGCTTCGCCTTCCTGCAGCATATCCGAGACCTTTTCCACTCTATGGTCGGCCAGCTCGGAGATGTGCACCAGGCCGTCGGTGCCGGGCAGTATTTCGACAAAGGCGCCGAAATCGGCAATTTTACGGACAGTGTCCTGATAGATCCTGCCGATCTCCGCTTCCTCGGTAATGGCCCTGATCCGCTCGGTTACGGCCGCTCCGGTCGTGTCGTCCGGCGCGAAGATACTGACCTTGCCGGAATCATCGACATTGATCTTGACCCCGAATTCGGCGCTCAATCCCTTGATTACCTTGCCGCCGGGGCCGATGAGGTCACGTATTTTGTCCGGGTTGATCTGCAGGGCGAAAAACCTGGGCGCCTGCGCCGGCAATTCCGGCCGGGACGTGGCGATGGATTCCCGCATCCTGTCCAGAATGTGAAGCCGCCCGGCCCTGGCCTGCTCAAGAGCCCTGCCCATGATCTCCCTTGAAACTCCCTCGATCTTAATATCCATCTGCAGGGCAGTGATGCCTTCATCGGTGCCGCACACCTTGAAATCCATGTCGCCGAGATGGTCTTCGTCGCCAAGGATATCGGAAAGGATGTCAATCTGGTTCCCATCCATGATCAACCCCATGGCTACGCCCGCCACAGGCTTCCTGATCGGCACCCCGGCATCCATCAGCGCCATGCTGCCGCCGCAGACCGTGGCCATGGAAGATGAACCGTTGGATTCGGTGACCTCGGAGACGATCCGCAAGGTATATGGGAAGGTTTCACGGTCCGGCAATACCGCACGGATGGCCCTGGCCGCAAGGGCGCCGTGACCGATGTCGCGGCGGCTGGGGCCGCGCAGGAAGCGCGCTTCTCCGACACAATAGGGCGGGAAGTTGTAATGGAGCATGAAGGGGTTGAAGGCCATGCCATCCAGCGATTCGACCCGCTGTTCATCCCCGCCGCTACCGAGAGTGGCAGTGACGATGACCTGGGTTTCGCCGCGGGTGAAGAGGGCAGAGCCATGGACCCGGGGCAGCACCGCCACCTCGCTGCTGATCGGCCGGATCTCGTCCATGCTCCTGCAGTCAATCCTGGCTTTTTCCTTGACGATCCGATCGCGCATCATTCGTTTATTCAGTCCCTTGAGAGCGGCCTTAATCTCTGTTGCCGGCCACTCGGGGGATTCCGCGGCCAACGACTCGATTACCAAGTGTTGCTTTTCCTGGTAAAGGCTTTGCCGTTCCATCTTGTCTTTGGTGGTGATAACCTCACGCATGGGATCGAAAGCCAGTTCCTCCACCCGTTTTTCGAGGGCCTCGTTAATGGGCTGAGGGACTATGGTCATCTTTGCCTTGCCGACCGCGGTCCGCAATTCCTCCTGGATGTCAAGCAATGGCTGCAGGGCCTGATGGCCGAAAAAAATACCGTCCAGGACTTCCTTCTCGGTAAGGCTGTCGGCCCCGCCTTCCACCATGACCACCGCTTTGCGCGAACCGGCGACAATCAGGTCGAGGCGGGAGTCGTCCATCTGTTCAGGGGTGGGGTTGAGAACGTAAGCGCCGTTGACATAGCCGACCCGGACGCCGGCTATCGGACCGAGAAAGGGAATGTGGGAAAGCTCCAGGGCGCAGGAGGCGCCCAGCATGGCCGGCAGGTCCGGATCATTCTGCTTGTCGGCCGAGAGTACGGTGGCGATGACCTGGGTTTCATTGCTGTAACCCGCGGCAAAGAGAGGCCTGATCGGCCGGTCGATGAATCGACAGGTCAGGGTTTCCTTTTCGGTCGGCCGCCCGATCTCGCGCCGGAAATAGCTGCCCGGAATCCTGCCCACCGAGTAGAACCGCTCCTGATATTCGACGGTCAGGGGCAGGAAATCGATGTCTGTCTTGGGCTCCGGCGCGGCGGTAGCGGTTACCAGTACGATCGTTTCACCGTGGGTGACCAGGGCCGCGCCCGAGGCCTGTTTCGCCAGGCGGCCTGTTTCAACGGTCAGAGGCCTGCCGCCCAGTTCGATTGTTACTTTTTTGTACATTAAATACTCCTTATTGATGGCCTGCAGTGATTGGCAGTTGAGAGAAGAGAAACAGATATTTTCAGCGGGATCACTCCATGTCCGGATCGATCGCCAGCGGGTACATGCCATCCATGCATGCCTTGCAATAGGCATTGCTTCCGCCGCCGGCAGCCGCTGTCATTCCTTCCAGACTGAGATAATGCAGGCTATCCAGGCCAAGATATTTACATATCTGGTCAATGGATTTTCCATGGGCAAGCAGCCGGTCCATGGCCGGAAAATGGATTCCGTAGGCGCAGGGGAATTGAATCGGCGGACAGCTCACCAGCAGATGCACTTCCTTTACCCCCGCTTCATGCAAGGCATCCATCTTGCTTTGGACGGTGGCGCCGCTGATGGCCGAGTCGTCAACAATTATCACCCGTTTGCCGCGCAGAAAGGAACGAACCGGATTGAGCTTTGTGCGAACGGCGGAGGCGCGGTCGGATTGAGTCGGCTGAATGAATGTCCGGCCGATGTAATGGTTGCGGATGATCCCCATTTCAAAGGGGATACCGGCGGCCTGGGCATAGCCGAGCGCGGCACAGGTGCCCGAGTCGGGGAAGGGCATAACCAGGTCGGCATCTATCCTGCGTTCGTCGGCGAGCGCCTCGCCCATTCGTTTCCTGCTCTGGTAGACATTGATGCCGAAGATATTGCTGTCGGGCCTGGCAAAGTAGACCTGCTCGAAAATGCAGAAGCGCGGGTGATCCCTTTCAAGGGAAACGGAGCGGAGGCCGTTCGAGTCAATCAGCAGAATTTCGCCGGGTTCGATGTCCCGCAGATATTGAGCCTCGACGAGGTCAAGGGCACAGGTTTCCGAAGCGACTACATACCCCCCGTCGTGAAGGCGCCCGAGACAGAGGGGGCGGAATCCACGGGGATCACGGACAGCGACCAGGGTATCGTCCACCAGCAGCAGCAGGGAAAACGCGCCCTTGATTTTGCTGAAAATAGTTTGCAGTGCCGCGTCAAGACCCATGTCGCCGCACCGTGCCAGAAAGTGGACAACAACCTCGCTGTCGGTTGCCGAGTGAAAGATGGCGCCCTGCGCCTGCAGCTCCTGGCGCAATTCCCGGATATTGGTGATACTGCCGTTATGGGCTACTGATATGGCGCGGCCCTTATGGGTGGCGGTAAAGGGTTGGACGTCGACCGTTGCAATGTCGCCGGAGGAGTCCAGTACATGGCCCAGGGCAGTGCTCCCTTTGAGGTACAGGAGATTTTCTTCGGTAAATACGACGGGCACCAGACCGATTCCCCTGTGCATCCATGTCCGGTAGCCATCATGACTGACGATTCCTGCGCTTTTCTGACCGCGATGCTGCAGGGCGTAGAGACCAAAATAGGCCAGTCTCGCGGCCTCGGGATGACCGAAAATGCCGAAGACCCCGCATTTATCGCGCGGAATCCTCTTTGTTGATTGATAGGGCATAATTTCCATTTTTTGAGCAAAAGCCGGGTGAGAAGCTGCCGCAGACCGACTCTTTGTAATTTTTACCATCCGGGCCGTCGTTCATGTTTCGCGAATGTTTTACACGAAAGAAAAACGTTTCCGCCGGAACGACACGAAGCATAACCGTTAAGGAAAAGGTGACGTCTTTGAAAAAACCGTTGGTTGGAGATTCAGACAGGGAGTTGAAAACTGAACGTCGCCGATTTCTTCCGGCAGGAAACGGTCACTCAGGGCGGTGTCAGAGAGGCAGGCGCATACTTGCGCGCAAAATTTCGCGATGAGAGGAAAAGAATGGTTATCAGCGTGGTCAATCTATGGGATGGTTGGAGAAAATTCATAAAATTATATTTTTTAAAACTTTCTGCTGGACATGTCAAGTTAAAAGCAACGATGAGTTAACCGATCATTAAATTTCCAATGCCAAAGCTCGTAAATTGTAGATACTCTTCAGTGAACCGATCAAAACCTGGTAGGATTGCCAGTGGCAAGATATTATCCTGAGCGGGCAGATCTTATTGAAGATTATCTGCGATATCCTTCAATTACCTCTTTTATCAATTCGGTCACTGTGTTTCTGTTTGTATACACTATGATAAACAACGCTTACTGAAGCCCGGACCTACTGATTCTCAGTCCGTTTCTCCGGCCGCAAACAACTTAACTGCCGTGTTGAGGTAACATAATAAAATCAATCGATTGGAATAATATCCGTTGTTGTCCCGTCATATACGACATAGTCTTGCTTGTGAGATTTTTCCGCACATTTTCACACACGGAAACAAAAAAGCACTTAATCAAAGAAGGCTAAGTGCTTGATTTTCTGGCGCGCCAGGAGGGATCCGAACCCCCGGCCTACGGATTCGTAGGCAAATTGCTCCGAGCTCACACAACCTCCAATGCTCGGCAACATGATGAAATTATTAGGTTTAAATTTTACACATTTTTTCCTATTTTATACAAAACAGGCTATTTTGGAACATTTTTCACACACGGATTCTCACACGGAAGATGGAATTTTTCGGTACGATTTTATGACTCATTTTTCAATCGCTGCAACTGAAACTTGTTCGCGGATGCTTGTCGGTCGAAAACAGAAAAATGTTTAGACATTGTTGACACATTTGTTTTGAAGCACTATATTGACAACATGGACAATCTTTAAGTTTTGAGCAAGGGAGATAAATTATGCACATGACAATTAAAAAATGGGGTAACAGCCTGGCAACAAGGATTCCAAAAGCCGTTGTTGAATCCGTCGATCTTCGTCTTGATCAAGAGGTTAATATTGAAGCCGTTAACGGAAAAATTGTCATTACACCGATCGAGGGGAAGAAGGAATATAAGCTTGATGATCTTCTTAAGCAATGTAAACCCAGTTTAATGAAGCTTGATGATGAAGACAAAGAATGGTTGAACGCAGAACCGGTAGGCAAGGAACTTTGAAAGTGGTTGAAAAAACTTATATTCCAAAACGCGGCGATGTTGTGTGGACTAATTTTGACCCTGCAGCGGGTCATGAGCAAAAGGGTAAAAGGCCTGCTATTGTCCTTTCTCCAACCCCTTTCAATAAAAAAATTATGTTGGCTATGGTTGCGCCGATCACAAGCAGGGTTAGGGGGCATGGTTTTGAAGTACCCCTTAATGGAAAAAAGGTCACAGGCGTTGTGTTGTGTCAGCAGGTGAAGATGATTGATTTTACAGAAAGGGGCGTTCAGTTTGCGGAAAAAGCACCGAAAACTGTGACGAGTGACGCACTGGCAAAAGTTAGGGCGATTGTAAGAGAATAAACAAATGATTTCAATTGGATATAAGCCGAAATGGGCAAACAATTGAATTTCTTAAGAGCCCCTTTTCCTACTAGAGCGTCCCCTTTACTTACTTTTCTTAAAGCTCTAAGCTTCCGAAACAGCTATATTAATGATTCTTCCTCTTTTAATGCACTATGTTAGCTTGGTCCGACAACATTTAATATAACATTTAAATATCAGCATTTAAGCATTTGCAGATCGACCCACATGATCCAGCAGCCGGTTTCACGGTTACACCTTGACATAGATCTTAATATGGGCTAAATTATGGTCAAATCAATTGTGGAGAACAACATGAAACTCAGTGAATCTGTTAAGCCCATCAGCTATTTTAAAGCACACGCTTCGGAAATCGTCCGACAAATCGTTAATAGCCGGCAGCCCATGATTATCACCCAAAATGGGGAAGCCAAAGCGATTCTTCAGGATCTTGTCCAGTATGAACAGACCCAGGAAAGCCTCGCCATGTTGAAAATGCTGGCCCAAAGCCAAAATAGCCTTAGAAAGGGAGATTACAGGCCTGTTGCTGAAGTTTTCAGCGACTTGAAAAAAACTCTGAGAAACCAATCTGAATGAAATATAATGTTTATGTCATTTCTGATGCGGAAAAAGATCTTTTTGAAATCTGTGATTATATAAAAAAATCCGGAAACCCGCAAAACGCGGGAAAAATTTTTTCAGAAATTGAAACAGCTTGCCAAAACCTGTCATTTAATCCGGGAAAAGGTCACTATCCTCCAGAGCTTCACCGAATTGACGTATATGAATATCGCGAAATTCATGTGAAAGTCTACCGCATTATATACCAGATCATCGAAGCAGATGTTTTTATCCATTGCATCCTTGACGGCAGGCGGAATATCCCGGAAATACTTCAGCAACGAAATTTGAGATAAGATATTATTCGAAGCCGGCGAGGCATCGGATCGGCGCTATGAATTGAAGGCCCTGGGTTATGATCTGCAGCGAGTTGCCGAGAGGGCGGCGGCAATATTTGGCATGGAAGCGGCTGAAAAAAACACAAAAAACTCCTCAACAGGCTATTCACATTGCAGAAC
Source organism: Desulfobulbaceae bacterium (assembly GCA_023544645.1). Classification (GTDB taxonomy): domain Bacteria; phylum Desulfobacterota; class Desulfobulbia; order Desulfobulbales; family Desulfobulbaceae; genus UBA10518. The sequence continues at coordinate 22,511 of JAMJFO010000036.1, read as the reverse complement.
AGAGAAAACGTGACTACTTCGAGAGGAGGTTATCATGAAAACATTAAAAAATACATTAAAGACAAGAATGCGGTCAAATGTCAGCCCTTGAGCCTGAGCTCCGCCGGAGGCGAAGCTCGACCAGGCCGGTACTAACATGCCACAACGGCATCATAGCCACTGTCCAATTCCCTATGCGTTTCCAATTTGAGCGGTCTGCCGATCCGGATCACCAGTCCCGGATCTTGGCAGAGTCGACCTCCTCCTGCCTTCCATATCTTTTTCGACCTGGCGAAACGCCTTGTTGAGGGCCGCCCGCGAGAGCCGCCGGCCGCCGAAATGCTCTTTGACAGGAGTTTAACCGCCGGAACAACTTTTCCCAAACAAACTTCATATCTAAAATGATCCCAGTATTGCCATTTGGAGTCAGTCGCAGTATAATCTTACATGTAAGAAAAATATATTTTTGGAGGCTCATCATGGCAAACGTATCCACCACAAAAATGTCGTCAAAAGGGCAAGTCGTAATTCCGGAGAATATTCGTAGAAATCTAAATTTAAAAGCTGGTTCCCAGTTCATCGTTGTTGGCGACAAAGACGTTGTAATTTTAAAAAGCATTACCCCACCCTCAATCGATGAATTTGATGAACTCATCGCCAAAGCAAGGAAGGATGGGAAAAAGGCTGGACTGAAAAAAGCTGATATTACGGAGGCAATAAAGAACGTCCGGAGTAAAAAATGAAAATTGTTCTGGATACCAATGTTTTCATTTCCGGCATTTTTTTCGGTGGTCCTCCATCGCAAATACTCAAGTCGTGGAGGCAATCAAAAGTCAGAATTGTCCTGACAGAACAGATAATTGAATAATATCAAAGAGTTAGATATGAACTTTCGTCTACATATCCATCGGTAAACATTGAGCCAATAATTGAGCTATTCACGATTTTCGGGGAATTTGTTGGGACAAAAGGTATTTCCGAGACAGTATGCGAAGATCCAGACGACAACAAATTTATTGAGTGCGCAATAGCCAGTCAAAGCAAGATGATTGTCAGTGGTGACAAACACTTACTCAAGTTATCTGGCTATAAAGATATTGAGATTTTGAAACCACGCCAATTCGTCGATAACTATTTAAAATAAAGGATAGAAGGGAACAAGAAAAGTTTACTTGAGGTCGTGAACGTATGCGGACTGCCGGTCCGGATTACCATTCCCGGATCTTGGCAGAGTCGACCTCCTCCCAGCCTTCCATATCTTTTTCGACCTGGCGAAACGCCTTGTTGAGGGCCGCCCGCGAGAGCCGCCGGCCGCCGAAATGCTCTTTGACATGAGTTTAACCGCCGGAACAACTTTTCCCAAAAAAACTTCATATCTAAAATGATCCCAGTATTGCCATTTGGAGTCAGTCGCAGTATAATCTTACATGTAAGAAAGATATATTTTTGGAGGCTCATCATGGCAAACGTATCCACCACAAAAATGTCGTCAAAAGGGCAAGTCGTAATTCCGGAGAATATTCGTAGAAATCTAAATTTAAAAGCTGGTTCCCAGTTCATCGTTGTTGGCGACAAAGACGTTGTAATTTTAAAAAGCATTACCCCACCCTCAATCGATGAATTTGATGAACAGCTTCCCTGAGCAAGCGGAAGAGGATAATACGGAGGCTTGCGCTTCGAAAGAGATGAAAGCGCTTAGACTTGAAGAAAATTGATCAAGGTATGGGCGGGCGCACCTCTAGCGTGGGTGGCGCCTGATGGGGTTCGAGTGTATTCCGGTGGATTGCCGCCGGTGAAAAAAGTGTGTGTCGCAAACGTTCACTTGCCTAGCGGGCTACCGGCGTCAGGCAAGCAAGGGGCCGTCAAGAATCGGCGGCCACAAGGTTCCTAAAATTCAAGGACCACAAGGGCCCAGCTATTCCGCATCATTCCACGAGGCGGTTACTGTGCGGCAGTCTACTCTCGGGTACAACCGCACAGCGGAAAATACTCAAAGATACTCTATGGTTGCGGACAGCGCAATTTTTTTTTGTGAAACTGCTCGTCAACGGGACACATGGGACACTTGGGACAACCCATCGTTTCTACGTGGTAACACGTGGTGATACTTGGGACACTCATGGGACACTCGGGGGCAAAAAAGGGGGTATTTTGGGAAAAAACAAAAAATCCGAGAAGCTTGTTACTTCTCGGATTTTCTTTATTTTTTGGTGGGCGAGGCGGGATTCGAACCCGCGGCCTTTGGCTTCGGAGGCCAACACTCTATCCAGCTGAGCTACCCGCCCACTCGGGATTTGTGATTGTTAGCCTGGTGCTTTGCAAGCTTAGGCTACATTCATGAAGATTCTTTGTACCAGAATACAGCGTTATTTGCCAGACGATTTTCAGTCAGGCAGTAAACAGAGGGGAGTTGGCCGAATTTTATCAGTGTTTTCAACCTTGTTTTGAAAGGGGCAGGGTAAACCTTCCGTGCCTGAATTCAACTCAGCAAAGCCATGATCCTCCCTGTTACATGGGCTTCGATGAGGCCCGCGGAGAACAGGCTGAGGAGAACTGAAAATCCGATAAGCATGATTGGCAGTTCTTTTTTATGGGCTTCAATCCTGCCAAACATTTCATCTGTCATTGTTTCAGGTGTTTCCTCCTGCATCAGCAGGTGGGCGGAAAAACTGACCGCTCCGGCCAGGGCAATGGCAGGGATTTCGATGATTCCATGCGGCAGCAATGATATGAAGGCAAGGGGTGCGGAATCAAAAAGAAATGTCGAGGTGGAAACAGAGAATCCGGTCTCCACTCCGAGCAGTATCATGCCCAGCAGTGGGACCATGAGCCAGACATACAGTCTGCGCAGGGATTCTTCGGCAATGGGCTGGCAGCCGGGCAGAAAACAGAAAATCTTCATCCTGGTCCGGCCGCAGAATATTTTGCGCAGTCCCCGGGGAAACCGGGAGATTTTGTGGGGATCAAAAAATGTTGCGGTATAAATAAAGGAGATGGTGGCCAGTGCCCCCAGCGAGTTCCAGAGAAATATCAGCAGCCCGGGATCGATGCCTGCTTTAACGCCGGATTCAATAACAGGAAAAATATACGATATTCGTTTGCTGGAAATCTGATATATGGCTTCAGGGCTGATGTCTATTATTGTAATCAGGATGATCCCGGCGGCAAAGCTTATGGCAAAGGTGAGCAGAAAAGCAAAAAGCAGGGCCTTCCAGGCCGCATACAAGAGCATGGAGCGTTCTTTTGTTAATTTAACGGAAAGCATGGATTCAGTGGATCACCATAGTCGGCACAGTTGGGTGCGGTATTGAGGAAAACAGGATTATACTGCTATTTCAGTCACTATATCATCTATCAGGGCAAGAGTATATGTGATTGCCACTGGAACCCGGTAAGGATATTACAGAGCCTTGGGAAAATGAAATTGTTCAGGATGTCCGGTCAAGGAATTCCTGCGCCAGTTCCATGTACTGTCTGGCGGAGCTGCTTTTCGGGTCGTAGATATGGACCGGTTGATGCAGGATCTGCGATTCTTTTATTTTTTCGTCCAGCTCGATGGTGGTTTTGAAAACCTTATCCTTGAACATGTCCCCGATCTTTTTGAAGATGACCCTGGAAGCAACACTACGCGGATCATGCATGGCTATCAGGATGGTGTAGTCGATATTGCTCCCCGTCCGCCTTTTGACGATCCGGATAATCTCCTCTATCTTGTGGATTCCATGCATGGAGAGATACTCGCAGGGGGTGGGGATAATGACATGGTCCGATGCCATCAGGGCATTCAGGGTACAGTAGCCTATGGCCGGCGGCGTATCGATCAGGATGTAATCAAAGCTGTTATTCACCCATTTCAAACTGTCGCGCAGCATGAATTCAAAGTTGGGTGTATGCATATACTGCTTGCCCAGCAGGGCCATCCTGCTGTTGGCGGGCAGGATGTTCAGGTCAGGGATTGAGGTTTCATGGATGTGCCGGCTGATATTTTCGATCCCCGAATTGAGAACATCAAAGAAGGACGGCAGGTTCGGCGAAAGGTCAAGGGAAGTGGTCAGGTTGGCTTGTACATCAAAATCAATCAGCAGAACTTTTTTACCCAGTTTTGAGAGGGACAGGCCCAGGTTCATGCAGGTGGATGTCTTGGCCACACCTCCTTTCTGGTTGCTGATGGAGACAACCAGGTGGTCATGATCCGGCCGCACTGCTTCGCTCAGGGAAATATCCGTTTCCGGTTCCGCCGGCTTGTGAACCGTGAACCCGTGGTTGCACTGCGCGCAGCGGACTTTGAAAGAAGGCTTGCGGATGCTTGAGACATCCAGGTCATACCTGGCGTTGCATTTTTCACAGGTGATGATCATATGTTGATCCTTCCGCGACCTGCTTCGGCAGCGATGGCGTCTGCTGCATGGTTGTCTGAAACCATTTTTTCATTACCTTGATCAATCATGGTTTTGTGTCCGCATTTTCATTTAGCCTGTGCAATCCTGTAAAAATTTCAGGCCATGCTTTCTTCAACAATGGGCTGATGTTCTGCCGCAATGCGCATCAATTCGGCAATATCCGGGATAAGGGAGATGTTGCCGTCACTGATAATTGTTGCCCCGGAAAATCCGCTTTTCCGGCGGAGAAATTCGCCAAGGGGTTTGATGACGATCTCTTCCAGCCCAAGGGTTTCATCAACGATCAGGCCGATGGATCGCCCTTCAGCCTTGACAATGATGATATACGTCCGTTCATCCGGCCTCGCAACAGGTTCGATATTGAAAATCTCCGTCAGGCTGAAAACAGGCAGAGTCGTGTCACGGATCGTGATGATCCTGCGGCCGTTCTCTTCATGGATATCATCGTTGCGCACCTTGAGGATTTCATCGATACAGTTGACGGGAAGGGCCATGATTTCTTTCCCGGCCCTGGTCTTCAGCGCCTTAATGACCAACAGGTTCAGCGGGATACTGATCTGGAGAAGAGTCCCTTTGCCTTTTCTGGATCTGATGTCGATGTTTCCCTTGAGTTTTTCTATACTCTTGTTGACGATATACAATCCTTCGCCGCGATAATCGGGTTTTTCTCCTTTGTCCACAACGGTTGAGAATCCCGGATGCAGAATAAGGCGTTTGAGGTCGCTGTCAGACATTTTGAACAGTTCGTCACCTGTAAACAGGCCCTGTTCCAACGCTCTGGCCTTTATTTGCGCAATATCGAGTCCTCGGCCATCGTCCATGATCTTGATAACGATTTCATTGTCCCGATGATAAGCTTTCAGCTCTATTTTTCCTGTTTCGTTTTTACCAAGCTGTTTCCGTTCGGCAACCGGTTCGATGCCATGTTCGACCATATTGCTGATGAGGTGGGACAGCGGCTCGGAAATTTCATCGGCAACAACTTTCTCCAGCTCGGTATCTGCACCGGCAATTTCCAGCTCAACCTGCTTGTTGGCAGCAGCGGCCAAGGTGTTGATATATTGATGATAGCGGTCGAAAAGCAATCCGATGGGGACTGTTTTCACCTTCAGGATGCCTTCGCGGATTTCGCTGGAAAGTCTGTGCAGGGATGTGCTGGTATCACCAAGACGGAAAATAAGGTCTTTTAACGGTTTAAGCTCCTGTTTACTCAAGCCGTCCATTTCACGATAATGATGATGCAGGTCGTCCATTTCGGCCTGGAGGCGGATCAGGGTGGAGCGGTTGGCGTTCAACTCCCCCAACTGGTTCATCAGGTGATCGACCTTATCGGTATCCATGCGGATAATCTGCCTGATCTCTGAAGGCGCCAGTTTTCCGGGGAGGGTGTCAGCAACGGGTTTGGCATGCTCCGCTTTAACGGGCTTGCTGGATAGAATTTCTTCCAGGACATGATCCATGGGCCTGGCACCGGATATTTCCGCCTGTTCCGATGGAGTTTCGAGCGCGCTGATGAGCCTGTCAAAAAGTGTATGGTCAAATTCCGCTTCAGGCGATGGGGTTGCCGGTTCTGCCGCAACTTCTTCAGAATCCTCGAACTCGGATTCTTCTTCCAGTGACTGCAGGGCGTGGCTCAGTTTCTGGAACAGCTCCCGGCGTTGGGGCGGAGTTTCTGCTGGTGCTTCAGCTGTTTCAGACTCATCAAATATATCCTCATCAACCGACAGGTCTTCAATATCTTCCGCCTTTTCTTCCTCTGCAGAAATGGCGCCTTCAAGCTTTCTGAACAACTCCTCTTCGGCCTGTTGATCCTCCGGCAGGGAGGAAAGAACTTCCTCCGCGCCTTCAAACTCGGAGAGCAGTGTCTGTGCCTGAGGTGGTATTTGTTCCCCGACTGTAGGTCCTTCAATTTCCTCGAGCAGTTCTTCATCACTCAGTAATTCTCCGGGATGGGCCGCGACTGTATCTTCATCGGCAATTTCTTCCTCGGAAAAAGCCGTTTCCTCATCAAGGTCTTCGGACATTTCACCGGCCACCGGCACTTCTTCGGGCGGTTCTGTTTCCGGCTCTACCTCGTGATCTTCATCGAAAAAGTCGTCAATGCCCTCAAGGATGTCATCGGCCGCCGGACCCGCAACCTCTTCCTCTGCGGCACTTTCCAAACCCTCAGCTCCCGTTTCTCTTGGCAGCGTAAGTGAAGCTTCCGCGGATTCCTCAGATTCAGTTTCAGTGAAAATTGCTTCAAAATCTTCGGATACTTCTCTGGCCACCGGCGCTTCCACCGGCGGTTCTGCATCCGGCTCCGCCTCGTGTTCTTCATCAAAAAAGGCGTCGATGCCCTCAAGGATGTCGTCGGCTGCCGGAGCCGCAATCTCTGCTTCTGTTGTTTCCGCCCCGTATTCGGTGTCCGGTTCCCGCTCGAACAATGCTGCTGACGCATCTCCAGACCCTTCAGTTCCCGCAGTCGGAAGCTCCTTTTCCTCTTCTTCGGCAAACAGTTCATCAGCAACAGGGGAGCCGGGGGGTTCTGCCGTGAAAACGGTTTCTTCTTCCTGGTCATCCCCGCTGAATGAGGCGATCTCCATGAAGGATGATTCTAGGTCTTCATCGCCTTCCGGTTCCTCGATGTCGGCAAAGAAGCTCTCCAACTGGTCATCCACTGCTTCGCTGAATTCGCCGCGTTCCGGTTCCTCAGCCGCGGGGGCTGCCGGGTGTTCATCGAACAGGGCGCCGCTTATTTCCCCGAAGCCTTCAGCTTCTTCATCTGGAACACCGGCAATCGGTTCAACACCATCAGCCAGGGGCTCCTCTTCTTTTTCCTCATCAAACAAGGCGTTTGCATCAACATCAGCGGAAGCAGGTGTTTTTGCTGCCGGGGCAGGCGGCTCTCCCCCCTCTTCACTGACCGAGGCAATCCCGGTGAAGGAAGTCTCCCTGTCTTCTTCAGGCGATTCCTGGAGATCGGCGAAGAAACTGTCCAGCTCTTCATCCAGGTCGTCTTTGAATTCCCCGCTTTTCGCTTCTTCGGCGACTACCCCATGATTTTCTTCAAACAGTGAATCAACGGTTTCCTCGGGTTCGTCCTCCTGCAGATCGGATAAACCGGCGATGGATGCAATTTCCCCGGACGGAGTTTCTTCTTCGGGTTCCTCCTCGCTGAGTGAGGCGATGGCCATGAAGGATGACTCCAGATCTTCATCGCTTTCCGGCTCCTTGATGTCGGCAAAGAAGCTTTCCAGTTTTTCATCCACTGCTTCGCTGAACTCGCCGCGCTCCGGTTCCTCGGTATCGGCGGTTTCCGGCTGTTCATCGAACATGGCGCCGGTGATTCCGTCTGCCTCTACAAGCTCTTCATCCGATAGTCCGGCAATCGGTTCAATTCCTTCAGCCAGGGGCTCTTCTTCGTCTTCTTCTTCATTATCTTCAAAAATTTCTGCCGCGGTTCCTGGAACGGGTATTTCGCCGGCAACCTTTGCAACCTCGTGGTCATCGGGAGAAGCAGTCTCGGCATCAGGTCCGGAAATCTCTTCGCGGGCGATGACCGGCTCAGGGACCGGTGCTTTTTCTGCTGGTATTTGTTGGGGCCGGGCGGATGGCGAACCGCCGGCTTCCGGAAACAGTCCGACAATCCGGTCTATCTTTTCCTGCATGAAGTCGAATGATATGTCACTGCCGATGGAAAGTTCCACCCCGGTCATTTCAAGCTCGGCGATCCATTGCAGGTAAAATTCCGCCAGCCGTTCATAGCCCATGTAGTTGGCCGATGATTGGAGCTTGCCCACCAGGTTGGAGCACTTGTCAATGATATTGGATTTGTTGGGTTCGCCGGCAAAGCTGTCAGTGAGATTTTGCAGTTGAGAAATGTTTTCCTGCAGCTGCTGCACAAAGATCTGAAAAAGCTCTTCGTCATAACCCTCGCTTTGTTTTTCATCTTCGAGGAATGAAGAATCTATTTCGATGGTTTTTTTTCCGCGGGCCTGTTTCCTGACCGCCAGGGGCTTGGACGATTCGCCGGCGGCCATGGCTTCCTCTTCTTCAGGGGAGATTTCACCGGAGAGGGCGGCAATGGGCTCTTCCTCCCCTTCAAATTCTTCGTCTTCGATTTCGTCAAGGGTGCCGAACATTTCCTGCATGTCATCGGCATCGGCGGAAAATTCTACTTCCTTGTAATTCGGCTCGGCAGACGCTTGAATGGATGGTTCCTCGGCTTTTTGCAGCTCGGCGGGATCAGCCGGCACATCATTGATCTCCGGGAACAGTTCCGCAATCTTTTTGATATTCTGATCCATGAAATCAAGGTTAACAGGGTTCCCCATTGACAGCTCGACCCCGGCCATTTCAAGTTCTGCAACCCATTGGAGATAAAAATCGGCCAGCCGGTTATAACTCATGTAGTTGGCCGAAGACTGCAGCTTTCCAGCCAGATCGGAGCACTGGCTGATAATTTTTGTCTGGTTGGAGGCGTCGGGAAAACTATCTGTCAGGGTGCGCAGAAGTGATATGTTTTCCTGGACCTGACCGATGAAGATCTGAAATAATTCCTTGTCATAGTCCTTGTTGATAACCTCTTCGGGCAGCAGCGATGATTCGACTTCCGCTGAAGGAGCAGGTTCCGGTTCCGCCGAGGAATCAACCCCTGAAAGTGCAGGCGCGGTTTCAGGGAACTCTGCCATCTTGTAGTCATCGATGTGCTGTTGAATGCGGTTGACCAGGTCTTTGACCTTGGCCCGTTCCATCTGAACGGTTTCCAGCTCAAAAATGAATTTGATCAGGCGATCCTTGCAGGCGGCAATGGTGATGATAATTTCCTGGTGAAGTTCTTTTTTTTCTTCTTTGATCAGGTTGATGAGGTTTTCCAGATTATGGCAGAGTTCGGTGATCCGCGGCAAATTGGCCGCCAGAGCCGCATTTTTGATGGAATGGACGGACTTGGATATATCGTTGAGGAATTCCCGGTCTTTGGGATGCCTGTCATGTCTGAGCAGACCGATCTTGATCTGATCAATATTTTGTTTCGCTTTTTCAGTAAACGTTGCGAATCTGGCTGAATCGACCATTAATGTGTTCCTGGAATTCCAATTCTGTTTGTTTTACTTTTCAAGTGCATACCTGATCGGAATGTTTACCATGTCCGCTTTCGGACCTACTATATGCAGAACCTTTTCAACTTATTTTTTCAAGGGGTTTCCATGGTCATCGATCTCGGCCTCCCCGGATTCGTCAGGTATTGTCGGCGCATCATCCGGGCGATCCGCTTCGGTCGTGCCGCCTTCATCCCGGTTGTTCAGGGAAACGGCAATGTTATTGACAGCCTGCTTTAGCGTGGTGTCGACGCTGTCATCCCCTTCCGGTGCTGCGCCGGCAATGGCTGAAGATGTTTCCATCAGTAATTCAACGGATTCAAGGGCGGCCGCGCATCCTGACGCCTGATCGTCTGCCATGGCTTCTATTTCATTGGCGGTCGCGGCCAGGTCCTTGACTAAATCACCGAGTTCACCGGCGCTGCTGTTGATGTGGTCTGTCTGAATTGCCAGTTCCCGGGCTGTCGACAGGTTGAGGCGGCCCGCCTCGTGAACCTGATCCAGGGATTTTTTCGATTCGTCGCCAAGCTGTATGGCCTCATCTACTTTAGCGTCCAGATCCAGTGTTAACTGGCCGGCTTCCCGGGCGACTTCTTCAGAACGCTGGGCGAGATTCGCGATCTCGTCGGCAATAACGGCAAATTCTTTTCCGTGTGAACCTGCTCTTGCGGCCTTAACCGACGCATTGAGAGCCAGAAGGCTGGTCTGCTCGGTAATCTCGGCGCTCAGTGTTACTATATCCGAGAACTGGGACGATGAACGGGTAATGGCCTTTATGCCTTCAACCGTTGTTTCGACGGATTTCCCTATGTGTTCAACAGCGTCCGTTATCAGCTGGTTCTGTTCATCAGACTGCTGAAACATCTGGTTCATGGTATCGGCAGCGCCGCTTAACCGGGTGAGGGCAGTGTTAATCTTGTCTAACAGTTCATGCTGGCCTGCGGCCGAACCGCTCATCCTGCTTCTTATCCCGCCGATCTCCTCCACTTCTTGCCGCAGCTCATGGGCGATGTCGCTAAATTGGTTAAATTTTTCCGACAGTCCTGATTGTATCGTAATCTGATTATGTGCTCTTTCCTGTAATCGGAGAAGCGCATTCAACTCCCTGGCCAGCACGCCGATTTCATAGTGACTGCTGACCGGGATTTCCACGCTGAAATCCTTGTTGGCGGTTATCCGGCGGATGATATTGGACATGCTGACAATGGGAGCTGAAATTGATTTTCCCAGAAAGACCGCAACCAGCAGGCCTATGAGAATCACTGCCAGCCCGGCAATAGCGCCTGTCATGGCCATATTGTTCCCGCTGCCGGCAAAGGGCAGGGGTTTTCCTGATCCCGGACCACTGGCAACAATAGTGTCGATCTGGGTCTCAATGGATGACGAAATGGCGTTCAATCTGGCCAGAATTTCGCTGATCTCCGCATCCTGATCGACCAGGGCGGTAAAGGCATCCCTGTAAGCTGACGCAGCCGCGAGAATTTCATCCTTATGTTTCTGGAGGATCGAAGAGTTATTGAATGATCCGGTCAAGGTTTCAAGAGCTTCAATAACCTGCCGCGTATCATTTCCATCGCCGGTCAACAGGTATTTTGCTTCATGCTGCCTGATGATCAGGGCCATGGGCAAGGCATCGGGAACGTTTATCCTGTTGATGACGTCCTCAAGGTTGTCCATGGCCGTGCGCATGGCATCCGCCTGCCGAACCTGCTCTTTGCTGAGAGTGGCGGACAGGCTGCGGTCACCGGTGGCAAGGCTGACCGCCTGGTGCCGGTCCAGGGCGGAATTGAATTCTCTGAGGCCTTTTCGGAGCACCTGGGCTTCAACAGGTTCAATTGCGGTGTCCGTTAACAGCCGGTTGAAATCCTTGATCTCCGCGCGCAGGTTCCGGAGTTCAATCGTGCTGTTGGTCCTGAGGTATTCCTTGCCAAAACTCTGGAGCCGCAGAAGGGACAGCGCAAGCGTGCCAGCCTCGTTTCTTGCTATGGCTTTTTCCAGTTCCCGGCCCGCGTCGGCGAGTTTTTCCCGTAAACCGAAGGCATTGCTGATCCCTTTTGTTTCTGTGGCTTGAACGAGATCGAGAAACTCGGAATCCAGCTCCTGGGCGGAGTTGATTATTTTCTCCGCCGTGGCAACACTTTTACGGTCATTTTTTTCCCGGGCTGTTTTGGTAAATTTTTCGGTAAAGCTAAGCAGTTGCGTGACCGCTGCCTGGTGTTTGGCCACGGAGACAGGGTCCGGGTCCAAGCGGAACAGGCTTTCATACTTCTGCGCTTCCAGCAGCGATGCTTTCATCTGTTCCGCCAGCAGGTCTCCCCGGGCCGAGGTCTTGGCGGTCCCTGAGCCCTGGGGCAGCATGATGACATAATGAAAGCCTATGACAAGGGCAAACAGGAGAAGAACGCCCCCCATTGACAAGAGTATTTTTGAACTGAGGCGAGCAAACCTTGAGCCAGACTTTCCGCTGCTCATCGAACCCTCCATGTGTACGACGGTGAAATCGCAGTAAAATAGGTGTTTATCATAATAGTATCAAGGTATGTCCAACGGTTTATCTCGGGTAAAGGCGGGCTCCTGTACGCAGTTGGATCATCTTCCTGAATCCGTGACGGCTTCGTGCCATTTTCATAGGTAAGTACTTGTTGTTTAACACAATAACTTGAATCAACCGTTGTTGTCCGGATTCACCCCGCCGCCCTGCGGGGCGCCCGATAAGGGCGCATCTGCTGTGTTGTCAACTCGTTGATATACCATCAGTATTATCAACATCGTTGCCGCCTTGCATATGCACCCTTCTCGAACGCTCATCGGATTCAGGATATTGTTTATCTTTTTTTTATTTTTCGGTCCAGGTCCTTGAATCCGTCGCCCTCGCCAAGCATCTGGGCAAGACTGCCATGAAATTCCGTGACCGCCGGATCATCGGGAAGGGGTTTGAACCAATACTGACCCGGTCCCCAGAAAAGCATTTTTTCCAGGGCCTCACTGTCTGCCAGATCGTCGCACCGGACATCGCAGATGACGCCGTTGTCAAAATGGAAGAATCCTTTACGGTCCCTGCCGGCGCTGAATTCCAGCAGGCAGGTTTTTCGTTCCAGGTTGATAAGCGGCAGCATGGAAGTCAGGTAAATGCCGGATTTGAAATTAATCTCGTCCAGGCAGTCCAGTACTTTGAGTATTTCACTGTGCAGTCTGAGGTGGTTGAACGGTTTGTTCAGGTAACTGAACAGGCTGTCGCCCTGGACATCCTTGGTGAGCGGGAAGCTGAGCGAGGTTGTTACAATGGAAAGAATGTTGGGGTATTCCCTGGTCACCTCGGCCAGCAGTTCCAGCCCGTCCATTCTTCTCATTCGTAAGCAGGTAACCAGGATGGAAACCTTCTCCCTCTTGAGGATTGCGAGGGCCTGCATCCCGTCAAAAGCAGTCAGTATTTTGAACTGGCGAAACTTGTCCAGTCCTGATTTCAGGCTGTTCAACAGTTTTATGTCATTATCGACTATGAGGATTCTGTCTATACCCATCAGGTCGGCTTAAACATGTTGCATAGTGAGTTAGTGCCCGTCCAGAAACGGTCTTTTTGCCCGATCTCTGCGTTATGCTCAAAAAATTATCCTCAGAATATCATCTATATGCCTGCGGTAATTTTTTTCGCATGCCTTGATCTCGAACAAAAATCCTCGTTTCTGGGTGGACACGAGTTAATATACTGAATCAAATCGAGAGTATAAATTCTATTGATTATATGAATAATACCAAAAATAAGTCAACATTGTTCTTGGATAATTTGACGAATATCATGTTATCCGTCCCGGAAGCCGACATTGCGGTTGAAAAACATGATTAATTCAGCAAAACCAAAGATTACGACAGGGTTTGTTCAATACCGCTCCGGTTGTGCTGAACACCGGTCTTTTTTTCTTTTTTTTCACTCTTTCATTGAGTATTTACCCGAATTCTTTATAATATACCATGTTTGGCCCTGCCGAACAAAAATGATTCGCGGCAATACTGATGCATGCGGCAGTTTTTCCTGATTGAACAAACAGTCCATGCGCACTGTGCCTACATAAAATTCTGTTTTTGATTGGTTATATGACTGAATCGCCCGGAAAAGTCTTCAACGGTTACCTGGAGGGAATAACGCTTGCCGATATCGTGCAGCTTGCCTGCCTGGAGCGATATGAAAGGAAGCTGGAGGTCCGGGGGGATAATTTTCACGGCGTTATCTATTTTGCCAGGGGCGAGGTGGTGCATGCCGAGACCGGAACCATTTCCGGGCAGAAGGCTTTTATCGAGATCATGTGCTGCCCGGGGGGAACATTTACCTTTACTCCGGGCCAGACGAACGAAAAGACAATCCACGAGTCATGGAACTTTCTGCTCATGGAAGCCATGCGCTTCATCGATGAACAGAGCGACACCCTTTCTTTATCTTCCCAGATCAAACCCCTCAATGTCCTGGTGGTCGATGACTCCAAGATATTTACCAAGGCGCTGGTCAAGCTGTTCGACGAGGAACTGGGAGCCAGGATTGCCGGCAAGGCTTCCAACGTGGAGGAGGCGCTGCAGTTCCTGGAAAGAGAGAACCCCGACCTGGTGACCCTGGATGTCAATCTGTCGGTGGAAAGCGGAACCATGCCCCTGAAGCACATCATGATCCGCACCCCGGTGCCCGTTGTCCTGATGAGCAGCTTCAATGAACGGAATTTTCCGACCATGATGGAATATCTCTGTCTGGGAGCAGTCGATCTGGTTGAGAAGCCCAATGATGCTGAAACGTGGAATATTGTCAGCAAACGGCTCAGGCGATTGACGGAGAAAATCAAGGAGATCAGGCTGAAGAATATTAAACGGACCAGGCCTCCGGCCATGGCCGACTACAAAATGCCGCTGGGCGGGCCGGCCAAAAAGCTTTTCATTGTGCTGGGAGGCGTCGGCAGCCTCATCGAGCTGCAGAAGATGCTGGGGTGCATCAACAGCAACGAATCCTCTGCCAGCCTTGTTTTTCTTGATCTCTATCCGGGAGTAACCCCCCAGCTTGTCAAATACTTTGAAAAAATGACGGTTTTGAACCCCATGCCCCTCAGGTCAGGTTTTCCCATGCTGGCTTCACAGTGCGGGATCACCTACTGGCATGGTTCCTGGGAAATCACCGCGGAAGGAGGGTTCGCTGTTCCCACCATGAAAATGGAGAGCGGACTGCTGGATGCAAGCAAGTTGTTAAGTTCGGCTGCCGAGGTTTTTGGCAGCAACCTGGCGGTCGTCATCCTGAGCGGGACAGACCTGCACATTAACGACGGGCTGCAGAAGGTTGCGCAAAAAGGGGGGAAGATCTTTCTCCAGGATCCCGATAGCTGCCTTGCTCCCGAGCCGATCATCCAGTTTGAGTCCTTGAATCTGCACACCTCCTATTTTGAATCCGACAGGGTGATGGAAATCCTGGGAGATTTTCTGAGCTGATCCGAAATTCCGGTCAGGGTGTTTTGCCTGCGTTGTCAAGGGTCTGCAGGTACTCTTCCCATTCCACCGGCAGGGATCCTTTTTTCCTGGTGTTGCATTCCTTGCAGCAGGGAACCAGGTTGTCCCTGGTGGATCGTCCGCCCCGCGAAAGAGGAATGATATGGTCCATGGTCAGATTGGCGTAACCGACCTTGCGGCCGCAGTAATAGCAGGTGCCGGAGGCTGTTTTCTGCTGCCACCACCTGGTTTTGCGCAAACTTCTGGCCTTGGCGCGCTCTGCCTTGATGATTCTCTCGTCGATGCAGTCAATGCTGAAATAACCCTTGTTTTTCATTGGTCGTCCACCTGTTCGCCGCAGAGGATCTGCCGGACCCGGCCCACCAGATAAAGGGACCCGGCGACACAGATCATGGCGCCCGGCGTGTATTCTGCCATCGCGTGGTCGAGGGCGGAGTCGACCTGGTCAATACAGACGGTCCTCTGCTGCAGGGAATCAGGCAGCATGTTCATCAGCATTGCCGGTTTTGCCGAACGTTCCTGGTCGGGTCGGGTAAATATAATGGTATCGGCCAGGGGCGCGATCTGCATCAGGGTCGAAAGAACATCCTTGTCCGCCATGGATGCCCAGACAAGGATGAGTCGCTCATGGACAAAATCCTGCTCCAGGGACTTCTTCAGGGCCGTTGCCCCGTCGGGATTGTGGGCGCCGTCCAGCAGGAAGTGACAGGCCGATGAAGTATCCGGGGGCGGCTGGGGATAAACCTGTTTGAATCCCTGCCACCAGAATTCCTCCAGCCGGCCCGGCCAGAACGTTCCGGCCAGTCCCTGGCGAATCTGCGGCGCGGTGACCGGGAAACGTGCGTTGATAACCTCAAGGGCTGCCAGGGCCAGAGAGGCATTGTCAACCTGGTACTGCCCCTTCATGTTCAGGGGAAGCGCCTCATCCGTGATATACTGAATTCCCTTGTAGGACCACAGCGATCTGTTTCCCTGTACCGGTGCACCGGTAAAGTCACGGCCTGAAACATACAATGGACTGCCACGTTTTTCCGCCGCATCAACGATGGTTTTCAGCGCTTCCTTATCGGTTGTTCCGGTTACCACCGGGACCCCGGGCTTGATAATGCCTGCCTTTTCCGCGGCGACCGCGGTGATGGTATTGCCCAGATACTGCTCATGGTCCATGCTGACATTGGTGATGACCGAGACCAGCGGGGTGACGATATTGGTCGCGTCCAGCCTGCCGCCCAGGCCCACTTCGAGAATGGCCAGATCCACTTTCCGGTCTGCAAACCAGAGCAGGGCTATGGCTGTTGTAAATTCAAAATAGGTTATCTGGCGTCCATTGAGAATGTTGATGATCCTGTCCGCCTGGGCGGCAAATTCATCCCGGGATATGAATGTGCCGCCAATCCTGAATCTTTCCCGTACGGAAGAAAGATGAGGTGACGTGTAAAAGCCCACCTTATACCCGGCTGTGGTCAGGATCGAGAGCAGGGTGGCGCCGACGGAACCCTTGCCGTTGGTGCCGCCGATATGGATGCACGGAAATTCCAGGTGCGGGTTGTGCAGCGATGCCATGAATGCGTTCATCGAGTCCAGGCCGAGCTTTATCTTGAAGAACTGCAGCCGGTCGAGGAAGTTCCAGGCGTCACGGTAACGTAACTTTTCTGCTGCCGCCATCAGGCGATGATCTCCAGTTTTGCGTAGTCAAGGTGGAGGATCTTGTCGCCATGCCGGTCAAAGGAGATCTCCACCCGCCGGGGTCCGGGGACATTCTTGACCTGGCCGCGTCCGAAAAAAGGGTGCCGCACCTGTGCGCCGACCGCCAGTTCAGCGGTCCGTGGTCTTGACGGCGGCTTGATCCCGGAAGTCCGGGGAGAAGGAAATTCGCTGCCGAAACCGCCAAATGCGGGCGTCGGGCTGCCTGATTCCCGAATATAAAGACCGGGATTGATCTCACGCAGAAAAGGGGACATGACAGTGCGCATGACCTGACGGTCCGGCGAAATCAGTTCCTGGGGATAGGTGAAATACAGGTTTCTTTTTGCCCTGGTGGCGGCAACATAGAGCAGCCGGCGTTCCTCCTCCCACTGTTCTCCGGGAGTTGTGTTCTGGTGCGGGAACCGGCCTTCAGCCAGGCCGATGACAAAAACTGTGTCCCATTCAAGCCCCTTGGCCGAGTGAATGGTGGACAACACCAGTTTTCCGGACTCGCTGTCCGGGCTGGACGGCAGATCCTGTCCGGTTTCCGGCGGGTCCAGGGTCGTGTCATCGATGAGTGACTGCAGGTCGCCGTAACCGGCGACAATGCTTTTGAGCTGATCGATGTCTTTTTTCCTCTTGGGGTAGTCGTCGTAGTATACTTTTTCCAGGACAGGTTCATAGTATTCCAACACCAGGTCAAACTGACCGGCGGGGGTGAGATCCGGGCGCAGCAGGTCGCGCATGAGGCCGGCCAGTCGGGTAAAGCCTTCCTGCCAGGTTCTGCCTGGTTTGTAGCTGCTCAATGCCGCGATGGGGTCGTCACTGTTTTTCAGATAGTCGAGGATTTTCTGGGCGGTTTTGGGGCCGACCTTGTCCAGCTGCAGCAGAATCCGGTTCCAGGAAAGGTTGTCCAGCGGGTTGACCAGGACCCGGAAGAATGAGAGCACATCCTTGATATGCGCCGATTCGGTCAGTTTCAGGCCGCCGCGTTTTTCAAAGTCGATGTACCTGCTGGTCAATTCCATTTCCAGTTTGTAGGAGTGGTAGCCGGAGCGGAACAGCACGGCAATGTCTGAAATGTCAGAGCCCTCCTTGATAAGCCGGTCCATGGTGTCGACGATAAAGCGGGCTTCTCCGCCTTCATTGCGGGCGGTAAAAAGAACGGGCGCTACTCCCCCGGAGACGGAGGTGAACAGGGTTTTGGTGAATTTTTCCTCGGCGCAGGCGATGATTGAGTTGGTCAGGGTGAGGATGGGTTGGGTTGAGCGGTAGTTTTCCTCGAGTTTGATGACCGTGGCGCCGGGAAACTGGTCCGGAAAGCGCATGATGTTGTAAAAATCGGCGCCCCGGAAGCTGTAGATGGATTGGGAATCGTCGCCGACCACCATGACATTGTCGTGATCGTGGGCCAGCAGTCTGACTATCTCGGCCTGCAGCAGGTTAGTGTCCTGGTACTCGTCCACCAGGATATGACTGAAGCGGGAGGTTACCTCGCGCCTTGCCTCAGGGGATTCGGTCAGCAAACGGTGCCAGTTGACCAGCAGGTCATCGTAATCCATGAGGCCGTGATCGACCTTGAAGCGGGCGTAATGGTCCTGGATCCTGTAGAGGTCTTCAAGGAATTCGGACAGGTGCAGATGCTGATCATACACCAGGTCTTCGATGGAGCGTGACTTGTTGACCGCCCCGCTCAGGATGTTCATGATCATCCGCTTGGTGGGAAAGCGTTTGCCCGCGCCGGACAGGCCGAGGGACGATTTTATCAGATTGATGATGCCCTCGGCATCACCCCTGTCGATGATGGTGAAGCCGGGGCTGAAACCCAGGTGGTGCCCGTGCCGGCGAAGCAGCATGTTGGAGGTGGCGTGAAAGGTCCCCCCCATCACCCGTCGGCAGGACTGGTCTGAAATGCGGCCTGCCCGCTGGAGCATTTCCTGGGCCGCCCGGCGGGTAAAGGTGAGCAGGAGAATTGATTCCGGCTCCACCTGCTGTTCTATGAGATAGGCGACGCGGTAGACCAGGGTGCGGGTCTTGCCGCTTCCGGCCCCGGCAATGACCAGGAGCGGTCCGCTGCCGTGGGTGACGGCATCATACTGGGCCTGGTTAAGGGCTTCACGGTTTATGGGTGAACCCGGGCGCAGGGTGGCATTGTCGTTATGGGGAAAGAGTTCGCGCTGCATGGAAGAGTTTGTACCATAGTGGATTGTGACGCGCAATGGATGTTGACACACAATGATGGTCTGGTTATCATTCCATGTTCATATTCAGGATTGCCTTCCATAATAAACAAGATATGACAACGATATGAATAATCAGACACTGAAAGCACTGTTTCCCGATGAAGTACTGGCCGAACTGTTCCCGCCGGAACGTACCAATGATTTTTTTGAGGCGCTGTTCGGGGATGCCGCCGAGGGCGCGTATGATATCAAGCTCCGTTACCACGGATATGACAAGGATTCCCGGACCCTGCGGTTCAATCTTGATCTGCATGAGCGGCCGGGATGCTGTCTGGTCTGCAGTCTGACCTACGGACTGCCGGAAGTTTTCAGCCGCCATCCGGTCATTAATATCAAGGGGTTGGTCAGAGACATTGAAAAAAAGCTGGCAGGAGTTGCCTCCTGCACTGACTGGAAGCTGGGAACGACCGCGCAGCAGGAAAAGAGCAGGCACGCCATACCCCTGTCCATAACTTTGGCCGAGGCCGAATAGCCGCTCCATTTTTTTCAAAATCCCGACATGGCAGGATGGATCCCGCTTGCACCGGCCATGATCAAGGATCTTCGGCCTGCTCTTTTACTTCCGGACTTTCAATCGTCTGTCTGTATTTTCCCCTTTGCCCCGGTCGCTGCCCTGCGGGGAGTGATCATGCATCTACTTTTGCGGTTGGGAGGATGGTAGCGAAGTATGAGTGAGCTGGATTTACAACTGGGACAGCTGTTTCTGGCCGGCTTTGACGGGATGTCGGTGGACCGGGACCATCCGGTCATTGAAGCCGTGCAGCGCGACGGACTGGGGGGGGTTATCCTTTTTGACCGCAATGTCGACGGCTCCAGGCAGAACATCGATTCACCCTCCCAGCTGCGTGAGCTGACCGGTGATCTGCAGCGCTATGCAGGCAACTCGCTCATTATAGCGGTTGACCAGGAAGGGGGAATGGTCTGCCGGTTGAAAGAAGCGGATGGCTTCCCGGCAACGATATCCGCCGGCAGGCTGGCCGATGACGGCGATCCTGAACAGGTGCGCCGGCAGGCCGATATTATTGCCGGTTCGCTGCGGGAATGCGGGATAAATTTCAACCTGGCCCCGGTGGTTGATCTCAATCTCAATGCCGCGAATCCGATCATCGGCCGTTATGAACGGAGTTATGGCTCGAGCCCCAAGGTGGTTGTCGCCCATGCCCTGCGGTTCATCACCGCGCATCATGAAAAAGGAATTGCCTGCTGTATCAAACATTTTCCCGGTCATGGCAGCGCCGCGGCCGATTCGCATCTGGGTTTTGTTGATATCACGGATTGCTGGGAGGATCAGGAGCTCGAGCCCTATTCCCTGCTTATGGCAGCGGGTTTCGGGGATGCGGTCATGACCGCCCACGTCATTCACAGGGGCCTGGATAATGATGCGCTGCCCGCCACTCTTTCCCGGCCCTTGATAACGGGCCTGCTGCGTGATAAACTCGGTTTTCAAGGAGTGGTCGTCTCGGACGACCTGCAGATGAAGGCCATCACCGATCGCTGGGGATTTGAAGAGGCCGTGCAGATGGCGGTCCTTGCCGGTGTTGATCTGGTTATTGTCGGCAACAACCTGGTCAGAGAAAAAAATATTGTGTCCAGGGGGGTTGGAGCAGTCGCGGAACTTATCAAAAGCGGCCGCATTGGTGAAAGGGAAATCCTCTCTTCCCTGGGCCGGATTGCCGCTCTTAAACGAAAAATTGCTGGAGATGCGCCATGGAAAAGCAGTCAACCCACAACCTGGTGATCGGATACATTCTCTGGATATTCGGTTTCCTGGGCTCCCATCGTTTTTATTACGGCAAGCCCATTTCCGGCACCATCTATTTTTTCACTCTCGGCCTGTTGTTCATCGGCTGGATCGTCGATCTTTTCCTGCTCCCGTCAATGGACCGGGATGCCGATATCCGCTTTATCCCCGGTAAAGTCGATTATTCCGTCGCCTGGATTCTGCTGGTCTTCCTCGGTGTATTCGGGCTGCACCGGATGTACATGGGAAAATGGATTTCCGGCATTCTTTATCTGCTTACGGTGGGGCTGTTCGGGATCGGCATTATATATGATATGTGGACACTCAATGACCAGATCACCCTGATCAACGGTGAGGTGGGAAGGAATATTCCGGCAACATGAGTCGAATCGGCAAACAGGAAAAATGAAAAAAATGAAAAAAATTCCCATGCAGTCAATTGACCAGGCCTGCAGGCCGAAAATTGACTATCCCTGTCCCTGGCAGTACAAGATCATCGGTGAGTCTGCCATGGCAATAACCAAACTGGTGGCGGACCAGGTGCATGAACAGCATTATACCTTGACCAGGTCAAATGTCAGCAGCAGCGGACGCTATATATCGATGTCCCTGGAACTGGTCGTGCACAGTGAGGAGCGCCGTTTGGAGCTGTACAGGGTCCTGCCGGAAGACCCAACGGTCAGGGTGGTATTATGAAGGAACTGCAAAATAATGGCCATGCCTGTGATCAGCAGTCGGAGGAACGTCTCGACAGCAGGATTATCCCGGTCATGCGTGAAGCCGTGGGCACAGTCCAGCTCGCTCTTTTCGGGCAGTTGAAGGAAAAACTGGCGGAAAAGTACCAGGATTGGGCTCCCGAGGACTTCAGCCGCCTGGTCGGGTGCATTGTCAGCGATCTGTTCGGCACCCCGGCCGGCGACAGGGAGTCGCGGGAGTTTGCCCGTAAACATATCGACGTGGTTGAACAGGAGTTGCGGGCCATGGCCGGGATTCTTCCGGACATGGCGCCCTATCTTACCGATGCCCTGCGCATGCAGACCCTGTGCGATCATGAAGAAGGGATAAATTCATTGCCCACGCTCCTCCGGGCAAGAGCCGTAGGGTTGCTGCAGGAGGAACGGACCATTCCCATGCCCTCCGCCTTCATGCTTGCTGTGCGGCAGCTGGGTTCGTCACAGGGGCTACTGGAGCCCATTCAGGTCAAGGATCCCGACGCAGAGTGACCAGGGTCGCACCCCATGACCCCCCATCCTCACCGGCAAGGCGGTAGGATAGAACATAGTCCAGTTTTTGCAGCACCGCATGGACGGTGCGGCGAAGATTGCCGATGCCCTTGCCGTGCACTATCCGTACATTATAGATCCCGGCCTCCCGGCATTCCTCCAGGTAATCCGGCACCAGAGACTTGATGTCCGAAGGGCGGAAGGCGTGCAGATCCAGGGTGCCATCGATGGGTATATGGATTGGTTCGTTATCGCTCATGACTGTTGATAAGGGCCATCGCTATTTCCGCCGCCCGCCTGGAGGCACCTGGGCTGCCGAGGAGTTGCCGTACTTCCGCCATTCCGTGCAGGATTTTCCGGCGCACGTCCTCAGCCTCTATGATCAGCGCCAGTTCGCGGGCGATATTGACCGGCGTTACCTGGTCCTGCAGGAGTTCCGGGATAATGGATCGTCCGGCGATGAGATTCACCAGGGTAAAATGCTCCAGACGGGTCAGCATCCGGCCCAGGAAATATGTTCTGGGAGTGACCCGGTAGGTGGCCACTGTCGGTATCCCGAGGATGGCCAGTTCCAGGATGACCGTGCCAGAGGCGGCGACAACGGCGTCGCAGGAAGCCATGAGGTCGTAGCGGTTGGTATCGCTTACCCGGATGTCCAGCTGATCGCTGAAGCGGTCAAT
>JAMJFO010000035.1 GCA_023544645.1 Desulfobulbaceae bacterium | reverse complement strand
GAATTCAATGTATCTTGGATGGAGTATGTGTGCTTTGTCTACAGTTTCTTTATTATATTTTGACAATATAAGTATAATTCTGTAGTTGTTTAATATTTCTAAATTATCAATATAGAAGTTTAGGTCTATTGTATCATCAGCGTAAAGTATTATAATGTCACCTGACCGGATTGAAGAATAACTGATATTATTTATAATTTTTATTTTAAATAAATTTTTCGATCCATTGCCGAAGTTATTGTTGACAATACTGTCAAAAAATTCCTGAGCAGTTTCTGATTGCTTTAGTGTGTGGCAATAAATAGTCATTTTCATGTGCTCATATATTTTTTTTACAGTTTGACCCCTTTGTCTTAGTAAAAGCAGGAACCGTGCCAACCTTCTGGTTAACGATTGTGTGGATTGTAAAAGACGAAAAATCGGGTAGTTGCTTTGATGAGGCGGTAAAGAGGTGGTGTCTGGGGACAGCTTGGTGTGTCAACAAAAGTGTACATGAACAACTTTTGTTGACATGTTTTCAGGGGGAATTGTATCGGTGGTATGCAGGCTTTATCGCTATAAATGTCGGCAAAGCGCAATGCGTTGCTGCTCTGCCTCCGTGAGCTTCGCGGTAGGTGGTTGCTGTTTGTTTGTCAGGAAGAGATGTCGAATTTTTTCATGAGCTGGTAGAGGCGGGTGCGGGAAAGACCCGATATCCGGCAGGCGGCGGAGACGTTGCCGTCGGTTTGCTCCAGGAGCTTGCGGATATATGATAGTTCAAAATGCTCTTTATAATCGCGCCAGGGGGGAAGCGAATCGGCGGCGGTAATTTCCGGGTCCGAAGGCAGCGCCGGCGTGGGGGTTTTGATCCCTGCCTGGGCCTGGAGAACCCGTAAATGGTCGGGAAGGTGTCTGGCAAAGAGGGTCGGATGATGGGGCGCTTCGGCCATGACGTTTTCCAGGGTCTGAAACAGCTCCCTGACATTGCCCGGCCAGTGGTACGTTGAGAGGGCATTGATAAAATCAGGAGCGATTCCCTTGCTGTCCAATCCGTAACGGTGACAGAGTTTGTGGATATAATAGGTTGTCAGTTCTTTAATGTCTTCAATATGTTCCCGCAACGGCGGGAGTTTGATCCAGATTCCCTGGAGACGGAAAAGTAGATCGCTGCGGAACTTGCCGTTGTGGACCCTTTCGGCCAGGTCCCGGTTGGTGGCTGCGATTACCCGGAAATTGCTTTTGGCTTCCCTGGTTCCGCCCACCGGCCGGTAACTGTGCTCCTGCAGCACCCGCAGGAATGATTTCTGCATGGCCGGCGGAAGTTCTCCGACCTCATCGAGAAAAAGAGTACCGCCGTCGGCATGTTTCACCAGCCCGTCCTTGTCATGGTCCGCTCCGGTAAAGGCGCCCCGGGAATGGCCGAACAGGGTGCTTTCAATGAGGTTTTCCGGGAGCGCCGCGCAATCGACCACCACAAAATTATTGTTGGCCCGGTTGCTGTTTTCATGGACGGCCTGGGCGAAAACTTCCTTGCCGGTGCCGGTCTCTCCGGTGATCAGGACGCTGGCATCACAGGCGGCCGCCTTGGCTACCTGGTCCAGGCAGATTTTTATCTGCTGGCTATGGCCGATGATATTGTCCCTCTTGAGCGCCACCGGGACTGTTTTGATGCGTTGTTTTTCTTCCCGATACTGGAGGGCTCTGGTCAGATGAAGCAGCAGGTCGCGGATAACATGGGGTTTTTCAATATAACTCCATGCGCCGCTGGAGATTGCCTGGCGGGCGCCGTTGGGATCGCCTTTGCCGGTTATGATTATAACTTCCGGGCACGATGAAACATCCTTGAACCCCGGCAGATAGTCTAGACCGTTGCCGTCGGGCATCTGCACATCCAGGAAAACAACATCATAGGCATGGGACCTGGCAAGTTTGATCCCCTCGCCCAGGGTATTGGCGCCGTCCGCCTGGTGGCCCGATCTCCTCAGGTGCTCGATCAGCATCCCGCAAAGGGCCTGGTCATCATCAACCACCAGGATTTCAGCCGCCATCGAGAACCTTCCTCACTATTTCCGCCAGTTCATGCTTAACCACCGGCTTCATCACATATTCCCGCACGCCCAGCGACAGCGCTTCCTTCCTGTCCATTATTTCACTGAATCCGGTACACATGATTATGGGGATGTCCCCGCGCGCGGCAAGAATTTTACGAACCAGTTCTTTTCCGGTCAGTTTCGGCATGTTCATGTCCGTCAACACCAGGTCCCAGCCAGCCGGATCCGCCAGGAATTCCTTCAGGGCTTCGGCGCTGTCGGTGTATGACTGCACCTGGTACCCCATATTTGAGAGCATTCTCTCCAGCAGCCGCCGCAATTCGTCTTCATCGTCAATAACCATGATTCGTTCGCTCCCCCTGGGAACGGAAACCGAATCGAATTTAAAGCTGGTTACCTCGGCATTCACCGTGGGAAAAATCAACTGAAAGCGGGCGCCGGCCTCTCCGGCGCTCTCTACCCGTATATCGCCTTTTAAATTTTTCACGATACCGTGTACCACGGATAATCCGAGACCGGTTCCTTCGCTGACGGATTTGGTGGTAAAAAAAGGTTCGAAAATTCTTTGCAGGTCCTGTCTGGCAATTCCATGGCCGGTATCGGCAAAAGTGAGCAGGAGGAAACGGGAAGGCAGCACCTTGTATGATTTGAGGTGAAAGCCCTCCGGCGGTTTATCGGTTTCGGCCAGGGAGATAGTCAATGTCCCGCCTTTTTCATCCATTGCCTGCTTGGCGTTGGTGGCAAGATTCATGATGATCTGACGGATCTGGGACGGATCCGCCAGGATCGGGCTGCAATTCGTGTCAATGGATTCACGTATTTCAATGGTCGCGGGGAAGGAGGCTTTGAGCAATTTGATGGCCTCCTTGAGCAGGTACTGGATCCGAACCGGCTGGATCTCCTGTTCCCCCTGCCTGCTGAAGGTGAGGATCTGCTTGATAAGGTCGGATGCCCGGCCGCAGGCTTTGATCACATGATTCAAATCTTTTCCGGCCTGGCTTTCCGGAGGAATTTCATCCCTGGCCATTTCAGTGTATCCGGTTATGATCGCCAGAATATTATTGAAATCATGAGCTATGCCGCCGGCAAGGGTGCCGATGGCCTCCATCTTCTGGGCGTGGTGCAGTTCCGCGGTCCTTTTTTTGATCTCCTCCTCAAGGTAATTCTGGTAGCGTTTGTTTTCTTCGATCAGCGATGTCCGTTCAAAGGCTCTCTGCATGGCTAGATCAAGGACGAAAACATCCTTGATGGGTTTAATCATATAGTCCCAGGCGCCCAGCTTGAGGGTCTTGATTGCATCGGCAAGGGTGCCTGCTCCGGAAATAATGATAACCGGGAATTCTTCCAGATCCTCGCGGATCTCTTCCAGGACGTCAATGCCGTCCATTTCCGGCATGCGCAGGTCGAGCAGCATGAGGTCGGGATTTTTCTCACGGTACATTTGCAGGCATTCCTTGCCGTTTCCAGCCGTGATGACCCTGTAGCCAAGATTTCGCAGCAGCATGGCAAGACTTTTCTGCATCAAGACATCGTCGTCAACGACCAGTATTAATTTGTTTTTTATCTCCGAGGTCATGATGCCTGTCTACAATAAAGTAAAGGTTAGTGGTTACAGGGTGAATCGTTCACAAATACCGCATACATTAGGATTATACCCGCTGCCGCAAAGGAAGCAATACCACAAATGCAGCGCCCTGTCCTGGTTTTGATTCAACCCGTATGACGCCGTGATGCTTGTCATGGATAATGGCGTAGGAGACCGAAAGGCCCAGCCCCGTGCCCAGGCCGGTTTCCTTGGTGGTGAAAAAGGGATCGAAAATATGCTTTTGCACCGATTCTTCAATTCCCGGACCGTTGTCCCGGACCTCAATCCGTATCGCTTCTCCTTCCCGGTCTGTCCGGAGGGTTAAGCAGGGTTTTTCCGCCCCGGGCCCGTCCACCATGGCGTGAACCGCGTTCTTTATCAGGTTGAGGATCACCTGTTCGATCTCCATGGGCACACACATAACCATGGGCATGTCAACGCCGTACTCCTTTTTTACTTCAATATTAAGGATATCATACTTTTTCTTGAGATTATAATCGGCCCGGGCAAGATCAAGGGAATTCTCGATGAGCTGATTTATGTCAACCTCCTGGAGATCTCCCTTCTGGGGGCGGCTGAAATCGAGCAGGTTGGCTATGATCCTGGAGGCGTTGAGCGCGGAGTGCCTGATGCCGTTAAGATAGAAATCAACCTCTTTTTCCTGGAAATACTGACTTACCTTTGTAAGATCCAGTCCGTATTTCCCGGCAGCCTGTCGATTGTCAGGATATGTGTTGTCCAGGGAATTGCGGACAACCTCAATGGACTGGAGGATGGCGCTCAAGGGCGTGTTGATCTCATGGGCCACGCCGGCCGCAAGTCCGGCGATGGTGGTCATCTTTTCACTCAGGAACAGCTGCTGCTCCATTTTTTTATGCGCGGTGATATCCTTGGCGACATGGACGATGAAAATAACTTCCCCGTTGTCGTCCAGCATCGGCGAGGTGGTAACCAGAAACGTTTTGTCCAGCTTCTGGTGAAAGATCTCGCGGGTTTGAGAGGTCAGCGTTGCGATGGTGTCCGTGATCGGGCATTCGGCACAGGGGGCCTCAGTGTCGCCAAAGAGCTTGTGGCATGGGATGCCGATGATCTCGCTGGAGGAAAGGCCGAATTGCTCGCAGCCGGCCTGGTTGATTTTGACAACCCGGCAATCGCGGTCAAGCAGGGTGACGATGTCGGGAATGGCATGGAAGGTTCTTTCCCATTCATCCCTGCTTCTGCGCAGGGCGAATTCGTTTTCCTTGAGGACCGTGATGTCGTCCACAATGCCCTGATAGCCGATAATATTGCCTGCCTGGTCGCGCTTGATGTATGTATAGTCAGATACCCACTTGATCTCATTGTCGCGGGTGATGATCCTGTAGGCGCAATGATCGATAATTTCCTGGCGCGGATTTGCCGCGCCGGATTCGATTTCCGCCATATAGGAATCGTAATCCTCGGGATGAATGAGCTGGGCATACGATTTCTTCTGGGATAAAAGGTCGGCCGCTGAGTGTCCGAATATCATCTCTACATTCCGGGTGACAAAGATGACCGGCAGCCCGTCCGCTTTTTGCCAGATAAAGGCGACGGAACTGCTTTTGTTGATGATGTCCACCGCGTTTTGCAGCTCCTGTTCATATTTTTTCCTTTCCGAGAGATCAACGGCCTGCAGGACATAGACCGGATAGAACAGGTATTCGGTAAACTGGATGAAGATATCCACGGGGTAGGTGGTTTTGTCGCGACGGTGAAACGTCGTTTCCAGCCGCACCCGTTCTTTATCTTGTTTATCAATAGGGGCGACAAGGTAGTGAAATACATCTCTTGTCAGGCCGGGGCAGATATCTGTAATTGTTTTCAACTTGAGTTCTTCGGCATTGTATCCGATGTTTTCACGGGCCCCGCGATTGGCTACGAGAAAATGCAGATTGTCGGAAGAAATAATATACGTTTCGCTGAGCGAGTCCTCTATGATCCTCCCCATGTTTGCCTGCTGTTTGAGGGCCAGGTGGCGGGGGGTTATATCCCTGGCGATATTGAGTATGAGGTTGCTGCCGGATTCCTTGTGCAGGCTCATACTGACTTCAACCGGAAAGGTGGATCCGTTCTTGCGGTGATAATGGGTTTCGGTTATCACTGCCCTGCTCTCGGACAGATCTTTCCAGATGAGCGGGGGCGTGTGACTTGACCAGGTGACCGGGTCAAGAGTGTCCATGTGCAGAGCAAGCAGCTCCTCATAAGTATAGCCAAGGCTCTCACAGGCCTTGATGTTGGCGTCGACAATTTTTCCTTTCATATCGGCTATGGTTACGGCGTCGGAAGCCTGATCGATAAGATTGCGGAACTGTTTTTCGCTTTCCAGCAACGCTTTTTCCGCCATTTTTTCCCCGGTGATGTCCCATATGATGCCGAGGATGCCGGTTACCTCGCCGTCGTCGCCATGAATCGGGACTTTGGCAATTTTGACAATGGCAAAGGCATGATTGGCAAAATATTCATCTTCGTATTCCACCAGAGTGTCGGTCTCCATGACTTCCCGGTCATGCTGAAGATATTTGTCGCTCCTGGAGACGGGAAAAAAATCATAGTCGGTTTTGCCTGCTATTTTGTTCACCGGAATACCGAGATCGTCAGCATATGCCCTGTTGCACTGTATATAAACTGAATCGCGGTCTTTGAGAAAAATGCGCTGGGGCAGGTTGTCAACCAGTTTTATATATGCCTGCCTGCTGTCAATAAGGCATTTTTCAAGCTTTTTGCGTTCCCGGATTTCCGCCAACAGTTCGATATTTTTCCTGTTGGCGGTTTTTTTAATAAACAGGGCAATTGCAATAAGAAAGACCAGGAAGAACGAGGCG
The DNA here is from genome assembly GCA_023544645.1 of Desulfobulbaceae bacterium. Taxonomy (GTDB): domain Bacteria; phylum Desulfobacterota; class Desulfobulbia; order Desulfobulbales; family Desulfobulbaceae; genus UBA10518. The sequence goes on along the minus strand of JAMJFO010000035.1, from coordinate 29,866 downwards.
TAGATCGTCGATATGGCGCCGCAGTCATGGAAAAAGGATCCGGTTCGGCCGTTTTGTGTGCCGGCCTGATCCCGGGAAAAAGCGCCGGGCACCGAGCCAATGATCGGGTTTATCTCTTGGGGTCCCTTTTTCAACACATCAGCGGTTATTTTGCGCACATCGCCGGATTTATTGCGGTGGAGCCCGTCCTCTGTGATCCTGTCTTCGGCCTGTATTTCCGGAGCAATACACAGGTTGACCAGCAGGAGCAGGCCCATGAACCGGGCCGCAGAATAGAACAAAAAGCGATAAAGGAGAATTCCGGGAAGTATCATTGTTAATTTTATGATAGATGGATATATGTTGAATAAGTATACCATATAAATGACAGTTGCGGCAAAACAACCGATCAGAACCCGGAATAACAAATGACGGATTGTTTATTGCCAATTGAACCCCGTAAAGGTAAAATCACCCAATTACAGCAGTTGGAATTCGTCAAGGGCTGGCTTGAGCACCAGGCGGTTAGTAAAATATCATCAGCGCCGCGTTTATCCATGGAAATATCTTTCATGGGTGATCGCCGGGAAAAGGAACTATAATGTCGGAGAGCAGCGCAAAAGTAGTCGCCATAATCCCAGCCCGGTATCACTCCAACCGTTTCGAGGGCAAGCCGCTGGCGCTCATCAACGGTAAAACGATGATTCAGCATGTGGTGGAGCGGGCGGATCAGGTCGATCTCCTCTCCAGGGTCGTGGTCGCCACCGATGACCAGCGGATAGCCGATGTGGTCCGTTCATTCGGCGGCGAATTTGTAATGACCCGTGCGGACCATGCCACAGGAACCGACCGCCTGGCAGAGGCGGCAAGCCTGGTCGATATCAGCGAACAAGATATTATCGTCAATATCCAGGGGGACCAGCCGCTGTTTCCGGCCGAGGTTGTTGAACAGGTGGCCAGGCCGATGCTTGATGACCCGGCCCTGCCCATGTCCACCCTGATCTATAAGATCATCCGGCCCGAGGAAATTGATGATCCCAACCATGTCAAAACAGTGTTTGACCGGCACGGCAATGCCCTTTATTTTTCGCGGGCGTCCATACCCTTTCAGCGAAATCCGGAGGAACCGGCCAGGCCGACATATTACAAGCATCTCGGGTTTTATGCCTACCGCAAAGGCTTTCTGCTGACCTTTGTCGGCCTGCCCGAGGGTGAATGGGAGCGGTTTGAGAAACTGGAGCAGCTCCGGGCGCTTGAATACGGATACACCATCCGGGTCGTCCTCACCGACCATGATTCCATCGAGGTGGATACACCCAAAGATATAGAACGGGTTGAAGAACTCTTACGCACACTTGAAAACAAATGAGGAGAAGATGAAAAAGAAAATTACCATTATCGGCGCGGGTAATGTGGGCGCCACCGCCGCTCACTGGGCTCTGGCAAGGCGGCTGGGTGATATCGTCCTGGTAGACGTCATGGAAGGTATTCCCCAGGGAAAGGCCCTTGATCTCTGGCAGTGCGGTCCCCTGGATGCCTATGGCGGCAGGGTGACCGGAACCAATGACTATGTTGATACCGCCGGCTCGGATGTGGTCATCATCACCGCCGGCCTGGCCCGCAAGCCCGGCATGTCCCGTGATGATCTGCTGGCCAAAAACGTTGCCATTGTCAAGTCATGCGCTGAGTCGGCAGCCAGGTACTCCCCGGACTGCGTGATGATTGTTGTCACCAATCCCATCGATGCCATGGTGCATACGGCCTACAAGGTCAGCGGCCTGCCCAGGAACAGGATCATCGGCATGGCCGGGGTGCTTGATTCAGCCCGCTACCGGACGTTTCTGGCCGATGCCGTCGGAGTGTCGCCCCAGGACGTCAACGCCCTGGTCATGGGTATCCATGGCGACAACATGCTGCCCCTGGTCCGGCTGGCCAACGTCGGCGGCGTTCCGATAACCGATCTGCTTTCCGCGGACAAGATTGCGGAAATAGTCAAACGCACCCAGATGGGCGGGATCGAAATCGTCAATCACCTGAAAACCGGCAGCGCTTTTTATACTCCCGGGCTGGCGGCGGTTGAAATGGCCGAGGCCGTCATCAACGACACCAAACGGGTCATGGCCTGCGCCGCCTATCTCGACGGTGAATTTTCCATCTCCGGCTACTTCCTGGGCGTGCCGGTGGTGCTGGGGGAAGGCGGCATTGAGCGGATCATTGAATTCAAACTCACCGATGATGAACGACAGGCTCTTCAGCAATCAGTGGAAGTTGTGGCCAGGCAGATGGAAGCCACGGGCCTGTAGGGTAAATATACCAGATGAGCAATAGCCCGGAAACCAGCAACCTGCGCCAGTACCTGGAGGCGCTGACCAGCAGCGGCCTGTCGCCCCTTGACTTTCTGGCCGAAGGCAGCGCCGAGGAAAAGATCATCGGCCTGGCGTTGAACGGACCGCCGCCGAGAGTTTCCCCCACGCTTGCCGCCCTGTTTCATGGAACGCTGGAACGTCTTTCCAACGTGAACACCGACGGGCTCCGGGTCGTGACTCTTGGCGGCGGAACCGGGCTGTCAAATATTGTCGGCGGCGACTCCCGGCGGACCGATTGGCAGGATAACCCGTTCACCGGGCTGAAAGAAATTTTTTCCGGTATTACCAGCATCGTCTGTGTAACCGATGACGGCGGATCCACCGGGGAGCTGCTCAAGTACCTGCCCCTTGTCGGTCTGGGCGATCTGCGCCACGTCCTCGTCTCCTCGGTGCGCCGCGAAAATCTCCAGAATCTCTACGGTCTTGACGATCGCGGCGCAGGCAGTCTCGCCGCCACCCTGCACCGGATTTTCAATTACCGTTTCCATGCGCCGGATATTTCTCCGGAGAAACTGCTGTCCGGAGCGGATATGGCCAATGGCCTGCCCGATGAATTGCGTGACTATTTCCGCCGGCTCATTGACCGTCTGTTTGCCGACTACCGGTTGCAGAGAACCCTTGCCCAACCGCAGTGCCTGGGCAATCTTCTCCTGGCCAGCGCGATGCTGGGACATGTTGACCGCCACATGTCCGTTGATGAACTGCTCAACAAGCAGCCGTTGCTTCACCAGGCAACAGTCAGGGGGCTGCAGGAGGTCTCGCAACACATCGGCGTGCAAAACAACGGCGTCCTGCCCTGTACAACGACACCGGCGCAGCTGCAGATGTTTTATGCCAACGGGGTGCTGGTCACCGGAGAGAACAAATCCGGATTTGCCCGGCGGGGCTATCCCGTGGACCGGGCGATTGTCGAATTCTACCGGGAACCGCACCTGCCGCCGGAGGTGGAACAGGTCATCCGCCAGGCGGATATCATCATTTATGCCCCGGGAAGCCTGTACACCTCGATTATCCCCATCCTGCAGGTTCCCGGGATCCCTGATCTGATCCGCCGGAACAGCGGCGCCCTGAAGATCCTGGTGTCAAATATCTGGGTCCAGAAGGGTGAGACCGACGCCACCCGGGACGCCCCGGAGAGGAAATTCCATATATCCGACCTGGTCCGGGCCTATAACCGGAATATTCCCGGGGGCGTGGACAACCTGTTCAGTCACATCCTGACCATCGGTCTGGGGGAAATCCCCGGATCAATACTGCAGAATTATGCCCTGGAAGAGAAAGAGCCCATCTATCTTGACCGGCAGCGGTTGCGGGAGATAGGCTTTGAGCCGGTGGAGGCGGGTATTTTTTCCACCGACAAACTGCGCCGCCGCCATGTTATCCAGCATGATCCGTCGGCGCTGGCCAATGTTGTCCGTACCCTGTGGTGCCTGCACCGGGAAAAATATCTCAGCGTCAACCCTTCGCCGGTGGATCTGCCTTCCAACCCGCGATTCCGCGCCCCGGTTGGTTCCGGTCTGTCCCATCCCTGTCAGCGGTTTGAAGCCATCGGCAAATGGACGGCCGGCCTTATTGTGCAGCGGGAGGACAACGGCAACGGGGTCCGGGTTGAACTGAATGAACCTGAACGAACACGGCTGCTGGCGGACATTGTCGGGATTCTGTGGCAGCATTCGGATATTCTGCCCGAACACCTTGCATATTCCCGGGGTATTGTCCTTGTTGATGCAAAACACTGGCGCCGCTGCCAGGAGTGGGACAATATCTTTTCTTTTTATGATCCGCAGGAGTGTCTGATCTTTATCCGCGAAGACCAGACAGAGACCCCGGAGCGCTTTGCCATGGCCTTTCTGGTCGCGTTGGGCCAGTCGCTGCTGGGCAATTACGCCCTGGAAAAAACCATGAGCAACGTGTATGAACAGGAGGAGCCGGTCGGCCGGTTGTATCGGCTTGTTATTCGGGATCAACAGGAGTACAATGGCTTTTTCAGCCAGGACGAAATCGATGCCTATCTGCGTCTGGCCAGAATGCGCAGATCCGGTCTCACCCCTGTTCTGTATACCCGGCTGGTAAACAGCGAGGAGGGGTTCACCCCGCCTGGTCTGCTTTTCGGTCTTTTCTATACCTGGTATCTTGATAACAGGTTTGCCGGCAATATAGAATACAAGATGTCGATCATGCGTAATGTCGTGTCGGATATGATTCCGGAGCAGGTGAAGATAGTCAGCCGTCGGGAAGGCTTGGTCGATTTTTTCCGGGAAATTGTTTTCCGGCACAAGCTAACCATGATGGACTCGTAAAAAGTCCATCACACACTAAAAGATGGCTAAGCACCCATGTTCATATGAACATGAGTATAAACAAAAATCGTCAAATGCAAGGCGCGCAAATTTCGAGGAATGAGGCGTACATAGGTACGCCGCAGTGACGAGACAATTTGCAGCAACACAGCAGTTGGCGACTTTTTGCGACGCCATCAACCATGGAGCAGTCGACAATATAGAATTATGCTGGGAGTCAGATCAAAAACCATTATTGCCATCGTCGCGGTCATTCTGACCATTTCGGCATCCTATTTCTTTTTCTTTGTCAAGCAGCGCGATCAGAACCGCGAACTGGTTATCCAGTGCAAAAAAGAACTGGTCTCGGAACTCATAGCTTCCATGACCCGGGAACTCAATGAACAGTACAGCTCCCGGATCAGGAGTTTTGCCCAGCGGTATGAAAATATTATTGAGCATTTTGCCGCTGGTGAGCGGGAGCAGCTGTATGCGGCGACCCTGCCGATCTACAGACTACTCCAGAATGAAAACCCCCACTTTGACCATATCAATTTCATTCTCCCTGACAACACCGTTTTTCTCAGGATGAATGAACCGGAGCAGTACGGAGATGAAGAGCGATTTACCTGCAGTGTTTATTCGGATATTTCTTCCATGCCGGAACAGGGGATAAACGGTTTTGTCTACGGAGATTGCGGCCTGCTGTACAGGGTGGTGCAGCCAATATTCCACCGGGATCAATTCATCGGCAGTGTCCTGTTCGGTGTCCGAATGGATTCATTTGTCGATGATATTCGCGACAATCTAGATATGCATACCGCACTGGCGCTCCGGAGGGATCTGGTTGATGAAGGGAGCCGCGATGATCATGGGGTCGTATCCGGCGCCTACCTTATTCAATATTTTGATGATCCTTTTTTTGCGGAAAAAGCCGCCGGTATTGACATGACATTGACCGGAGAGGAGCAGAGCTTTGTCCATGACGGCGCTGTTCATTTCGTCTTCCCTTCCTATTTTATCCGGGACAGGGAAGGGCGGGAGATCGGCCGGATCCTGCAGGGGATCGACCTCACCACAATTGTTAAATCATATAATGAAGATATAACCAGGTTGTCCCTGATAACCGTATCGGTTCTGGTGCTGGCCTCGCTCATTCTCTATCTCGCTTTCAGCAAACTGCTGGGTGAATTTGTCGCCCTGAACAGGAAACTGGAGCAAAAAAACCGGGAACTGGTCGAGGCCGGACAGCAGCTGGAGGAGCAGGTCCTGAAGCGCACAGCCGAGCTTGGCGAAGCCAATGCCCGGTTGATACAGGAAATCGAGGAACGCCAGGAGGCAAATCTTTCCCTGGTCAGGTCCATTGAAGAATGGCAGAGCACCTTTGACGCCATTACCGATCCCGTTACCATTCTGGATACCGATCTTGAGGTGGTGATTGCCAACAGGGCCGCCCATGACATGTTGAGCAGGGATGACCGGGAGATTGTCGGGCGCACCTGCTACGAGCTCTTTGCCGGTCGTTCGGAGCCGTGTAAGTTATGTCCCGCAAGCGATGTGTTTGCCACAGGGGTTGACAATGAATACGAGGTTGAGCATGAGTTCCTGGGCAAGAGCCTCCTGGTATCATGTTCGCCGATCCTCGACAGGGGCGAGGTAACGGGATACATATATACGGCCAAGGACATAACCCAGGAGAAAATTCTCAAGAAGCAGCTGTCCCAGGCGCAGAAGATGGAAGCCATTGCCACCCTTGCCGGCGGGATTGCCCATGACTTCAATAATATTCTCGGGGCGATCCTCGGCAATGCCGATCTGCTGCTTTACCGGCTTTCCTCGCCGGTTGCCGCGGAGGGCCAGAAAATCCAGGCTTTGTCCCCGGAGGATATCGCCACCCATATTGCAGCGATTAAAAAGGCCGGCAACCGGGCCAAGGAACTGGTCAGCCAGATCCTGGCCTTCAGCCGGCAGAGCAAAACCCAGCGGCAGAACGTCCTCATCACCCCGGTCATCAAGGAGGGCGTCAAACTCCTGCGATCCTCTCTTGCGGCTAACATAGAGATCATTTCGTCCATTGAGCCGGAACCGTGCCATATCAATGCCGATCTCAGCCAGATCCACCAGGTGTTCATGAATCTCTGCACCAATGCCGCCCAGGCAATGGCGGCTAAGGGAGGGGTTCTTGAAATTTCCCTGCGCAATTTCAAAGCGGATTCTTCCACGCGGAAAAAATATCCTGATGTGGGGCCGGGGAAATATCTTGTCCTTACCGTCAAGGATACCGGACACGGCATGCCCCCCGAGATCCTGGAGCGTATATTTGATCCCTTCTTCACCACCCGTGACGTTGGCGAGGGAACCGGCATGGGCCTCTCGGTCATCCATGGCATCATCACCTCCCATGATGGGGTGCTGGATGTCAAGTCCGAGGTTGATGTCGGGTCGGAATTCACCGTCTTTTTTCCATGTACCGACGATGAGCGGGGAATCGCCGATGATCCTGTGCTTGGCGTTCCCCGGGGCAGAGAGAAAATCTTGTTCGTTGACGATGAATTTGATATTGTAAAGATGACTACCAGCATGCTGCAGTATCTCGGTTATACTGTTTTGTCGGCGACCAGCGGCGAAAAAGCCCTGGAAATGCTCCAGGGTGAAGCAGCCGATGTTGATCTGCTTATCTGCGATTATTCCATGCCCGGAATTTCAGGGACCGATCTGGCCGCCGAAATCATAAATATCAGGCAGGATCTTCCGGTGATTCTCTGTTCCGGCTTCAGTGAATCGGTAGTGCTTGACGAAAACACAAAAAGAGTGATACGGAAGTTCATGTCCAAACCGCTGGATATGAAAAAACTGGCAGTGGTCATACGTGAGGTTTTATCCTGAAAGATAGTGTATCCTATGCGGGTTCTGATAATCGATGATGACGAGCAGATTCGGGTCCTCCTCCAGCAGATGATGCAATGGGCGGGATTTGAGGTTCTGGTGGCGGAAAACGGTAAAGTCGCCATGCAGATGCAGTCCCGGCAACCGGCCGATCTGGTCATTACCGATCTGATAATGCCCGAGCAGGAAGGCCTGGAAACAATATCCCGTCTGAAAAAAGAGTATCCAGGTATAAAAATAATCGCTATTTCCGGGGGAGGCCGAATCGGTCCCGAGGCTTACCTCCCGGCCGCGCTGGAGCTTGGCGCCGACAAAGTCTTCAGCAAGCCCTTTGACGTACAGGAAGTCGTTGCCACTGTAAAGGAACTGCTCGGCCGCGCATCGTAAGAATGTGACGCCGATCCGGGTGTGCTGTTCATTCGCCATAACTCTCGTGACAGAGAGCAGCCACACATTGCGTTTCCATCAGCGTTGATAACTGATCCGCGGCGTCTTGTGCCCGCTTACGTTCATTTCGTGGCATTCTGTTTTCGTATAATCATAAGTCGGCCCTACGTTATATTTCATGTATCTTGCCCGCCGGTTCGTCCGTAACCATATTCTGTACACCATAAGGGAATCCTATCCTGACGGCGATGTCCTGCGCCACCGCGACCTGTTGGAACTGGGCCGCAATCCGCAGCAATATATCCTCTATGGCGACAGCATGACGTTTGTTATTGACGACATGGTGGCTGAAGGATTGAAAAAAAAGGGGATCAATGTTGATCCTTTTGAACTGGAGGAGCTGTTGTATCCGTTTGTCGATCCCGCTGTACGCGAACGCATCGACTCGTTCGCCGACCGTGGCAAACATCGCCGGTGGCAACCCGCCTCCCGGGAATTACGGCAGAGGATACTGGACGAGACCCATCCCTTTGACCGCAGGAGGGCCCATTTCCTCCGTTTCGGCCAGACCGACCAGCGGAACCTGATGCGGTCCGTTTCCCTGTTCCGGATGCTGCTGGACAAGTCCCGGGATGAGATTGAGCAGTATTTTCTCTACCATGAAATGGCGCTCAGGCCCAATGAGTATAAAATGTACATGTATGCGATCTTCAATCTGCAGGCCTTTTTTACCGAAAGCTTTGCTCATACCATGCCCGAGGCCTTGAGCGCCGAACAAATGGACAGCCATTTTCTTGACCGGATATGCGCCATCGACAGTGATGAGCAGTTCTGGAGGGGGCTGGAGAAAAGCGACACCCTGCATGAATACCTGGTCCGCTATGTGATCATGTATTTTGATTATTCTTTTGCCACGGGCAGCGGCTGGGAACAATACATCCGCAATTTCATGGATTCCCGCCGGCGCTATACCCCCCCGAAATCAGCCAGGAGGATGTCCATGGGCGAGGCCGCTACGGTTTTCGGCGTCAGCCGGGCGGAGCTGGCGGCAATGGATATGAAGGAGATCAAGCGGCTGTTCAGGAAAAAGGCGCGTGAGCTGCACCCGGACAAGGGTGGTGAGCACGAAGCATTCATTGAACTCGCCACCGCCTACCAGGAACTCTGCCGGACCAGGATTGGCAAACGTTGAAGACGCTGCATAAAACCGTGGACGACGCACCTGCTGCCCGTCGCCGGCTGGGGCCGGTTCTGGCCATGATCCGGCCAATTTTTGCCCGCTATGCCTTGAGGCTGGCCCTGGGGTTTGCCACCCTTGTCGGCGTCGATTTTCTCCAGCTTATCATACCCAGGCTGCTGAAAACAGCGGTCGATTCTCTGGCCGCGGGCAGCGCCACCGGCAAATCCCTGGCCGGGATCAGCGGACTTATCCTGGCCGCGGCAGTGGGGGCGGCGTTGCTGCGTTTTTGCTGGCGGTATCTGATCATCGGTTTCTCCCGTTTGCTCGAGCGTGATATCCGCAACAGGATCTATTCCCATGTCCTCAAGATGGACCGCTCCTTTTTCGAGAAGCGAACCTCCGGCGACATCATGGCCCATATCAGCAATGACCTGCAGGCCGTCCAGATGGCCTGCGGTATAGGTCTTGTTTCCGCTGTCGACGCCTTGGTTATGTCCGTGGCCGCCATCAGCTTCATGGCCTATATCAATCCGCAGCTGACCCTGCTGGCCCTGCTGCCCATGCCGTTTCTGGCCGTCAGCACCTTGTTTTTGACCGGCCGGCTTCATCACCGCTTCAACATAGTCCAGGAGCAGTTTTCCCTGCTGACCGAGTTCGTCAGGAGCACCCTGGTTTCCATCCGCCTGGTCAAGGCCTATACCATGGAAAATATGCAGCGGAAGGTGTCGGACAGGCTGGGGAAAAAATATGTGCGGAGCAACATCCGGGTGGCCATGATTCACGGCCTGCTTTTCCCGGTGGCGGCCCTGGTCGGCAACCTGGGAATGCTGCTGGTCCTCTATTACGGCGGCCGGTTCGCCATCGAGGGCCGGATTTCCCTTGGTGATTTTGTCGCCTTTATCACTTATCTCTACATGCTTGTCTGGCCGATGATGGCCATCGGCTGGGTGGCCAACTTGACCCAGCGGGGCCTCACCTCCCTGCAGAGGATCCACGAGCTTACCACATCAATTCCCCGGCTGAAGGACCTTGCGGACAGCTCTTCACCCGAAGTGATCGATCCCTGGTTTCGCCTGCAGAATCTTACCTTTTCCTATCAGTCATCAAGCCGTCCGGCGCTGCAGGATCTGACCATGGAGCTGCGCGGTGGAATCTACGGGATCACCGGCCGCACCGGCAGTGGCAAATCAACGCTGTGCCAACTGCTGGCCCGGTTGTATCCTGTCCCGGATGGATGCCTTTTCTTCGGCAGCCGCGATGTCAACACCCTCTCCCTGGACACAGTGCGCAGCCGTGTCGCTTATGTCGGCCAGGAAGCCATTCTGTTTTCCGACACCATTGCTGAAAATATTGCCTATGGCAAACCCGGCGCCACTGCCGGCGAGATCGAAGCAGCGGCGCAAAAGGCGGCCATCCATAATGAAATCCTCGATTTCCCCAAAGGGTATGGTACAACCGTCGGCGAACGCGGCGTAACCCTGTCCGGCGGCCAGCGCCAGCGCCTGGCGCTGGCAAGGGCGCTGATAACCGACCGCTCGGTGCTTATCATCGACGATGCCCTGGCCGCCCTGGATGTGGAAACCGAACACCAGGTGCTTCGTTCCATTGTCAGCCGGCAGGACAGAAACCTGATCCTGATCGTTTCCCAGCGGGTCAAACTGCTGTCGGAAACCGACCGGATCTTTATTTTGGAAAAGGGCCGGCTGCAGGACAGCGGCATTCACGGCGAGCTGCTGGCACGAAATTCGCTGTACCGGACCATGAACGAAAAGCAGGCCAGGGAATCGGTCGGCCGGCATGTCCCGGTCGGGCAACGCCCGGTATAGAACTGATGGCAAGAGTGTAATGCGCAATTTCGGATATGATGAAGAAGGGTGGTCCGGGACGCAGAAGGAACACCGCATCTGGCAGAGAATTCTAGGCTACAGCGCCAGCCATTCCCCCGGCCTCCTGCTGGCCGTTGTCCTGTCGCTGCTGGTAACCGGGGCGACTCTTGCCCTTCCCCGTCTCATGCAGATGGGCATTGACGACTATATCACCGCCACCACTCTGGGCGTCGGAGAGCGGGTCCATGGGCTGGGCGTCATCGCGTTGATTTACGGCATCCTGGTCGTGGTGGTCTTCCTCACCGGTTTTCTGCAAATTGTCATCCTGGAGCGCATAGGCCAGTCCATCATGCACACCATCCGCCAGGATCTTTTTTCTCATCTGCTCAAGCTCGACCTGGCCTTTTTCAACAAGCAGCCGGTGGGCCGCCTGGTCACCAGGCTGACCAACGATATTCAGAACATGCACGAAATGTTCACATCGGTTCTGGTCACTGTGTTCAATGATTTTTTAAAACTGGCCGGCATCCTGGTCCTTCTTTTTCTGATGAATTTCCGGCTTGCCCTGCTGCTCTCCCTTTTTGTTCCCGCCGCCATAGCCATTACGGTCGTATTCTCGCGCCTGGCGCGGCAGAAATTCCGCGCCATCCGGCAGCAGCTGGTCAGGTTGAACAGTTTTCTCCAGGAGTCGATCTTCGGCCTCAGGGTCATCCAGCTCTTTGGCCGGCAGGCGGACAACTACGGCAGATATGTATCGCTGAGCCAAGAATTTGTGCAGCGCACCCTTGCCCAGATAAGGCTTTTCGGCACATTCATGCCCCTCACCGAGCTCATGAGCTCCATGGCCATTGCCATGATCGTCTGGTACGGCGGCGGCGAGATCATCAGGCAGGAGCTGACCCTGGGGGAATTTGTCGCTTTCCTGTCGTATATGCGCCTGTTCTTCCAGCCGCTGCGGGAACTGTCCCAGAAATATTCAATCGTCCAGTCGGCCCTGGCTTCGGCCGAGCGCATCTTTGACCTGCTTGACACCACCATGCAGATCCGTTCGCCGGAAAAACCTGCACAGCCGAAGCAAATCAAAGGATCGATCACCTTTGCCAATGTGAGTTTCGGATACAATAAGGATGAAGTCATTCTCCGGGACATCTCCCTGGATATTGCCCCGGGGGAAACCGTTGCCGTTGTCGGGTCGACCGGGGCGGGCAAAAGCACGTTGATCAACCTGCTGGTCCGCTTTTACGACCCGTTGCAGGGGCGGGTTCTTTTAGACGGGATCGATGTCCGGGAGTTTACTCTCCAGGACCTGCGCAGCAATATCGGGGTGGTCATGCAGGATGTATTTATTCTGCCGGACACCCTCCTGGCAAACATTGTCCTGGAAACAGGCATTGGCCGGGAAAAGGTGATGGAGATCATCAGGGACACGGGCATGGAGGCTTTTGTCAATGGCCTGCCGGATGGCCTGGACACAGTGATCGGTGAAGGCAGCCTGGAGCTGTCAGCCGGCGAAAAACAGCTGCTCTGTTTTGCCAGGGTGCTGTGCCGGGATCCCGCGGTGCTGGTCCTGGACGAGGCGACTTCATCCATTGACACGGCAAGTGAAAATATTCTGGAACATGCTGTTGCCGCAAGCTTCAAAGACAGAACTTCGCTGGTCATCGCCCATCGTCTCTCCACCATCCGCCGGGCGGACCGGATTATTGTGATGGACGGCGGCAGGATCAAAGAGCAGGGCACGCATGGGGAGCTGATGGCGCTGCAGGGGCTCTATTACAACCTGGTGCAGCTCGACCTGTATCAGGATGGAAACGGTCCGGCCGGTCCCTGATCCGGGTGCGAACAACCTGCATGATATAAAATTATTATTTGATCTACTGCTTATTGTTGGATATCCTGTAAACAGGGTTTATGACATGCATCAACCTGATGCCGTGAAAGTTATGCAGGGGTTGCCTGCATGGGTGCTTGTCTTGACTATTGTTGCAGATTTCCTGAAGCTTTAGCGCGGCTCACCCCGCCGCCCCTGGAGCGGATGCTCACGGATCCAGGATCAAGGCACAGAGGTTGATCAGACATAGGCAGATAGAAAGCGGTTCAGTGTATGCACCGGGCATTGATGCCGGAACTCGACATCTTGCCTGCCGGAGACAAGGGAGTAAATATGTCTATCAACGGTAAACGCCTGATCAGTGGGCATGCCATGATCACGGCTGTGCTATTTGCCATGATCGTGCTATGTCTTTGCGGGGTTTCCGTTCACGCCGAAGATAAAGAACTACTGCAATCAAGATCAGTTATCAGCTCCGCTTCCGAGATTGATTATCCGCCATTTAGCATTGTCGATGAGGAAGGGCGGGTCACAGGTTTTTCAGTCGAATTACTGCGCGCGGCGCTCGCCGCCATGGGACGTGACGTCACTTTTCGCACCGGTCCCTGGGCAGAGGTCAAGAAATGGCTGCAAGGGGGCAAAGTCCAGGCCCTGCCGCTGGTGGGGCGCACACCGGAGCGGGAGCCTTTATTTGATTTCACCTTTCCCTACATGTCGCTCCACGGCGCCATCGTCGTCCGGAAAACCACCACCGATATTCAAAATCTTGATGATCTCCGGGGCCGGCAGGTCGCGGTTATGAAAGGGGACAACGCCGAAGAGTTTCTCCGGCGGGAAGAACGCGGCATCAAAATACATACTACGGCCACTTTCGAGGCCGCCCTGCGGGAACTGAACGACGGCCTTCACGACGCCGTGGTTGTCCAGCGGCTGGTGGCCCTGCGCCTTATCCAGCAATCGAATCTTACCAACCTGCTGGTTATCAACAATCCCGTGGAGGGATTTCGTCAGGATTTCTGCTTTGCCGTCAGGGAAGGGGACCGTGAAACTCTGGCCCTGTTAAATGAAGGCCTCGCCTTGGTGATTGCTGACGGAACCTATCGTTATCTTCACGCCAAATGGTTCGCGGCCCTGCAGCTGCCTTCCCATCGCCGCATTATCATCGGCGGCGACCACAACTATCCTCCTTTTGAATACCTGGACGAGGATGGCCTCCCCGCCGGATTCAATGTCGAGCTCACAAAGGCCATTGCCCATGAAATGGACCTGGATGTCGAGATCCGTCTCGGTCCCTGGACGGAAATACGCCAGGCCCTGGCCGAGGGGCGGATCGACGCTGTCCAGGGCATGTTCTACTCGGCAGAACGTGATTTGCAATTCGATTTCACCCCATCCCACACGGTGACCCATTACGTTGCGGTCATGCGTAAAGGTGAAGCCGCCTTCCCGACCGGAGTCGATGAATTGACGGGCATGCGTATTGTCGTGCAGCAGGGTGACATCATGCACGAGTTTCTGGTGGAAAAGGGCTTGGGCGATGCAGTTTCCGTTGTCGATTCCCAGGAAGAGGCGCTGCGGGCGCTGGCGGCAGGCGAGTACGATTGCGCCTTTGTCGCCCGGCTGACCGCCTTGTACTGGATAAGCAAACATGGGTGGGAAAACCTGCGTGTCGGACGGCGCCCTTTCCTTTCTCCGGAGTACTGCTATGCTGTCCCGCAAAATCACAAAGCTCTGCTGGCCCAGCTTGGCGAAGGCCTGAAGGTGATCGACGAAACCGGCGAATACCGGCGCATCTATGAAAAATGGCTGGGGGTGTATGAAGAGCCATCCGCCGGGTTTGTATCTTTTATCCGCTACATGGCGATTATTTTTCTCCCCCTCCTCCTGCTCCTGCTGGCATTTTTTCTCTGGTCCTGGTCATTGCGCAAACAGGTGGTGCTGAAGACCATGGATCTGCGCCGCCAAAACCAGTTTATCCAGATAATCCTTGATAATCTGCCCATCGGTCTGTCAGTCAATTCCATTGATGATAGCCGTACAATGTATGTCAACAAACGTTTTGAAGAAATTTACGGATGGCCGGCAAGTGAATTGACCGATGTGGCGACATTCTTTGAAAAAGTCTATCCCGATCCCGCATACCGTGAGCAAATCCGAACCCGGGTAATCCGGGATGTCGCGTCCCGTGATCCTGAACGGATGATTTGGGAAGATGTGGAGATCACCGGTAAGGATGGCCGCAAAAGAATTGTGGCGGCGAAGAATATCCCGCTTTATGAACAGAACATGATGATATCGACCGTGCGGGACGAAAGCGATCGGAAAGCCGCCGAGACCGCTTTGCGGGAAAGTGAAAAGCGGTTCCGCATGCTGGTGGAAAACTCGCCGGACGCCATCTTTGTAGTGATTGACGGCTGTTTTGTCTATTTGAATAAATCAACGGTGGATCTGTTCGGGGCGCAAGGGGACAGGGAGATATTGGGAACACCGGTTCTTGACCGGGTCCATCCCGATTTCCACGAAAAAATCTCCGACAGGATGCGGCTGCTGACCGGGGACAAGACCGCGGTTTTGCCCAGCGAAGAAGTTTTTGTGAAAATGGACGGCTCTCCTGTCGATGTCGAGGTTTCCGCGGTGCCCCTTGTATATGAAGGCCGGGACGGGGCCCTGGTTTTTGCGCGGGATATCACCGAGAGAATTGAAAAGGAAAAATCGCATCAGCTGTTGCAGGCGCAGTTTGCCCAGGCGCAGAAAATGGAGTCCATCGGCCGGCTGGCGGGCGGAGTGGCGCATGATTTTAACAACATGCTCAGCGTCATAATCGGGTATGCTGATATAATGATGGACAAGGTTGGGCCCGGTGACCAACTGCATGCCGATATCAAACAGGTTATGTTTGCCGCAAGACGTGCGGCCGATATTACCCGGCAACTGCTGGCGTTTGCCAGGAAACAGACCGTAGCGCCCAAGATTCTCGATTTGAATGCGTCTGTGGAGAATATGCTGAAGATGCTCCGGCGGCTGATCGGCGAAGATATTGATCTTGCCTGGCGTCCCGATGAACATTTGTGGCTGGTAAAGATCGATCCGAGCCAGCTCGACCAGGTTATGGCCAATCTCTGCGTCAATGCCAGGGATGCCATCGAGGGGGTGGGGAAAGTCACCATTGAAACGAAAAATACCCGCTTCGACGAATCCTACTGCGCCGACCACGCCGGATTTGTACCCGGGGAGTATGTCATGCTCGCAGTTAGCGATGATGGTCGCGGTATGGAACCGGAAACGCAGGAGCGTGTTTTTGAGCCGTTTTTCTCCACCAAGGGCACGGGACAGGGAACCGGACTGGGACTGGCCACGGTCTATGGAATCATCAAGCAGAACCAGGGGTTTATCAATATTTACAGTGAACCGGACAAAGGGACGACCTTCAAGATCTACCTGCCGAGGAATAAAGGAACGGCTGTGGAGGAACAGAGGGAGGCTCCAGGAGAAATACCCTTGAGCCGCGGCGAAACCATACTGCTGGTTGAGGACGAGGTTGCCATATTAGCCCTTGGCAAAAGGATGCTCGAAAGTCTGGGCTATACGGTAATTGCCACCTCCTCGCCGGGTGAAGCCGTGGAACTGGCCGAAAAGCATGAGGGCGAAATTGATCTGCTGGTCACCGATGTCGTGATGCCGGAAATGAACGGCCGCGAGTTGGCCGAACGCCTCACATCCTTTTATCCCGGCCTCAGAGTTTTGTTTATGTCCGGCTATACGTCCAATGTGATTGCCCATCGAGGGGTGCTGGAAAAAAACGTAAATTTTATCCAGAAACCTTTTTCCAAAAAAGAGCTGGCTGTCAGGGTAAGGGAAGTTCTGGACGGACCGGAAATGACAAAGCACTGATCAGTGAAAAAGTAAAATTTATTCAACCTCTTTTTGTTATTTTAGTCCCTGGTTGATGAACGAGGGGGAAGGCTCCCCTGAATTTTCCTGCGTGACAGGGGGTAAATTCAGGGGAGAAGCGTTTCAGTCCACCGGGTAGAAATGTTCTTTTTCCGCTCCGCATTTGGGGCAGACCCAGTCATCGGGGAGATCCTGGAAAGCTGTCCCGGCCTCCACGCCGTTCTCATAATCTCCTTCTTCCGGGTCATACACGTAACCGCAGGGGCATTCGTATTTCTGCATGTGCTGCTCCTTTCATTTTGAGGTGGTTTCCATTTCTAAGTGCAGTCGATGTCCTTTTAATTGTGTTTAGATGGTAATAATTCTCAACTATAAAAGCAAGAGAAAGACGACGGGCACAGTTGTTTTTTCCCGTGAGGCGGCAAAATTTGAATTATTGGAGCTCAGGGGATATCATATATAAAGATTTATGGACTCGTAAAAAGTCCATCACACACTAAAAAATGGCTAAGTAAAAATTTCGATATGCAAGGAATAGCGGTGTCGGCCAAGCGGAGGCGTACATATGGTACGTCGAGCATTGGCCGTACCTGCTATGATACAGTAGACCGGACTTGTTACGACGCCATCAAGATTTGCTAAAGAATGTTTCCGCCGGAGGGAGGACATGGTGACCAAGCGATCAATGGCGCTGTCGGTCTGTTTTTTTATCGCGCTGCATTGCGCCGTGATGGACCCGGTTTCCGCCGGTGAGGACAACGGCAGGCTCCGTGCCAGGGAAGTCCTGGAAAAAATAGATGATCTCTGGCGATCTTCCTCCTCCAAAGCCCGGCTGCAGATGGAGGTGAAAACCGAGCATTACACCAGGACCATGATCATGGACAGCTGGTCCAAGGGGCGGGACATGTCGCTGGTCCGCATTGTACTGCCCTTAAAAGAGAAAGGAACCGTCAGTCTGAAAAACGGAAACACCATGTATACCTATCTTCCCAAAACGGACCGGGTCATCCGCTTGACCTCGGGCATGATGATGGGCTCGTGGATGGGCAGCCATTTCACCAATGACGACCTGGTCAAGGAATCACGCCTGTCCGATGATTATGAACCGGAGATCACCTTTGAAGGAATCCGGGACGGGGAGGACATCATAGAGTTCGCCCTGCTGCCCCATCACGATGCGCCGGTGGTCTGGGGCAAGATCGTCATAACCGTCCGGGCCGATGATTATCTCCCGGTCGATTCTCTGTACTATGACGAGGACATGATCCTTGCCAGGACGCTGACGTTCAGTGATGTCAAGGAGATGGGCGGCCGGTTGATTCCCGTCGTCCTCCATATGGTTCCGGCTGATAAGCCCGACGAGTACACCGAGTTGATCTACCTGCAGGTCGATTTTGATATCGGCCTGCCCGATTCCCTGTTTTCGATCATGCAGCTGCGCGGGATGTAGAAACCATGCAGCTGCTGAGCCTTGCCTTGAAGAATGTTCTCCGCTATCGCCATCGGACCTGGGTGACCGTGTTGGCCATGGCTTTTGCCGGCGCCATCATGATTTTTTATGCCGGCCTTTTTGAGGGCTGGATGGGAGCCATGGAAACCAATGCCGTGTCCATGGAAATGGGGGAGATGCAGATCCACGCGCAAGGATACCGGGACGATCCTGACCTGTATACGGTCATCCCTGATTATCGCAGGGTAATCAGGCAGGCGGAAAACAGTGGGTTGATCGCCTCGCCGCGGCTTCTTGGCGGCGGTCTGGCGGCCGCCCATGAAAATTCCACCGGTGTCTCCATCCGCGGCATTGATCCCCGGGCCGAGGAGCAGGTTGTGCTGCTGCAGAATCATGTTTTTTCCGGCAGCTGGTTATCGGCAACCGATGCCAAGCAGGTCGTGCTGGGATATCAGCTGGCCCGGATTCTTGATGTCCGGCCGGGCAGCGAAATCGTTCTGGTGGCCCAGGCTGCCGACGGCTCCATGGCCAACGATCTTTTTACCGTGCAGGGGGTGCTCAAGTCAGTCGGGCAGGGGATCGACCGTGGCGGACTGATCATGGGTGACCGCGATTTCCGCGAGTTTTTCGCCCTGCCGGAAGGCGTCCATGAAATTGTTATGAAACGCGCGGATAATGGTGTCTTGCTTGAGCAGGCAACAAAAAAAATAGCAGAGCTTGTTCCCGATCTGGAGGTAAACAGCTGGCGCGAGCTGCAGCCAACGCTGGCCAGGCTGCTGGACCTCTCCGACGTCTCGATGATTATCATGCTCCTGATCATCTATGCGGCTGTCGGGATGCTCACCATGAATGCCATGCTCATGGGTGTTTTTGAACGAATACCCGTTTTCGGGGTCATGAAGGCCGTGGGTTTTTCCGGTTGCAGACTGTTCGGACTGATATTTTCCGAGACCCTGCTGCTGGTCACCATGGCTGCGGTTCTTTCCCTGGCGCTGGGCGTGCCGCTGTCATATTACTTTGAGCGCCATCCCATTGACTTTTCTTTCCTGCTGCCTGAATCATCCACCATTGCGGGCATTGCCTTTGAACCCCAGTGGTACTGCCGGGTCACCGCCGGCAGCGTTGTCATGCCGGTGGTGTTTCTTTATATAGTTGCCCTGCTGGCGGTGCTGTATCCAGCCTGGAAGGCGGCAGTGATCAGTCCGGTAAAAGCTATTCACCATATCTAGTGTCCATCCAGAAACGAGGATTTTTGTTCGAGGTCAGGTAAGCGAGGAACGAGACTCCGGGAGATCGGGCAAAAAGACCGTTTCTGGACGGACACTACCTAGGAAGGACGGCGATGAAACTACATGTCATGGCATTGAGGACCCTGTCCCGTAACAAACGGCGCACGCTTATCACGTCGTTTTCCATCGCCTTTGGAATTTTTCTGGCAGTGACGTTCACCGGCACCGGCGATTATTCCTATACCAGCATGATCAACACCAGCGCCGTCATGGGGCTTGGCCATATATCGGTTGCCGCGGAAGGGTATAATGAACGACCGAGCCTCTCCCGCTGGCTGCCAGATATGGACCGGGTTCGGAAAAAAGCCCTGATGATCGACAGTGTGGAGGGGGCCTATCCGCGGATAATGGGCCAGGCCATGTTTGCTGCCGGGGCCAAGAGTGTCGGCGGAATGTTCATGGGGATTGATCCGGTGCTGGAAAAACCGGCCCATAACTTTTTCCTGCGCTCTATCGTTGAAGGGGAGCTGTTCGACACTGTCGACGGCCGCGGCGCGGTCATCGGAGTTGAGATGGCGGAGAAGCTCAATCTCCGCCTGGGTAAAAAACTCATCGTCACCGTGACCGATAAGGACGGGGAACTGACCAGCGAGCTGCTCCGCATTTCCGGCATGTTCAAAACAGGAGACCATGACGCTGACTCCTCCATTGTGCTGCTTCCCCTGGCCAGGATGCAGCAGACCCTGAAATATGGAACGGGCGGCGTCTCTTTTGTGGCCGTGCATGTCGATGATCTGCGGGCGGTGAACAGGGTGCGCCGGGAGATCAACGGCTCGTTGACCGGGGCCGGGAATGTCGAAGTGCTGACCTGGCGCCAGACCCAGGCGGACCTGTCCGGACTGATCGCCGTTGACCGGCTGTTTAATTATTTGATGCAGCTGCTGGTCGGGCTGGTAATCGCCGCCGGCATAATGAATACCATGCAGATGAGTGTTCTGGAACGGTCCAGGGAATTCGGTATCATGATGGCTGTGGGCATGGCTCCCGGCCAGGTCGTCCGGATGGTCCTTGTCGAATCGTTCTGGCTCGGCTGTCTGGGCATTGTCATGGGAATCGTGCTGACTGCCCCCTGGTTCATCTACATGAGTGAAACCGGCATTGATATGAGCAGTTATGTGGGCCGAGATTACAGCGCCGGCGGAGTCCTGGTCGATCCGGTGGTGAAGATCCGGCTGTTCAGGGAGAGCGCTTTTTTTATCCTGATCACGGTGTTTCTGCTCACCATGGCGGCCAGTGTTTATCCGGCAATACGAGCCGGCAGAGTGCTGCCGGTGGATACCCTCAAAGACTCAACTTTCTGAGTTGATCTATTTGTCTGAAATCATGAAGTATTTATATATTAATTATGTTGGAATAGGTATTAGCTGTTAAGGCTATAGGCTTTTAGGGGCGGTTTTCACAAGTAGCCTAATAGCCTTCAGCCTACAGCCTGATCAATAAACGAGTTGAATATTCATACATTTTTTTTCTTTACAGTAAGTTAACATAAGTCAGAAAGTTGAGTCAAAGAGATATGAGATGATGGATGCAGAGTATATTGCCCGGCTTGACCGGGTCAGTCGCGTGTATTATCAAGGCAGGGTGGAGGTCAGGGCGGTGGACAACCTTGATCTGCTGATCAGGCCAGGTGAATTCAGCGCCCTCAGCGGTCCTTCCGGTTCCGGGAAGACTACCATTCTCAATATGATCGGGGCGCTGGATATGCCTACATCCGGCACAGTGTATCTGGAAGGCCGGGACCTGACCAGGCTTGGCAGGGGAGAGTTGTCGCGCCTGCGCCGGGACCGGGTCGGTTTTGTCTTTCAGGCCTACAACCTGGTGCCGGTGCTGACGGCATACGAAAATGCCGAGTTTGTCCTTGCCTTGCAGAATGTGCCGGTGCAGGAGCGCCGGGACCGGGTCATGGCTGTCCTGGAAGAGGTGGGTATGGCCGGGTATGTCAACCGCCGGCCGGACGAGCTGTCCGGCGGACAGCAGCAGCGCATCGCCATTGCGCGGGCAGTGGTGTCTGATCCGGCCATCGTCCTCGCCGACGAGCCCACGGCCAACGTCGACCTGGAGGCGGCAAACACCATCCTGGACCTGATGGAAGACCTCAATGCCCGGAAAGGGGTAACCTTCCTGTTCTCCACCCATGACCGGCTGGTCATGGACAGGGCAAGAAGGCTGGTGAAACTGCGCGACGGTCGTCTTGAGGATGATAATCAGGCAGCATGAAAGGCAATCCGCTTCATCGCGTTCTCCCGCAAATCATTTTTATGGCCGCGCTGACCTGGCCGTTTCCGGTCTGGGGTTTTTATGCGCATACCGGCAGTCGACACGATATCAACGTTACCGGCTCGTTTGCTGCCGGCGCAGGGCTGGCAAAATATCCCGAGGCTCCTTTTCTGTATGACGAGGGCAGCGAGGCGTCCTGGTACGGAGATCTTCGGCTGCTGGCCGAGGCCTCCCTCGGCGAACAATTTGGTGTCAGGCTTAATGTGCTGGAGAATGTGCGTTCGACGCCGGTTTTTGTGCCCACTCAAACAGATGGAGCGAAGTCCGATGTGCAGCGAAGCGGCCTCCTCTACAGCCGGCAGCATGACAGCACGAACACCCAGGCCGCCATGGTCCTTGACTCCGGCTACCTGAAGTACATCGACGGGAAAAATGAACTGGCCGTCGGCAGGCAGCCGGTTTCCACCACGGTTACCTTTTATTTCACCCCCAATGATTTCTTCGCGCCATTTTCCCCGAACACCTTCTACCGGGTGTATAAACCCGGTGTCGACGCTTTGCGCTATGAAAGAAGGATTGCCGCCCTGTCCCAGCTGTCGGTCATCGGGGTGCTCGGATATGAGGAGCAGGCGGATGCAGACAGCGGCTGGAGCAACAGCCCTGACTGGCATCGCAGCTCGCTGCTGGCCCGTTTTACGCACACAGCCGGAGAGTTTGAATGGGGACTGTTGAGCGGAATTGTCCGGGAATCAATGGTTACCGGGTTTTCCCTGCAGGGGGAGCTCTTTCAGTGGCTGGGGGTGCGGACGGAAGGCCATTATGCCAACACCTGGGCGGATGACCGGGACAGCGGCCTGATGGCGACCATCAGCTTCGAACACCGTTTTCCAAGCAGCCTGAACCTGCGCCTTGAGCAGATGTACAACGGGTATGGCGAGGATTCCATAGCCGAGGCGCTGGCAGAGAAAACGCGGGGCGCTACCGGTCCGGGATATCTCGGCCGCCATTATTCGGCCTTTGATGTCAGCTACCAGCTTTCCCCGCTCCTGGTCGGGGAAATGCTCTTTCTGCGCAACTGGTCGGATCATTCCTATTCTGTTTCTTTCAACGCGGTCTATTCCACCTCCGATGAATCCGAACTGGCGGTAACGGCAGTCTTTCCGGGAGGATCAAAGCCCGGAGAAGATACGATCCGTTCCGAGCTGGGATCCCTGCCGGTTCAGTTCAGCCTGGAATACCGGCACTATTTTTAATTCGGGCGTCGTCAATATTTATTCTTGACATTCGACCATGTTTTATAGTTAT
Organism: Desulfobulbaceae bacterium; assembly: GCA_023544645.1. Classification (GTDB taxonomy): domain Bacteria; phylum Desulfobacterota; class Desulfobulbia; order Desulfobulbales; family Desulfobulbaceae; genus UBA10518. Next base: position 6,980 of record JAMJFO010000035.1, on the reverse strand, counting down.
ATTCGATATTCTGTATCACGTCTTGATTGATTGAGTTTTGAATATATGGAGGAACCTCATGTACGCAATTATTCGCACCGGCGGCAAGCAATATCAGGTTGCGACCGGTGACAGACTGCGGGTCGAAAAACTGCAGGGTAATGTCGGGGACACCGTTGAATTGTCAGATATCCTGATGGTCGTCGACGGTGAGGAAGTCAAAATCGGCCAGCCGGTCATTGAAGGGGCAAAGGTTGTCGCCAAGATAACCGAGCATGGCAAGGCCGATAAGGTCATCGTTTTCAAAAAGAAAAAACGTAAGGGATATCGGGTCAAGCGCGGCCATCGTCAGCAGTACACGGCCCTGACCATTGAGGAAATTTCTGCCTGAGGCAGGACAGGATAGCGGAGAAATACCATGGCACATAAAAAGGCAGGCGGTAGTTCAAGGAACGGCCGCGACAGTAAGGGGCAGCGGCGCGGAGTAAAACGGTTCGGCGGCCAGGTGGTCAAGGCCGGCAACATTCTGGTCCGTCAGCTTGGCACCAAGATCCATCCGGGCACCAATGTCGGCTGCGGACGCGATTATACCCTGTTCGCAAAGGTGGACGGTGTAGTCAAATTCGAGTCCTTCGGGCAGAATCGCAAACGGGTGAGTGTTTATCCGGATTGACGCGTAATCCCTCCGGGATAACGATTGACGAGGTTTTTCAGGGCCTCCTCAGTTTTCATATACTCGACCTCAAGCATGCTTGATGGTCGAGTTTTTTTTTTACTGTAACTATCCAGCTAAATGCCGGAAATGACACAAACCACCAAGCCGTAACTGTTCAGCAGTGCCCCAGGTTGCGGTAAGCGGGACGGCGAAGCGTACATCGGGTACGTGAGCCGGCCTGATCGCCGCAAGATGGGGTGCTGCTGGATAGTTACTTATAAAGAGCATATGCGAATGGCTTTTGTTGATGAAGTAAAGTTTTACGTCAAAGGCGGCGACGGAGGGAACGGCTGCGTCAGTTTCCGGCGGGAAAAGTATGTCCCCAAAGGCGGCCCCAACGGCGGCGACGGCGGTGACGGCGGCAGTGTGTACCTGCAGGCCGATGCGCGCAAGACCTCGCTCATAGATTTCCGCTATGCTTCTCATTTCAAGGCCGAACGCGGCCATAACGGCTCCGGCAGCGATAAGCACGGCCGCGGCGGCAAGGACTACATCGTCAAGGTGCCCCTGGGGTCTGTGGTCAAGGATGCCGAAACCGGTGAGACCCTGGCTGATCTGACCGAACCGGATGCCCTTTTCCTCGCGGCCAAAGGCGGCCGGGGAGGACTTGGCAATTCACGTTTCGCCACCTCCACCAACCGGGCCCCGCGCAAGGCCACACCAGGGAAACCGGGGGTCGAGCGATGGCTGCGGATTGAGCTGAAACTGCTCGCGGACATCGGTCTTGTCGGTCTGCCCAATGCCGGCAAATCTACACTGCTGTCCAAGCTTTCCGCCGCCAATCCCAAAGTGGCGGCATATCCTTTCACCACCCTTGAACCCCAGCTGGGGGTCCTCCATTTCAAGTACGGCGAATCGTGCATCATTGCCGATATCCCCGGTTTGATCGAGGGTGCGCATGAAGGCGTCGGGCTCGGACATCGCTTCCTCAAGCATATTGAACGCACATCAGTTCTGCTGCATATCATCGACTGCAGCACCGAGGATGAACAGCCGCTGGATGATTTCCGGGTGCTTGAAAAGGAACTGGATGCGTATAACAAGGAGCTTCTCGGGCGGCGGTATGTTATTCTGCTGAACAAGATCGACCTGGTTGACCGGGAGAGACTGCATGAGGTGCAGGATATGTTTTCCCGGCAAGGTCTGAAGACAGTCGCGATTTCCGCCGAGACCGGGCAGGGGATCGATCAGCTGAAGGAAATGCTTGCCGAGTTATTTGAGGAGACAGGGGAGAAAGGGCAGTGACATTCCAGGTAAGCATGGAGGATGGTCTGTTTTATCGACAGACACTGTTTGACAAGGCCAGAAGAGTAGTCGTCAAGGTCGGCAGCGCCGTGCTCACGGACAAGGCCGGTCTGAAAACCGCGGTGATCGCCAACATTGCAAAGGAACTTTCATTTCTCCAGGAAACGGGGCGCGAGGTGATCCTCGTAACTTCCGGGGCTGTTGCCGCCGGAAGGAGAAAACTCGGCGACAAGGTCAGGTTGAGCGGCGAACTCAAGGTCAAGCAGGCCCTGGCCGCCATGGGCCAGGGGCTGTTGATGCATTCCTACGAACAGGCATTCAGCGGGCACCGGCAGAAAGTCGCCCAGGTTCTGCTTACCCATAGCGACCTCTCCAGCCGCGACCGGTATCTCAATGTCCGCAATACCATCCTGGCCCTTTTTGATTTCGGGGTGATCCCGATCATCAACGAAAACGATACAGTCTCCGTGGAGGAGCTGCGGTTCGGGGACAACGATACTCTTGGCGCGTTGATAGCCAACATGATCGGCGCTGATATGTTCATCATCCTCACCGATGTTGACGGGCTTTATACGGCAAGTCCCCAGGAAGATCCCACGGCCCGGCCGGTGTACACGGTGGCGGCGATTGACGCTGAAGTCGAGAAAATGGCCGGCTATACCCACAGCGCCCTGGGTACGGGCGGAATGCAGTCCAAGATCCGCGCGGCCAAGATGGTCGCGGCCTGCGGGGGCAGTTCCTTCATCGGTCCCGGCAACAGGACGGATATCCTGAAAGACCTGTTCAGCGGCAACATGGTGGGGACATTTTTCCTGCCCAGTCCCGAGAAGATCAGGAGCCGCAAGCACTGGATCGCCTATGTGCTGCGACCCAAGGGTTTTTTCGTGCTGGACGACGGCGCCTGCAGGGCGGTGGTTGACCGCGGCAAAAGCCTGCTGCCTTCCGGTATCCTCGAAGTGAAAGGCCATTTCGGGGTGGGAGCGCCGGTCCAGTGCCTGACCACGGCGAACAAGGTGATCGCGGCCGGTCTGACCAATTACAGTTCCGCTGATATTGACAAAATAAAAGGCTGCCGCAGCAGTGAAATCAAAAATATTCTTGGATTCAGCGACAGCGACGAGGTCATCCATCGGGACAACCTTGTCCTGCTGGACAAGGAGCATGACCATACCAACTTGCCCGAGGAAGTGGAATGAGCAGAGAAAAAAGCGCAATGGACAACTCGCAGATCAACGCCATCGTGACTGAAATGGCCCGGCAGGCCCGTCTGGCATCACGAAAACTCGTGGCCCTGCCCACAGAGGTGAAAAATACCGTGCTGTTGAAAACAGCCAATGTGCTGATGGAACAGCGGGATTTTATAGCTGAGCAGAACGAACTGGACCTGGAGGCGGGCAGAAAGAAAGGGCTGTCGGCAGCGATGCTGGACCGCCTCTCCCTGAATGACAGGGTTATCGCTTCCATGGTTGAAGGCCTGCAGGAGGTGGCGGCCCTGCCGGACCCCGTTGGCGGGATCGATGACATGAAGCGCCGTCCCAGCGGCATTCTCGTCGGCCGGATGCGGGTGCCCCTGGGCGTGGTCGGCATGATCTATGAATCCCGGCCCAATGTCACCATCGATGCGGCAGCGCTCTGCCTGAAAGCAGGCAACGCTGTCCTGCTGCGGGGCGGCTCCGAGGCGATTCACTCAAACCTGGCGCTGGCAAAGCTGCTGCAGGATGTGCTGGAGTCGGAAAACGTGGACTCGGCTTCCGTCCAGGTCATTCCGGTCATTGACCGGCAGGCGGTCAATGTCATGCTGGCCCAGGAAGAGTATATTGACCTGGTTATTCCGCGCGGCGGAGAGAGCCTGATCCGCTTTGTTGCCGAGACTTCGCGTATTCCGGTGCTCAAACATTATAAGGGTGTCTGTCATGCCTTCATTGACAGTGACGCGGATATAAACGCCGCCATCCGGATAGTTATGAACGGCAAGACCCAGCGGCCCGGCGTGTGCAATGCCCTGGAAGGCATGCTGGTGCACCGGGATATCGCCGAAAGATTTCTTCCGCCTGCGGCCGAGAAGTTGATCAATGCCGGTGTCAAACTGAGCGGCTGCGAACGGAGCTGCGCGATAGTTCCCGAGATACGGCCGGCCGCGGATGACGACTGGGGAAGAGAGTTTCTCGGCCTGGCCATGGTGGTCAAGGTTGTCGATGATATGGACGGGGCCATGCGCTATATCGCACAGTACGGCTCACAGCATACCGAAGTAATTGTCACCAATTCCTACAGCAACGGACAGCGCTTCCTCCGCGAGGTTGATGCCTCGGCAGTGATGATCAACGCATCGTCGCGCTTCAATGACGGCGGCCAGTTCGGTCTGGGCGCGGAAATAGGCATCTCGACCACCAAGCTCCACGCCTATGGACCCATGGGCCTGGAAGAATTGACAACCAGGAAATTCATCGTCTACGGTGAAGGCGAAGTCCGATCATAATTCCATTGAGCAGGCCGGCAACGAACACTACTGTTGGAATCCTGGGCGGCACCTTTGATCCGGTTCATGAGGGGCATCTGGCCGTTGCCCGCTCCGTGCTGGAGCGTTTTCAGCTTGATGAAATTCTTTTTATTCCCGCTTTTTCCCCGCCGCATAAAGAACGCCCGCTGACACCCTTTTCCCACCGCGTCGCCATGCTGGAAGCCGCCCTTGAAGGAGATAAACGGATGTCTGTCTCCATGATTGAGGCGGAGCGCAGTGCTCCTTCCTATACCGTTGAAACCCTGACCGAGCTTCACCGTCGCCTTGAGTCGAGCAGTTTCTTTCTCATTGTCGGCGCCGACATGTTTGTGGAAATAGAGCTGTGGTACCGGCACAGGAAACTGTTCGAGCTTGCCGATATTATCGTTGCCGCCCGCCCGGGTATCTCCCGGCAGCAGGTTGCAAAACAGGTTGCTTCGCTGCCCGGACATTTCAGTTTTGATCACCAAAAACAAATGTGGTGCCGGGAGGATGGATTTCGGATATTTTATTGCCCTGATGTTTCAATGCCCGTCTCCTCTTCGGAAATCAGGCAGCACCTTGCGCAGGGTATGTCGGTCGCGGAATTTGTCCCGCTGCCGGTGCGGGAATATATACAACACCATAATCTTTATGCTTCCCCTGATAATGCTCTCTGAGGGAGTGATGGAGTTTGCAGCAGGAAAAGAGGGCCGGGAAATTGCAATATATCGCTGATCTGCATATTCATTCACCCTATTCACGGGCCACCAGTAAAACCAGCCATCTGCACGGCCTTGCCGCCTGGGCGGCGATTAAAGGAATAGATGTCGTCGGCACCGGGGATTTTACCCATCCGGTCTGGCTGAATCACCTGCAGGAAAATCTTGTCCCGGCCGAGCCGGGTTTTTTCCGCCTCAAGGACACCGATCCCGCGCGATTCAGCGATGTTGTCCCGGCCGGACTGGAACCGGATATCAGCAGGATCCGGTTTGTGCTCACTGCTGAAATAAGTTCAATTTACAAGCGCGGCGGCCGGGTCCGCAAGATACACAATATTTTGTTTGCGCCGGATCTTGCCTCTGTCAGGCGCCTGAACACCGCTCTGGCAGCCATCGGCAACCTGGAATCTGACGGCAGACCCATTCTCGGTCTTGACAGCCGCAACCTTCTGGAGATCCTGCTGGAAAAGGCGCCGGAGGGATTCCTGGTGCCGGCCCATATCTGGACCCCCTGGTTTTCACTGTTCGGCTCCAAATCGGGTTTTGACTCCATTGAAGAATGTTTCGGTGATCTGGCCGAACATATTTTTGCCCTGGAAACTGGTCTTTCCTCTGATCCGGATATGAACCGGACAATATCAGCCCTGGACAGCTATTCCCTGATATCCAATTCCGACTGCCATTCCCCCGGCAAATTGGGCCGTGAGGCCAATATCCTCTCCACCGGCTTCGATTTTTTCTCCATGCGTGAAGCATTGCGCAGCCCGGCAGACAGCAGCGGTAGACAGCGATTTGTCGCCACCATTGAATTTTATCCGGAAGAAGGAAAATATCATTGCGATGGTCATCGCAAATGCCGGGTATGCATGGAACCCCGCGAAACACGTGACCACGGCGGGATATGTCCTTCATGCGGCCGTCCGCTCACGGTGGGGGTGCTGTACCGGGTCATGGAGCTGGCTGATCGGACGGCCCCGGTTTATCCTGCCGGCTCCCCGGCTGTGCACAGCCTGGTGCCGCTGCCGGAGCTGCTCGGCGAATTGCTGCAGGTCGGTCCTGCCTCCAAAAAGGTTATGGCCGCCTACGTCAAGCTGATTGAGCAGTTCGGCTCCGAGTTCGCCATCCTGCTGCATGCTGATCCCGGTGATCTTGAACGCGGTTCATCCCCTGTTCTGGCCGAGGCAATCCAACGGATGCGGTCCGGCAACGTTATTCGCCGGCCTGGGTATGACGGGGAATTCGGGGTTATCCGGGTATTCACCGACAGCGAACGGCAGAGTTTTGGCGGTCAGATGAACCTCTTCGCCCCCACAGAGCCCCAAAAAACCAGGAAAAAGCCTGGTGCTGTAAACAAGATCCCTTTTGCGTCGAAAAAGAAAAAAAAGGAGAAAAAAAAAGAACTTAATCCGGAGCAGCTCCAGATAGTCGAGAGCGAAGCTCATCATATCATCGTCAAGGCCGGACCGGGAACGGGCAAGACCCATACCCTCCTGCAGAGACTGGTCAGAGTTGCCGCAAGCGGCGATTGTCACTGTACGGTTATAACCTTTACCAACAAGGCGGCCAAAGAACTTGAGATGCGCCTCCGGTCACTTTCGTCCGGCCTCGCGTCCATTGATGTATCAACCATGCACGGTTACTGCCTGAAGTGGCTGCGCAGGTATAAGCCGGGGGTCAAGGTTGCCGGACCGGAAATGCGCAGGTGGTTTCTGCAGTCCCTTTGCGACCGGGGCCTGTTGGAACATGTCGGGGAGATGGATGGTGAGATAACCGCCTTCCTGCAGCAGGCGCCCGATCTTCGCCGACCTCTGCCCGGCAGGCTGGAGCCATATTTTGCCAT
>JAMJFO010000034.1 GCA_023544645.1 Desulfobulbaceae bacterium | reverse complement strand
GCTTGGCCGACACCACTATTCCTTGTATATCGAAATTTTTACTTAGCCATCTTTTTAGTGTGTGATGGACTTTTTACGAGTCCATCAATTTTTTATCGGGGAAAAAATAAAAAAGAGCCGAAAACAGGCGGAAACGGAAAACGAGATTCTCTAAATTTCAGAGCTTTTCCGGGACCGGAAGCGTGGTTGACGGAGGCAGGGGCAGAATGAAATAGAAATTATTGCCCTCCCGGGTCGGTTCATAACCAACCTTGCCGCCGTGCAGCTCAACAACATGTTTGATGAATGCCAGTCCATGGCCGGTTCCCGGATGTTTTTCACTCCCTTTGCCGCGAACGCCTTCCTCGAACAACTTCTCCGCTTCATCCGCGTCGAGATGCGGTCCGGTGGTGAAGACATTGAATTTTATGCCGTCCTTGCCGGGTTCGGGAAAATTTTTCACCAGTTCCCTGCCGTAGGCAACGGCCTTGCGAGTCTGCCCGTGATGGTCAACGACCTCGGAAGCATATTTTGCCGCATTGGAAAAAAAATTGGCGTACACCTGGGACAACAATCCCACATCGACCAGGATCTCAAATTCCTCCTCCAGCATGTTGAGCGGCCGTTCTATGGACACGTTCGCCGCCCGCAGCCGGCTGGCGTAATGCTCCAGTTGAGGCAGTATTACTTCTTTTTCAACAAAACAACGCTTGGTGCGCAGGACCAGGTGCCCTTTTTTAAAATGCTCACGGCGAAAAAGACTCTCCAGGAAAAGCGATATGTTGGCATGGTGCTTTACCAGCTCCTGATGATACGAGATCATTTCCTGATGAATAGCGTCACAGTGACTGACATTCTCAGCAAACTTCTGCTGAATCTCCGGCGGCATGACCAGTTGACTCATCTCGGTTTTAAGCTCCTCAAGCTCATTGATCTTTTTCTTCAACTGGTTGAATATATGTTTGAAATACATGTTCGGCACAATAATATTGTGCTCAATATCCATGACCAGGTTGTTGATGAACTTGAGATGATCTATGTTCTGGATCAGGATCAGGCGGTTGTGGAGATTATAACCGATCCTGTTGCAGTATTTCTGAAAAAAGAATTTATCCAGTGAGGTCAGCGCTGCAAGCTGTTTCACCTCGAACATGCCGAAGATCCTGTTCTGCCGGGACGTTCCCTCCAGCAAAAACCAGTCCTTGGGAGCGGAATCCTCCGGCGGGGCATGAAATATCGTCCTGCTGTAAATGGGAACTATATATGACTCAGCCGTTTCGTAGGCTTCGCTCTGCAGATGAATTTCCGCCGGAGTCGGCGCAGGGGGATCAAGCACTCCTCTCTCGCTGTCGCAGACCAGCTGCAGCTCGTTTTTTTTCTCATCGACCAGATAGAGCGCGCAGGATAATCCGGTCATCTCCAGGGGAACCGCGATACAGATACGATTGAAATCATCCAGTGAATCGTATTCCTGACAGAGATCAAAAAAGGCCTTGAGGAAATCATTATACCGGCTGCTGAAGTTATAGCGGTCGTAACTGACGGATTTCTCCTGCACCCTTTGACAGATCATCTCAAGATCCGGACATCCATGCGCACGATCCTGCCTGTCACTCATATAAACGCCCTGCACCACCTTATCGAGGACTCATGCTCACGTTACAGTTATTTTCAGTTATTTTGCAAAGACTATGACTTCATCACGGTCTGCGCTTTCCTTCAGGAGAACATCGACCTGCTCGGTATCGCCGGCCATGATCGTCATACCGACAAAATCAGGCTGAATGGGGAGCTCTCTGCCGCCCCGGTCCACCAGAGCGGCCAGCTGGATCATGTTGGGCCGGCCGTAATCCATCAGGGCATCCATGGCCGCCCGGATGGTCCTGCCGGTAAACACAACATCATCCACCAGGACAACCCGCAACCCTTCCAGGGAAAAACCAATATCGGTCTTGCGGACGATGGGGTTCTGCGAAATAAGACTCCAGTCATCCCGGTAAAGGGTGATATCGAGGCTGCCGACCAGCAGTTCACCCTTTTCCCGGGCGTATATTTTCTGCCGGATGCGTTCAGCGAGAAAAACACCACCGGTATGGATGCCGATAACGGCCAGGTCCTCTCCCCCGCGGTTGCGCTCCAGTATTTCCAGGCTGATCCGGTCAAGACTCCGGTCAATATCCTGGGCTGACATGATAACTTTGGCCATGGACCTTCCTATATCCTGTTCCAGAAATAATCAACGCCCTTGCTGTCCACAAGGTTGATGGCTTCGGGAAATGCTTCGCATTCAACGGCAAAAACCCGGGCGGCAATATCTTCGGGGGTATCGTCATCCTCCAGAGCCACGCACTTTTGCACAACGATCGGTCCTTCATCATAAATCTCGTTGGCGAAATGCACAGTGCAGCCGCTGACTTTGCAGCCCCTGGCCTTGACCGCCTCATGCACGAAATGACCGTAAAATCCGTCCCCGCAGAACGATGGAATAAGCGAAGGATGGATATTGAGCACAGCCCGCCTGAGTTTTTCCGGCGGCGTGTACAGTTTGAGATATCCGGCAAGGACGATCAGATCAACATCATACTTGGCGATGATCCGGTTGGTTTCCTCGCTGCCCACAGCGTGAAAGGCCGGATAGCCGTACTTTCCGGCCTTCTCCAGCCCCAGGGCGTCGGCGACATTGGAAATAACCACTTCAACGCTTGCCTGCAGCGAGCCTTCCCTGATGCGGTCATGAAAATTATCAAGGGTCCGTCCGCTGCCGGAAAGCAGCACCGCCATTTTCTGCATTCCTACTCTCCCTGCAAAGAGGGATTGGAATCAACATCCACCCCTTCCAGCCACCTGGCTATGGTCGTATCATAAGCGGATGTCAGCTGAAAAACCTTGACGGCAAGACGAAAGCGCGTCTTCAGGGTTGTGTTGCCGGCACCCTTTATTTCTCGCAACACCTGTTCATAATCAGCCGGGTCAACAATGACCGTCACATCCTGGAAATTCTTGGCGGCAGCGCGCAGCAGCGTGGGGCCGCCGATATCAATATTTTCAATGGCGTCGGCAAGGGTGCAGTCCGCACGGGCAACGGTCTTTTCAAAGGCATACAGGTTGACGGCAATAATATCAATGGGCTTGATGCCATGCCTGGCGCACTGCTGCTGGTGATCCGGATTTGAGCGCTGATTGAGGATGCCGCCATGGACCAGGGGATGGAGGGTTTTGACCCTGCCGTCCAGCATCTCGGGAAATCCTGTAAATTCGGAGACATCGGTGACAGCGATCCCGCTGTCCCTGATTTTTTTGGCTGTTCCTCCCGTGGAGAGAATCTCAACACCAAGGGCGGCCAGGGCTCCGGCAAAATCATCTATTCCCGACTTGTCAGTCAAACTGATCAGCGCACGTTCGACCTTTCTCATTACATCCTCCTTATCCATCAACCTATCTAAAAAATTAATCCTTGCGCAGAAATTTGCGAATTTTTCTTCGCTCCCGTTTATCCGGCCTCCGCGGCGGTGAGGAGTCGGCAGCTTTTACCAGGCGCCGGTCCAGCGCATCCCGCTCCCGGCGCTGAATACTCTCGCCGGTCTCCTCGTACAGGGCGCGCGCCTTGACGGCCGGCCCCCTGCGGCTGCTCAACTCCAGCACGATGACTTCGAATTCAAGCAAACCGCGGCGGATATGCAGCGTATCACCCGCCTGGACAAGCCGTGCCGGTTTCACCCGGCTGCCGTTGACATGGACATGTCCCCCGCTGACCGCCTTTGCGGCCATTGACCTAGTCTTGAAAAACCGGGCGGCCCAGAGCCATTTATCAATCCGGACCTTTTCATCCGTTGCGGGAATAATCATATCATCTCAGTTTTTAAGCATATACAGGCTACCATACTTTTTTTCATCCATCAAACCAAGAAGAAACGGTTATGCCTTTGTTTTTATTCCCGATCAGGAAATGAAACTTGTCCTGAAAATAAATATACTGTATTGGTCTGGAACCTGAACCAGATAAAATGCAACCACAAGATATGGTTGCTTTACCCTGTGATCAATTACCATGAAACTGCAAAGCGTCGGCATCAAAGATTTCACCTGCCCGGTCAGTATCCGTGAAAAATCGGGCTCACATCAGCAGACCGTGGCATCCATTTCGCTCCGCGCGACCATGCCGCACCATGTGCGCGAAAGCTGTGCTTCCGTGTTTATCCAGGCCCTCAACAAACATAAAAAAGACATGAGCGCCAGGATCTTCCCGGCGCTGCTGGCCGAGGTGCGGGAGCAGCTCCAGGCCGAAAAAGCGCAACTGGAGATGAATTTTCCATACTTTATCGCCAAGCACGCCCCGGTCACCGGAACTGCCAGCCTGATGGAATACAACTGCGCTTTTATCGGAACAATCAACCAGCAGGAGGATCTGCTCCTTTCGGTCAGCGTTCCGGTAACCACGCTTTGCCCATGCTCCAAGGAAATCAGCAGCGCCGGCGCCCACAACCAGCGCGCCGAAGTACACCTCACGGTCAGGCCGCGCAAATTCATCTGGCTGGAAGACCTGATATCCCTGGTCGAAGGCTGCGGCTCCTGCGAACTCTACGCCCTGCTCAAAAGACCGGATGAAAAATTTGTCACGGAAGAGGCGTATGCCAGGCCGATGTTTGTTGAAGACGTGGTACGTATGGTTTCCCAGAAATCCCTGGAGCACCCGGATATTGACTGGTTTTCCGTGGGGGTGGAAAGTTTTGAGTCAATCCACAAGCACAGCGCCTATGCCTTTGTCGACAGCGACGACCTTGGTGCATAATCCAGGCGGCCGCGTTACTTTTTTTCCAGCCCTCCCAGACAGAGATACTTGATTTCCAGGTACTCCTCGATACCGTACTTTGATCCTTCCCGGCCGACACCGGACTCCTTCATGCCGCCGAAGGGAGCTGATTCGGCCGACATGATTCCAGTATTGATGCCCACCATGCCGTATTCCAGCGCTTCCGCCACCCGCCACACACGACCCACATTACTGCTGAAAAAATAGGAAGCCAGTCCGTAGGGCGTATCGTTGGCCAGGGCCACCGCTTCTTCTTCAGTGTCAAAGACGTAAAGGGGCGCGACCGGTCCGAATGTCTCCTCTCGACTGATGATCATATCGGAGGTGACGTCAAGAAGGATAGTCGGCTCGAAAAAGAACCCCTGGCGGCTTGAGCGTTTTCCGCCGCAGGCTATCCGCGCACCCTTGCTGACGGCATCTTCGATATGATCCTCGACCTTTTTCACGGCATTGAGATCGATGAGCGGCCCCTGGTTGACACCACTGTCAAACCCATCTCCAACCTTCAGCTGGGAAGTAACGGCCTCGACCAGCCTGCCGGCAAACTCCTCGTATATCCCGCGCTGGACAAGCAGCCGGTTTGCGCAGACACAGGTCTGGCCGCTGTTCCGGTATTTTGAGGCAATGGCGCCTTCAACGGCTTCGTCCAGATCTGCATCATCAAATACAATAAACGGCGCATGACCGCCCAGCTCCAGGGAAATTTTTTTCATGGTTCCCGCGCAGGCACGCATCAGGGTCTTGCCCACTTCGGTTGAGCCGGTGAAGCTGAGTTTCCGCACCAGGGGATTTTCAGTCAGCTCCGCGCCGATTTCCGCTGCCGGGCCGCAGAGAACATTCAACACGCCCGGCGGAACTCCGGCCTTTTCAGCAAGCACTGCCAGGGCGAGGGCGGAAAAAGGTGTCTGGGCGGCCGGTTTCACCACAACGGTGCACCCGGCGGCCAGCGCCGGAGCAACTTTGCGGGTTATCATGGCCGAAGGAAAATTCCACGGGGTTATAGCCGCGCAGACGCCGACGGGCTCCTTTAATACCACGATGCGTTTTCCCGGCTGGCCCATCGGAATGGTGTCACCGTAAACCCTTTTCCCTTCCTCGGCAAACCACTCAACATAGGATGCGGCATACGAGATCTCCCCCCGGGACTCGGCCAGGGGCTTGCCCTGCTCCGTGGTCATGATCACGGCCAGGTCTTCCTGATGGGCCATGATAAGATCATACCAGCGCCGCAGAATCACTGAACGCTGCTTGGCCGTCATCTCCCGCCATGCGGGATAAGCGCCGGCAGCGGCGGCAACAGCCTTTTTAACCTCTTTGCGTCCCAGTGCGGCAACGGTTCCAACCAGTTCGCCTGTCGCCGGATTGTGCACCTCGAATGTCCTGCCGTCCGCGGCATCGATCCACTGACCATTGACCAGGCAATTTTCTCTAAAAATATCAGGTTCCTGTAACTGCATTGTGCGTCCTCGCTGCGTAAACCTTTACCCGTGGATTGTGCACTCCATGTCCGGGCACAAAGTTTTTTTGTTTGTGAAAATATGGAAATATGCTAATAACATGTTAATCTGAATATAAATAATCAATTCTACGTTCAAAGCTGAAGCAGAAACAATGTACCATTTTCATTGACCTTTTCAAGCGGATCTTCCATGGGGCAACAAATTAACATTTTTTGATACCGGATAATGAATAGTGATCTACGTCGTTCCAAGCGTTACAATGATTTTATTGCTGTCAGCATTCTGGCCCGCAACCAAGTGAACGGCAACGGGGAGGCAGATTCGTCTGTCGGCAGGATAATCAATATCTCACGACACGGCGCCTGTCTGCTCATGCCCCTCGGCGCACCGGAAGCCTGCGACGTTTACCGTTCAACGAGCAAAAAGGATTCAATACGCCTGGAGATCCGCGGGGGCATGGATCCCGGTTTGGACGTATTCATGCTGGCCGCCCGCCCCATATGGATGGACCCGTTTATCCTTGATGATATCCGAGCCTTTAAAATGGGGGTTGATTTCACTTCCGGCACGGAAACAGACCAGGCAGATATTATCATTGACAACATGTTTGATATCGTGGACAAGCAATGAATTCCGAACCGAGACGATCAAGCCGGCTTACAGATTTTCTACCCATTTCCGTTTATGCGCGGAACAATGATGACGACTCCCAGGTCGCTGGGCCCTTTTCCGCGAGAGTTGTGGATATATCCAATCACGGAGCCTGCCTGCTCATGACCCAGGTTATGATGGAGTCCTTCCATATCTTCCACTCGACCAGGGAGAATGATTCCATTAATCTCTCCCTGCATATCAACACCCCTACAGATCCTGGGCCCATTATCATTTCGGCGCAGCCGGTCTGGCTGAACGCTGCTAAAATGGACGACATCAAGTTTTTTAAAATGGGCGTGGACTTTGTCAACACCATTGACAAGAATCTATTACGGGCAATCAACAGGCTGGCCGACGAGATATGACTCACGAATTGCGTAGTTCAAAACGTTACAACCGTTTCCTGCCCATTGATGTTGCGGCCATGGACAGCGAATGCAACGAAGTGCTGGCCGGGCCGTTGCCAGGCAGGATAATCAACATCTCCCGTCATGGAGCCTGCCTGCTGATGTCCCAGGTCATTGAGAACTCCTTTCACCTCTTTTATTCGACCAAGGAAAAGGACAACTCCTGCATCCAGCTGACGATCAATATCCAGCCGGAAATAATTAACTGCAAGATTACCGGTCAACCGGTGTGGATGGACATCTTCCGTGAAGGTGATTTTCGTGCCTTCAAGATCGGCATTGAATTCCTTGATGATGCCGACAATGAAGAAATGAGCCATTTAGAACAGGTAGTGCGTAAACGATGAATACTGATCTGCGGCGTTCAAAGCGGTATGCCGACTTCCTTCCTATCTCGGTTTTTGCTGTGCCCGGAGGAGAAAGTGGCGAGACGGTGGGCCCTTTTTCCGGCAGGATAATCGATATTTCCAGACATGGGGCCTGCCTTCTCATGACCCAGGTTCTGCAGCGAAACTATCATGTCTACCATTCCACCATGGACAATGAAGAGTCGATCCTTGAACTGCATATCAATATTCCCCCGGAGCTGTGCAACCTTGTCATCCCCTGCCGGCCTGTGTGGATCAATCCTTTCCAGATAGAGGAGATCAAGGCTTTTCGTATGGGCGTGAACTTTCTTCTCAGTCCCGAAGGAGAAAAAATGCAACGTCTGGAAAAAGAGTTGATGAAAAAACAGAAGGACAGGGATGAACTCTGGTCTTCATTGGCCAATCCCCTGCCGAACAAATAGCCCCTATCGGCCCGTGCTGTCCGTTTCCCATAAAACTGATCCGGGATTCTCCGGAAAATCACTTTTTTCTTTGCTGCACAAACTTTTCTTTCCCTACTGCATAAACAGGCACAAAATTCTTTACACCGCGGAGCCGCATGGTGCCGACCTCTGCAATATCAAAATACTCCCTCACCTCCTGCACCACCTCCCCGGTTATATGAATGGCGCCGGATGGAGAAGCAGCGGCAATTCTTTGCGCGACATTGACGGGCATACCGATAACCGTATAATCAAAACGGTTTGATGAACCGACATTACCAATAAACACCTCGCCGCAGGCCACACCAACTGCCAGGTCAACGAGCTTGAATTCCTCGTGGCGGACAATCCATTCACTTTTCAGCTGCAGAAACCGCTGCCTGATATCCATGGCGGCCCGGATCGCCGCCAGATTCTGATTTTCCAGGTCAACGGGAGCGCCGAATATGGCCAGCACGGCATCCCCCATGAACTTATCCACCGTTCCCTTGCCGTGAAATATGCCGTCAGTGAAAATATGAAAAAATTCGTTGAGAAATGCCCGCAGTTCTTTAAGCGGAAGAAGCTGAACCAGGGTGGTTGATTCACGGATATCGGCAAAAAAAACAGTGACTTTTTTTATCTCGCCTACCCCCACCAGATCTGTGCCGCTTGATATAAGCAGCTCCGCGACCTCGGGTGAAACATACTGCTGAAAAATTGTCCGCGTCCGTGTTTTCTCTTCCATCACCGACCGGTAGCGGACATTGGCAAGGGCCATTGACGCCTGACTGCAGATCACCGCCAGCATCTCTATGTCAGATTCGCTGAACCTGGCATCTTCGTTCTGCTGACTGATGTTGAGGACCCCCAGGATCTTGCCGCGCATGGTGATCGGAAAAGAAACCGCGGCCGATACATCCTGGCGCTGCAGAAGGGGCGCAAAAATGGACTGGTCCTGGGAATTCCTGTTGAGAATGACCGGCTTGCCTTTCTGATAGACCCATCCGGCCACCTGATCTCCCGGCTTTACCCGGATGGACCGGGCAAGGTCGGCATCAATACCGTGTGAAGCAACAATCCGGAGGCAATCCTCCTTTTCCATATACCACATTACCGATATCCTGCTGGCTCTGGTGACTTCCGCCACCACATCAAGCAGGCTGTCAAATACTTCCTGATCCGTTGTCGAATTAAGAAACTTCTCCCCGAAATTGTACAGGGGCAGGAGCGTGCGCAGACGGGTGTTTTCCTCCTGCAGGGCTGCTGATTCTATGGCGCGGTAAATTCGCTGCAGCAGTTTGACCGGTTCAAGGGGTTTTTCAAGCAGACCGGTAAAACCGATCTCCAGAGCCCTGCGCAGCAGATCTTCGTCGGCTTTCTCGGATATGAGCACCCCGGCGAGCCATGGACGCTGTTCCTTCAGCTCTTCAAAAAGCTGACTGCCGCTGTAGCCGGGAAGCTCCTCTTCGACGATCACCAGGAGAACCTCCTGCTCCCTGCACAGCTGAACTGCTTCGCGCTGATACGAACAGACCAGCACCTCGTGCTCAACCAGGGCATCCTTGATTTCCCTGATGTCGGACTGGTCCGTGCTGACAAGTAAAATATTATTAAACTTCATCTATAGCGCATGGCATGGCATGTTTTAAGCTGTAATATTATATCATTTCTACCACTCGCGATGAACCGGCGCAAGAAAATGCGGGACGTACATGTATATTCCCTCACTCTTCACTGCTTGACTATACACGTATTTATGACCATAATGAATGACTGATATGACCGGACAACTCCAATTCAACACACCGCTTGCAGAACGTGTGCGCCCATCCTCCCTGGAAGATTTTTTCGGCCAGGAACACCTGGTGGCTCCGGGCCGTCTTCTGCACCAGCTGATGCTGAGTCGAAAACTTCCGTCCCTTCTCCTCTGGGGTCCTCCCGGGTCCGGCAAAACAACTCTTGCAAACATCCTGGCCCGATCGGTCGAGGCGGATTTCGTATTCTTCTCCGCAGTGCTTTCCGGAGTCAAAGAAATCCGTCTGATCGTTGACGGGGCTGAAAAAAAAAGAGCGGCAGGCCGCGGCACGGTGCTCTTTGTTGATGAAATCCACCGGTTCAACAAGGGACAGCAGGACGCGTTCCTTCCCCATGTGGAGAGCGGCCTACTGACCCTGATCGGAGCGACTACGGAAAACCCCTCCTTCAACGTCATCGCCCCCCTGCTTTCCCGCTGCCAGACACTGGTGCTCGAACCCCTTACGCCGGACAACATCAGATCCATCATTCTCCGGGCCCTTGCCGACCACAAAAACGGCTTGGGCAAGTACAATTTTCTCCTTGAAGATGAGGGCATCAATTCACTCATCCAGTATGCCGACGGAGACAGCCGCCGCGCCCTGAACTGCCTGGAAACCGCTGCTGTTCTTGCCCTGGAAGGAGACGGGGAGGAACCGGAAGACGCGGAGATTATCATCACTCCGGAGCTTATCCGGGAAGCTGGGCAGCACCGGAATCTGCGCTATGACACAGGGGGAGAGGAGCACTACAACCAGATCTCGGCCCTGCATAAAAGCCTGCGCGACAGCGATCCTGACGGGGCGCTTTACTGGTTGGGCCGCATGCTTGAAGCAGGAGAAGATCCGCTGTATATCGCCCGGCGGCTCATCAGGTTTGCCTCCGAAGATGTAGGCATCGCCGATCCCCAGGCATTACAGGTTGCGCTTAACGGCAGGGAGGCCTATCATATTCTCGGCTCCCCGGAGGGAGAACTGGCGCTTGTCCAGGTCACCGCATACCTTGCCACCGCACCCAAAAGCAATGCCCTGTACATGGCCAGCAACAAGGTGCGCAAGGATATCCGGCAAACCGGAACACTTCCCGTTCCCCTGCACCTGCGTAATGCCCCGACCAAACTTATGAAGGACATCGGATACGGCAGCGGCTATCAGTATGCCCACGACAGCCGCGATGCCCTGGTTGCCCAGAACCATCTGCCGGATAAACTGGCAGGAAGAACCTACTACGACCCGACCACCCGCGGTTATGAAGCGGTTATTCGCGATCGTCTCGTAAAATGGCGAAAAATACTTCAACAGCGAGCATTGGAAAATGAACACCAAAAAACCTGACAGCCTGGCCAGCCTTCTTGTACTGACTCTGGCTCTATCACTCCAGCTGACAAGCATGACTTCCCCGGCAGCGCATGCCTCCGAACTGGTCATCCTCTATTCCAACGATATTCGGGGCGAAACCGAACCCTGCGGCTGAAGCACGAATCAAATGGGCGGTCTGTCCAGAAGAGCCTACATCCTGAACAAAATACAACAGGAAGAACCCGGTGCCAAACTGGTTCTTGACGCAGGAGCCATGCTCTTTGCCCAGCCTGTTCTCGCCCCATCGCTGGTCACGGCCAGGACAGTTCAGGCCGGCGGGATAATCGAGGCCATGGCTGAAATGGGCTATGACGCCTTTGGCCTGGCGCCGCAGGATCTGGTCGCCGGGATCCCTTTTCTTCTCCAGCAGCCGGAGGACTTGCAGCTCCCCTGGCTGTCAATGAACCTTGTCCAGCCGGATAGCGAGCAACCCCTTTTTGCGCCGTATATTATCAAAAACGCGGGGGATCTGTCCATCGGCATTCTCGGCCTGACCGGCCGCAGCCAGGACGTTTCCGGCCAGCAGGACCACTCCGGTCACCGCTTTCTCCCCTGGGAAAAGACGCTGGGGGATACCCTTGCCCGGATCAGGGACCAGACCGACATGGTCATCCTGCTGTCAAGCCTGCCGGAACAGACCAACCGCGAAATAGCCCAACGATTCGATGACATTCATCTTCTTATCCAATCCGGCCAGTCAGCCGCCCACAAAACCCCCCAGCTCTTCGGCAACACCCTCATTACCCAGATCGGCAGCCGAGGAAAGCATATCGGCCGCCTTGACATTGACTGGAAGCCGTCCCGCACCTGGAAACAGTCGGCGCAATCGGGGATCAAGCCGATAAAGGATCGACTTGACAGGATTAACTGGCAGATCGGCCGGCTGATAAAAAGGTATGGTTCCGATCCAGGTGAACAGAACGCTCAGTACCAACAGCTGCTGGAGGAAAAAAACAGGCTGACCGCCGAACTGGCAGAGATTGAAGCACGCCGGCAGGGTGAGGAGGAGCAGCTTGCCACCTACAGGAGCAGCTACATCAGCCTGCCCGTTTCCCTGCCGGAAGATCAGGAGGTTCGTGAAATCATCCACCGGACCAAGCTTGCGGTGAATAAAATCAACCGGAGCACCTTGGGGGATCTGCAGCAGCGGAGATCACAGGTTAATCAACAGGCATTTTCCAACCTCGCCGGTTGGCAGGTATGCCAGTCGTGTCATAAACCACAGACAGAATTCTGGCAGCAGACAGCTCATGCGAAAGCATGGCAGACCCTGGTGCGGGAAAACCAGCAGTTCAATCCGGAATGTTTGATCTGCCATGTCACTCTGCCCACCTATGATCAGGACAGTGTGATCGATCAAAACCTGCTGGCCGGCCTGAAAGAGGAATACAAGACCATCGGCTGTGAAGCCTGTCACGGTCCGGCCCGTGATCATTCGCTGCAGCCGGATCGGTTCCGCCCGGCTCAACCGGATGAACAAACGTGCCTGATGTGTCATACACCTGAACGTGATGATAATTTCATCTACAGCGAAAAACTCAACAAAATCCGCTGCCCCGCTGCAGGTCATTAACCCGAAAAAAAAAGGGCGGCCAAAGGCCACCCTTTTTCACCATCAATTGGTGTGCTGTTTCAGCAGCCGAAAGCCTTCTGCAGATTCGGCACAGTCTGTTTTTTGCGGCTCATCATGCCGTCGATCCACATGGAGTTGCCGTCGAGCTTAGCGTTAAACGCGCCTTCGATCATCGCAGGGTCATCAGACACGACCATCAAATCGGTGCCCTCCTTCACAACATCGGTCAGCATCAACAGCACTGAATGGCGGCCGCCGGCCTTTTTCTCTTCCATGGCCTTGTAAAGATCATCACGCATGGATGCAACCTGATCAAGGGTGGCGAGTTCAAGCTGGCCCACGCCGACCTTCTTGCCTTTCATGTCAAAATCCTTGTAATCACGATCGAGCAGGTCCATGGGCGGAACACCTTCAACCGCGCTCTTGGCCTTGAGCATATCCATGAACAGGGAGTCGGTATCGTCGACCCCGGCTATGCTCTTCAGCTCTGCAACTGCTTTCTTGTCCGCGTCGGTACAGGTGGGCGATTTGAAGTTTACCGTATCACTGAGGATAGCGGCCAGCATGATGCCGGCGATCTGCGGCTGGATGGCAATGCCTTCCAGGTCATACAGAACCTTGAGCACGGTACCGGTGCAGCCGACAGGCATGGCACAGAAAAAAATGGGATTGTTGGTGGTGACATCACCGATCTTATGATGATCAACAATGGCCACAACTTCACCGTCAGAGAGATTGTCCGGCGCCTGGGCCAGATCACTGTGATCAACCAGAGCAACCTGCTTGCCGGCCGCATCGGTCATGTTTTCCGGCATGGCCACGCCGAAACGATCGAGTACAGTTATTGTTTCCGGGTTTGCTTTGCCCTGCATGCAGGGAATATAGTCTTCCCCCTTGGCTTTCATCAACTCAGCATAAGCAATGGCAGCAGTTACCGAATCCGTGTCCGGGCTTTTGTGACCTACGACATAAACAGACATAATAATTCCTCCTTTAGTCCCTTGATAAAAAAACAAAATAAAAAGGAAACAGGCTTACCTGGAAACCGGTTTCCAAACAAAACTTTATCGGTCTCTGGAAATAAATTTAAATATTTAGTATGTTCCCCGAAGAGCGTCAAGAGGAAAAAAAGGATTAATCAAGTTGAAATAATTCTGAAAAAATGAACCTATACTGAAAATCAGGGCTAGAGCTTCTATTCGACCGGATCTTTTTCTTTTCCATTATCTTCACTGATCTGATAAACTGAACACGCAAATTTTCTGATCGGAAGACGACCCTCATCCATACTACGTCAATCATGCATGATACCGAAAAATCCGAACGACACCATCCCCGTAAAAAAAATCCCGAACCCCTCAAACCTGTCCTCATCCTGTTTGCCCTCCTTCTCCTGGCAATTGCCGGGGCTGGAATATTTTTCTACAGCGGATCAGATGACACAGGGGAGCCGGACGGCGCCGAATCCCTCGTTACCGGGGGGGAGCCGCCGGTCGCAGGAGAAAGTGAACCCGACCCGGTAACTGAAGGCGAAACCGCGCCGGACCGGGAGCAGGATGCCACAGCCGTCATCCAGAAAGAACTGCAAACCGGGGAGCCTTTCAGTGCCGAACCTCTTATCGAATCGCCGGAAGACAAAAGGGCAAAGGAATGCAGGATGCTGGCCGGGCAGATCCATGGTTTTTTTACCACTATCGACAGCAAAGACTATATAAAGCCATTTGACCTGCAGGAACCCTCACAGCAATACTTTATTGCTCTTGCCGATAAACTGCTCAAAAATCCGCCGGTGGTCTCCCGTGAATCGGATGACCTCTATACAATCCTCAAAAATATGGCCCACTTCTTCCGGGTCATCGGCAAGGATAATATTATTCTTATCAAAACCATCCTGGACCGGGAAAGAGATAAAATTGAAGATGTAGCGGCGGAATTCTATCAGTGGACAGCCTGGAACAGCTGCAATGACGACCTGTTGCAATTCTCGCCCACACTGGCGGAAATGTACGAGTATGCCGGATTTTTCCTCAACACCATGGGCGGACGTTCGTATCTTTTCAGACGGGATTCACGCTCGCGGCTGCTGGTCAACTACTATTCCGTTCTCCTGATAGAGCGGGCCAACCAGGAAGGACTCAACCGGCACGGGATAGATATAAGCCAGGTTATCCCCCAGCTGGTCCAGGAGATTGATTCGTCCAACCAGTTGATCTACAAGGAAAACTATATCGACAGCCTGTACACCCTCCTGGAAAAATACCAATAGAAAATTTCATGCCACCAATAAAAAAAGGGCAGGTTTTCCCGCCTTTTTTTTAACACTCCGTACCGGCTTCCTAGTCCCTGGCAACGCCCATGAATCGAAGCATCATCAGGAACAGGTTGATAAAATCAAGGTATAGAGCAAGAGCGCCGATGATCGCGCCTTTGCGTATTGCCGACTCGCCCTGCTCCATTATCCCCTCCTCGCCAATTCCCTTGATGCGCTGGACATCGTAGGCGGTCAACCCCACGAATACGATAACGCCGATCACCGAGATCGTCCAGTGCAGCGCGGAACTGTGCAGGAACAGGTTCACAATGGACGCCAGGATGATCCCGATCAGCCCCATGAACATGAACGAACCCATGCCGGAAAGATCACGCTTGGTGACCAGACCGTAGACAGCCATGGCGCCGAACATACCACTGGTAATAAAAAAGGTGGCGGTTATCGAGGTGGCGGTATACATGAGAAAAATCGACGACAGAAACAAACCCATGACAACCGAATAGGCCACAAAAAAGCCGGTCGCCCTGCCGGCCCCAAGCTTATTGATTCTGACCTGCAGGTAAATCGGCAGGCCGATCACCGCGATCATCAGGACAAAAATAAGCGGGGTGCGCAGTATTAGAGGGGCCAGGGCCGTCTGCGCGGTCACAAATGCAGTGGCTCCCGTCAAACCGAGGCCCACGGCCATCCAGTTGAAGACCTTGGCAAGAAAGACCGTTGAAGCCTCCTGACGGACTTGCGCCACTGTCATTGAGTTATTACCATATTCCATGAGCGTTCTCCTTATTGATCGATTGATTTATTATCACAGTGTGTGCGGATATTGTAACCATTTTAGCCAGTATAGCAACAGTTTCAGGAGCCTGAATATGAAAATCGCAATCAGCGGCAAAGGCGGAGTCGGCAAAACAACGATTATGGCGTTGCTTGCCCGGGAATTCAAGCGGCAGGGCAAGGATGTGCTGCTCATTGACGCCGATCCCAGTCCGCATATGGCCGAAACGCTGGGCATTACCAATGCCCGGGACATCACCCCCATAGCCGAGATGACCAGACTCCTGACCGAGCGCTCGGGAAAAACACCCGGTTCACCCTTTTACCAGCTCAATCCCCAGGTTAATGACCTGCTCGAGGACTTCATGATCAGGCAGGACGGGTACAAGCTGATGGTTCTCGGAGCCATTCAGACGGCCGAGGGGGGATGCGCCTGCCCGGAAAACCACGTTCTGCGGAAAATGCTGAAAAAAATGCTTCTGACCGCCGATGAGGTCGTTCTGCTGGACATGGAGGCAGGGGTGGAGCATCTGGGCAGGGGGACGGTCGCCGGCGTGGATCACCTGCTTATTGTGGTCATCCCTTCCCGGTCAAGCATTAGAACAGCGCTGAAAATCAAGAAACTGGCGGATGAGGTCCGGATACCCCATATCTGGTTTGTGGCCAACCTTGTTCAGGATGAAGCAGACAGAAGTTTTCTGCGCAAAGGACTGGGTGCGGAACCCATCGCCTGTTTCCCTGATTCAAAAAGTATCCGCAATGCGGAACGGCAGGAAACCCCCGTTGTCACCGTTGATGATGCGCTCGACAGCGCTCCCGGCAAGATCGTCCAACAGCTTTTGGGGTAAGTGCTCACAGGCACCACATCTTTGCACGATCACTCCTGACCGCATACCCGGTGTATAGCGGCCAGTCGCGCTTGTGCAAACCTGCTGCACCTGTAAGCACTTACAATGTTGAGAGTAATCATATCGCTGAGTTACATACCCCGTGATGGGTTACCTTTTGGGTTCCGCCCCGGCACAGCAGAACTGACAAATCAATAGGCGCCCTTGCCGGTGATGACGCAAATGATGGTCCGGCCGATGATCTTGATGTCGGTCCACAGGGAAAGGTGGAGCACATACCAGTCATCAAGGTCAACACGATCCTGGTAATTTTCCATATCAGTGCGCATCATAACCTGCCAGGGACCGGTAATCCCCGGCTTCATCGAACAATAAAGGCCCGCGCTTTCCCCGCCTTTTTTCTTATAGAATTCGTCGAGCTCCCTGCTGATGATCGGTCGGGCCCCGACCACGCTCATCTCTCCCTTAAGGACATTGATAAACTGCGGAAACTCGTCAAGACTGGTGCGCCGCAGAAAACGGCCGATCCGGGTAACCCGCGGGTCGTTTTTCAACTTGAAGGTTTTATTCCATTGCTCGCGCAACTGCGGATCTGAAGCCAGCATATCTTCAAGTTTTTTATCAGCCCCTACGACCATGGTACGGAATTTCAAACATTCAAACTCCCTGCCCGACAGGGTAATCCTGCGATGGCGATAGAAAACCGGCCCCCGGCTGTCCAGCTTGACCAGAAGGGCAACAAGGAGCATGACCGGTGAAACAAGCACCAGGACCACCGTGGAAAAAACAATATCAAATGCCCGCTTCCATGACCGGTAGGGATTGAAGCTGAGCACCAGCATGTCACCCAAAGACTGGATCTCGGCATGATGGAGGCCGAAAATATACAGGTCGGGAACCAGAAATATCTGGGCGCCCAGGTCGCGGCAATTTCTCAGAATCGAAAAAATCTTCTTCTCAGCCCTCATCGGCAGGGCAATATACACATAATCAATATCATGGGTCTTGAGATACGATTCTATTTCACTGATTTTTCCAAGCAGCGGTTTATGCAGCGTCTCAAGCTTCTCGCGTGTTTCGATTTTATCATCAAAAAACCCCACGACTTCGATACCCGCCCATGGAATTGCCTCGACCTGATTGATCATTCTCATTCCCAGGTCGCCTGCCCCCACGATAACCGCATGCCGGATATTTTTTCCCTGTGACCGGTAATAGCGGAAAAATTTGCGGACTATCAGATGGGCAAAAAAGATCAGCAGAGGAGTGAAGAACAACCAGACAATAAAAACAACACGCGAATATGCTTCTGAAATTTTAAAAATAAAAAAGTAAAAAAGCAGAAGACCTATAACCACCCCCCACGCTTTGACAATCACTAAAAATTCGAGATAGAATTTCCATCCGCGCCAGGACCGGTAAAGTTGAAAATATTGAAAACTGAGAAAAGACAGCGCAAAAACGAGCACTTCCAGCCAGGTATAGTATGGACTCCAGGGTACCTGGTAAATCCTGACAAGAAGCCAGAGAAAACCACAGGCCAGCGAACAGTCGATAACATGCAGAATTTTATATATGAGTGAACTTCGTTCACGTAAATTCCATGAAAGGACAGGAGACATCAGCAATTGTTCTCTATTTATTTTTCCACCACGTCCGGTTCATGCTGCATGCTGCAGCTAGAAACCGGGGCAGCAGATCAGATCGTTTTCCCAGGATATAGGCCAGAAATTTCATGCCATTGCGCATGATGCTCTCGGGCAGACGCAGGTAATTCCCGTTTCGGACAAAAAACTGCAGCTCCGAGAGCACATACCTCCTGCCCTCGCCCATGGAGCCGCCAAAACTGTCCAACACTTCGCGGTGGGCGGCATGGACGACACCGATATCAAAATAGCGCCGGAAATCCTGCATCAGGGAATAGTTATGCGAATGCCACACATGTGCGTCTGCCGCGTAGGCAACACAATAGCCATTGCGTAAAAGTTTTGCCACTGTAAAGGTATCTTCGCCGAAAAGCATCCGCTCCCCAAAATACCCTGCTGCTTTGAGTGGCTTCCTTCGGTACGCGGCAAATGAATTGGATGTAAACGCAGCCTTGAAACCCAAGCGCTGCCGGTCCTGCCAGCAGCGAATGGATGATCGTTCTGGATAGTTGAAGGCCCTCAGATGTCTGGCAAAGCATGTTGCTCCGGGGGCAGGAAGCTGTCGGCCATAAGCTGCCGCCACCCGCGGATCAACAAGTGGCGCTACGAGATTTGCCAGAGCGGTTGCATCCACCGGCACCGCATCCTGGGTCATAAAGACAAGAATATCACCGGTGGCCATTCGCGCAGCCATTGTCCTTGTTCCGGCATGGTCAAATTCAACCCGGGGAACCACCGAAACAGAAATTCCAAATTTTTTCGCTATTTCGACAGTATCATCATCTGATGAAGAATCGATTACAAGTGTTTCCAGGACAGGAATTGTCTGGCGGGACAATCCGGCCAGCACGCTCCCCAAGGTCGCAGCTCCATTTCTGGTCGGAATAATAATGGAAATGGAAAAATTTTCCGGCTGATCTGATGTTACCATACAAAAAAATAGCTCGGTTCAACAAATGAACTGCAGGCGCCTGCAGCGGTTTTACGAGGAGAACGAATAATCACCTTTCCCCTGTAGTCCTTCAACTGACTGTATACGCGGCATCGCAACAATCATCCATACATATCCCCATTCCCGCCAAAAGGACATTGAAATCATGCGTCCTGACACGGCCGCAACTTCTGTTCTTTCAGTTTCCGCGCCACAAGAACAGCCTTATCAAGTTGAAAAAGCAGAAACAGCAGCCTGTTCCAGGAAAAAAAAGAAAAAAGGGTGGAGAGTAACCTGTCGCTCAACAACAGGATGGTATCGGGAAAACACTGAAGATGTTTTGCCAGACCGATGGCTCCCGCGGATCCTGTTTTCCCGGGATAAAGTGAAAACAAGCGATAGTAATTATCCGTGGCCTCCCGCATTTTGGCAAATACCACGTCCTTGCTCATAACCCCCGTATGCGTACAGGTATTATCAACATGCTCCACCTTAAACGATTCTTCCAACCGTATGCCCCATTCAATGTCTTCAAAGCCATAACCGATAAAGCCGGGATCGAAACCGACTGATGCCGCGATATCCCGGCGCAGCATAATGTTTGATGTAAAGATATAACGCCATGGCGTTATATTTCGTATAGCAGCCGGCAGAGCTTCCGTCCTCATGCTTTTATAAATATAAAAAGAATCCGCCCGTTTTGTCTTTCCTATCTGCTGATAACTTATGCCGCCGCAGACAACATCTCTGCCGCTCCGGGCCAGACCAAGATATGTTTGAACAAAATCTTGCCGATCAGGGAGCATATCCGCATCCAGAAAAAGAACATACGTCCCGCGGGCGAGCTGTACGAGAAGGTTGCGGACAGCTGCCCGTCCCTTATTTTCCGGGAGCTCCTCATACAACACTCCGGTCAATCCCGCCGCCACAGAAAAATTGTTGAACTTACGGCTTGAACCGTCATCAACCACGATTATTTCCACCTGATCCTGTTGCGTAAGGCGTGAACATTGTGCGGACAGGCAGTGGAGCAGGGAAGCAACATCCCAATTATAGACAGGAATCAGAATGGAAAGAAATACCCGGGAATTCATATGCAGACAGACTTTGTCTTTTTCACCAGCGCCAGCCTGCTCCGGTAAAAAGCTATCAGATGGCTTCCGCCCCAATTATCCAGAAAAATACGAATTCGCCGCTTGCATGCAACAAAAAAATAATACCATCTTGTGGCAAAAAAAGACCCGTTCAGCAGCTGGACTCTTGCCCGATGAGTTTCCTGCAGGGCCTGCCGCCAATGCACCTCCGATATGCCGGCATGCTGCATATTGGCCAGCACAGACTCCAGCGCTACAAATCGGACCCCTTCCACCTTGAGGCGAAGCAGCAACTTATAGTCCATGGCGAATTTATATTCCTCGTCATACAAACCGAATCGCCCATAGAGGTCTGCGCGGACAAAACATGTCGGGTGGGTGATGGTCATATCTTTTTCAAGGAGCCCGGGAACCGAGTGGCAGACATATTCCCGCTTTTTCCCATCCCAGAACTGAAGAGCTCCGCAAACCACCCCGGTCTCGGTTGATTGCAGAAATGTCCCGACAACACGTGCAACCGTATCCGGTTCATACCAGTCTCCGGCATTTATCAGGCCGATAAACGCACCCCCGGCAGCCAGTATGCCCTTGTTAAAGGCCTCGCTGATCCCTTTGTCCGGCTCGCTTATCCAGTAATCAAGCTTCTCATCGTATTGCCGGATCAGCGGCAGGGTATTATCCGTCGACCCTCCGTCAATGATAATATATTCGATGGGCTTGTAACTCTGCTGCAGGACACTCTCAATAGTTTGGCGAAGATGATCTTCACCATTGAGAACAACAGTAATAATCGATACCAGGGGGTGTCCGGGCAGCCCCTCCTTTTTCTTGCCTTTCTGCCGCAAACCGCCGGCCAGAGTATGTTCACCGGAGCAATCCATTACTGTTCCCTGTACCTGGCATCCCATCAAAATACAGCTTTTGTCACTACCGGACATGCTGCCTGTATAAAGCGGCAGTCCGGCGAACACATTTTTCCCAGGAAAACTTCCGTTCCTGTTCATATCCACGCATGCGCAACGTATCAGCAAGGTATTCCGAAAGGACAATAGATTCAAGAACAGACTGTATCTCGTCCGGCGCATGGGGGTCAAAAAACAAGGCCGCGTCCCCGGCTATCTCAGGCATACTGCTGGTATTACTGCAGGCCACGGGACAGCCGCATCGCATTGCTTCCAGCAATGGCAGGCCAAATCCTTCATACAGGGAAGGATAAACAAACAAGGCGGCATTGGAGTAAAGTTCGGCCAACAGCGTATCGTCGGCCTCCAGTTGTCTGACATGTTCCATCAGGCCGGCATCTCCCAGCGCATTTCTTTCCCCGGGCGAGAACCCGCCGCCCCCGACACATATCAGGTCAAAATCAGACCGCAAAGTCCTTGAATGGGCATAGGCTTCCAGTAGCGCGGCAAAATTTTTCACCCCTTCCCTTAAGCCGACATAGAGCAGATAGGGGCGGCCATCGTTTATTTTGCCCTTCCCCGGCCGAGGCTTTGTCAGTGACGAGGCCAGCGGGATAACCGTAATTTTCTCCGGGGCGACGTGCAACAGTTCCATGAGATCATCGCGGGTGCTGTTGGAGATAGTAATCACATGATCGGCACGTGAGACAGCCATGGCCTTGAGCCTGGGAATCTGGAGATCCGGACCGGCAAAATGGGCGTGAAAGCGTTCATGAATCATGTCATACACAGTCAGAATTCGCGGGCAGTCATAGGAGACAGTGCGACCTGAATAGTATGTTTCATGGATAATATCGGGTCGCAGGGCCTGCAGGTCGGCACGACTTGCATAGCGATTAAGCACCGGCAATACGCGATGCTTCCCGGAAAAAGAAGGTACTTTTCTCCCGATCACCTTAACCCGGTTTCCCTCTCCCGCCTTGGCCAGCAAAGGACTGACAAAATAAGGCGCGACCACTGCAGTTTCAACATCATCAAACAGTTGCGGCAGTCTCTGGGCAAGTTCGAGAAAACATCGTGAGATCCCCCCCTCCTGCTGCAAAACAAAAATCTGATAATCAAATACTATACGCATAAACCAGCAACCGTCGCATTCATTTAACGGCTCCCCCAGGCGACGTTGTACCCGGCAACTGTCTGGTCGGCACAACGCTGCCAGGTAAACTCCTGCGCCCGGGCAAGACCTTTGGCAACATACTGCCTGCGAAGATCCGCATCCTGCAGAATCTGCAGCATGGCCGAACAGATACGGTCCTTATCCAGTGGGTCC
Organism: Desulfobulbaceae bacterium; assembly: GCA_023544645.1. Lineage (GTDB taxonomy): Bacteria > Desulfobacterota > Desulfobulbia > Desulfobulbales > Desulfobulbaceae > UBA10518. Next base: position 14,216 of record JAMJFO010000034.1, on the reverse strand, counting down.
ACCAGGATACCGCTATCCCCCACAACCTCGGGCAGAGAACTGGTATTGGACACAATGACCGGCAGCCCGCACTGCATGGCCTCCAGAGGCGGCAGCCCAAAGCCTTCATACAAGGATGGATAGAGAAAGGCCTCTGCGCCACTGTACAATGCGCTGAGATATTGATCAGGAACAAAGCCGGTAAAGATTACCCTGCCCTGCAGAACAGGATCATTACTGATCTCCTCAAGGATTTCTTTCACTTTCCAGCCGCGGGTGCCGACCAGGACAAAAGAAAGATCGTCGCAACCCGGCTCCTTGAGTATTTCACGAAAACAGGCAATGGACGTTTGAAGATTTTTTCTCTTCTCAACTGTGGCCAGGGTAAGGAAATACCGTCCGCCGGGAATATGAAACCGTTGCTTCACCGAAGCAATGGCCTCCCTGTCACGCACCGGATAATAGAGTTCAGGTGACGCAGCCAGAGGAGTGACAAAAACCCGCTCAGGGTCCATTTGAAAATAGGAGCAAATGTCTTTTTTGGTGCATTCAGAGATTGTAAAGAGAAAATCATCCCCGGGAGAGAATGACGAAACTATGGGGCGAAACTCATCGACAAAACCATCAGCAAAATATTCCGGATGAAGGAGAGGGATTATATCGTAAATGGTCAGCATGCGCATAGGCGGCCGGCGAGACCTGAAACGGGGCAGAGGAGAATAATGGGAATGAAACAGGTCTGCCTGTTTTCCTATTCTCCGGGTGAGAGACATACGGTAAAGCCTGGAAAGAATTTTCCCCGGTAAATTTTCCTGCCGGGCCTTATCCTTGCAATCACATCCGGCAAGGGAAATCAGCCTCTGTTCAAACCGGTTTCTGGGGAAAGCCCTTGGCGCAAAATTTCTCTCGGCAAAATACTGATCCGTGAGCTGATTAACCTGCAGGGAAGAGAGGGAAGTAAAGGAAAGGTCAAGGTCATCTCTGGCCAATAATTCAAGCGACAGACTGCTGATGACCCTGTATATGCCGGTCCTGGCTGTTTCAAAAAGCCGGGCCAGTCCGATTACGCCTACATCTATGACTATTTTCATGCATCAGGTTGCTGAAAGTTGGGCGATTTTCTGTATGGGGTCAACTGCTGATCCTTCACCGCCATTTTGTTCTCCGTAAATGTAAAAGAGGTTCATGCCTTGGCATATCCGCTCAGGTAGAAGTTTACATAGGCAACAAGAATGAAGTTGTCAAGGAAGAGTTCCCTCTATCCCTGCTGACGCCGAACAGTGCATGACCCGTTTCCTTCCCTGCCGCGTTGTTTTACAAAAAGAAAAAAATAATATAGTATTGGCGTGGCAGATATGCCGGGAGGCTTCAGGATTTCGTTTTTGCATTTGAAAAAATAGTTCCTGCCCCGGTGAAAGGGGGGATGAGCCAAAAATCTATTTGCCGGCATCTTGCCGCTTCAATAAAATTTATCGAGATAACCGCCCTTGCCTTTTCAGCTTTTTTCGAAAACGAGCGCAGCAAAAAAAAATCCCGGGTCCAGGCGGCGGTTCTGGTTTTTCCTCTTTTCGGTCAGCGTATCCGGCGGAATCTTCATTTATCTGTTTACCATCATTTCACCCGCGGAGATTATCAACCTGATCAGGAAAATGACCCCAGGGTGGATACTGCTTTTCCTGCTCTTCTCCTTCTCCCAAAGTTTCTTTCGCACCTGGCGTTACCATGTTCTCTTAAAGACCTCGGGATACCGGCCTGATACCATCGCATTATACCTGATCACCCTGGTGAGAGGTTTTTTCTCAGACCTCCTTCCTGCGCGGCTTGGAACCCTTATTTATATCTTTCTGGTGCAAACACGGCTCGGCATACCCTTTGGACCGGCAGCTTCAAGTTTTGCATATTCATTTCTTTTTGATATGATCTCTCTGGCATTCCTGATCCTCTTTGCGGTGCTGCAGCAGGGCTCGTCTGTCTTTTCTCCCGCTGTTCTGATCGGCAGCGCCACACTGCTGGGACTGGCGGGAATCGCCATATTGTTTATGCTTCCTTCTTTGCTTGGAATAATGGCCGCCATGAGCAACTCCGTCCCCCTTGTTTCTCAAACATACAGGCAACGGCTGTATACGGCATTGAAAGGCGCTGAAAAGGACATGGCGAGAACCAGGGAACAGGGTGTTTTCTGGCGGATAATGGCTCTCTCCCTCGGTGTTCGCTGCAGCAAATACTTATCCCTCTATGTTTTGCTGCTGGCATTGGTTCAGCCCCTGGGATTTGCCATGGAATCATTTCCTCTGCCCAAAGTATTTCTCGGCCTTTGCAGCGCTGAATTAGCGGCCAGTCTTCCCATATCAGGAATTGCAGGTTTCGGCGCCTACGAAGGGGCCTGGGCCCTGGTTTTTCAATTACTCGGCTATCCGGAGCGAATGGCTGTTCTGACAGGCATTTCACACCACCTGTTCACCCAAGTGTATGGATATGCTCTGGGCGCCGTTTCCCTGCTCATACTTCTGCTGCCTTGGTTTAAAAAAACCTCTGTCCGGGAGGATCCGGAAGGGAAGCATTGGGATCGGTGGTTCTGGGCAAAGTTCCTGGCAGCCTCTGCCGGAATAACCGGCCTGGCGTTCCTGATATATGCCGGGCCATCTTCATTATCGCCACCAGGGCCATCCGCTCAAAATACCATTCAACCATCTCTATCCGAATCAAAGGATCTTCCGCGCACGTTGGCAGGCAGAGTTGTATACCAGCGGCCCGATGGTATTTATGTCCTGGAACTGCAGGCAAACAAATCGCAGCGTATAATGGAGTACGGAACTTATCCCCGATGGTCCCCTGATGGTCGGCAAATCGCATTTCTCCACGAAAACAGAGTCATGCTGGTCGAATACGGGAGCGATCAGCCCCGTGAATTAACCAGAGTAAGGAAGGCCAGGGCAATAAGCTTTCAACCCGACGGCCGGTCATTGCTTTTTACCGACGGCAAAAATCTGCGGCAGGTCAATATTTCCAACGCAGAAGTGACAACCATCCTGAACAATGATGAGTTCCTTGAGGTCGACAGCGCTGCCAATGGTCAAAAAATCGCTGCAACCGTCAAAACGCTCACCGGTTATAAGGTCAGGGTGTTTGATCTGCAAACAGGCACATCGAGAACAGTTGCCTCGGGATGTTCGGCAAGTTTATCCCCTGATGGAACCAGGATTACCGTCAACGGACAGGATCATGAAAATCTTTATCTCTACGACTGGGAAAATCTCCAGGTCATCAATGTGGTAAAAAATTCATCCGCAATGAAATTTGACAACCAATACTGGTCAAATGATCCAGGATATATTGTCTCAACATCTGAAAACAGCACCCGCGACATCTTTATCCACGACATTCATACCAAAACCCACTATCAGGCAACAAATTCCGGTGATTGTGATCGGGCTGATCTCTTTATAACGAACCCGGCATTGCATGCCGGATCTGCGACGGGCGAGACAGGGTTGAAGTCAGCAGCGGCCTCGGAAAATTGATGAAAATATTTTGCCGGGCTGCCATCGAAGATGCTGTCATCTGCCCCGAAGCCATTTGCAATACCGTTGGGCTGGAGAACCGTCGGACAGGTTTAAAAGCATTGCGAATTCAAGTTCGAAGAACTCCTTGCACCACTGCACGTTCTATTGTGCCAATCGTTCCTCGATTGAATTTCGTAAAGCCGGGAATATAGTGTCGGCCATGATGATATGGCCGCGAGGAGACAAATGCGCCGCATCCCACCAGGTGATTTCCACGGGATCTGCCAGGCTGAAGGCGGAGCGGGCATCCACCACCTGAAAATCAAATTTTCGCGCAATGGCCGCGAGACCGGTGTAGAGATCTTCATGCGGGACCAAAGGCGCTTCCGGAGATACAGGTTCAGGAACCAGGATCAGATCAATATCCCGGGATGAACATGCTTGCGCAATCTCCTTGAATAATGACAACAGATCCCTGATATTTGCATTATTTTTACGTGCTGCGGAATCGTTCAGCCCGATATCCAGAATAACCAGGTCAGGCTTATAGTGTGGCAGTATTTCGAAAAACACATCATGGACTGCAGACACCCCGGCGCCGTTTACTCCTGCATTGTAAACTTCAACCGGCCATCCTCTCTGCCGGCACTGCTGCTCAAGCAAACCTGAAAAAGTGTCGCGGGTCGAACCGGCGCCGGATCCCCATGCCTGGCTGCCGCCAAGTACAAAGGCGCGTATTGTTCCCGGTTCCTTTTCAAGAGGAATCCAGCGTCCTTCAAACTGCTGTTTCCATACGAACATATTACCGCCTATTCGTTTGTTGCCGGCATACCACGGCGCTTTCATCACGTCTTTGTCAACCAGTTCGCCCGGTTTGGAGGAGGTAGCTGCAAAATGCGTTTTGAGCGGATGTTCGGCCGGAAGAAAGATGTCCCAGATTAAAAAGGTCACGCAGGCAATGAAGACCACAAGAAACACATTGGCAGGCAGGGCCGGATGCCTGATCCGCTTATGATGCAGGGGAATCCAGTACAGCATGGACCAGGCGGACGCGGCAAGAGCAAAATCAAGGAAAGTCAACCGGTCAACCGGCATCAGGGACAAGCGAAGGGTATCAACAAACAGAACAGACGCCAGATAGCTGAGCAGGGGAAATGTTACAGCAACCGCCCCGGCGCAAGCCAGGGTCGGAGTTGTGCTGCCCAGCATCCTGAACAGCAGGCCTCCGGTGAGAGCAATAAATGGAAAGCCCAACAAGCCGAGGAGCGGCCAGGAATATTGTTTAGCTGCCTGATTATAGGCAGATTTTATTCCCAGTCGCTGGATGAGTATGGGCTGTTCATACGTCATCAAAACAGTCTCCCCGTACCCGAGAGGGGGCATGGAAACCATGAGCGGAGTTTCCTGCCCATTGAGGGTGATTTCCAGCCCTTGCCCCGTGGAACGAATGTGCAGGGTATTCGTTTGACCAGGCAAAAGAGTTCCCTGCAGAGGGATAAAGGGCTCGGGCTGCCGGCCGGTCTGGGTGGCAACACCGCTGGACACATGATCCACCGTGCTGAGGCGAACCAGCCTGCGTTGCAACGGCAGAGGTTCTCCTGCCGGATCACCCCTGGTAAAAAACGACTGTTGCTGAAAACCGATATCAAATGTCGTATTGACCGGCATAATGAAATCCATGGCAATTTCCTGCTGATTAAAGGCCATGTCTCCTGTAGTGAAGGGCTGCCCGAAAGAAACATTGAACGGTTCTCTCCTGATAATATCAGTCTGGCTGGGCCTGGGATCGGGGTAGCGGATAAAGGCGCCGGGATACGATGCCGCCGCAGTGGTTGCGGGTGGATATTGTTTGCGTCCCGCCCAGTCTCCATGGCGAAACAGACTGAAAGTGGCAATTGCGCAGGACAACACTATGAAGATGGCTAATCCGATCCGCGGAATGTTGTCATTCAGGCCGTGTTTTAAAATCAGCCAGGCAAAAGCGGCAAAAGAACAGATTTCAAGAAGGAGAAAACTCAATCCCAATTGCGCGCTTTCAGGGAGCGGGGACCACTGGGTGATTATTCCCAGCAGGAGCAGAGCGAATACAAAATCAATACCAGTGTAGCGCGTTGCGCCAGGGGACGGAAGGAAGCTGCCGAGGCACCAGCTGCGCAGCAGCCGTAAGGCGACGATGAGCGCGGCGCATAACACGATAATCAGCCACTGGGTTTGCGTTGTGCCGGGAGCTGCAAAATTTTCGTATTCCGTGATCAGGCGGCCGGCGGCCAACCATTGGATACGGACGGACTCAATGTAATTTCTCTGGCGCAACACCCCGCTTCCGCGAAAACCGAAGCGGCCGTTTTTAAATTCCGGATCCGGCGCGGAGCCCGTGAGCTGTCCATCAATAGTAACTGTCCACCGGCCCTCTATCAGATTCAGTTCAACGCTTTGCCTGGTACTCCGGTCAATTTCAGGCATGCCGTCCGGGAAAGGGATATGCTCGACCATTTCCCCCCGGCGGTTAAAGGTGAAAAAACCGGCAGGATAATCTTTCCTGTAGGAAAATCGGCATGCAAAGGCCCGCTGCCCCTCTTTGCGCAAAAGGACCCAGATATATGTGCCGCCGCCAACCACCATGTCGAAGCTCAGCTTTTGCAAACGTCTGTCATCCGTCTCCGCTTCATGATACAGCAGTTCCTGAAAACCCATGTGGCTGTTAAGTTCCACCTTGTTCTGCTCCAGGGGATCGAACATAAACTGGTAAGTATAGAACAGGAATTTTCCGGTGTCTTTGCCGACAATCCAGTGCCCGTTATTAAACAGATTGTTATCTCTGCTCGACCACCAGTTCCCCATGAGGTTGGCCATCAGGGCCACCAGCGCAACGGTCAATAAAAAAAGGGGCAGTTTACGGTTCACAGGAATTCCGGGTTAACAAGGTTGAAGGTTGGCAGGTATGGATTGCTTCCGGTAAGGCAAAATTTAAAACATGTGCGTATATCATTTTGATACGATGTAGCATAAATTTGCTGAATCACAAACAGCTAAAAACAATCCCCGGAGGAAGACCGTATAGTACCGTCCGTCAACCCGGCCCTCCTGGTCCAGCGTAAATAATCACAGGGCAGGAACAACCACGCATTGCGCTTTTACCAACATTTATAGCGGGTGCAGAGTGATGGAGATCCATGACAAAATTCTTCAGCCTTGCAAAAATATGCCGGCAAACATATAACAAGAAAACGGACAAATTGACCAGGATAGGTTAATCTACTGTCAGCAGGATACCTGCTCCAGGGTGTTTCGTGGAACTATCCCTCGCAACATGGTAGAAATCAACCAAACTTTTCCGATCCTCCTGTTACTGCTCATCCATATGGCCGAAACAACCATGAAAAAGATATTGTTCATTTCCCCTCAACCGTTTTTTCAGTGGCGGGGATCTCCAATCCGGACCAGTTTCAATGTTCAGGCTCTTGCCCGACAGGGCTACTCGGTTGACCTGCTCACTCTCCCCATTGGCGAACGTCGCGAGTTTGAGGGTGTTAACGTGATCAGAGTTGCCAATCCACTTCGGGTCAAGCAAATCCCCATCGGCCCATCCCTGCATAAAATATTTTTTGACATTCTTCTCTTGTTTAAAGGATTACGGTTGATTCACCGACAAAAATATTCGGTTGTCCATGGCGTTGAAGAAGCCGGGATTATTGCGGTTCTCCTCGGCAGGCTGGCCGGCTGCAAGGCGATTTTTGAGAAACATTCCGATCCTGTTTCCTACAGGGAGGGAATAGTAAAGAATTTCCTGCTGCAAATATACGCCGGAGTGGAAAAACTGACTGTCCGTTTCGCCGACGCGGTCATAGGGACCGGCCCCGGGCTTGTCTCCCAGGTGCGCGACATGGGCACAAACACGCCTGTTTTCCATATTTTTGACATTCCCTCCTCGCTGGTGGAGCCGGAACCGGAAAATGTCGCCGGGATAAGAGAGCAGCTGAAAACGAACGAAAATGAGGTACTGGTCACCTTTGTCGGGTCCTTTGCCGTATATCAGGGAATCGATCTGCTCATGGACGCCATCCCCCTGGTTGTTCGCGAATGTTCTCAAGCGAGATTTATTATCATCGGCGGAACAGCCAGGGAAATCGAACAGCGGAAAAACACTTTACAGGCCCAAGGCGCCGGGAATTTTGTTACTTTTCTCGGCAAGATTGCTCCGGACATCCTGCCCGACTACCTTGCCGCCTCAGACATCCTTCTTTCTCCCCGCACAAGCGGTGTAAACACCCCCTTGAAACTGCTGGACTATCTCAAGACCGGCCGGCCCATCGTTGCAACGGACGTCCAGGCCAACAGACTTATCCTCGATGAAAACAGCGCCGTCTTTGCCGGGCCGGAGCCGCATCCGCTGGCCGCGGCCATTGTATCGCTGGTTCCTGATGCCGACAAGAGGAATGTGCTTGGCGGAAACGGCCGCAAACTCCATGAAACAAAGTACAATTTCCAGGAATTCACAAAAAGGCTTGCCGCCTGCTATAAACAGGTCCTGGGCGGCTGACCCCGCGTGGTCTGCCGGCCCGGCCGCCTGATATGTTGACTACCTTGATCTCACTGGGGAAAATATGCCTGTAATCGCCGATACCCATGTTCACATTTATCCCTTCTACAACCTCCGCCTTGCCCTGGATACGCTGCGCAACAACCTCAGCGCCCTTGCCCCGGATGCATCCTGCATGGCCTTTCTGGCCGAGAGACATGACTGCCGGTTTTTCAAGGATTTCAGCCTAAATGCCCCGGAAATGCTCGGCCCCCGGGTTGAGGTCGATGTCATGGACACGGTGTTGCGGCTGCGCGAACCCGGTTTCAGGGACTTGTACATCGTTGCCGGACGACAGATCATAACAATCGAACGAATCGAGATCCTGGCCCTGATGAGCGATACCATCATTGATGACAACCAACCGGCCCGGCAGATCGTTGAGCAAGTACGGAATAACGGCGGCATGCCGGTTCTCAGCTGGGCGCCGGGCAAATGGTTTTTCGAACGCAAACAAGTTGTTGCGACGCTCCTGAAGGAAAATAAACCTGGAACTCTCTTGCTCGGGGACACGACCCTGCGGCCCCTGGGCTGGACCATGCCGGTTCTGATGAAGCAAGCCGTTCAACAGGGCTTCCTGCTGGCGGCAGGCTCGGACCCCCTCCCGTTTTCCGGAGAGGAAGCAATGATGGGCCGCTACGCGATTCGCCTGGAAACCGACCTGGATCATCATGCCCCCCTTGCCTCCATCAGGAACCTGTTCGCAACGGCCGGTTTACGCCCCACCCTTGTTGGAAACAGAGGAAACTTGCTCCGAACGATGCTTCGATTGTATAAAAATGCCGGGAGCAAAAAAAGGTAAATTCTGTCATCCAACTGGTTTTAGTTGCATCATATTCGTCTTCATGTTTAATTTTCAACTTTTCTCTTTATACGTAAATCACCATTTTCAATGGAAGTGAAATGACGGATAAAATATGCAAAATACCGGAGGGAACTCCGGTCCTGGTGACCGGCGCCACGGGCTTCACCGGAATTGTCCTGACCAGAAAGCTCGTAGCGGCAGGTCTTAACGTCAGCGCTGTGGCCAGGGAAAGTTCCAATCTCGAACCGCTGCAGGATCTTGACGTCACATGGCACCGCGGTGACGTCTTTGATGACGCAATCATGAAAAAGGCCCTTGCCGGGCAGGAATATGTTTTCCATGTCGCCGCGGCATTTCGTGAGGCCAGGAGCACCGAAGAGGATTACTGGAATGTTCATGTCCGGAGCACACAGATAATCTGTGAAGAAATGGTCAAGAATCCTGAGTTCAAAAGATATATCCATGTATCGACAATAGGCGTGCATGGCCATATAGAAAATCCGCCGGCAACGGAAGAGTACCGCTTCAGCCCCGGTGACGGATACCAGAGGACAAAACTTCAGGCAGAGCAATGGCTTAACGCCTTTGCTGCGGATAACAATTTTCCCTATACCATTATCCGGCCCGCCGCCATTTACGGCCCGGGCGACATGCGTCTGCTCAAGCTTTTCAAAATGGCGGTTAAACCCTTTTTTCTCCTGCTCGGGCAGGGAAAGTGCATGTACCACCTTGTCCATGTGGATGACCTGACCAATACATTCATCATCGCCGCAACCCATCCCGCCGCCGGGGGCGAAACGTTCATAAGCGGAGCGGATGAGCCCATTGCCATCGCCGATATAGCACGAACCGTGGCCGAACACTTCGGCAAAAAAATCAGGATAGTCCGCCTGCCCATTGGACCGTTTTTTCTCCTTGCCGATCTTTGCGAAGCAGTATGCAGGCCATTTAAAATAGAACCACCCATATACCGCCGAAGGGTTGCCTTCTACTCCAAGGATCGTCACTTTGATGTCAGCAAGATGCGGGAGGTTTTAGGCTATACTCCGAAGCACAGCAACAGGGAAGGCATTATCGAAACTGCTGACTGGTACGTTCAGCAGGGTTTGCTTAAGCCGTAGCAAGTGGAATACAATGCACATGAAGACAATAACCGTTCTTGGTAACAATTCAGGCCGCAACGCCGGTGACAACGCAATCCTGGGCAATCTGCTGGATGATTTTGCCCTTGAGCGGTCTGATATCCTTTTTCAGATACCGACCCTGAACACCCGCTTCATCCGGAGCCACTTCGGCCATCATCCTATTCGTCCCATGGGCATGATGCCCTGGAACCTTGCCCTGAAAAACCTTGGCTGGCCTTTATATCGGGCGATGACCAGAACGCAGATGGTTCTGATCACCGACAACATCCTGTTCGACAGGAAATTTAACAATCCGCTTGTCAATAATCTTAAATCGATAGCTCTTGTTTCTTCATTGTGCAAAAAAAAGGGGATTCCCATTGTTTTTTATAACGCAAGTATCGGCCCCATAGATCATCAGGTTGGCAAAGATGCCCTGCAAAAGGTTCTGGATGCCAGTCCGTTGGTCATTACCAGGGATGTCCACACAAAAGAACTGCTTGAAGACCTGCAGGTGCGCCATCCTGAAATAGTGGTCCATGCTGACTGCGCCCTGAATACCAGGCTGCCCGCGGAATCGAGGCTGCAGGAAATTATCGACAAGGAGGATCTGTTCAAGGGGCCCAACGGCACCATCGGCCTCAATGTCAATGCCTATATAGACGACTGGAGCCAGCGGGGATCCCTGGACCGCGAAGATTTCTGCAAAATTATTGCCGCCACTGCAGATACCCTGATAGAGAAGCTGGATGTTGATGTCCTTTTTACCGTAACCCAGATCATGGACATGAAAATCACCCGGGAGTGCGTGCGGCATATCCGGAGAAAAGACCGGATCAGGGTGGTAGGCAACAAGGACTATACCTATCAGGAACTGGCCGGCCTGCTGGGCAAGGTGGCTGTCCATGCAGGGCTTCGCACTCACACCCTGATTTTCTGCGCCGCCGTCGGGACCCCCATGATCAGCATCAATGCCTATCCGAAAAGCGCCGGTTTTCTCAAAACAATTGGCATGGGAGACTGGTCCATCAACTTTGACGACCTTTCCGTCGAGAACTTGTCCGGGTTAATGCAGCGTGCCTGGCAGGAACGTAACCGGCTTCGAACACAAATGCAGCCCATTGTGGAGTCGGAAAAGAAAAAGGCCCGGGACAGCGTCGCTCTTGTTGGCAAAGTACTCGAAGGTTTGTAGGGTCCTGTTCCCGGGAACATCGCCAATGAGGAAGTTATAATTCCATCTGCGGCGACACTTCAAAAAGAGTGCCGAGGGACGCCACGGTATATTGAATTAAAGCGGAGGGTTCAGCTTTAAGGCAGCCTCTTGTCACATGTTCTGATCAATCCCCCTCATTTCCTCCCCTAAATTTTTGGAATGGCTGTAGGTAATATAGACGAAATACCCGGCAACACCGGTAAGTATCATCTTCAAGCGTAGCAGCAATCCCATTGCCAATGTTTCCGCACCCGGTATATCAATGATCAGAAAATACAGGACAAAAACCGACTCGTAAAACCCGATGTTTCCCAATAGGGTAACGGGAATCTGGGCAACAAAAAGTATAACCGGCACCAGCGCACATGCCTCAAGGAAATTCGGCCGTATGTCAAAAGCCATGAAACTCACATAAACATTAAGCAATGTGAGCAGATAGAAGCCAACTGTCAACAACAGGAGTTTTACCACCAGAGACGTATCTTTTCTGATAATGGAAACAGCTATAGTCATTTCTGCGCGAAGCTTTTTAAGCCGTTTGAAAACATTCAAGTATGATTTCTCCAACGCATGAATGACGGATATCAATACTTTGAGGTTTGTCAACTCGGCCATTTTGTATAAAAAAAAGATAAACTGTTGCGCTATTCGATGCAGTATTTGCATTGAGTTATAAACCCGCCATATCCACACCATAAGTAAAAGCAGGGACAGCGCGAGAATACCGGGGATATAAATATACGGCTCCCGGTAGAGTTTCGCATGCATCAGCGGGGCCAGCATAACAAGAAACAAGAGCATGATAATCCCGGTGAACCGTTCAATAAAAACGGCAATGGCTGAAAATGACTGGTTGTTGATAATCTTCCCACTGTAATAAGAGCGAACAACGTCGCCACCAAAAGTTGATGGGAGGATATTAGAAAACAAGTAACCGATCAGATAAATCTTCAGCAATTTGCTGCATGGAATTTTTTCCCCATGTAGATCAAGAATTAATTTCCATTTTAAACAACTTGCCAGCAGCATGACAGGAACAAGGGCGAATGAGAGGCTAAAATAGAACCAGTTAATGCGTGAGAATATGGCAAAAAGCTTTTCTGTCTGAACAAAGGAAAATAATACCCCAAAAAAACAGAAACTGATAACGACCTTGATAAGTATTGATTTCAGGGGATTTTTTTTGCTCATTGAAATGCTATGGTCAAGGAAAATAATCCTTTGGGGCGGTCTTCTTCCAAGGGTATAGTGGTTGGAACGTTCCTGTTAAAACGTTTTCAATGTGGCAGAGGGAGTGGAGGAGAAGCGAGTATGTTTTTGTCGATGGGTTACTCCTTAAGAATGTGGCTTAGACTCCGGAACAACGTTCCGTCATTTTGTGGAAAATGTTCGCGCAAATACCGGCATTCACTGAGATGGGACCGAGAGAGTGCTTCGCGCCCATGATTTCTCCCGTGTCACGGAACAATATGGGCGCGAAATTCGCTACGCTTACCACCAACTTAAATCGGGCGGGTTCGTATTTGGCATGTCCTCCTTGTAATATTCAATGTAGGCTTTGTTGTAGGATGAACCCAGGCAGCCTCTGGCCTGAGTCGTCAGAGCCATCCCCCTGCCGGCCACGTCTGATTGTTTTAATATAAGTTTACTGGATTCGAAACGATGCCCGTCGTTAATTACAGTCACCTTCTCGCAATTTACCAAGACTGCTGTAAAGGTCCGCGGATAATCTTTCATATAGTGTTTGAAGTAAAATGTGGGCCTGTCGCCATTATGGGTTCCATACCAGAGACCGTCTTCTCGTACCAGTGTTTTCAGGGCAAAAGTGGCAGTAACGTTTTTTGCTTCGTCCATCGTAACAGTGCAGGTAGGTTTTGTGCCCGAACAGCCCCCAGACCATCCCATAAAACTTCCGCTGTTCTCCGTGGCGGTCAGGGTGACTTTTGCTTTACGGGGAAATCTTTGCGAACAATCCGTGCCGCAGGAAATTCCGGCAGGTTTGCTTATCACCCTACCTGTGCCGTCACCGGTTTTGTTAACTACAAGTTCAGCGGATGTGGCGGCAATGATTACAGGTTGAAATAAATCTACCGGAGATTCCTGGGCTTCAGATTCCAGGGGATGAAAAGTTAAGACTCCCAGTACCGCCAGGAGGATATACCAGTTTTTCATAATACGGTTCTCCATTAAATGAATTTCAAATAAGCATGGCTCAAGGTCTTGCTATTGCCGCCGAGCCGAATTACAATTTTGTTAATAGAATATTTATTCATATTTGTAAATATAATTGATATCAGGGAGAGAAACAATACTTTTCTTTCAATGGTTGGGGCGGTATAGAGTAAAAGACAGTAGATGTACTCTTCAGATGTGCTTCATGTTCACAACGCCTGGCTCACACTTTAATTTATCGTGACCCGAAAGGCTGATGAGATGAACGGGAGAACTTGATTTTTGCGTGAAAAGAAGTATATGTTACCCAAGCTGTTGGTAATTTATGGACCTGCATGTTTTTTACGCGCTTCCATGGAAAATTCTTTTGAATGATTTCCCAAAATACAATCTGCATGTATTTTTTTTGTAACGAATTTCTCCAGGAACTTTACGTGCAACGCATTTTACATATGTCGCCTACGAAATCGTATGGAAGAGGGAGTTAAATGGCCCAATGAACCTGCAAAATTTTTTCACAAATACACAGAAAAGCATGTTGGGAAAATATCAAAATTTTTTCATTGGCAATGAAAAAATTTCAGAGCTTGTTAAATATGAAATTATAACTTCCTGTTGCACTTCAACCCCCGGAGCCCTGGGTTTTTTCCTTCGGAAAAAACTGTTTCCCAAGTTATTTAAAAGCAATGGCGCCGATATATTTTTTGGTAAAAACCTGACCATCAGGCATCCCTCCAAAATTTTGCTGGGCAACAATGTAGTTTTTGAAGATAATTGCGTCTTGGACGCAAAGGGGACAGATTTGGCGCAAATAATTATCGGGGACGAAGTTCTCGTCAGC
>JAMJFO010000033.1:26208-37708 GCA_023544645.1 Desulfobulbaceae bacterium | reverse complement strand
TCATATGAACATGGGTGCTTAGCCATTACATAAAATGACTTTTTGCGAGTCCATCTTTTTTGATCAGCAAAAAAACCTGACCGAAGACCAGCGGGATCATGGAAAAGGCGAAAACCAGGGACCAGTCAGCGAACCCGGGAGATACAATCTGCATCACGTCCGCCAGCGGCCGAATATAAAGAATGGCCAGGGTCATGACAACGCTGAGAAAAATTGCCATCCAGACATACATGTTGCGGGTCAGTTCGTTGACCAGAAAGTTGCTCTCCTTCCTGCGCACATTAAAGACATGCAGCAGCTGGCCAAAGGCGACGATGAGAAAGCTGACGGTCTGGGCCCGGGAAACGCTCATCCCCTGATAATGAAGCGCGTAGAACAAACCGCAGAGAGCGGCAATGCTGATAAGGGCGGCATAAAAAATGATATGCCCCCAATGGCGGCGTTCCAGGATAGGCAACCCGGGGGCCCGGGGCGGCTGGTTCATAATATTGCCATAACCTTCGCCCATGCCGAGCGCCAGGGCGGGAAACACATGAGTGACTGCGTTGAGATAGAGCACCTGCAAGGGAAGGATGGGCATCGGCAGGTTGAGTATGGAGCCGAAAAAAACGGTCAGGATCATGCTGAGGCTGATGGTCAGGAGAAACAGAATAAACTGGCGGATGTTGCCGAAAATGATCCGTCCCTCCTCGATGGCCGCGACAATGGTTGCAAAGGAATCATCCTTGAGGATCATATCCGCCGCTTCCCTGGCCACCTGGGTTCCCCGCCGGCCCATGGCCACTCCAATGTCCGCTTTCTCCAACGCCGGGGCATCGTTGACGCCGTCGCCGGTCATGGCGACAATATTGCCCTCCTGCTGGTAGAAGGCGATGAGATCGAGCTTCTGCTTCGGTGAAACCCGGGCAAACACCGTGGTTCCAAGAATCCTTTTTCTTTCTTCCTCGTTCAGCTGGCCGATCTCTTTCAGCTCACTCCCTTCCATGGCCTCCAGCGTATCATCGGCCATCTGCAGATGCTCGGCAATGGACCGGGCTGTGGCAATCTGGTCGCCGGTGACCATTATCGTCCGGATTCCGGCGGCATGGGCAGCGGCTATAGCCTCCTTGACCTCCTCCCGGGGGGGATCGACAAAACAGGCAAGGCCAAGCAGGGTTAACCCCTTGTATGGCTCGGCATCACTCCCGGATTCCTCCTTCATGGCCAGGGCCAGGATGCGCAGTCCCTTACCGGCAAGACCTTCGGATTGCTTAAGCCATTTCCCGCGCTCTTCTCCTGTTAACTGTGCAACGCCCTGCTCCCCTTGAACGTTCTCACAGGCCTCCAGAACATTTTCCGGCGCTCCTTTTACCGCATAGAAAGAAGAACCTTTTCTCTCATGCACGGTGGCCATCATCTTATTTTCCGGGTCAAAGGCGACTTCAAGCTCCTCCGGATACTCTTCGAGCAGTGTTTCTTTTCGCAGCCCCCCTTTGCGGGCCGCTACCAGCAGAGCAACTTCCATCGGGTCTCCCACAGCTTCGGGATTGCCTTCACCGTTCTCCTGCAGGTCCGCGTTGCCGCAAAGCGCGCCGGCAAGGAGGATGCGCCGCAGAAGTTGATGATCACGGGGATCAATGACCTCCTCTCCGGCGGAGAATTCACCCTCGGCTTTCAGCCCCTCCCCGGAGATCTTCACTTCAATACCCGGGAGTATCAGGCGGGTAACGGTCATCTGATTTTCGGTCAGGGTGCCGGTCTTATCAGTAGCGATCACCGTGGCCCCGCCCAGGGTTTCCACGGAAGACAGCCGGTTGACCAGGGCGTTGCGGCGGGCCATGCGCCGCATGCCTCTGGCCAGAGCGATGGTGGCCACAATGGGCATGCCTTCGGGGATGGCGGCCACCGCCAGGGCAATGCCGGTTTCAAGAACGAGCAGAAGATCTTTCTCCTTGATCCAGCCGGTGAACACAACCACCGCTGACAGGATAACGGTCAGCCAGATAAAAGCGCGTCCGAGATCATCGAGGCGATCCTCCAGGGGAGTCTGTTCCGACTCGGCCTGCTGGATCTGTTCGGAAATCTTCCCCAGTTCCGTGCCCATGCCGGTGGCGACAACCACCGCCTCCCCGCTGCCGCTGGTAATGGCAGTGCCGTTGAACAGCATGCAGCGGCGTTCGGCCAGGTATGCTTCCGCGGCCACCGGCTCCGTGTTTTTTGATACCGGAAGGGATTCCCCGGTAAGCGTGGATTCATCGGCTTCAATCCCTGCCGCTTCGAGAAGCCGCATATCCGCCGACACGGTGTCTCCTGCCTCAAACACCACAACATCCCCCGGTACCAGTTGCCGGGAAGGGATTTTCTTCACCCGGCCGCCACGCCGCACCGTGGTCATCGACTGACTCAGTTTCTCCAGGGCCTCCATGGATCGCACGGCGCGCAATTCGGTGATAAAACCGATCAACGCATTGAAAACAACCACGACACTGATGGCGACCCCTTCCACCCAGCGGCCGACAAAAAAAGTTGCCGCCGCGGCGGCCGCAAGCAGCAGGACGATAACACTTTCAAACTGGTTCAGCAGAATCGACCAGACGCTCTGCCGCTTCTTCTGCTTGATACGGTTTTCACCATGCCGCCGCCGCCTCTGCTTCACCTCTGTCCCGGAAAGGCCCTGCTCACGCGTAACGTGCAGATCATGCAGGATATTTTCCCCTTCACCGGTCCAGGGCATTTTCAACTGTTCAGGCATATTTTGTTTCCTCAACCTCAATCTGTTCAACGGTTTGCTGCGGCATCAGGAATGCGCCACCGACAGGAACCCCGGTTGCAACAGGATAACACCATTTCACCATGATTATCCCATGCACATATTGACCATATCTTTGCATTACCGCATCCGGATTTTTTTCATCCCGGCGCAAAAAACAATGATCAAATATCATGCCAGCTTTGCGCTTCTTTCCCTGCTCATTGTTTCCTCTCAAATCCGGGCGCTCCTTTTAAGAAAAAATTTTCGCCAGTCATGGGGGGCATCGCATGCAAAATAAAATAACTAATTATTCGCCGGGGAGACAGTATATCGCATCACCTGGATGTCCACCTGAAATCAACAGCTTACAACCATCACCATTTTCCCAGCCTACCGTGAACCATGCCAATGGCATATTTTTTGCTTAAAAAAATACATTGGGTATATGCACCTGTTCAACGTTGCCAAGGGGAGGAAATCATGATTGAGTGGACTGTTATATTCACAATATGCACTGTCATTGCCGCCATATTCGGTTTCACCGGAATAGCCGCCGGACTGGCTTCAACAGCCAAACTGCTTTTTTATGTATTTCTTTCCCTGTCCATTATTTCGTTCGCAGCAGCCATCTTTCCCAAAAAGAAAACCAGCGGACTGATAATTGACATTAAATACGGGGAGTGACATTTTGCGAAATGTCAGGCCTGTCAGGATATATATAGATAACATCGGCAGCGCCATGATGCGATCCGGATATTCTCAGCCCGACGTTAAGATACAATCATTCACCTGTTTAATCCATTGCCAAAGGAGGAGAGATATGCGACGACTTTTCATGCAACATCTGGTTATTCTTCTTGTCCTGCCATGCTTACTGCTGGGTTTTACCCTTAGTCCCCTGCATGCTGAAATGATCTCCACGGCGGATGCTGTTTCCATTACCGGGGATACTCCCTATACCAGGGTGGCTGCTTTTATTGAACGGCAGGATGTGCAGCAGATCATGGCACGCCAGGGCGTAGATGTCCAGGACGCACGAGAGCGACTTCAGGCCCTGTCCGATAGAGAACTGCTGGCCATTGCCAATCAACTGGAGAAGCTGCCCGCAGGCGGGGATGGCTTCGGAGCCGTCATCGGCGGGGTTATCTTTATTTTCATTGTGCTGCTTATCACCGACATTCTGGGATTTACCCACGTCTTTCCCTTTGTCAACAGATAGATAAAGGCGCGTGAGGGCTGGGCTCCCGCAAAAACAAAGGGGCTGCGGGCTGGTGGCCCCCGCCCTGCTCCTGTTAACGGTTTCTGCACTTCTCTCCGGCTGCGGCTTGATATCCGGAAATGATCATTTGGTGGAACCATTTAACGGCGCTGACCAGGCCATGGTCCAGGGAGTCCCCTTTTATCCGCAGCAGGAATATCAATGCGGCCCTGCCGCGCTGGCCATGATGCTGACCTGGAGTGGCATTCCTGCAACTCCCGAAGCATTGGTCCCGCAAATATACACCCCGTCCAGAAAAGGCAGCCTCCAGAGTGCGCTGATTGCCGGGGCCAGGCGCCACGGCCGGATAGCCTATCCCATTACCGGAATGCAAATGCTTTTTGAGGAGATCGATGCCGGCCGGCCGGTTCTGGTCCTGCTGAATCTTTCATTTTTCTGGTACCCCAAATGGCATTATGCGGTTGTAATCGGTTATGACCGGAATAAACAGATTGTGTTCCTGCACTCCGGAACCCGGGAAAAGGAAAAACTTTCTTTCCGGGTGTTCAACAATACCTGGGCGCGCAGCGATTTCTGGGGGCTCCTGGTCCTGCCCCCTTCACTAATGCCGGTTAACCCGGATTACCGCAAATGGCTTGATGCAGCCGTCGGGCTTGAACTGGCTGAACAATGGCAGGCCGCGGAAGCGGCATATGAACGGGCGAGTGAACAATGGCCGCAAAGCTCCAATGTCTTGATCGGTCTCGGCAACAGCCGTTTTGCCCTGCATGACCTTCCGGGCGCTGCCCTGGCATTTGAAAAAGCCATCCAGGTTCGACCGGATTCCGGAATCGCTTACAACAACCTGGCCAAAACACTTGCGGCAATGGGCCAATATGAAAAAGGACTGGCCGCGGCCAGACAGGCGGTGATGCTCGGCGGCCCCTTTCTGGAACAATTCCGCAATACCCTGGCGGAGATTCAGGATGCAAGCCCCTCTTCCCCGGTTTCCCCCTAGCCCTCACACTTCGTGCGGCCTGGTTGTTGCTGCCGTGAACCCTGAGCAGGCCGGGATTGTTCCCGCGGCAGGTTTACAAGGTCAGGCAGAACTGAAGCGAATCGCTGCGGACCTTTCACCGGATATATAAAGCAGCAATATGATAAGCTTCAAAGGAAACAATGATTTATTTGCAACGGTTATGCATATGCAGGAAATACAGAATAACAGCAGTTCATCACCGTTGCTGCGGCGGGTCGGGTTTTTCCAGGGAGGATATTATGCGCTGACCGGACTCTGGGCCCTGGTCCACATTTCCTCCTTTCAAGCGGTCACCGGACCAAAAACAGATATCTGGCTGGTCAAAACCGTTGGGCTTCTGCTAACCGTTTCCGGGCTGGTTTTTTTGTATTCAGCAGCAAGAAGATCCTTTCCCATGGAAACAGTTATTCTGGGTATCGGAACTGCCCTTGCTCTTGCTCTCATCGAAATCATTTATGGCAGCCTCGGTCATATTTCACCTGTTTACCTGCTTGATGCGGTCCTGGAAGTCTCAGTTGCCGGCATATGGATCACCGGTGTCCGGAGACAGAAACAGGGATAAACCCCATCCGAATTAATTCCTCTCCATAAAAAGCATTGCTGACTGGCTGTTGTGGAAAATATGTCCTGCCAGGCAAGACAACTTCCCGCAAACAGGACGCAGATCACCAATGGGCAATGTTTTTATTCACCGCAGGCCAAATAATTCCGCGGATCGGTTTTATCCTGCCTGCACGCGGTGGAGCATAAAGTCATGCCGCATGCAGTTACGGTCAATCTTCCCTGCTGAACAAGGTGTCTCTATTTTTTGGCATGTTTTTTGTAAAACTGATTGTAGACCTATTTCGTCCCGTAACATTCACCGCTTGGTTCGAGAAAACCGAACGTGAAGACATAAATCCGGAAGCTGCCGGATCAATCAAAAGGCTGCCATGCAACAAAAAACAAAATCAGGATCCCGAGCATTTGCGCAATCCCCAACAGGCAAGTCCCGCAACAATCAGCCGGCCGAAGGTTCTCCGCAAGAAACTATGGCTGCTCCCCTACCGCTTGACTTCCAGTCCGGTGAGTTCAACATTGTCGACGATCTGGATGATAATACAGGAAATTACCGCACCTTCGACTCTCTCGACGGGATTATTACCGCTGATATGCGGCATCACGAGGAGCGCAAACAGATGAAGCCTCCCCAAAGCGGGAATGGAGAGGAAGCAGGGGAGAACACGGAAAACGAGTGTTGCGCGGATGAGACAGTGCGTCCAAGTCCTGCGCCGCCTTTAACAATAATTTCCCGGGGTCGGCTCCTGATTATCAGCCCCGATATTGAAGACGCGCTCAATATCGGCGGACTTCTCGACGAGCAGGGACTGACCTGTACCGTATGTGTGCCGGATCGCGGCAGCCGCGGTCTTTCCTTCTCCCGCAGAGGTCCCTTTGCCCTTATTGAAGCGAATTCCGTTTCCGTCAGCGGCTGTTTCGGCGGCTTCGCGGTGACGTCGGCAAACGCCGACGGCAACCAGACAAACCTGGCCTCTATACCCGGCAGGGAAATGGATTTTTTCGATCTTGTCCTGGATCTGCAGCCCACACCTTCCTTTACCGGAAAACTGTTGCCGTTGGGGTATTACGCCCCAGGGGAAGACAAGGTCAGGATCGATGAAGCGCTGGCAGAACTGCCCGAGATGCGCGGGCGTTTCACGAAGCCGAAATTTACCCACTTCCGCGTAGAGCGGTGCCTCCATGGCCGGTCACGAATTCATGACTGCACTCGATGCCTGGATATCTGCCCGGTTGCGGCAATCAGATCAGATGGCCGGACAATTGTCACTGATCCATACCTCTGCCAGGGATGCGGAGGCTGCGCCCTGGTCTGCCCAGCCGATGCCATCCTGATGCAGGCGCCTCCCCGGAAAGAACTGTTGATTGCGCTAGCCGGACAGTTGGCCGGGGCTGTTGCCCCTGAACATCCGCAGCCTGAACTTGTCCTGTATGACCGGAATATTGACAGCAGAATACTTCGCAACATGTTTGGCAATTTTGCGGACAACCATATCTTTTTCGCAGTTGAAGAGATCGGCCATATCGGCCTGGATACCCTGCTGGCGTCACTGGACTTCGGGGCCGGCAGTGTTACCCTGATCTGCGGCCGGGAAAGACCGACGGCCATTAAACAAGCCCTGGAGCGAGAGGTGGAGCGGGGAAAGCTCATTGTTCAAGAGCTGCACTTTCATCCCGGGAGCATTCGTTTTATCGTCCATCCGGATGATCAATACAACCTTGAAACCATGGAATTTCCGGGAAAAATAGAGCAGTCAGGACCAAGCGAGCCGCTGCCCCCGCCTGCCGCCCTTACCTGCGGGCACGATAAACGGGACTTGATCCGTCAGGCAGCCCAGCATCTTTTCGCAATATCCGGAGCAAAACAAGCTGCCATCGCTCTCCCGGCTGATGCGGTGTTCGGCACCATCGTCATAGATGCGGCTGAATGCAGCCTCTGCATGGCCTGCGTCGGCGCCTGCCCGTCCGGAGCACTCAAAACAAGCGGAGATGTTCCCTGCATTTCAATGGTGGAATCCCACTGCCATCAATGCGGCCTGTGCATGGCGGCATGCCCCGAAGACGCCATCTGGATGCAGCCCCGTCTTCTCTGCGACATGGAAGCGGCCGACACTCCGGTTGTAATACGGAAGGAAGAACCGTTCAACTGCATCGGGTGCGGCGAGCCTTTTGCCTCACAGGCCATGGTCAGCCGCATGCTGGAAAAATTGAGCGGCCACTGGATGTACAGCAGCGAACGGCAGATGGAAAGGCTGAAGATGTGCCGCACCTGCCGTACCCGAGACACCCTTATGACAGGAGATTTTGGATCATGACACAGCTCATTGACAGTCAGAGCAGGCCTGCATGGCACGAACCCCATGCGGATATCCGCACCGACGCTTACGTGCTCCTCGCCGCCCTGCTCAATGACACGCCTTCAGGGGATCTGATAGACATAATACAGCATCTGCGTTGGAGCGCAAACCTCCCTGAAAGAACGCAGGAGGCCTTGGCCAGGATCAACCGGGCCTGCAGCACCTGCCCGGTGGACAGCATTGCCGAGGAATTTCACCGGCTCTTCGTGGGACTGGGCAGCGGTGAAATGATTCCGTACGGTTCATGGTACCGGGAAAAAATGATCCAGTCCGCACCCCTCGCGGCCTTACGTTCCGATCTTGGACGGCTGGGAATTGTCCGGAAGTCCGACACCTTTGAATCAGAAGATCATGCCGCTGCCCTGTGTGAAATCATGGCCCTGCTCAGCAATCCGGAAAATGAGATTCCGGAGAGTGAACAGGCCGCATTTTTCGAGAGCCATATCGCTTCATGGATGCCGGAATTCTTCAAGGAACTGCAGGCGGTCAAAAATGCTGAATTCTACCGGACAGTGGGGGAATTCGGCTCCTGCTTCCTGGAAGGTGAGAGCGAGTATCTGCAGGAGGTCCGGATCAGCTGAATAAAACCGGACGCCGGCAGAAAAAAGTATGGAAGAAAAAGTGATCCCCGCAACTCGGCAGCATGAGCAGGTTTGACGTGAAGTACCACCGGCTGTATGAAGCCGATTGTTGCAAAATCCGAAAAGCAGGAGGATGAAAACCATGGCACTGAATTATTCCGATGAACGACGCTCCTTTTTAAAAACCGCAGTATTTTTCAGTGGAGCAGCAGCCTGCCTGCCAGTGGCCGAAAAGACGATGGCTTCCGCCAAACCGTCCCGGCAGCCGCCGGAAAAGGCTGACCAGGGCTACAGGGAGACGGAGCATATAAGCAAATATTATCAAACAGCAAGAAATTGACGACGAACTGACCAGTAAGGAGAGGCAGGCATGAAACAGTTCAGGAAAAAATGGCTGCAGCGGGTTACAGATGATCCGGCCAGGCAAGGAGGTTTTGACCGCAGGACCTTTCTGCGCCGGAGCAGTATAGCGCTGGGCAGCGGCACCTTAATGGGGGTTCTGCCGTTATCGGTGATGCGGACGGCGTCGGCCCAGGAAAAAAAGGACACGGCCCAACAGGATGCGCCGACGCAACTGCGGCGTTCAATCTGCACCCACTGCTCGGTGGGATGCGGTGTCATAGCCGAGGTACAGAACGGCGTGTGGACCGGCCAGGAACCGGATTTTGATTCTCCGCTCAATCTCGGTTCGCACTGCACCAAAGGCGCTTCTGTCCGCCATCACGGCTTTGGCACCCGCCGGCTGAAATTTCCCTTGAAGCTGGTGAACGGTTCCTGGCAGCGCCTTTCCTGGCAGCAGGCCATCGATGAGATCGGCGATAAATTACTTGAAATCCGCAAAACTTCCGGGCCGGACTCGGTTTTCTGGTGCGGCTCGTCCAAGGCAAGCAATGAGGGGGCATATCTTCAACGCAAGTTTGCCGCCTTCTGGGGAACCAACAACATTGACCACCAGGCCCGCATCTGTCATTCCACCACGGTGGCCGGTGTGGCCAGCACCTGGGGCTACGGGGCCATGACCAATTCCTACAACGACATGCACAATTGCAAGTCCATGCTGTTCATCGGCAGCAATGCCGCCGAGGCCCATCCGGTTGCCATGCAGCACATTCTGCGGGGCAAGGAGAACGGCGCCAGAATGATTGTCGTTGATCCGCGCTATACCCGTACCGCGGCCCATGCCGATATCTACGGGCGGCTGCGGCCCGGAACCGACGTGCCTTTTATTTACGGACTGCTGTGGCACATATTTGAAAACGGCTGGGAGGACCGGGAATACATCGCCAGTCGTGTCTGGGCCATGGATGACATCAGGAAAGAGGCGGAAAACTGGCCGCCGGATGCGGTGGAAGACGTCACCGGCATGCCCCGGGACAAGGTCTACGAAATCGCCAAAACCATGGCTGAAAACCGGCCGGGCACCATTGTCTGGTGCATGGGGGGCACCCAGCACCATATCGGCAACAACATCACCAGGATCTTCTGCATCCTGCAGCTGGCCCTTGGCAATATCGGCAAGGCAGGGGGAGGCGCCAATATCTTCCGCGGTCACGACAACGTGCAGGGCGCCACCGATGTCGGCCCCAACAGCCATACCCTGCCCGGCTATTACGGGCTTGCCGAGGGAGCCTGGCAGCACTGGGCCCGGGTCTGGGACATTGACTATGCGTGGCTCAAATCACGGTTCGACATGGACAGCAGGTATGATGCCGGCAACGGCAACATGCAGTACACCATGAACATTCCAGGCATTCCCGTTTCCCGCTGGATTGACGGCGTTCTCGAGGACAAAGCGAACCTGTCCCAGCGCGACAACTTCCGGGCGGTCTTCTTCCAGGGGCACGCCTGCAACAGCCAGACCCGCGGGCCGGAAATGAAAAAAGCCCTGGAAAAACTGGAAATGGTGGTGATCTCCGATCCCTACCCTACCCATATGGCGGTGATGAGCGACCGGAAGAACAATACCTATCTGCTCCCCACCTCCACCCAGTTCGAGACCTACGGTTCGGTCACAGCTTCCAATCGTTCCCTGCAGTGGCGGGAAAAAGTCATCGAACCGCTCTACGAATCCAAGCCGGACCATGTCATCCTCTACCTGCTGGCCCAAAAGCTTGGCTTTGCCGATGAACTGTTCAAGAATATCAACATAGTCAACCATGAGCCGCTGATCGAGGATATCCTGCGCGAAATCAACCGCGGCACCTGGACCATCGGCTATACGGGCCAGAGTCCGGAACGGCTCAAACTACAGGCCGAGCACCGGCAGACCTTCAACACAACCACCCTGCTGGCGGAGGGCGGCCCCTGCGACGGTGAATATTACGGCCTGCCCTGGCCCTGCTGGGGCAATCCGGAAATGAACCATCCCGGCACCCCTATCCTCTATGATCCCGGCAAGCCGGTTGCGGAAGGCGGCCTGACCTTCAGGGCCCGTTTCGGCACCGAACGCGACGGTGAAAATCTGCTGGCCGACGGGGTCTATTCTGTGGGCTCAGAACTCCAGGACGGGTATCCGGAATTTACCGATGCGCTGCTTAAAAAACTGGGCTGGTGGGATGACTTGAGCACGGAGGAACAGGCAGAGGCAGAAGGGCGCAACTGGAAAACCGACCTGTCCGGGGGCATTCAGCGGGTAGCCATCAAGCACGGCTGTGCGCCGTTCGGCAATGCCCGCGCACGGTGCCGGGTCTGGGAATATCCCGATCCGGTGCCCATCCATCGTGAACCGCTCTACACCCCGCGCTTCGACCTGGTGCGGCAGTATCCGACCTATCAGGACCGCAAGGCCTTCTGGCGGCTGCCCACCCGTTATGACTCCATCCAGTCGGTCGACCACAGCCGGAAATACCCCCTGGTTTTTACCAGCGGCCGGTTAGTTGAATACGAGGGCGGCGGAGCGGAAACACGTTCCAACATCTGGCTGGCCAAGCTGCAGCCGGAGATGTTCGCGGAAATCAACCCCAGGGACGCCAATGATGCCGGCATCTCGCACTGGCAGTATATCTGGCTGGAGGGCGCGGAAGGCGGACGCATAAA
>JAMJFO010000033.1:0-26109 GCA_023544645.1 Desulfobulbaceae bacterium | reverse complement strand
AGTGCGGGCCATGATCACCCCGCGGGTGGGACCGGGAGTGGTATGGACCCCGTTTCATTTCGGCGGCTGGTTCCAGGGCAAGGACCTCCATGACCGGTACCCCGAAGGTACGGCGCCTTTTGTTCGCGGGGAAGCATGCAACACCGCCACCACGTATGGCTACGATTCAGTGACCCAGATGCAGGAAACCAAATCAACGCTGTGCCGTATCAGCCCGGCATAAAAGGAGACGAACCATGGCACGAATGAAATTCCTCTGTGACACGGAGCGCTGCATCGAATGCAACGGCTGCGTGACGGCCTGCAATAATGAGCATGACGTACCCGAGGGCATCAACCGACGGCATGTGGTAACCCTGAAGGACGGCGAATACGGCGAAAAATCCATGTCCGTGGCCTGCATGCACTGTACGGACGCGCCGTGCGCAGCCGTCTGTCCGGTTGATTGTTTCTATACCACTCCGGACGGCATTGTGCTGCACGACAAGGACCTGTGCATCGGGTGCGGCTACTGCTTCTATGCCTGCCCATTCGGCGCTCCGCAGTTTGAAGAGCAGAATATCTTTGCCGCCCGCACCAAGATGGACAAATGTACTTTCTGCGCCGGCGGCCCGCCGCCGGACAACTCGGCCGAAGAATACCGGCAGTACGGGCGTAACCGCATTGCCGAAGGCAAGCTGCCGCTGTGCGCGGAGATGTGCTCCACCAAAGCGCTGCTGGCCGGCGACGGCAGCATCGTTTCCGATATCTATCGACAACGGGTGGTCAGGCGCGGAGGCCGACCTGATACCTGGGGATGGGACACCGCCTACGACTTCAAGGGATCCAAGGAGTAAATTCCATGAAAAAACAGCTATGCATACTGGCGACGCTCCTCTTTGTCATCGCCCTTGCCGCATGTTCCGACGAGTCACGGGAATTCACCATGCATGAACCCGGGGTCTATAAAGGAGGCAAGGACCCGCTGCTTGCCAAAGAACGGCATCAGGAGCTGAACGACCGTTTCATGAAGGTGCAGACCGATCGCTGAATCCTGCAATGAGGAGTGAGATATGATTACGCTGAGCAAAAACCGGCTGAACGGATATCTGACATTGGGCGCGGTCCTCCTTTTCCTTCTGGGCTGCGCGGTCTACCTGCAGGCAAACGGGGCTGACCCCTCCAATCCGCGGGCCGACTTCTGGCGGATGGTACGCAGCGGCGCACCGGGCTATACCGCAGTGTCTTCCCAGGGCCATTCGGTGTTGATCCACAACGACGGGGAAAACTGGCGCGAGATCCGCAATATTCTGATTATCGATCTCTCTCCCTGGATTCTTGGACTGACCCTGGTCGCCATGGGACTTTTTCACCTGATTGTCGGCGGTGATAAACTTGAAGAACCCCGCTCAGGGGTCATGATCACCCGCTATAGCCTGGGGGACAGGCTACTGCACTGGTATACAGCCCTGCTGTTTATTATTATGGCGGTTACCGGGCTCTCACTTCTTCTCGGACGTGCCGGACTTATCCCCATTTTTGGTCATGTGGCTGTCGCCTCTTATCTCAGTATTGCAAAGCTCGTGCATAACTGGGCCGGCCCGCTTTTTCTGGCCGGGGTCATCCTTGAATTCTTCGCCTGGGCCGGAAATAACATCCCCGGCAAGAGAGATTTTGAGTGGTTCAAGAGCATGGGCGGCATGATCGGCAGCGGCCCTCGACCCCATACCGGCAAAATCAACGGCGGCGAGAAAGCATGGTTCTGGCTGATGATTCTCTTCGGCGCAACCGTTGGTGTTACCGGGGTGATCCTTGATTTTCCCATCTGGGGCCAGGAACGTTTCACCATGCAGGTCTCCCACGTTATTCATGCAACGGCGGCGGTGCTCTTTGTTGCCGCTTCCTTCGGCCACATGTACATGGGAACCCTGGGATCCGAAGGCGCCTTCGAGGGCATGTGGCGGGGCAAGGTCGACAAGGTCTGGGCAAAACAGCACGCTGACCTCTGGTACGAAAAAGTAGCCGGGGAAGAATGAACCGGCAAACGTGATACCTGCATTCCGGGCGATTATTTTCCCTATCCGCCGCAACATGGAATTGGGTTCAATCCGTAAGATCGCATCTATTTTCCTTTCCGGAAAATTTCCCGGCTTGGACCGAGAAATAATGCCTGTTTATAAAAAAAATGATATCTTTCCAAGAGAAACCGTATGTGAACACTAGCCGGGAGTTCTCAATGCAGAAACTCGAACAGCGATTCAACATCCAGTATGCATTTCCTGTCTATTTTGTCCGGAATATCTTCAATGGGGAAGAA
This sequence comes from Desulfobulbaceae bacterium, assembly GCA_023544645.1. Classification (GTDB taxonomy): domain Bacteria; phylum Desulfobacterota; class Desulfobulbia; order Desulfobulbales; family Desulfobulbaceae; genus UBA10518. The sequence goes on along the minus strand of JAMJFO010000033.1, from coordinate 23,813 downwards.
CAGCTCCTTGCTTCCCTGTTGCTGCAGGCAGGAGAAAAACGTCATAAGATTCTCTGCATCGTTGATTCCGGCGTCATGGATATGGATCCCGCCCTGGCCGGAAGGATCGAAGACTACGCCGCGGCCAACCGCGAGGTCATGCAGCTGTGCGCCCCGATACTGACCATTTCCGGGGGTGAGATCTGCAAATCACAGCCCGCCGTGATTGAATCCATAGTCAGGCACATACACACCCATCATTTGTGCCGGCAGTCATTTGTCCTGGCCATCGGCGGTGGAGCCGTCCAGGATGGCGTCGGTTATGCGGCGGCCATCGCTCACCGGGGAGTGCGGCTTATCCGCATGCCCACGACCGTCCTGGCCCAGAACGATGCCGGAGTCGGGGTAAAAAACGGCATTAATGCCATGGGACGGAAAAATTTTCTCGGCACCTTTGCCCCGCCTTTTGCCGTTATCAACGACTTTTCCTTTCTCGACACTCTTCCTCCCAGGCAGCAGCGGGCCGGCATAGCTGAAGCAGTGAAAGTGGCGTTGATCAAGGACAACTCGTTCTTCAGCTATCTTGAGGACCAGCGGCACAAGCTGGCCGCCTTTGAACGGCGGCCCATGGAAAAAATGATCCACCAATGCGCTGCCCTCCATATGCACCATATCGGCACCCAGGGAGATCCTTTTGAATTCGGTTCGTCCCGCCCCCTTGATTTCGGCCACTGGTCGGCGCACAAGCTGGAAGAGATGACCGGCAGCATGCTCAACCATGGCGAAGCCGTTTCCGTGGGCATGGCCCTGGACTCCCTCTATTCCCACCATATCGGCATGATCGGAGAGGATGACGCCCAGCGGATTTTTACCCTGTTGACGGACCTGGGACTTCCCCTGTATCATCCGGCCCTTGCGCTTATGGATGCTTCTACCGCCCTGCATGAATTCCAGGAGCACCTGGGCGGGGAGCTGACCATAACGCTGTTGACCGGCATCGGCAGCAAAAAAGAGGTAAACCGGATCGACACGGATCTCATGAAACGCTGCATCAAAGAGCTGGCACATCGTTTCAGCGGCAGGAACGAAGTTGCCGACCATAGGCCTGACCGGTTTGCGCCCCACTTCAGCGTGTTGAATTGAATGTATGCAACTCAACTTTCTGACTTATGTTAACTTACTGTAAAGAAAAAGAATGTATAGGTATTCAACTCGCTTATTGATCAGGTTGCAGGCTGAAGACTATTAGGCTACTTGCGAAAACCGCCCCTAAAAGCCTATAGCCTTAACAGCTAACAGCCTACTCCAACATAATTAATAAATACTTCATGATTTCAGACAAATAGATCAACTCAGAAAGAATTGCCTGTGATTTCTTATTGCACAAATATCCATCCGGGCGAAAGCTGGCAGGAGATTTTCACCGCTGTCAGCCGGTATGCCCCGGTGGTCAAGGAAAAGATTTCGCCTGCATCTCCCTTTCCGATAGGGTTGAGGCTGTCCGGGCGGGCGGCCGGAGAGATGACCATGGGGGATGCCCGAGAATTCCACACCTGGTGCCGGGAACAGGGTTTTTATGTGGCAACCCTCAACGGCTTTCCCTATGGCACATTTCACCATACACCGGTCAAGGAATCCGTGTACCTGCCGGACTGGCGGTTTGCGGAGCGTCTCCACTATACCACCAGGCTTGCCCAAATGCTGTCCGTCTGGCTTCCGGAAGGGATGACCGGTTCCATCTCCACTGTCCCGGTGGGCTTCCGCACCGCCATCGTCCCGGAGGATTTCCCGGCAATACGGAAACATATCCGGGAAGCTCTGGATTTCCTGGACCGCCTGGCGCAGAAAACCGGCAAGGAGATCCTGCTGGCCATGGAACCTGAACCAGGCTGTGTCCTGGAGACAATCCAGGATGTGGTTGATTTTTTTCCCCGCCTCGAACTCTCCTCCTCGCACCGGCCTTTCCTGGCCATCTGCTTTGACTGCTGTCATCAGGCCCTGCAGTTTGAAAATCCGGCCCAATCGCTGCAGCTCCTGGCGGACAACTCCATCAGGATCGGCCACGTTCAGGTCTCATCCGCCCTCAGGCTGCCGCATCCCGATATCAGCCGGTTGAATCGATTCCGGGAATCGTGTTATCTCCATCAGACCGTGGGCAGAACAGCGGATGGCCGACTGGTCCGCTATGCTGACCTTGACCTGGCCATCAGCGCCTCTCCCGCGGACCTGGAAGAATGGCGCGTCCACTTTCATGTGCCGGTATTCATGGACAAAACCGTTGACTGCGGGTCCACCCGTTTTTTTCTCCAAGAGATCCTGCCCCGGTTTCCCCGCGATATTCCGCTGGAAGTGGAAACCTATACCTGGACTGTTCTTCCCCCGGACCTGCGGACCGGCTCGGTAACCGATTCCATTATCCGGGAAATTGAATGGGTCGAACAGGCGAGGAATGCGCGATGAAGGACACAGCCGTCAAGGCAATGTTTGAAACCATTGCTCCATCCTATGATTTCCAGAACAGTTTTCTTTCCCTGCGCAGGGATATTTACTGGCGCCGGGTCCTGGCCGAGGAACTGCAGCCGGAACAGGGAAGCGTCATCCTGGATGTGGCTGTCGGCACCGCGGAAACTGCCCTTGCCATCAGCCGCCGCTATCCCGGGGTCAGCGTGGTGGGCGTTGATTTTTCCCCGGCCATGCTGGCAGTGGGGAAAAGGAAAATCAACTGCCGCTATCCGGACGCCCCGGTGAGCCTGACAGCGGGTGACGGCCGCCAGCTGCCGGTCCGCACCGGCTCGGTGGATGTTGTCACCATTTCATTCGGCATCCGCAATATGGAGGAGCGGGAAATGGTGCTCGGCGAATTCAATCGCGTCCTGAAACCGGGGGGGCGTCTTTTTATCATGGAATTTTCCTATCCCGACAATCCCCTGCTCTACCGGATGTACCGCTTTTATTTTGACCATATCCTCCCGCCGGTGGGCAACTGGCTCTCCCGAACCAATTACGCCTACAGTTACCTGGCCGACTCGGTCAACGCATTTCCGGACGACGCCGGGTTCCTTGCCGAAATCGGCAGGGCCGGCTTCGCCAACCTCAACGTCAGGAAACTGACGTTCGGAATCGCAAAAATATTCCAGGGCCGCAAGGAGGACCAATGAAGGTCAACTGGCCGGAACGGCTCTGGGTGAACAGCCCGGTACGGAAACTTGTCCAACAGCGGGAAGCCCGTTTTTTCAGCAAACTGCACCCCCTGGCCCCTGGAGCGCACTGCCTGGAAATCGGTTGCGGCTGCGGTGTGGGAGCAAACATTATTTATCAGACCTTCTCCCCGGGCACGATTCATGCAATCGACCTTGATGAGAATATGCTGCATGCGGCAAAAAGAAAAAAAGCTGCCTGGGATTCCATTCCTCTGCACCTGGTGGCTGCCGATGCCCAGAAACTACCGTTTCCTGACAAATGTTTCGACGCGGTTTTCAACTACGGCATCATTCATCACCTGGAAGACTGGCAGAGCGGGATTGGTGAAATAAGCCGGGTGCTCAGGGGAAACGGGGTCTTTTATTTTGAGGAAATCTACCCGCCCCTGTATGCTAATTTTCTCTTCCGCCGCATCCTGGTTCATCCGCGGGAAAACCGGTTTCATGGGCCCCAGTTCCGGGGGGCCCTCAGCGATGCCGGCCTGGGTCTGCTGGAAGGATACCGGGAATCGCGCTTTGCCATTGTCGGGGCGGCGGTTAAAAATACAGAGTAAAAAAAAATATTACCTCGTATGGAATTACTTCAGGACCATATTTTTCTCTCCCGGCTGCAGTTCGCGTTTACGGCCATGTTCCATATTATCTGGCCTGTTCTCACCATCGGCCTGAGCATATTCCTGGTCTTCATGGAATGGCGCTGGCTTGTCACCGGGGAAGAGCGCTATTATCACCAGGCCCGGTTCTGGATGCGGCTGTTTCTGCTCAATTTTGCCGTGGGGGTGGTCAGCGGCATTCCCATGGAGTTTCAATTCGGCACTAACTGGAGCGCCTTTTCCCGTGCCGGCGGCGATATTTTCGGGCACATGCTCGGTTTTGAAGCCTCCATGGCTTTTATGCTGGAGGCCGCTTTTCTGGGGATCATGGCCTTTGGCTGGAATCGGGTCTCGCCGGCCATGCATCTCTTTGCCACAGCCATGGTCGCTTTTGGCGGATCGCTGTCCGCGTTCTGGATAATGGCAGCCAATTCCTGGATGCAGACTCCGGTGGGTGGAGAATTTATCAACAACCGATTTGTCCTGACCGACATTGTAGCCGCGACCTTTAATCCTGATGCCTTCTGGGGCATCTCCCACATGTGGGTGGCCTGCCTGGAGATATCGCTCTTTGTCATCGGCGGCATCAGCGCCTGGTACCTGCTGCAATCCCGTCACACGGAATTTTTTCTCACCTCGTTCAAAATGATGGTGGTGGCCGCAATTGTTGTCACCCCCCTGCAGGTAGGCCTGGGAGACGGTTCGGGCAAATCCGTTTTTACCAATCAGCCGGTGAAATTGGCGGCCATAGAAGCCCACTGGCAGACTAATTTACCGGGGGAAGGTGCTGCCTGGAACATCCTTGCCTGGCCGGATAAAAGGCTGCAGGATAATAAATGGGCAATACCGGTCCCATACGCCCTGAGCCTGATCACCACCTACTCACCCACCGGGAGGGTGACTGGTCTGGAGGAATTTCCGGTCACGGACCAACCCCCTGTGCTGCTTACCTTTTACTCTTTCCGGGTCATGCTGTTCATCGGTTTCGCTCTGGTCCTGCTGATGATCTGGTCCCTTTGGGCCTGGAGCAAGGGAAAACTCACCCCGGCCGCTATCGGCCGGCAGAAATGGCTTCTCTATTCCTGGATAGCAGCCGTTCCCCTGAGCTATATCGCCATGGAGGCAGGGTGGATCACCAGAGAGGTGGGACGGCAGCCCTGGGTTATTCAAGGTGTGCTGCGGACCGATGAAGGCGCAAGCGTTCTCCCCGCCGGGACGGTAGCCGCCTCCCTGCTCGGTTTTGCAGCACTGTACACCCTGCTTTTTTTCCTGTTCCTGTTTTTTGCCAGGCGCATCCTGGACAAGGGGCCGAACCTGGATTCGCCGCCGGTTGCCGGAGGACAAAGTTGATGCTTTGCCGGGGCGGCAGAGAAAAATTTGTACGCTGGGACCATTCCTGTGACGGTAAAAAATAGCTGATGACCCATAACGATTTGAATCCATGATGCTCTGGGACACCATAAATAATAATCTGGCCACCATATGGCTGCTGCTCATCGGTTTTTTTCTGCTCTACTACGCCCTGACCGACGGTGCTGATCTGGGCATCGGCATCCTGACGCTCTTTACGCGGGACCCGGAAGAACGGGAAGCCATGATGCAGTCCATCCACACCACCTGGCATGGCAACCAGACCTGGCTGGTTATTATGGCCGGGATGCTGTTCGGCGCATTTCCCCTTTTTTATTCCATTGTCCTTTCAGCGCTGTATATACCTTTTACACTCATGCTGTTCGGTTTTATCTTCCGTGGAGTAGCTTTTGAATTTCATGCAAATGCCAAGAGGAAATCGATCTGGATATACTCGTTCGGCATGGGCAGCCTTATTGCCACTCTGGCGCAGGGATTTGCCCTTGGCGGCCTCCTTGGCGGCATAGAAGTGGAATATGAAAAATTTGCCGGCCGGTCATGGGATTGGGCAAACTGGCATGCGGCTGTGGTTGCGGCAGGAGTATTCTGCGGCTTTCTTATGCTGGGGGCGGGTTTTCTGATCGCCAAGACAACCGGACGGCTGCAGGAGCGCAGTTATAAAGCGGCAGAGGTATCGGGTTTGCTCACGCTTCTTGTCTCCGGGGCAGTATATGTTCAGATAAGCATTCTCCACGAGGAAATGGCGGCGAAATGGGTCGTCTGGCCGCCTTCCCTGCTTTATCTGTTTCTTGTTCTGGCCCTGGGTGCTTTTGCCATGTTTTTCATCAGCCTGCGGAGGAAAAAACAGCTTGCCCCCATGGTCTGGAACTGGCTGGTGATCATCTTCTCGTTCACCGGTCTTTCAATCGGCCTGTACCCCAACATGATACCAAGTGTTATTTCGCACAGCCTTACCGTCCAGGAAGCAGCCGCCGGTCCCCTGACCCTGCGCTTTATGCTGGGAGTCACAGCGGTTCTGCTGCCGGTCATCCTGGTCTACACCACCTACAGTTACTGGATTTTCCGGGGCAAAACAACCGGAGAAAGTTACGGAAACAGCGATTGACCGAGGTCGATCCGGACAGGTGGGCAGCCGTCTGGATGCCGAACATTAACAGGTCACTGCTTCTTTTCGGTGGGAAAGGTCATATTTGCTCCATACCAGCCAACCACACTCACCACGGGAATAAGGGAAAGCAGCAGCAGGGAATATAGTATCCCCGGCCCGCCGCCGGCAAAAAAGACATCCGGCGCTCCATAGCGCCAGGCAAAAAGGATGATGATAAGGAGCATGAGCAGCGCCGAGCCGGTTATTTTTATTTTTATCGGACGGGAAAACCTGGCGCGATAATTAAGCCACCAGGTAAACAGGCCGGTGCCAATGGTCAGGGGCGTAAACAGCAGCCCCACTCCCAGGCAATGAAAGGCGGTGGTCTCAAAAGACGCCCTGCCGGTCAGGAAGGCCAGGAGAGTAAAAAGCGGAACCGCAAACATGAAGGCGATAGGAAAATGGACCAGCATGGGATGAGGATGGCGGGCCATGCGGGGATAACGGTCAAGAAGTCCGCTGAGCCAGGAAGGCATGGGCAGTTCAGCAGTATCTGCGGATAATCCCTCCTTCAAGGTGCCGACCTCGGGATACCGTTCAAACACTTCAGCGCCGTGGGGAGCAGCGGAGAAATCAGCAGACAGGTCCTGACCAGCCTGATGCCGTTTCATATGTTCACCGTTTTGCCACAGCTTGCTGTCGCTGACATCGTATACCACCCCATCTCTGGCAATATAGGTAGGCCTGCCGTCCCGGCCGTCAAATTCGGCCAATGATTCCTGATTGAATTCTTTGTGCACGATGTCTCTTCCCAGGGGATGTTATTAAATTTTACTTTTAATGTCCATGTTCCCGATCTTCCTTTTCACCGTGCCCAAACCTGCTGGATGCTTCATGCAATTGCTCTTTCTGCTGGTCGGTCAATTGGTCAAGCCGGCGGACAAAAGCAACCATATTCCAGATGTCTTCATCAGTGTGAGTGGGCCCAAACGCCGGCATGCCGGTCATCCGGATACCCTGGCTGATGATGGAAAAAAGTTCTCCATCACTCATATGCAGAATTTCTTCGTTCCACAGCTTGGGCGGGGAGGGCAGCATATAATTTGCCCATTCCTGCCGCGATGCCTCGGGCCCCCCGTGACAGTGAAGGCACATGGACAGGTAGTGCTCGAATCCCTGATCGGGATCTACGGCAGCGGGAATATTCCTGTCTTGAGCCCGCCAACGCAGTGAATTCTCCAGGTTGACATGACCCCACCAGTCAAGAATATTGGGTTTCCCGGTAGCAGTCGTATCGAACACCCCAAGCAAGGGGAGGATCACAAAACCGGTGAGGGCGGCAAGGATCACGCCGCCGGCTGTTCCGGTCCAGAAGGGGGCACTTTTCATACTCTTCTCCTTAGACAGCCGAAAAAAACCTGTTGACCTGCTCTTATGTCCCGACCGCATGTGTTCCCGAATTATTTCAGCGAGGTACTGTCCATCGTCGGAACGGTTTGGAATAAAGGGGAGTTTGCGGTCTCAATCATGATGTGCAAAAAGAATACCACCCTTATCCTTCCGGCGTATCCATCTGCGAAATGCTCGTGCCGGAAACGAACGGAATCGGCCAGTGCCGTGACTCTTGTGGTAGGAACTGCCCCGCCGATTCAGCCGATGGCAATACCCTTCCAGATGAGTGCTGTTAAGGCCATTGTCAGCAACGCGCAGGGGTACCAGCTTGCCCGATTAAAGAGAGCGGTTGCCGCCTCCCGGCTTCTGGTTCTGAAAAGGCGGAGGGCCGGGATAAGGAGCAGATAAAAACCCATGAGCAGGGCCGCAGTGTAGAAAGGCAAAGACAGCTGGAGAGACGCGGCCCGGAAAAGTATCGCACTGAGGACAAGGCAGACGACCAGGGCCAGAAGGACAATAACGCTTGCCGTCTTCGGGCCGAAATACACCGGCACGGTTTTGGCCCCCATGACTCTATCCTCCTCGATATCGTGCCAGTCGGCAGGCACATTCTGACCGCCTATTTCCCAGAAAAAAAGCCAGAAAAAAAGCAGCAGAAGCAGGCCGGGGTCGGGTGTTGCATCAACGGCAAAAACCGCGGCAAGTCCGCCGAGGGTCTTGACGATTCCGCTCACCAGGATCCGGAGGTGACTAACCCGCAGCAAAAGACAGTATCCCGCCTCCAGGATGCAGCCGATGACCAGGATCAGGGCGCAGACAGGGTGCAGCAGGTATGCGCTGACAAGAGATACCACAGCCCAGCCCCCGGCCCAGGCAATTGCCTCAGGCATGCGCAAATAGCCCCGGGCAAGGGGATGACGGATACTGGTGCCGTCCAGATAACTGGCCTCACGGTCAAATCCGGCCTGGCTGATTTTTTCCTTGTCGCTTTGATAATCAACAATATCATTTAAGGCATATACAGCTGTATATCCGGCAAGTGCGGCAATTATCCCCAGAACGATAATCCGGGAATCCGGGAGATGACCAAGCCATAAAAGGGCAGCCAACAAAGGGGTGCAGACATCAAGCAGCCCGTGCGGCGTCCTGGACAGGGCCAGAAACAGTTTTATTTTTGAGAATCCTGAGTATTCGGCGGTATGCATATCTTTTCCATTTCCTTGCCGGCCAACTATTCACCATAATCGACCGGATGTCAAAACAATCAGTTCACGGGAACAGCGATCATGCCAGGCCGCAACAGGCGTACCAATACCACCCCCTCTCCGCCATCTTTGGACAACTCCGGCCGGACACCCTCCTGCCTCGCATAATCAGCAAGTTACAGCTCCCCTTTGGCAAGACGGGCATGTTTTTTGCTTTTAACTTTACGAGAGGACACCAGGCAACTGCATGCTTTTCAACGATGAACAGAGAACGTGACAGAAAGGACAATTCTCCGGCATTCAACCGGACAACACATTTCCATACAGGAGGGCGAACATGGCACCAGGAACACCTTATCAGATCCCGGCCAAGGTAATGGAGCATCTCCAGGGGCTGCATTTTCCGACAAGCAAAAGCAAACTCATTGAAAATGCCCGGCAGGCGCCGGGACCGGACACCAATGAGGTAATTGACCTTTTTTCGAGGCTGAAAAAGGAGGAATACAGCTCCCCTGCCGAACTCATGCATGAGGTTGGCAAGATGGATTAGGCAATCTTTCAATATTCCGTATCCGGTTCTTCGGGGACGGAAACTATCGAAAAAAACCCTCTTTCCCTTGCCGTTCTTTTCAGGGGGAACCGGCACTTTCGGCCAAACACAATGAACCGGGTTTCCGGATTCACGATGAATATCCGGAAACCCGGTTGCGTGATTGCCTTTTCAGGCGGGAATGAACATGCCAGCGGACAATAACGACAAAGAACCGGCTCAAAAATCATACCGAACCATACTGAAACAGGAGATTATCGCCGGCCTTGCCGAATTAAAACGCCCGGCAAGCGGCCTTTTCCTGTCAAGTTTTTCAGCGGGCATGGATATCGGTTTCAGCCTTATCCTGATGGCCACCATGTTGACCTCGGTCGATGGCATCTTTTCACCTCCCATCACCCATATACTCATCTCAAATCTGTACAGCGTCGGTTTTATTCTGGTTATCCTCGGCCGATCCGAACTGTTTACCGAACATACCGCCCTGGCCGTGCTGCCGGTGCTGGACGGGCATGCCGGCCTGCTTGGACTGGGAAGGGTCTGGGGGCTGGTGTTCGGCGGCAACATCGCCGGCGCCGGGCTGATAGCCCTGTTTGCCTCATGGGTAGGACCGGCCCTGGGCATCATCGATCCCTCAGCGCTGGAAAAAATAGCCAAACCCCTGGTCCGCCACAGCTGGTGGCTTACCCTGATCAGCGCGATTCTCGCTGGCTGGCTCATGGGAGAACTGGCATGGCTCCTTGCTGCCGGGCGCGACACCATCAGTCAGGTGTTTTTTGTCTGGCTGGTGACCACAGCAATCGGCTATATAGGGCTGCACCACTGCATTGCCGGCACTGTCGAGGTGCTGGCCGGAGTATTTACCAGCGCGGATCTTACCTGGCTCGATTTTTCCCGCTTCATTTTCTGGACCACCCTGGGCAACGCCATCGGCGGATCGGTTTTCGTAGCCCTGATCAAGTACGGCCATGCCAGCCAGGCCATCCCCGAAGAGAATATCGACTGACATGCCCCTCCTATTGGTAAAAGCACAATGCGTAGTTTGCTTACCCCGTGAGTTTTTACGCGGAATCAGCTTGCCGAAATGGCACCCATCGGGCAGCCGTCAACTGCTTCCTGTGCCTTGTCCTCCAAATCCGCTGGAACTGTCGCCACCTTGACATGCGATTTGCCGTCGCGCACCTCAAATACTTCAGGACACGTTGCCTCGCAATTGCCGGAACCGACACAGGCATCCAGATCTACACTTACTTTCATTGCATTTCCTCCTGAAAAATTGTTCGCGTTACTTTTTGCTTACTTTTTGCAAATTGCGATCCACAATTTTCTGGTGACCGGAAGTGACCTGCCGGAGCATACCACCCCTGCAGATCGGTCCATGTTCATACTCACAATTTCCCCGCCGGTTTCCGCTGACACCGGCGTAACCGTTGAACCGCTGACCTCCCCTGTGGCACACATCCTGCAACTTTTATCCTCAAACAGTTTACAAGTTAATTGAGAAGGAGGATTGTATGAAACAGAATGTCGGAGGCATTGATCGACAGATCCGCATTGTACTTGGAGCGGTCCTGGTGCTTGCAGGATTATTCGCCCCGCTTGATCCTGTCTGGCGTATAGTTTTCTTTGTTGGAGCGGCAATAGCTTTTATCACCGCAATAACCGGGCTGTGACCCCTGTGGAAGGTGCTCGGGATCAGCACCAGTAAAAAAAAGTAAGCGAATACTGATAAAGAGAAGAAAGAAAACGTAACAACAGGTTTAAATCCGACGCGGCAGGACATTATTCCGGCCAGACAGGATAAAAATCCAAATCCAAAGGGCTCTGCCTCTGAGTCTCGCAAGGTCGCTTACCTGGCCGCTCCTTGAAGGAGCAGGTTTATTGCATTCCCATTGGCATGTGTTAAACACCGGAAAAGATGTTAACAATGGAATTTTTACTGCTCAAGCATCCCTCAACGGGGCGTCAAGACGAGCAATGCATCCGGAACAGGGGAGCGGATTGATCACCAGAAACAACGCTCCCGATCAGTACCGCAACTGTGCACAAATCACAGAATCCACCGGCATGTCCTGCCGTTTTCTGGCATAAATATTTCCTTTCGTGGTCAGGGTCCAGACTATCGCCTGATCCAGCAGATCAACAGCCTTGGGGTCATCCTGATCAAGCAGTATCGCCTCCCGTTTGACCGGGTCAAAAGCCCCCCATACCTCTTCATTTTGCGAGACAAAAAGATTCTCCACCCGGCCGTCAAAGGCTGCTGCCAGAACAGATTGCAGATCATCAACAGCGCGGCTGCCGGCTAAATGTTCATGAAAACTTCGAACCGCCTCCTTTTCTGCCTCGGAAAAATACTCTCCGGCAATGGTCCAGGCTTTCCGGTGGAAATCTTCCGCGGAAAGGTCACTGACATTTCCGGGGATGCCGCCGGGGAGGATGGTGTGGCTCTTGGTGATGGTGTGATAGATTGCATGCAGCTCCTCTGTTCCGGCCAGTACCACGGGAAACTCTTCATCTTCCAGCAATGGGAACAGACTGCGGTCGACCGCCTGGAAATAACGCTCGAGGTTTGTTTTTTCATCGTCAACGCCTCCACCCTGGCCATGAAAAATCGCCCCCCTCCTGCCATCGGCAGAGCCGGTTTTGGTATGGAACTGCAGTTGTCGTTCCGGATCGTCATACTGCAGGGCTTCAGCCATGCTCCCGGGTGTTTCAGCCGGCAGTTCAATTTCACTGAGACGATGCCGGTCACCATGGAACAGGCGCAGATTATTTTTGCTCAAGGCCAGCACCAGATACCTCTCACTGGCCAACAGGGGAATCAGGGGCTTGATATGAAATCGCTCCCCTACCATCACCAGCTCCTTCAACGTCAGAGGAAGATGGTAGTGTGATTGTCTCTTCCCGGAGAGAAAAACCGTCAGCCCTTCCATCCCCAGGTTCATCCAGTAGTCGGGATCCTGCGCCAGAACATATTCCGGTTCCAGTAGATTTCGTGCTTCCGACGCCCGCATGCCCTGGTCTATTAATTTTTTCTCTACCCGGGAAAGGAGATTTTTATAGCGGATGGCATCCTGCTGGTCGCCAATGCGGCTGGTGGGCATGTAGATGGATATTGCCGGCCATTCCTGCACCTGCAACAAGGATTCAATTTCACGTCGCCCTAACATTTTCATACCTGTACCGTCCTTTTGCAATGGGGATAAAGTCTGCCGATAATCCTGTCAGCCATGCAGATGACGAAGAGATCATACCGCAGCAAGTTTCTGGAGACAGGTTTCAATAAAAGGCGGCAGGTCCCCGGGATTGCGGCTGGTCACCAGATTACCGTCCACAACGACCTCGGAGTCGATAAAATCTGCCCCGGCATTGATAATATCCTGCCTGATTGATTTCCAGCCGGTAAGTGTTCGCCCTTGCAGAGTCTTTGCGGTGATGAGCAGTTGCGGGCCATGACAGATCGAGAAAACCGGCTTGTCTGCCATCATGAACTGCCGAGTGAGTTCCACCGCATCCTCATCAACCCGCAGTTTATCGGGGGAATAACCGCCGGGAATAAACAGCGCGTCATAGGAATCAGACGAACAGTCACCGGCAGATATATCGATCTTTACCTCTGTCCCCTCTTTTTTGCCCCGCACGGTTTGTCCGGCTTTCAGCCCTACATGGGTGATTTTATGGCCTGCCTGCCTGAAAGCATTGGCCGGTTCTATAAATTCCGAATCTTCAAACATATCGGTGATCAATATTGCTATCGAAGCCATACATACCTCCTGTAATCAGTTTCGTTCCTGCCATCCGGCAGGCCAGTTCTTTTCATGATTGTTCTCTTTTAGTTCCCTATTTACATTGTCCGGAAAAAATGAAAGACAATTGCACTGATCAGCATGATGACTATGACCCAGAAGAACAGATCAATGGTGATATAGGTTATATCTTCGAGCTGTTTTTGTTTTTCGACCCGCTGCATCAACTCTATGGTTTCCTCTCGATTGTGCGGCGGGCGTCTGGGGGCGGAATAATAGAGGAACAGACCTCCGAAAAAAGCCACTAGAATAATCGGCACCCAGAAAATCCCGAAATGTGAGGGACCGAAAGGTTTGACCCACACTCCCCCAGCCAGAGTGATGAGAAAAAGCATCAGAAAAAAAAAGAAAAAACCGGTGCGTGGTCCTTCCCGGCGCAGGAAAAAACTGAATATGATACTTAAGGTCAATGCCAGAACCAGGGAAAATACCACCTGCGTTGCCTCCACCATCTCATTCCCCTCCTGGAGGGTCTTCCCTCAGCTTAAACGAAAGTTCTTCATTTCAAACATGACAATCAATAAGCATGCCAGGTAAACATCCGCCTGTTTAACCTATCCACCTATCCAACCGGAACGGTCCGGTTATCATAAAGGAGATACGAGCAAAACAGCGGACATGGCATGATTTTTGTTTAAAAAAAACCAGGTACGTTAAACAAAGGGAAAATTCGGATACCATTTATTTAAATCTTCAACAAATGGAGAAATTAAAATGAGTAAAAAGGAGGCATACCAGAAGAAAATCGATGCCCAGGTAAAAGAATGGGAAGCAAAGATCGATGTCCTGAAAGCGAAAATGGCCACAGCCAACGCTGAACAGAGAATAAGATATGAAAAGGAGATCGAAGCGCTTCGCGCCAAACGGCAGAATCTGCGGGATAAACTCAACACGCTGAAAAATTCCGGGGAAAACGCCTGGGAAGAACTTAAATCCGGTGTGGAAACTGCCTGGAAAGAACTCAAAAATGCTGTGGAACGTGCTGAAAACGAATTTAAATCATGACAGGCAGCATCCCTGGCAATTGCGTTGCAGAGACAGTCATTTCATTTCTTTGCGGAACCAATACCCACGGATGTCGTCAAATAACAGGTAATCGAAAGATAATGGAGGATTGCTATGATAGGATTCATCCAGAAATCGGCCGAAAAATATGTGACTGATTTGCTGGCCGGGGCGGACGTCAGGGTCAACGGGGCCAGGCCCTGGGATATCCAGGTAAAAAACAGCGGGTTCTTTGACCGTATTTCATTCTGCGGCTCCATCGGACTTGGCGAGTCGTATATGGACGGCTGGTGGGAATGCGAAGCACTGGATCAGTTTTTCTTCAAGCTCCTCCACCACGGGGTCGACCGAAAAATCCGCACCACCCCTCCCGCTGTCACCAACGCCTTCAAAGCGTTGGTCCTCAACTGCCAGAGCAGGCGCAAGGCCTTTGAGGTGGGAGAGAAACACTATGATGCCGGCAACGACCTGTTTAAACTGATGCTCGACCGTCACATGGCCTACAGTTGCGGCTATTGGAAAAAAGCGGAAAACCTGAACCAGGCGCAGGAGGCCAAACTGGAAATGATCTGCCGTAAACTTCTGCTTGCGCCGGGCATGCGGCTGCTGGACATCGGCTGCGGCTGGGGAAGCCTGGTGCGTTATGCTGTCCGCAACTACGGCGTTTCAGCGGTTGGACTGACCATATCCCGGGAGCAGGCCGTGATGGCCAGAGAACGCTGCGCAGACCTGCCCGTTGAAATCCGCCTCCAGGATTACCGGGAAACAGAGGGGACTTTTGACGCCGTAGTCTCGGTGGGCATGTTTGAGCATGTCGGCTACAAGAACTACCGCACCTTCATGGAGGTCGTCCGCCGCTGCCTCAAAGAGGACGGGCTTTTCCTCCTCCACACCATCGCCGCCAACAATACAGTGCGCACCTGCGACCCCTGGTTTGACAAATATATTTTTCCCAATGGCATGCTGCCTTCCATCAAACATATCGGATCAGCCATAGAACAGCAGTTTATCATGGAAGACTGGCATAATTTCGGAGTGGATTATGACCTGACCCTGATGGCCTGGCACAAGAACTTCGAACGAAGCTGGGATAGGCTGAAAACGAAGTACAGTGAGCGATTTTATCGCATGTGGCGATACTACCTCCTCTCCCTGGCCGGTGGTTTCCGGGCCAGGAATGTTCAGCTCTGGCAGGTGGTCATGTCACCCAATGGCAGTATCGGCGGATACCCCAGCCTTCGCTGCCCGGAATGTATCAGTACCTGAATCCGCGGCGCTCTTCGATTATTTCCATACCCCGGCAATCACGGCCCCGCAGTCCGGGCACTGACCATTCCGGGCCCCGGCCATCTCCACCATCCGCCCTTTCCGTTGGATCACCGTTCTGTCGCAATGCGGGCAAACCGTATGATTTTCCACCGGGACATTCCCCAGGTATATGTAGCGCAGACCCGCCTGCCGCCCGATCTTCCGGGCCTCCTCCAGGCTCCCTATCTCTGTCGAAGGCCGGTCCATGAATTCATAGGACGGATGAAAGGCACTGATATGCCAGGGAATGTCAACATCCACATCAGCAATAAAGGAGGCAATGCCTTCCAGTTCCTCGGGAAAGTCATTTTCCCCCGGAACCAGCAGGGTGGTTATCTCCACCCAGATGTCCAGTTCCTTCATGCGGCGGATGGTATTGAGCACCGGTTTCAACCTGCCCAGACATTTTTCCCGATAATATTTCTCCTGCCATGATTTGAGGTCGACATTGGCCGCGTCCAGCCAGGGGGCAGCGGTCAGCACGGCCTCTTCGGTCATATAGCCGTTGGTGACGAACACATTGCGCACTCCCGCCTCCCGGGCCAGCCTGGCCGTATCATAGGCGTATTCAAAAAAGATTGTGGGTTCGGTATAGGTATAGGCGATACTCTTACACTCATTGGCCACAGCCTGTTGAACCACCTCTGCCGGCGAACACGGCGTTCCGTAATCTTCCGCGGATTGCGCCCGGCCCGCGGCCTGGGAGATCTCCCAGTTCTGGCAGAAGCCGCAATGAAAATTGCACCCGATTGTTCCGATGGAATAGGCAAGAGAATCGGGCAGAAAATGATATAAAGGCTTTTTTTCAATGGGATCGACATGTTGAGCAATGGCAGCGCCGTATACATGCGTATAAAGGATCTGATCAATATTCTGCCGCACCCGGCAGAAGCCGAAATCGTTATTGTTTATCCGACAGTGATGTGAACAGAGAAAACAGTGAACCGATTCACCCGGCAGTTTCTCATAGAGCATGGCTTCTTTTTTCATTACACAACCCTCATCTGCTTACCGCTTTTTCATTGCGCCTGCAGTCATCACACACGCGCATTTCTGCTGATCGATTTGCTCATAGCTTTGACAGGGCAGGCGATTTCCTTCCGCACAGGTGCAGAACATTCCGCCAGACAAACTCCGACTGCCCGGGACAAAGCAAAAACTCCTCTCCCTGACCAATCAAGCAAAATCAGGGCCAATTGGGACAAGCGCGCATCCGGCACGGTATTTGTATATCTGAAGAAAACAGATCCGGAGTTATTCCCCCACCACGTAAACATCAGGAGGCCCTGCCATGACCCGAAGATTCCTTGCCATGACCACAACCTTGCTGTTCACCCTTCTTTTTGCGGTATCAGCCGGGGCGCATTGCGAGATACCCTGCGGCATCTACGACGATGAAGCCCGGACCCAGGAGATTGCCGAACATATCACCACCATCGAGAAAGGAATGAAGATGATCCTGGAACTGCAGAAAGAAAAAGACATTAACTATAACCAGCTGGTGCGCTGGATTGATAACAAGGAATACCATGCCGATGCCATCCAGCATATCGCCAGCCAGTATTTTCTTACCCAGCGCATCACCTTTGATGCCGGCCAGTATGACAAGAAGCTGGCCGCCCTCCACCAGATTATCGTCTACGCCATGAAGTGCAAACAGACCGTGGATCAGCAGATGGTGGAGAAACTGCGCGAAGCCCTGGCAACTTTTGAACAGCTCTATTTCGAAAAAAAATAAATGGGCACCAAAAATTCTCTCAAAAAATACCGGTCCAAAAGGAATTTTACCACAACCGGGGAGCCCGCAGGAAGAAAAGAGGGCAAGGGACGGCAGCCGATCTTTGTCATCCACAAGCATGACGCATCCAGTCTCCATTACGACTTTCGCCTGGAAATCGACGGAGTGCTCGTTTCCTGGACGGTTCCAAAAGGCCCATCCACCGATCCCCGGGAAAAAAGGCTGGCAATAATGACCGAAGATCATCCCCTGGAATACGCGGATTTCGAGGGGGTGATCCCGGAAAATGAATACGGCGGCGGCACTGTTCTTATCTGGGATCGCGGCAATTACCGCAATCTTATGAATGAAGGCGATGAACGCCGATCAATGAGCCAGGCGCTTGATCAGGGGCTGCTGACGGTCTGGCTCGAGGGGCAGAAATTGCGGGGCGGATACGCCCTGACCCGAACCACCTACCGGAGCAAAAAAGACTGGTTGCTGATCAAGATGAAGGACGAGGAGGCCGATGCCCGGCGCAATCCGGTCAGCACCCAGCCGAAATCTGTCAAAACAGAACGCACTATCAAAGAGATAGCAACAGAGAAAATTTCCGCCGACTGACCCATCTTCTTTCTCCTCCCGCGTGTATTTCTCGAGCAGCTGCCTAACTGCTGGTAAATTCCAGTACTTTTTTCACAATGGCGCTGCTGGAAATTTCCTCAAAATCAAGCAATTCCCGAGGTGTGCCGCTTTTCGGTATCTTGTTGACGGCCATGCTGCAGATCGGCACCCATGCGTCCCACAGGGCGCTGCGTACGGCCTCGCCCAATCCGCCCTCGGGATGGTGGTCCTCGATGGTGATGATCAGCCCGGTTGCCAGGCCCGCCTCCTTGAGGGTTTTGACGTCCACGGGCTTGATGCTGTACAGGTCGATGACCCCCACCGACACCCCGTGCTTATCATTCAGCTCTTCACTGGCGGCCAGGGCTTCATGCACGGTTATGCCGGCGGCTATCAGAATGGCCCGGTCACTGGAACTGCGCCGCAGCACCTTTGATCCCCCCA
Organism: Desulfobulbaceae bacterium; assembly: GCA_023544645.1. Classification (GTDB taxonomy): domain Bacteria; phylum Desulfobacterota; class Desulfobulbia; order Desulfobulbales; family Desulfobulbaceae; genus UBA10518. The sequence continues at coordinate 5,532 of JAMJFO010000033.1, read as the reverse complement.
CGGGAAATTCCTCTTCCGGTTCATAGATCACCGGGGTTCCCTGCCTGGTGGTCCGCAGATAAACCATGCCTTGATACTCAGCGGCCGCGGTTACCAGTTTTTCGGTGCTGACCGCATCACAGGGATACAGTACCAGACAGTCCGGGACGGTGCGGAAAAAGGCCAGATCCTCCAGGGCCATCTGGCTCGGACCGTCTTCACCGATGGAAACACCGGCATGAGAGCCGACAAACTTGATATTGGCATCGGAATAGCGGCTCATCCTGATCTGGTCATATGCCCGGCTCATGAAGGCTCCGAATGTCGAAACAAAAGGAATCTTGCCGCGACGGGCAAACCCCAGGGCGGCGCCGGCCATATTCTGCTCGGCAATGAACATTTCAAAAAATCGGTCCGGGTAGGCATCCTTGAAAAATTTGGCCTGGGTGGAATTGCTCACTTCGGCGTCCAGGCTGACAATGTCCGGGAATGCCGGATAAATACGTTTCAGGGCATTGCCGAAGGCATTGCGCGTGGCCACGGATTCATCAAGACTATAGGACAGCGGCTCCGCCTTGTTCGCGCTGATTTCCGGGGGGAGAAGATCTTCGGGCAGTCTTATTGCGCCGCGTATCTCCTTATCGACCTCGCCGAGCTCCTCCAGGGCACGAGATAATTCTTCCTCATCCAGGGGTTTGCCGTGAAAACCGTTTTTGTCTTCGATAAAGGACACGCCCTTGCCCTTCAGAGTTCTGGCGATCAACATTGCCGGCCGACCGCCATTGTCGGCTATCTCCTGATAACCTTCCAGCACCTGTCCAAGGTCATGGCCGTCCACCAGGACTGTTTTCCAGCCAAAGGCCTCCACCCGTTGCCGGTAGGCGTCCAGGTCATGGCCATACATGGTTTCTCCCCGCTGGCCGAGACGGTTGACATCGAGAATACCGATCAGATTATCCAGTTTATAATGAGCCCCGATCTGCAGCGCCTCCCACTGAGAGCCTTCGGCCATCTCACTGTCGCCCAGCAGGACATAGGTGCGGTAGGGAAGTCTGTCCAGCCTGGCATTGAGGGCCATTCCCACGCCGATGGACAGGCCCTGCCCCAGTGAACCGGTGGCCGCCTCGGCATGAGGGAAGACCGGGGTGGGATGCCCCTCCAGCCGGCTGCCGAACTGGCGGTAGGTCATCATTTCCTCTTCGGTCAGCTCCCCGGCGGCTGTCCAGAGGGCGTACAACAGGGGAGAGGCATGCCCCTTGGAAAAAATAAGCCGGTCATTGTTCGGATGGAGCGGCCGGGAAGGATCATAGCGGAATATATTGCCGAACAGCAGGGCAACAGTCAGTTCGACGGCGGAAAGGGCCGAAGTGGGATGCCCGGAGCCGGCGCCGGTGGTGGCGGCCAGGATATGGTAGCGAACAAGTCTTGATAGTTTCTCCAGCCCGGCAGTTTCCTGTGGTGATGCCATTTTCCTTCCTCCATTATTTTCTGGTTTTCATGACAACCGGAACCGAGTGAAGCAACCCTATGCGTTTATATATTTCCGGTGTCCGGCATATCTTTCGCAATATTCGGACCAGTCTTTCATTCCATGGACATCCCCTTTATTCAACGCTTCCGGCACAGCGGATCTGTTCAAGGGAAAAAATAAGGGCAGACAAGTCCGGTCCAGCAGGACAATGTCCGACATTACTGGAAAAATTTCTTTTCATTTTACCCGGATTTTTTCTTTCGGGCCTCCATCCGTTGCGGTTTGACGAACAGCTTCACCAGGACAACACCGGCAAGAAATCCTCCGATATGGGCCCAGAAGGCGACTCCCCCGGTGCTCCTGCCGATGGCCGGCACCGCGCTGACCAGCTGCAGCAGAAACCAGTATCCCAGCATGAAATAGGCGGGCACCACAATCCTGGTCAGCAGAAAACCAAGGAAAACAAGCATATGCACCGGGGCCTTCGGAAACAATACCGCATACCCTCCCATCACCCCGCCGATGGCGCCCGAGGCCCCGACCATGGGAATGATACTTGAGGGATTGGAGATCATCTGCGCGGCCACGGCCGCAAACCCGCACACCAGATAAAAAACGATGAATCGTCCATACCCCATGACATCTTCAACATTGTCCCCGAATATGAACAGAAACCACATGTTGATGATCAGATGGGCCCAGCCCCCGTGCATGAACATCGAAGTAAGGGGGGACAGCCAGTTGCGCTCCGCATCGGTCACGCAATACAGGCCCTGGCCAAGGGGAATGGTCACACCCTGTTCAACCGCCTGCAGGAACTCTCCGGGAATGAAGCCATAGAGGCAGAGTGATTTTGCCAGGACGGGATTGGTTCCCATCCCCTGGAGCAGGACCCACGTGGCCGCATTGAGGGCAATGATCGCAAAGGTGGCGACAGACGTATGGAAGGTGGGGTTTTCATCCCTCAGGGGAAACATAAAATATACTCATGCTGTGGCTTACGGATATATTTTCTGCCCTGGGCAGACAATCCCACTATACGTTCTTTCCGGCACGGTGACAAGAAGGAAGGAACTGACTGCCGGCCGGGTCATGGGCGCGAGAACCGGGACCAGGCCATCATGATGGAACGACTCACCGGGTTGAACAACCACACATAGCGCTTTGATCAACATTTACAGCAATTACAGATAGTGCGGATCCGCGAAAAGGCCTGCCCGCTATTCATCACCTGTGCGGCAGGCCGATGACCAGGGAAATGCCGTGCCCTGTGCCCGCTTACACCATTATGGCACGGCCCCGACAATCAGCGCCGGGACCTGCAAATTCAGCTTTATCTCATCTGAGGACCACAAATTGCATAAACAGATCGAAAGGTCAGGCCCAGCGCAAGTCATGCATGACATGCTACATCGGGTAATAACGCAAACATTCACGTGACAGGGTGTTCACGCCTTGCGCTATTACCAACATTTATCAACGGCAACAGACCCGTATGCGGCGGAAATAACAATGCACCAGAACCTCAACCTCCCTTTCATCGAGGAGCTAATGCACCGGTTTGCCATGGAAACCGGTCTCCAGGGAACCGGAAAACCAACACGCTACCTGTGGACTGATGCATTCGCAGTCTGCAACTACCTTGAACTCCACCGCCTGACCGGCGATGATGAATACCAAACGCTTGCCCTGCGTCTTATAGACCAGGTGCACAGGGTGCTGGGCCGTCACCGCGACGATGACCCCAGGGAAGGATGGATAAGCGGTCTTGGGGATGACGCCGGGTCCGCGCATCCCACCCGAGGAGGGCTGCGCATCGGCAAGAAGCTGCCGGAACGCAGGCCTGACGAACCTTTTGACGAACCACTGGAATGGGAAAGGGACGGCCAGTATTTTCACTATCTCACCAAATGGATGCACGCCCTGCACCGAGTATCAATGGAAACGGGAATGACGATCTATCATGGCTGGGCTCGCGAACTGGCCGCTGCCGCCCACGCCGGATTTACCCGGCAGCCGCCATCCGGCGGACCGAAACGGTTATGCTGGAAAATGAGCATCGACCTGTCCCGGTCCCTTGTGCCGGCCATGGGCCATCATGATCCCCTGGACGGGTATCTTACCTATCTGGAACTCCAGGGAGGAGCGCCGTCGGAACTCCGGCATGAAATCATCGAAATGGAAGCGCTGTGCAAGGGGCAGGACTGGACCACCGATGACCCGCTCGGCATCGGCGGTCTGTTATTCGATGCGCTGCGGGCTGTCCAGCTTATGGCTGCGGGCAACCGCCTCCCCGCCTTCCTGCTCGAAGATTTGCTGCATGCGGCGAAAAAGGGGCTCGAAGAATATTCAGCGCAAAGTCCCTGGCGCCATCCCGCGGAATACCGGCTGGCCTTCCGGGAGCTGGGTTTGTCCATAGGATTGCAGGCAGTGGACAAAATGGACAGGCTCGTACGAAAGCAACCTGAAATTTTCGATACTCCGGCGGAATCCCTTGTGAATCAGCTGGATTACCTGTCCGGCTACGGAGGATTGGGAAGGCTGATCGAATATTTCTGGCTCACCGAAACAAACCGGCAGACCAGCAGCTGGAAGGATCACAATGAAATCAACATGGTGATGCTCGCGACCAGCCTTGCCCCGGATGGTTTTCTGGGGAACTGACGCCCGGGCCCGAACAGAGTCAGCGCAGGCCGCAGGAAGTCGCCCTGACCCCTTACCCCCGGTCGGTGAATATGGCATGAATATTGTAATATTCTTTCCTATCATACTGATCCGCAAGATGAAATCTTTGTAAAAGGAATGAACATGGCCAGAGAATTCTATATTGATGATGACGAATGTATTGCCTGCGGAACCTGTGCCGAAACCTGCGCCGGCTGTTTTCGCTTTGAAGAAGGAATGGACGTTGCCCAGGTGACCGGGTTTGACTGCCCAAATGAAGAGATACAGGAGGCCATGGATATCTGTCCGGCCCAATGCATTCACTGGAAGGATGAATAAGCTGGAAACATCTATTCCGGCCAATGAACATCATACAGAAAGGAGTCTTGAAAATCACCCTGCCGAAACTACCCGGTTCTGAAAGCGATAAAGGGAAAAAAATCGAGATCAAAACTGAATAGCAGCAGCTCGGCTTCACTCTCTCTTACCGTCCATCATCGATAATTATCGGGGGGCGTGAACCGTCCCCCGGCAGCAATCAGCGATTGACAGGAGATAAAAGGAGTTTTATCCGATGGTCAGGACGGCCGTAGACCATGCTCATCTATATAGAGGGCATACTGTTTATCATTTTTCTTGATGTGATTTCGTACCCAGTCACAGAGGAAATTCATCACTTCCACGGTTAACCCCAACTGCCCCCTGTCAAACCCTTTCTGGAAATCGGTGACCTTTTGCACGAAGTCCGCATGCTCGGCCTGATGCTTTTCCAATTCCGGGTAGTCGACAAGCTTTAAAACCCTTTCCTCGGTTCGGAAATGAATTTTTGTGTAATCGACGAGCTCATCGATAATTTTTCCCAGGACAGTCTTCCCCTGTCCCTCGGACATTGCTTCGGCAAGGGTATTGACAATTCCTACAAGTTTTTCATGCTGCTTGTCTATTTCGTCAATATTAACGAAAAAAGATTCATCCCATCTGATAAGTATCATCTTTTTCTCTTTGAATTTTTCACATGCCCGGAGCCTGCCGGCGCCTCAAGAAAAGTTATTATTTTCTTTTTATATCCGCACTGGTTACCATTGTCAACAAATTGCATCTGTGCAGGGAGTGATCCTGCCGCAGGTTCTGCATCCACTGGAACCGGCACAGTTCGAATAACGGAATATGATATATCCGCGGAGTCCGGTGCTGCTGGAATTATTTCCAACTCCGCAGGATGTTGATGCGCATGGGACTTATTACTGTGCATAATACCAAGCTGATAGTATCATAGAATCACTATGCAAACGACAATCAGCACTCCTGCCTGTCTTAAATGATGAATACCGCTTTTGCCCTGGTTGACTGCAATAACTTCTATGTTTCCTGTGAGCGGCTGTTCAGGCCGGAACTGGAGGGACGGCCCGTGGTCGTCC
>JAMJFO010000032.1 GCA_023544645.1 Desulfobulbaceae bacterium | reverse complement strand
TTCTTTCCGCTTATGCGAAACTCTCCTGCCCACCGCAAAACGTTGCCGAACATTCGCGCGTTAAGTCGACAAACGAAATCGATACTGAGCAGGTCCTTCGGTTTTCTTCGGAATGCCCAGGTCTCAGCTTCGGTAATATTGTCCTGTTCCCACCGATCCAGCTCTGCACGATTGGTTATATGAGGTAGAAGGAGTCCATCCGCCTCGTCAGGGTCGAGGGGAGTCGATACTCATAGTTCATCCTGATTGTCCCACAATTCTTTCGGCATCTCCCGTATCAAAGTCTCCACCTCTGCTTCAAAAGCATTTCTCAATTCAGTTTGCGAGAGTTGCTGCGCTTCAAGCAACATTGAGTGCGACACTCGCCCAAGCTTCTTCTCAGCCACAATTTCAGCTCGTCTGCGCACAATATCAGCCAGACTTTTTCTGGGAACAACAGCATAGACAAAAACACAATCCAGGGCTTCAGCAGCCTGACGCATGGTCTTGATAGTAACGGAACCGGTCGATTCTTTCTTTTCAAGAGTCGACACCCAGGGTGCCGAAACACCCAGGCGCCGGGCAAACTGCTTCCCCGACATCCCCAGGGCCTCGCGGACAGCGCGCAACCATCCCTTGGCCGGACGCTGCACATCCCGCATGCAGGCGAGACGCTCCAAGGTCATGTCAAGCTGTTCCTGAATTAAACGTTTACGGGAAGCCTTCATTTTTTAGCCTTTTGCTTAATTATTTTTCATGTAAATTAACTTATTTACTAATTTAATCGAGGAAAAATAACCAATTAGTTAATTTACATATCACGGATAAGGTGATAATGCCAGGTGGTTGATATGTGATGTTGGCAAGAAATCGTTTTCACCAGCCTGTCTGCCTAATCCGGTGAAGTCATATCCTTTGGTCGGAGCGTAATGACGCAGTTTTTTTTGTTTACATGTCACCGATCGTGACGCAAAATCACGGGTCTAACAATATAGATTTTGGTAGCAGGGTTGCCGAAGCGCAGATATGCAGGAATGAAAAATACCAGCACTTATTTCCAAGTGAAGGGAAGTTAATCCAGCCAATCGATTGCCCCGAAAAGAGATAATACATCCTATACTGACAGGTCTTTCGGACGCAAATCAGTTTTGTCTGATTTGAATTCCACCCGGTACTTTTCGAAATTATGACAGACGTGCTCAATATTTATTCTGTCATCATGGATTTTGGTGACAAGCTGAATAACATCGTCCCGGTTTGTGAGATGAAATATATGATTCATGTCCTGAAGATCGAAAAGACCGTTGGTCATGACTTCCCGACGCAGCCAGTCAAGAAGGTCCGACCACATTTCACCGAACAGAACGATCGGGGTTTCGCAGAGGTGCTTCACCTGCACCAATTGCCAGGTATAAAAGAGTTCCAGCAAAGTTCCTATACCGCCCGGACAGACCACGACGACATCGGAAAGAGAGACAAAGGTGTCCAGACGGTCACTGAATCGGTCAAAATCATGATTGATGTCAAGATAGGAGTTGGCAATCTGTTCGTGGGTCAGTCTGATGTTCAAACCCAATGAATGAGTCCCGGAATTGGCGCTTTTGTGACCGGAGTTGGCGGCCAGCATGAGCCCGGGACCGCCGCCGGTTACAACATCGAATCCCTGTTCGCCCATTGCCTTGGCAATCGCAAAGACATCCTGATAAATTTTGTCTCCTTCCTTAATCCGGGCGGAGCCGAAGATTGCCACCCGGTAATGTTCGTCTATTATCATCTCCGTAATTCTCCTTTTTCGCTGCCGCTGTTAATATACCCCCGGCAGATTTAATTTTTACGATAACCCCCAGGGGACAGAATTTTTTTGGCGGTATTTGAGCGAAAATCATTCTGTCCCCTGATCAACCAGGAAAAATAGATAAGCGCAGACTTCGAAATCAGTCCCCTTAACTTCTTTTTAATTGATCCCTACCCAGGTTTGTTACCAGTTTCTATTAATTAAAAAAGGTTCCGCCAAGCGTTAACGCTGCAATAAAAATAAATAAAATGCCCAATGTCCGGTCCAGGATTTGCTGGGGAATTCGGTTCGCTATTAATTATGGCGACTGGAAACAGAAACCAGTAATGCATTGACATCAGATTACTTCCTCCAGGTAAACGCGCAGAAGCTCCGAGACGCTCCACGCTTGAGAAATGCAACCCCTTGGAGTATGTGGCGGGTCGGCATCGAATATCTCGGAAATGGCGCCGACCCCCGCATCGCCCAAGTGCGTGGCCATTTTTTCGAGGATGGTCTTGGCCTGTTTTTTTCCCGCTTTTCCCCTTATACGCACCAACGCGGTTACAAAGGGACCCAACAGCCAAGGCCAGACAGTCCCCTGATGATAGCTGCTATCGCGCGACAAAGGATCACCTTCATAGCGTGACCGATAGTCGGGGTGGTCTGGGCTGAGGCTCCGCAAACCACACGGGGTCAGGAGCTTTTCTTCGAGAACCGTTAAAACCATTGTTGACCTTTTGACGGATAAGAGAGGAAAAGGGAGGCTGATGGCAAAAACCTGGTTGGGACGAATGGCGCTTTCCTTGTAATTCCCGTCAATGTAGTCGTAGAGATACTGTCCGTCTTGATTCCAAAAAACTTTATTGAAACGTTTTTTTGTCAACGCAGCCCTGTGCTCGTATGCCGCTGCCTCCTGGTCTCTGTCGAATTCGTGCAGCAGGTGAGAAAATATCCGCAATGCGTTGTACCAGAGCGCATTTATTTCCACGGCTTTGCCCTTTCGCGGTGTAACCACCCAATCGCCAATTTTGGCATCCATCCAGGTGAGTTGTACGCCTGGCTCACCGGCTGACAAAAGCCCATCCGTATCCACCTGGATGGCATACCTGGTGCCCTTCTCATGCCAGGACAGAATTTCTTCCAGAACCGGCAGCAGCTGATCCCGGACGAAAACCTTGTCCCGGGTGTATTGCAGGTATTGATGGACCGCCACGAAAAACCATAAACTTGCGTCAACAGTGTTGAACTCCGGTTCTTCATTTGCGTCGGGGAAACGGTTGGGGAGCATGCCCTGGCTGACGCTTCGTGCAAAGGCCTGCAGGATTTTCCCGGCATCCTCGTGCCTGCCGGTGACAAGCGTTATTCCCGGAAGGGCAATCATCGTGTCCCGTCCCCAATCCGTGAACCAATGATAACCGGCGATAATGGTGCGCAGCTTCTCCGACCGCTGGACAAGGAATTGGTCTGCGGCCAGGGTCAGCATGACCGGAAAATCATCTCTATTGGGTAGAAAATGGAGGAGATCCTGGCGCCGCTTCTCCTCCCGGCAGCGCAGTTCGAAGGCATCCCGGCCGGCAGGGTCCCTGGTGGAAATGATAATTCCAATGCGTTGGCCTGCTTCCAGCTTCAGCTTGAACATTCCATAGGTAAAGAGATCTTCGTGGAAATCCAGGCCACGCTGCTGCTCAACCGGATATTCATAGTTGAAATACCAGTCGGGTGAAGGAACGAATTCCGCGCCGGGAATGCTGATAAAAAGCTCCGGCACTCCGTCATAGGGCCGAACCCGGAAAATACCTTCCTGAAAATGGCCATGCCTTTGAATAGAATCATTGGCATGGGCCAGGCCGTGATACTCCCTGTAAGCCACAAAGGGCTGTAGCTCAAGCACAAACGGAGCAGGGGATTCCAGGACTTCGTAAAGTACCAGGGTGGTATTTTCGCCATTGATGGCGGCAATGGTTTTTTGAACCCGAATCCCACCGGCACTGTAGGTGAACCGTGGGAAAAGATCCTTGGCAAAACTTTGCAGATAGTTGTATCCGGTCGGATATACAATGCCTGGATAATAATTGCAGGCCAGTTCATATCTCCTGCCAGCACAGAGGATCGTTTCATCAAGCTTGGAGAGCAGCACCATTCGTCCAACCGGCGGTCGGGTAGCCGCCACCAGCAGACCATGGTAACGACGGGTGTGGGCACCGCAAATCGTGGAACCCGCCCAGCCACCCAGGCCGTTGGATTCAAGCCATTCGCGACGACTGGCTGCGTTCAGATCCTGGGTGATCGTTTCGTTTAATTTTATAGTCATATCATCATACCCTGGGAGACAGATTTAATTTTTCGATAACCTCAGGGGACTGAATTTTTTTCACGGTATCTGAGAGAAAATCATTCTGTCTCCGGCATCAACAAGGAAAAATAGATAAGCGCAGACCTCGAAATCAGTCTCCGTAACCTCATGCTGAAGACTGAGCTTTGGTGGTAATCACAAAACTAGTTGCTTCCTTCCTTCTCGCCCTCAACCTGTAGTTCATATCGGCGTTTGATAAGGTTGGCCACCAGGCCGGTCCAGCCGGTCTGGTGCGAAGCCCCTAATCCGAGGCCGGTCTCACCGTGGAAATATTCATGGAAGAGCCGCAGTTCCCGCCAGTAGGGATCGGCCTGAAAAGGGCTTTCCGCGGGCAGGCCGGGAACTCTGCTCTTTTCGTCCCGACGGGATATGTCGATCAGGCGCTCGGCGAGTACGTTGGCAACTTGCCGCAGGTTCAATTCCTCCTCCGCCATTCCCGGAATCGTCACCGTGAAATTGGGGCCGAGATAACGATAAAACTTGGTCAAAGCCTGGAGAATGGAATAGTTGATCGGCATCCACACCGGGCCCCGCCAATCTTCTTTGTCGAGCCGTTGCGCCTCAAGGCGTTTCATTTCCTGCCGCATTTTTTCTCTCCAAAGCCAGGGTCGTATGTATAGGGGATTCACCTCTGGTCATCTGTTCAGCCGCCAGTCATAATCGAGGTAATTGATAGGGATATCGGCATGCCCGGCAAGCCATTCTGAAGCTTGGGCATCATAGAGATAGGAGGCGATGTAGCGGAGCAGTTCCGCGGCGCTCATCTGAAAATCCGCCTGGTACCATTTAAAGATTTTAGAAATGGCGATCCAGCCGGCCTTTTGATCGATTCTGGTGGTGGCATTGATAAAAACAAGGGCCGAAGTATCGAGCTGCTCCTCGAGTTTGTCGGCCTCATAAGCCTCAATGGGCGGGCAGGTGCGGCTGGCGCAGACCAGGGCGAAATGGACTCGCGGATCCGGTTTTTGTATACGCAAGGCAAGTCGGGGATCGCGCCTTGCAAATGGCCTGAACAAGAGATACGGCGGCACGGCATTGCCACGGAGAAGACCATGTTCAATATCACTTAAACTTAGCCGGTAGCCGCCGATGTCGTACTGAGACCGTTGAAAGAAAAACGGGACTTCTTTGACTGATTCCTCAATGCCAAGCTCAATGACCGCATGGATTACCAGGGCATTAAAAACATTGGTCCAGAAGGCGATTCGCTGCTGGTCCGGGCCCAGGGATTCCAACTCGAAAGAGGCCAGCGCGCCTACAGCCTTTTGAAAATCGCCGTAATAATCGCTGGCGCGGATAAGCCCGTAGTTGACCCGCTGTTCGTGGCCGTCATAAAACTGGCCCCGCAACGTATTCATAATATGTTTGACCTGCACGCCCGGGTCGGCAGTCCTTTCTGTTTTATTTTCGGCTTCTAAAGGGGTGAGCAGACGCGGCTTGACCAGCAGGGATATTTTGGTGCTCAAGGTCACCGGCAAGGCGGGCTTGCGGATTCTTCCGGCATCAAGATACTCCAGCACCGTGGTGATAAAACCGATATGCGAGAAGGCTTGGGGGAAATTGCCGGTGATCTCCTGAAACCGGGTGTCATATTCTTCACCAAAAAGACCCAGGTGGTTGGCGTAATGCTCGGCGCGGCGCAGATAGTCGTCCACCTCCTCAAATCGTTCCTGGCCGATAAGACAGCGCAGGTACCAGAATAGACAGATCAGCCAGCCGTGTTCCTGGCCGGGCAGGCCATCGTCGTTTCTATAGCGCAGGGGAATCCCGTCGACCAGCAAATCCTCTTCAATGGCTCGAATGGTATTTGATATCATCGGATGATCAAAGGGCAGAAAGCCCACCAGCGGCAAAAGCAGCAGAGCCGCATCCACCGCGTCTGTATCGTAATGCTGGGTAAAGCACTGCCGGGCCTGGTTGTATCCATGGGCCAGGACGTCCTGATGAACCGCCTGGCGCTCTTTTTTCCACACCTCAAGTTCTGCCGGAAAACCATAGTGTTCGGCTATTTTTATGCCTCGATCAAGGGCAACCCAGCACATCACCTTTGAGTGGGTAACATGATGGGGGCCGGTGCGGAGCTCCCAGATGCCGTTGTCCTTCTGGCGCCATATTTTGACGACATGATTGACCTGAGCGCGGACAAATTTCCAGTAATCAGGATCGATTTTGCCCACCAGACGCGAAATGGCAAATATCATTTCCAGGATTTCGCCGTAAATGTCGTGCTGGTGCTGGCCGATATTGTATTGACCGGTAAGCACTGGGCGTGAATTTTTATACCCGGAAAGGTGTTCGAGTGTCTGCTCGCCGGAAGGCGCCACTGGTTCCCGCAGGGTGTAGAGAACTTCGAGGCTGGCGCCTTCATCCCGGCAGGCCAATTTCTTCAGCCAGTCCAGGTACAGCGAGACTTCCTGGACGTGCCCGAGTTCGTAAAGGGCGGTCAGCGTCATCGAGGTGTCGCGGATCCAGCTGAAACGATAATCCCAGTTGCGCTCGCCGTAAACAATGGTGGGAAAGGAACAGGAGGCCGCCGCCGCGATAGCGCCGGTATCACGAAACTGCAGGAGTTTCAAGACCAGAGCACCCCGGTCCAGCGCATCCTGCCACAAGCCGCGGCGTGGATACTTGCCTGTCTCCTGGGCTCGGGTCCAAGAGACCCAATAGCCTTTGGTCTGGCGCAGCATGTTTTCCATTTCGCCGACGTTCGGGACTGTCGTCAGGGCACCGTAATTCAGGCCGATCCATAGCGTCTCACCCTCGGCAAGGCGTACTGAAGTCTGCTCGTCGTGCCAGCGCAGTTGCCGGCTGGCAAACAAGGTTACCTGTTCTTCTCTGCCCTGGCAAGACCACATTGCCGGGCCTATATCCGACCAAATCGGTGTAATGAGGCCGTATTCAAAACGGAGTTTACATTCAATTCTTATGGATACCTGGCCCTGCAGGCAGCGGATTCGGCGCAGCAGCCTGGTGCGGTTGTCTTTGTCCGCCTCAAGCGCCGGCCCTGCCGGCATGAAATCGAGCAGTTCAACTTCGCCGCGGCCGGTGCGGAAAAGGGTTTTGAGGATATTGGTACGCGGGATGTAGGTCTGAACTGCATCCGGGTCACCGTCGGGCTGCACGAGAAATCGACCACCTCTGTCATAGTCGAGATTAGCGGCGAAAATAGAGGGCGAATCCATATACGGCAGGCACATCCAATCAAGTGCGCCGTCATTGCCGATCAGTGCCAGGGTCAGCCCATTGCCGACAATCCCGTAGTCACTTATTTTTTTATAGGTCATCTGCTTAAGGCCTATCGACATGGTCATCTTGCTCGTCGAAGACGCGGCCAAGCAAGGCGTTATCCGAATAAATATGCAGGCTGAGACTCTCTTTGAGCACAGTGACCTGGTGGATGCCGTTAGCAAAGGCGCCCTCCCGGCCGGAAACAGAAAAATGTTCGCCGGTGCGATAGCGCCGTGCCACCGTTTTTTGCAGCTTGCCATCCAGAAGGGCAAAATTCTGCACCGCAAGGTCTCCGTCGACAATATAATCGAACAGGAAGTCAGGGTGGCCGTGAATGACCGTGGTGTAGCCCTTGCTCCAGCGTGCCGCCAACGCTTCGAATTTATTGTCGGCCCGGTAAAGAATCGTCCTTGAGTAGGCCCCCCTTACTCTGGGGAAATCCGCCATGGGCAGTGGATATTTACCAAAGCAGGCCGCGGCCTCAGCGGCAATATCATGGGAGAACGGCGCCTGGAAAAGGGCTTGAAAAAACTCCCGCAGGTGGTTGTGATTTGGATGGGCCAGGTAGGTCTGGGGGGCGATGGTGTTGTTGATCATGATCCATGCCTTTGCAAGAGGGTTTTGCCTTTTTCCACGAGTGTGTCAAAAAACTGCTCGACGGCGGATTCGTTAAAGGCGGGGTTGGTGATAAGCAGGCGCAGGACCAGGATGTCGTTGACATAAGCCTTGCCGACTAGGGCGAGGCCTTCCTGATGCAGAGCGGTGCGCAGGGCCAGATTGAAAACGTTGGCATCAATATGGCCGGGTGTCTTGAAACGAAAGCAGACGTTAAAAGACTTGCGAGGGACAACCATTTCCAGGTCTGGAGCATTATTGACAACTTTTTCGGCATAAGCGCACAGATCCAAAAATCGTTCAACCCGATCCGCGTAACCGCGACGGCCGTAAAATTTCCAATCCAGGAACCATTTGAGGCTGTCGACCCGGCGCCCGCATTGCAGGGAAGAGCTGCCCAGGTCAACCGCCTCCGCCTGTTCTTGCTGAAAGATATAACTGTTGTCGCCGGCGCCGCAGACCCGGGCGAATTCATTCGGCCTGTTGTTGATCAGAAGCACGTTAGCCATCAGGTTCACGCCGAGCATCTTGTGAAAATCCCAGGTAAATGAATCAACCTGTTCGATTCCGGGCATATAGGCCTTTTTCAGGGTCTGGCTCAAAACGACGCTACCGCCCCAGGCGCCGTCAATATGGAGCCAGAAGGGATACCTTGACCGCAGGGCGAGCAGTCGGGCAATTGAATCATAAGCGCCGCGCACGGTCGTACCGGCCGTTCCCCCCACAAAGAAAGGTATCCCGCCATGTTCCATAACGTCAGCCAGCGCTTTTTCGAGAACCGCGCAGTCCAGAGCGCCGTCAGCGTTAACGGGAATTTTTACGAGGTGATCCAGGCCAATGCCGATAATATTGGCCGCCTTGTCCATAGAATAATGGGCGTCAGCGCTGACAAAGGCAAAAAGGGCGGGCCGGCCGAACAGCCCCTCGCTTTTGATCTTGGCGTCGGCGCTGTTCCTGGCGGCCAGCATGGCAATCATATTTCCATTGCTCGAGCCCGTGGTCATCTGCCCCTCGCCGGATTCAAATCCGACCATGTCGAGCATCTGGGCAATCATATATTTTTCGACCAGGGTGGCCACTGGAGCGGCCTCGTAGGTGCAGGCGGAAGTATTGGCAACGGCGGCGACAATTTCTCCCACGATTGAGGGCAGGTTCGCTTCGGTCCACATCCGGTTGACGAAGCCCGGATGACCTGTTTTTACAGAGTAGTTGAGATATTTTTCCACCCACTCAAAAATATGCTGCCAATCCCGGGTGCCTTCGTGATCGTCGAGAGCGAGCAACTCTTTAAGATCTTCAGGATGGTGATAGTCGACAAAAGTCCCCTGGGTTTGGGTCTGGCGATATTTTTCAAGCCGCCCTAAAAGGTTTGGTAAAATAGTGTCGGCATCCATTTTCGTTCCTGTTCTTTTTTTTTCTCAATGGGCCAGGATGAATCCTGCCGTTCTTGTTCTTACAGAGCGGGAGGATATTTCTGCGCCCGGCGGCGGTACTGATACATATCGCGCGCAAATTGCCCGGCCGGCAGCAGCCGGGTCCCATTTTTACGATTGGCGGCGCCGATCTCAAAAAGTATCGCAAACTGCGCAAAGAGCGTTTGATACGCCTGTAGAAGCGAGGTGCGGCCGTCCCAGATATGGGTCGCTTCAGCACTGGCGCCATTAATTTCGATAATCTGCAGCTCTCTGCCTTCCCTGAAGGTTTGCATGGATTTGAAGCGCAGATCAAAACGCCCGAAATAGAAACCCGGCATGTTGACGGCAATGGCATTGATGGTCCGCAGCAGCTCCGGGGTAGCCAGATGGCTTCCATCCTTAAAGATCGCGCCCTGGCAATGGTTGCCGGCGAATACAAGCCGGTAGCGTTCCCCCTTTTTCAGAATTCGATCCAGATTGGCCTTGTGCCTTTTAAAATAGACCTTCCTGATCTTCCGGGCTCTGGCATCGGCAAGAATGAGTTCCCGCAAACGGCTTTCCCCGTCGCCGATCACCTCGGGAAACCGTTTTAAGGTAATCGAAAATATTCTGCCGGCCTCTTCTTCGGGGCGCCGGTAATAAAAGACACCGGCCTCATGCTGATAGTCAACAAGCTTCTGCAATATAATTTCCGACTCCGGCTGATAAAAATGAAGATAGGAGGCCAATTGTTTTTCATCATGGATCGGCTGGACGCCGGCGCCGCGCTGGCCGGTATCCGGTTTGGCAACGAGGGGAAAAGAGAGCCCTGTCTCACCAAGCGCGTCAAGGGCCGGCTTCACGGTTTGCGCTAGTCCCGCTTCGTTTTGAGGCATTGAAAAAAGGAGCCATGGCGCCACATAGTGTTGGTGCGCCTGATCGACAAGCGAGAGAATGGCCGACTTTGATTCCATGATCATGCCGCCGGAATAGATGCCGGGGTTGGCTGCGGTCGGCAGCATGATGCTCCGGTGCCGGAGCGCTAAAAAGAGGCAGTAGAGAGCCACCGGGAAATAGAAAAGGGCTGGCGGCCAGAACTCAAAAAAGGACACCTGTGCTTCGTCATGTTTTTTAGCCTCGACAGTTCTACCCAGGCGCCACTGGCTGAAGGCGATCAGCATGACAACACCAAGGCCGACGGGCCACTTCCAGCGCCCCAGAACATCGAAAGCCGCCTCGCCAACCATCACCGTCAACTGAAGAAGAAAAAGCGTCCAGACGATTGAGGCGGCGATGGCGCAGGAAAGAAATTTCCAAACCGAGACGCGGAGCATGCCCGCAGCAATATAGGTGGGCAATCGCATCCCCGGCAGAAAACGAGAACTGGCTACGGCGAGAATAATGTTATGGTTGAACCACGATTGGGCTTTATGAAGCTTTTTTTCGTTGACCATGCCGAGACTCATGACACCTTTCTGCATGAACCGGCCAAGCCAGTAAAGCCCCAGATCACCTGCGGCGATCCCGAAGGCGAGTGCCGAAAATGCCGTTGCGTAAGCTATTTTCCCATCCACCACCAGAAGACCGCTGCCGATGGTTGTCGGGTCTTCCAATATGAACGTTGAAAAAACAATCAGCAGGCCCTGGAGAAAAGTATTGCCGTCAAGGGCTTGAAAGAGGTCACTTATGCTTTGTTCCATTTCGATTAAACCCCACAAAAAGCGCTGGTCACTCAGTCATTGCGTCCAAGTCATTCTCAGCTCTGCCAGACCGGTCCTGGTGATAAGCCAGAAATTGAGCGCTCCCCTCTTTGCCCATATACCTTTCAAGGGTTTTGCTATCTGTCCTGCACAGATCGACGAGAACCAGGCCGTCCAATACATTGCTGAAGTGCCGGTCGACATTGAAAGCCAGAAACTTACCGCCAAGCTTGAGATAGAGTTTGAGTAAAACCGGTATGCTTTTGTGTTCCAGTTCTATATCGGCAATCATAGTCGAGACTTCGTCAAAATCTTCACAAATGCGCATGGCGGCATGATCGCTGCACCCTTTTATTTTCAAGGGCTTAACCCGAAGAGGCGTTTTAGGCTTGATCATCCTGGCAAGGTCGGGGATAAACATGGAATGCTGCAGGGAGGCGGCAATGATCTGTCTTGATACCGGGCTGTATTGCTGACTGACGCTGACCGGGCCAAACAGCACCCGGTATTGGGGATTACGGACAACATAATGACCGATTCCCTGCCACAGCAGCAAGAGCGGCGAATAGCTGCGCTGAAACTCGGGCCGAACCCAGGAGCGCCCGAGCTCAAGCGCGGGCCCGATACGCTCAAACATTGTTGGTTCATAATTAAAAAGCGTACTCGTGTATAATCCCGCCAGCCCCGATTTTTCCAGAATTGTATCAACCTGGCCGAGGCGATAAGCGCCGACCACCTCGGAGGTATGCTCCTGCCAGATAAAAATATGCAGGTAGTCGTCATCAAACCGATCGAGGTCGCAGGCTTTGCCGGTGCCTTCCCCCGCAGCGCGAAAAGTGATCTCTCGCAGGCGTCCGATCTCCTTGAGCACTGCAGGAATTTGATCGGCGCGGGCGTAATAAACTTTCTGGGCCTTATTGTGTGCTAAAAGCTGCCGGTGGGCAAGCCGCGCCACCTCGGCACACATTTTCTCCGCGCTGCGAGGGGGGGAGTGGATCGGGTGGAACCCAGCTTCTTGCGGTCCGGCATTGTGATCTTCAGGAGCTATGTTCCGTGGGTTGGCCTTTTCAAGAAGGTAGGTGCGCAGGCGCAGATATTCGATCAATGCGGAATCCGATGCAAAAGAGGCGATCTTTTGCCTCGAGATCATGGCGCCGATACGAAATCGAATTTGCCGATTCTTCTTGTTGGCTAATTCACGCGGGAGCAGAACGGTGCGCAGACGAGGGTGAATCATCCCCATAATCTGGAAAAAAGGGCCATTGGCGCCATGAAAAAATATGGGCACGACATTGGCTTTTGCAAGACGAATCAGGCGGGCAATTTTTTCATTCCAGGCCGAATCGGTAATTTCGCCGCTCTGAAACTGCAGGTGCGAAACCTCGCCCGCCGGAAAGATCACCAGCGCTCCGCCGTTCCCCAGCCAGCGCATGCTTTCCCTGACACCGCGAATATTTTTCAATTTCGACCTATTATGCTCGAACGGGTCAATGGAAATGAAAAGATGCCTCAGCGGTGGGATGCGTTGTAGAAGATTATTGGCCATTATCCTCACATCTGGCCTTCGCCTTTCCAGCACGGCCGCCAGTATGATGCCTTCAAGGCCGCCAAAGGGATGATTGGCAATAATCACCAATGGCCCGCTGGCGGGCAGACGTTCCAGCTCATTGTGGTCGAATTGCAGGGTTACCCCCATGGCGGCAAGCACTCTTTCAGCAAAACTTGAATCAGAATCGCTCGTTTGCAGCTGCTGATAAAGACTTTCCAGGGGGGAAAGAGAGAGAAGGCCACCGGCAAAACGGAGAACGGGGGAAAGAAGTCTCCTGCGCACAGGATCGTTGTACGGATTGGGAATTTGAAAAATGGGATCTTCTTTATGGTTTTCAACCAAGAGAGCGACCTCGTAGAGTGGCGGATTGGCTCCCCCGCATGTTTTGAGCAGTCTGGCAATGGTCTCTATGGCGCACAGTCCTTTTCGTCATCCGATGTGAGTTCCTCTTCAAAGCTTTGAAGTGAATGGTGTCTGTCACCCGCCACAGGCGAATATCAGGCAAGTGCCTTGCCCTGATGTTCCACACATTCGGCCAGCCCCTCGATAAGGGCATGGACCTCTTCTTTTTGGTTGCCGGGGTAGCATGCAAAGCGGATCAACTTCTTGCTGTCGAGTTTTGGATGCATATTCTTGGAGATCTCAACACCCTTTGTCTTGAGATCGTTGATGATTTCGGTTGTGGAAACACCGTCGGGCACCTCGACGATATAGGAGGTCTCGGACTGGGCCTCCGTGTCGGCGAGCAACGCAAAGCCAAGGCGACCAAGCTTGCCGCGGCTGGCAAAAGCGTTGATTACGGCCTCTTGAAAGGTCCGGCGAACTTCGTCATTGGCGGCCAGCCGACTCCCGGCGTCGGCCGCGAAAAGATCAAGCGCGCAGCGCAGCTTGAGCAGGTGATGTACATGGTTCCGGCGCTGTTCCCCTGTGGTGATCTCTCCTCTGACCATCTCTTCAAGAGACGGGAGGTCGTAAACCGGTTTGGCCCCGATTACCTGGGCGCGCGCTCTGGCCCGGTCGTTAAAGACAAATACCGCTCCGGAGTTTTTCGCCTGATTCGCTTCATCCTGGGGCCCTTCATAGGGCAGCCCTTGTTTGCGCAGAGAGAAGTAGAAGGAATCCGGCAGATTGGCTGCTGGAATCTCCTGCCAGGCCTGGGTAAAAAGACTGAGTGAGGCGGCGTCGGCCACGATCAGGGTGGGGCTGCCGTTGGCGTTGCGAAACTCAACCAGCCTCTCCACCCGTTCCCTCACCCCTGTGGAGGTGCTGTTCCAGGCGATCCACAACACTTCCACGCCGTTGTCGCCGAGGCATTGTCTGGCTTTTTCAAACTCGCTTTCTGAATTCACCGTCAAAGCTCGGCCGAGAGCGATATCAAAGGGCCATTCAAATTCAACACCTTTCTGGGTCGCCAAGGCATTGACAGCCGAGAACTTATTGAAGGCAACATAGTTTTCGGTGTTCACCACCACGTTTTTCCCCTCTTCCGGGGCGCAGAAGGCATTCACCATCATTTCGATTGTCCTTTTACCGGAATCGGTTATCCCCATGTGCCAATCATTCCGATTGGAGGCAGAAATATGCAGGAGGTCGAACAGTTTCTGTCTGACGGCAAAGAACAGGGCTCGCAGCTCTTCCGGGCTGCCGGCCAGGGTCTCAATAAGGCCCGATTCTCTCCACTCTACCGATTTTTTTTCGACTTCGGGAAGCATCCTGTTCTGCGCCGTTCGCAAGTCCGCTTTCACCCTATTGTCATTTGAATTTGTCATGCCATTCGCTCCTGTCATTAATTAGTGTTTATCCAGAAACAGAAAATTCAATAGAATCAATCACTCTTGTCCAAAATAGTTTTTCACTGAATACCCTCCTGGTGAAATGTGGTGTAGATTTTTAGCGCCAACCAAAAAAACATCACAAACACCAGAGAGGGCAGAAACATGATAAAGGTAGCCAGTTTGTTTAGTCAATTACTTCATCACTTTCCCCATACAGAATTATCAAATTCTTGTGCTGCAGTTCGAGCATAAACCGAACAGGAGATTCCAGGACTTCGTAAAGTATCAGGGTGGTATTTTCGCCATTGATGTCGGCAATGGTTTTTTGAACCCGTATACCACCGGCACTGTATGTGAACTGTGGGAAAAGATCCTTGGCAAAGCTTTGCAGATAGTTGTATCCGGTCGGATACACGGTGCCTGAATAATAATTGCAGGCCAGTTCATATCTCTGCTCTTCGCAAAGGATCGTTTCGTTTAATTTTATATTCCTATCATGAACTCAAATACCCCGGGAGACTGATTTAATTTTTACGATACAAAGGACTGAATTTTTTTCACGGTATTTGAGTGAAAATCATTCTGTCCCCGGCATCAACTTTTTGCCCTCAACCTGTAGTTCATATCGGCGTTTGATAAGGTTGGCCACCAGGCCGGTCCAGCCGGTCTGGTGCGAAGCCCCTAATCCGAGGCCGGTCTCACCGTGGAAATATTCATGGAAGAGCCGCAGTTCCCGCCAGTAGGGATCGGCCTGAAAAGGGCTTTCCGCGGGCAGGCCGGGAACTCTGCTCTTTTCGTCCCGACGGGATATGTCGATCAGGCGCTCGGCGAGTACGTTGGCAACTTGCCGCAGGTTCAATTCCTCCTCCGCCATTCCCGGAATCGTCACCGTGAAATTGGGGCCGAGATAACGATAAAACTTGGTCAAAGCCTGGAGAATGGAATAGTTGATCGGCATCCACACCGGGCCCCGCCAATTTGAGTTGCCGCCGAAAAGACCGGATTGCGATTCTCCCGGTTCATATTCAATAAAAGCCTGACCCACACCGGGCAGGTCATGCAATGGATGTTTCTCGGTATGAATTCGGCTGAGTCCGCGGATACCATGATCGGAAAAAAATTCATTCCCGTCGAGAAGCCGCCTGAGAATATGTCGAATCATAGTATGGTCGACCAGGGCGAGCAGTCGTTCACCATGTTCATTGGTCGTGAACGGACAGGCGCAAATAGTATGGCCGTCGAACATGCCGCCCTTATGGTCTTCCAGCAGGGCTTTGAACCTGGGGGTCTTTTCGAGGATAGCCGGGGCCACGATTTCCGTGGCAAACAGGGGGATAACTCCGACATAGGAATAGACATCGATACGGTGACACTCGCCATCCGGGGTGATGAGAAGATCCTTGAAAAAACCGTCTACCGGGTCCCAAAGAGAGAGCTTGTTTGGTGTATGTCCGGCGATGGAATTGGCGATTGCCAGAAATTGCCGGTAGCACTGGATGGCCATGTCCTCGTACTCACCCTGCTCCTGCGCCAGTTCAAGGGCCATGGCCGTCATGTTCAGCGCGAACATGGCCATCCAGCCGGTGGCGTCGGCCTGTTTCAGGCTGAACCCCGGCGGCAGCGGCCGGGAACGGTCATAAACGGAGATATTGTCCAGCCCCATGAAACCGCCCTCGAACACGTTCAAGCCATCGCTGTCTTTTCGATTCAACCACCAGGTGTAGTTCATGATCAGTTTGTTAAAGACTCGGCGCAGATAGTGGAGATCTCCGACTCCGTTCTGTTTGCGATCAGCGCGAAAGACCTTTAAAGCGGCCACCGCATGAATCGGTGGATTGACATCGCCAAAGGCCCATTCATAGGCAGGGATCTGACCGTTGGGATGCAGATAGCGATGGCTGAGGAGCAATTCGATCTGGTCCTTGGCGAAATCCACATCAAGGTGGGCAAACACCATGCAGTGATACGCCAGGTCCCAGGCGGCGAACCAGGGATACTCCCAGCTGTCGGGCATGGAAATTATGTCGGCGGCCTGCAAATGCCGCCAGCTCCGGTTGCGCCCCTGCCTACGCTCTTCGGGAGGAGGAAGCTGGTCGCCGGCCAGCCAGCGATTGACATCAAAATTATAAAACTGCTTGCCCCAGATCATCCCGGCCATGGCCTGCCGAAAAATCATGGCGTCTTCACGACCCGCACCGGGAGCCGATGCAGCATAAAAGTCGTCTGCTTCCTGTTGTCGAGCAGTAAAGATGGAGTTGCCGCGGGAGAAGGGCTCCTTGTCGGCCTGGTGCGTCAGAACCAGTTCCACGATGCTCTCTTCACCAGGGCCGCAGGTAATCTCATGCCAGGCGGCGAATTTGGTCCCCGTTTGGGCCGGGTTGACCGCCTCCTGTTCTCCCTGGATAAGCAATCGATGAAAGGCATCCTTTGCATATGGCGAAGGATTGGCTGCGCCGAAAAGCCGCGCCATATTCGTTTCGTTATCGGTAAACAGGCTTTTCGCCTTTTGCCCGCCATAGAGAAAATAACTGCCAAGCGTTTGATGCTTTGCTTCAACAGCCCAGGCAGCCCTCCCCGCATCGGCTAATTGCAGGCGCGGTTTTTCGCCTTGCTCCGCATCTCCCCAGGACCAGGTATTCCGGAACCAGAGATTCGGCAGCAGGTGCAGAGTAGCGGCCTCCGGCCCCCGGTTACTGACCTTTATCCGGGCGAAAATGGTCTCCGGGGATTCCTTGGCATAGGTAATTTCCACGTCCCAGTAACGGTTTTCCTCAAAAACTCCGGTGTCGATGATGCCAAACGGCGGGTCGGTGCGTGAACGGCCTCTGTTTTCTGCAACAAGGGAAGAGTAGGGAAAGGGCGCATGCGGATATTTGTAAAGGTATTTGAGAAGGCTGTGGCTGGGGGTGGCGTCCAGATAAAAAAAGCATTCCTTGACGTCTTCGCCGTGATTCCCCTGATTGCCGGTGAGCCCGAACATGCGCTCCTTGAGAATGGGATCGCTCCCGTTCCAGAGCGATACGGCCAGGCACAGCCGTTGCCCGGCGTCGCATATGCCTCCCAGACCGTCTTCACTCCAGCGATAGGCGCGGGAGCGGGCCTGCTCGTGGTCGAAATATTCCCAGGCCTCGCCGGCAGGACTGTAGTCCTCCCGTACCGTGCCCCAGGCCCGTTCACTCAGGTATGGTCCCCAGAGCCGCCAGTCTTCTTTTTTGAGCCGCTGCGCTTCGAGACGTTTCTGTTCCTGATTGCGTTTTTTTTTCATTCCCAACATGGTGTGCACCTCTGATCAAGTTGATTAACTGTATTTTCGTTGCCGGCACGGGAAATTGGATGCCATCCAGATGCGAAACAGGAATCTCCCTCGTAAACGTTCAGCAGTGCCGTGATTTCGGGCAAGCAGCCGAGCGCCGCGTACCCGGTGTACGTAAGCCTGACTGATCACCCGAAGGTGTGGTGCTGCTGAACGTTTACTATCCCCCGGCCGCAAAACCGGGATAGAGGGTCATGCCGCCGTCAACCACGAGACTTGTGCCATGCACGTAATCGGAAGCATCGGAGGCAAGCCAGACCGCTGTCCGGGCAATGTCCACCGGCTCGCCTACTCGTTTATAAGGTATCAAGGTCAGAAGGTCTGCCTCAGCTTCGGACGTTTCCCAGGCCGACCTGTTGATCGGGGTTTTGATTGCCCCCGGGGCGATACTGTTGACCCGGATTTTTTGAGGCCCCAATTCCTGGGCAATACTTTTCATGAACAGCATGACTCCGCCTTTAGAGGCGGCGTAGTTCACATGCCCGGCCCAGGGGATGATCTCATGGACGGAGCTGATAAAGATTATTTTCCCAAGGGCGCTGGAACGTTCCGGGACCGGCCCGCGCCGGATAAACTCCCTTGCCGCCTCCCGGGCGCACAGAAAGGCGCCGGTCAGGTTAATGCCGATAACTCTGTTCCATTGGTCGATGGTCATATCGACAAACGGGGCATCTTTCTGCACCCCTGCATTGCTGACCAGGATATCGACGCTGCCATAGGTGCTGATTGACTTTCTGAACATAACGGCGACATCTTCTTCACGGCTGACATCGGCCTGGACGGCAATAGCTCGGCCGCCGCCTTCGGTTATCCGGCGGACAACTCCATCAGCTCCCTCCCGGTTGCCGGCATAATTCACCACCACATTGGCCCCGGCTGCCCCCAGCTCCCTGGCAATACCGGCACCGATGCCGGAGCTTGAACCGGTGACAATGGCGGTTTGACCGGCCAGGATTTTCTCGCCGGAAGAATGATTCGCGGTCATTTCACCTCCTCGTCGCAGGCAACATCCTCACCGCAGGTGCAGGCACGGCCTTTGAAACTGAAGAAAAATTTGAGGCCTTTTTTGATCGTACTGGAAAAAATTTTTGGTGCGAAAACGTCGCCCACCACTCTTTTATTGATTTCAGCAAGCGTCGGATACGGGTGGATGCTTGATGCGATTTTCGATAGCCCCACCCCGCCGTTCATGATAGCGACCCACTCGCTTAAGAGATCGCCGGCCTGGGGGCCGAGGATCTGGATGCCGAGGGGTTTTTCCTTTTTATCCAGCAGCATTTTGATCCGGCCGACACTCTCTCCCTCGGCAAGAGCACGATCATTGCCCTGGAACTCTTCGCTCCAGACCGAATAGTCGATGCCGGCCTTTTGGGCGCTTTTCTCGTTCATGCCGATGCTGGCCAGTTCCGGATGGGTATAGGTGCACCAAGGCACATGGGTGTAATCCACTTTCTTCGGTAGATGAAAAACAGCGTTGCTCAGCACAACACCTCCCTCATACCCGGCCACATGGGTAAACTGGTAGCCGCCGATGACATCACCGGCAGCATAGATATGCTTGTGACTGGTGCGAAGCCGATCATTTACCTTGATCCCCTTGTTATCGAAAGGGACATCTATTTCTTCCAGCCCTAGTCCGGCCACGTTGGGAGAACGACCCAGCGCCACCAGGATCGCTTCAGCCCTGAGGGTCTGGGTTTCACCTGCCTCGTTTTTGATCACCACCTCACGTTCACGGCCAAGATCAGCAACCCGGACCACCGAAGCGTTCATCTGAAACGATACGCCCTCTCTCTCAAGCTCCTGTTTGACGATATCCGCCATATTCTTGTCTTCCTTGCTCAGGATCTGGCCGCTGCGCTGGATCACCGTCACCTTCGTGCCGAGCCGGCAGAAGGCCTGGGCCATTTCAACGGCAATAGGGCCGGCGCCGAGCACGATCAGCGAACCGGGGAGTTTATCGAGATAAAAGATATCGCGATTGGTCAGGTAAGGTGTGGCGTCGAGGCCTTCCACCGGCGGCGCCGCCGCGGACGATCCGGTGGCAATGAGCCAGGTACGGGCGGAAAAGGATTTCCCGCCCAGGGAAACGGCATGTTCGTCACTGAACCGGGGATCGCCAAACTCAACCTTAACGCCAAGCGCGCAGAAGCGCGCCACCGAATCGTGCTCCTGGATAACCCCGATCACCGAGCGGATACGAGCTGAAACCTCCCGAAAGTCCACCGGCGGCGGCGACAGGGCCGGGAGTCCGAAGCGCGGCCCGTTTTTCATGAGATGGTAGACATGGGCGGTCTTGATCAGGGTCTTGCTCGGCACGCAGCCGTAATGGAGGCAGTCGCCGCCCAGAGCTTCTTCCTTTTCGATCAAAAGGGTTTTGGCGCCAAGCTGAGCCGCCCCGGAGGCCACGGTAAGTCCAGCCGCGCCGCCGCCGATAATGCCGATGTCATAATCATAGTCTGCCATTTTGTTCTCCTGTATGTCCTGGATGTTATGAAGGTTCGATATCGTTCTGCGCCGAAACCGGCTTTAATTTCCTCTTGTAAAAAGCCAGCAGCTTCTTCGCGGTGATCGGGAAAAGGCCAAGTATGGCAAAGGAAATCAAGACCCCCGGCGACATGATTCCCGACAGAGAGTCGATCTGGGCCAGTTCCTTGCCGGCATTGACATACACCATGGTGCCGGGGAGCATGCCGACCTGCGATACCCAGAAAAAGGTGAACAGCCGCATCCCGGTGAGTCCCATGGCAAGGTTAATGACGAAAAAAGGGAAAACCGGCACCAACCGCAGGGAAAAAAGATAAAAAGCTCCTTCTTTTTCGATGCCCTGGTTGATTTTCTCAAGCCGTTTGGCAAACTTGTTCTGCACCCAGTCCCGCAGCAGAAAGCGGGATACCACGCAGGCCAGGGTTGCCCCGATGGTACTGGCAAACGAGACCACCACCGTGCCGAGGATGAAACCGAACAGTGCGCCTCCGGCCAGGGTCATCACCGCGGCCCCCGGCAGCGAAAGGGCGGTGACCACGACGTAGATTCCCATGTAAGCTGCGATAACAAGGACGCGGTGCTCAAGATAGAGAGCCTGGAACTTCGCCTGCGAGGCCTTGAGATAATCCAGGGAAAGATATT
Source organism: Desulfobulbaceae bacterium (assembly GCA_023544645.1). Taxonomy (GTDB): domain Bacteria; phylum Desulfobacterota; class Desulfobulbia; order Desulfobulbales; family Desulfobulbaceae; genus UBA10518. The sequence goes on along the minus strand of JAMJFO010000032.1, from coordinate 18,069 downwards.
GCCCCAGATCGAAATAACGGAAGGCGATAATCCCGAGGATGATGATACAACCAATGCCGATCTTTTGAATAATGTTTCTGCTCTTCTTCTCTGCCATAATTATTTATCCTTTCTGGAGAATCTGTTGGCCATGAAAAGCAGCGCCCCAGAGCCCGCTGTCCTGGTTATCGATGAGAAAAACGGGGATCTCAGCCAGAAGATGCCCCATGGTAGGTGAATTCAAAAACTCTTTCTGAAAATTTTCGTGCGTGAGAATTTCCGGATTTCCGGCGGCGACTCCACCGGCAATATACAGTCCGCCAAGGGCCAGGACCTCAAGGGCAAAGTCCCGGCAGGCCCGGCCATAAAATCTCGCGGCCCAAGCCAGGGTTTCGGATTCCGGGGTAAATCGGGCGGTCACTTCCCGCGGTTCCAGCTCCTCGCCGGAAAGAAACCAGTGGAGGTAATGGAGGCCCCGGCCGGAAACCACCAAGTTGCCGGTAATGTGCTGCCGGCCACTTTTTTCCTGATAAAACTTTCGAAAAGAGAATTCCTCGGACGAAACAAAAGGAAAAGCGGCATGCCCCCCTTCGGAAGGCAGCGCCAGATAGCCCTGACCGGGAACCGGAACCAGCATGGCTTTGCCAAGCGCAGTGCCGGCCCCGAGGACTCCAATAACCCCATCCTCCACAATTTTCCCTGGAAGGATAGCACGAGCCGATAGCCCGACCGGTGATCTGCAGGCATAAGCCTGGGCGACAAAATCATTAATCAGATACGAATTGTCGGGGAGTTTCCCAGATCGATCTCTGCCCAGATCGATATCCCAGGAAATATATGGCGGAGCGCAATAGGAGTTATGCTCAACCGGCCCGGCCGCGGCGATGACCGCTATGTCGGCCTTGTCCGGTGACAGTGTGAAACTACTGTCACGAAGCTGTTCGAGCAATTGCACAAAAGATTCAGCCTCGGTAGTGGGCAGCCATTTTGTCTCGACCATCTCCAGGGATGACCCGTTCCCGGTCGTGAAATGGGCGAAGCGGCTGTTGGTGCCGCCGATATCCGCCGCCAGAATTGTTTTAACCAACATATCCCCCATTTTCCTTATACTTCATAAGTACTCGACGAAACCTTGCCGCCCTTGCCGGTCCAGTTGGTGTGAAAAAATTCACCGCGGGGCCGGTCGATTCGTTCGTACGTGTGGGCGCCGAAGTAATCCCGTTGGGCCTGCAGCAGGTTGGCGGGGAGACTTCCGCTCCGGTAGCCGTCGTAATAGGCGAGGGCCGAGGAAAAAGCCGGGGTCGGAATCCCCAGTTCGACGGCCTTTGCCACAATCTTGCGCCAGCCGGGTTGGGCTGACTGCACCGCCTGCCGAAAAAAATCGTCAAACAGCAGATTCTCCAGGGCTGGATTTTTTTCATAGGCTCCTTTGATGTTATCGAGAAAGACGCTGCGGATAATACAGCCGCCGCGCCACATGAGAGCGATGCCGCCGTAATTGAGTTTCCAGCCGTATTGGTTGGCTGCCTCCCGCATGAGCATATATCCCTGGGCATAGGAGATAATTTTCGAGGCATACAGGGCGTCTCGCACCGCATCGGCCATTTCGTCGGCATCTCCCGTGAAAACCGCCGACGGCCCAGCAAGCAGGCCGGCGGCCCTGCCCCTTTCATCTTTCATAGCCGACAGGGAGCGGGCAAACACCGCCTCAACGATCAAGGTTAATGGAATGCCCAGATCGAGTGCATTAATGCCGGTCCATTTGCCGGTGCCTTTCTGACCGGCGGCGTCGAGAATCCTGTCCACCAGGGGGGCGCCGTCCTTATCCTTGTAATCAAGTATATCGGCGGAAATTTCCATGAGATAGGAATCGAGGACTCCTTTGTTCCACCCACTGAACACGGATTGTATTTTTTCGATGCTCATGCCGAGTCCCCGGCGCATGAAATCGTAGGCCTCGCAGATAAGCTGCATGTCGCCGTATTCGATGCCGTTATGCACCATCTTGACGAAATGCCCGGCACCCTCTTCTCCGATCCAGTCACAGCATGGTTGGCCATCGACCCGGGCGGCAATCGCCTGAAAGATATCCTTAACCAGCGGCCAGGCCTCGGGATTGCCCCCCGGCATGATGGACGGCCCCGTCCGGGCGCCCTCCTCGCCGCCGGAAATGCCGGTGCCGACAAAGAGGATACCTTTCTCGGCCAGGGCGCGGGTCCGGCGGTTGGTATCGGTATAGAGCGAGTTGCCGCCGTCGATGATGATGTCGCCGGAGTCAAGGTGCGGCAGCAGCGTATCGATAAAGGAATCGACCACTGCTCCGGCCTTGACCATCAGCATCACCCGGCGCGGTTTCTTCAACCTGCCGACCAGTTCCTCCAGAGAATGGGTGCCGATGATTTTTGTCCCTTTGGCCGGGCCGGCCATGAAGTCATCGACCTTTGAGGTTGTCCGGTTAAAAACCGCCACGCTGAAATCATGGTCATCCATATTCAGCACCAGATTCTGGCCCATGACCGCCAGGCCGATCAAGCCGATATCTGCTTGGGACATAATCTTCTCCTTTCTCTTTTCAGTTGATTGTAACTACTCATCCCATGCCAATAAAAGTACGCTAACCACCCCGGTTGTAACTGTCTACAGGGTGCCGGAGATTTGAGGCATCGTCCTGTGAAGCGTACTCCCTGTACGTGAGCAGGGCGATAACGAAGAAGATTCGGTACCCTGTGGCAGTTACGGTTGATGTTTATTTGCTCACCGTGAAGAGAACATCCCTATCCCGCAGCAGATAGAGGGCAAGGCAGGCCCCCAGCATCGGCCAGGCAGCGAAAAAAAGAATGTTCGGGCCGTCATAGGGCGCCAGATACTGCTTGTAGGATGAAAATGTCGATATGGCATGCAGCACCAGCACTGTCCCATAGGAAAACCGTTTCATAAATCCGAAGATAAAAGCGGCAACAATGATAATCTCCACCGCGCCGATGGCATACATGACTTCCCGGCCCAGGCCGCCCAGTAAATAGAAGCCCTCATACACCTTGGCGGCATGCTCGGGATTAATGAATTTGTCCAGGTTCCAGACCAGCATCACCAGGGCCACGGTGACGCGCAGGGCAAGCAGTGAAATTTCAAGGCGTTTTTCTGTTTTCATAGGTCTCTCCAGAATGTTGGATTAGCGGGAAAGTTTTCTCCTGTAAAGCGCACTCAATCCACCAGCAATTGGGAGGCGAGGGTACACTGAACTTTCAGGAAATCGGCAATGGCACTTTCCGATTTTTATCCCTGTTTCAAACGTCGACCGATCTCCCTCCCCGCAGCAAGAGCTTCCTGCCAGACGGGCTGCTGTTCCACCCGGGTAAGTCTGTCTTCGCATATCTCTCGGTCACCGAAAAAATGGGGCACGGCACTGATGGGGCAGGTTTCGCCCTGGCCGCAGACCAGGCAGGTCAGGTTGCCACGGGCCTGCAACCTGCCGACCACTTTCATGCCCTCCATCTCCATGACCCGGGCGATCTGGTCGTTGGCCTCCTGTAGGCCGGGAGCATCGCCGCCCATGCCGGTGGTGACCGCCACCCCTAGCTTGCCTTTGTTGAGCATGTTTTGGTGGCGCATGGAGTAAAGCCGTTCCAGAAACGCCTTGGTAAAGCCGTCAAGCATGCCGTAGGGCGGATAGCCGCCCACCACCAGGGCCCGGGCCGCCCTTATTTTCGGTGCCAGGGCCGCAAAATCATCACCCTGCCTGCAGATATTGTCGGCGGCACAGCCCAGGCAGGCCCGGCACGGTCGGATGGTGAAATCGCTGAGCTTGATGAAGTCCGTGTCAAGGCCGGTCGCATCAAGAACTGCTCGGACAAGGCGGTCCGTATTGCTGTTGTGAACGGGGCTCCCTGAAATTCCCAGTACCTGTACCGTCATGTCGTGCTCCTTATAAAATTCACGCCTGGTCCAGTGGGACGAGCAGCATGCCGCCGGTCATCCGGAGCTGTTCATCGTCCGAGGCCAGGCAGGTTTCCTTGATAAGCCGGAGAACATTACTCGCCGCGGTCTTCTGCCAAAACCAGTGGTTAAATGCCTCATCTGTCGGCAGGGTCAAATCCGGCCGGGACATGACTGATTCGAAATAGAATGCCTTGAGGTCCTGGGCGGCAAAGCGCAGGGCCGCCGCCGGCGAGGAGATGTCCGAGGGAAGTTCCAGGGGTTCGCCAAGGATAAAGTCGCTCAGTAGCTTGCCGGCAGCATCCGGTTTAAAATAGGCCACCGAGGAATAGCCGCGTTTATCAAGACCCAGATCGTACCAGGAGCGAAGTTCGGCGACTTCACTCCTGAAGGCGGACAGGAGTCTCTCGATATCTGATTTTTCCTTGAAAGAAGAAGGAAAATTCACCGGACACGCCATATGATCCAAAGAGTCCCCGGCACCGGCAGCCTGTTCCGGAATGTCCTCGGGAAAATCGACCAGCACCGGTCCGTCCGGGAGATCAAACAGGTCCAGCGCCGCCAGCAGCACCCGCCGCTGAAAAGCGGGTTCGTCCGGGAGCCCCAGGGGACGGCCCAGTTCAAAGGGAACCCAGAGCGCCCTTGGCGGCTTGATTGTCTCGGTATGCTCGCGAATCAGACTGATCTGGGTCGTCGGGACGCCTTCCGCTTCCAGGTAATGGGCCAGCGCGCCCACGGCGCGCGTGCAGAACGGTCAGACCGGTACAAGCAGAACCGCATCGACGCGATCGCCTTTCAGCAGGCCGGCAAGCCTGCGGGCGGCGTCCTCCATCTCCGCCGGATCGGCGGCCCCCATGAAGGAGTAATGATAATCGGCAACGCTCCCTATGGAGCCGTTCGAAGCAAGTTCCCGCAGCCGGTCCAGGGGAAACACCACGTTCCAGTCCTGCTGAAAGCCGGTGCGGTCGAAGTTGGTGGAAAGATGGGTCATCACAAGATCCTTGGCAGTGCTTTCCTTTGGTATTACCCGATAATCTCCAGCCATGCCCTCAAAGGGGCGGTCTCTGCGCCGGTGGATTCCGGCGGTTGAAATGATCGCCACCCGTCGCTGAGCGAGGGGCGGCCCGGAAACCCATGGACTGGTTCCAAAAGTTGGGCAGGGAAGGTTGGCCAGATGCGAGCGCATGGGTTCCTGCATTTCTTCGAGCTTTGCCATACTGTATCCTCCTGGGCGAAAATGAGATGCATGTATCAAAATATTTTATTCAGCGCCATGGACGAGTCGTTCATGGACGTATTCTTCCAGCTTACGCAGGTCCTTGGTGAAATTACGAATACCCTCGGCAAGTTTTTCCTCATGTCATGATGCAATCCAGGCTCTGTCGTCCTTTTCTATTAATGCGTTGCCACCTTCCGGTCCCCGGCTTCCCGCCGCATACAATTCAAGCATGCTGTTCTTCTCCGCTTGGCTGCAGGCCTCCCATTTCTTTAAAACCGGGCTTAGAAGTTTCCAGGACGTTTCCACGCCATCTTTGCGCCAATACAAGGTTTGGTCGCCAAGCATGCAGTCCAGAATCAGAGTGGAATAGTCCTCATCCATCTTGGGGCCGTATATTTCCCGATAATCAAAGGACATGTTCAGGGGGGTGAGGCATATCCTGGCGCCGGGAACTTTTGCCTGGAAGAGAAGCGAGATTCTCTGTTGCGGTTGGATATCGAAAACCAGCACATTCGGATCGGGAGTGACGACGAACGATTTCCTGGCGAACATGCAGTGGGGAACCTGTTTGAAAATGACGGCAATCCTTGTTTGTTTTTTTTCGAGCCTTTTTCCGGCCCGCAGGTAAAAGGGCACATCTTTCCAGCACGAGTTATCCACCAGAAGTTTCATGGCAAAGTAGGTCTCGGTGCACGAGGCCGGCGCAACCCCCTCCTCTTCCCTATAGGCTTTCAACGGCAGTTCGCCGCTTTTTCCGGTTCCGTATTGCCCTCTGACCAGTTGCTTATCAAGTGAATCCATGTCAAACGGCCGAATCGATTTCATGAATTTGACTTTTTCATCCCGCACGCTGTCCGCGGAAAGATCCACTGGCGGTTCCATGCCTACCAGCGCCGCCAACTGCAGCATATGGTTTTGGAACATATCCCGTAGCAGCCCCGTCTGTTCGAAATATCCGGCCCGACCCTCCACCCCGAGTTCTTCGGCAACCGTAATCTGCACATGGTCGATATGCTGACTGTTCCAGACCGGCTCGAAAAGCCGGTTCGCAAACCTGAACATCAGAATATTCTGAACGGTCTCCTTGCCCAGGTAGTGATCTATCCGAAAGATCTGGTCTTCGGATAGATGTTCCAGAAGCTCGCGGTTCAAGGAATTGGCGCTGTCAAAATCATGACCAAAGGGCTTTTCAACGATCACCCGGTGATACGGCGCGTTGTTCTGATGTTTTCCGACCAGCTTGTTCCTCGCCAGGCCGGAAACGATGGTAGCATAAAGGCTAGGCGGCGTGGCCAGGTGGAAAACGAAATTACCGCCGGTGTTGTATTTTTGGTCAAGCTCTTCAGCAACCCTCTGCAACTGCTTATACCCGTCATCCAGGTCATACCCTCCGGCCACATAGAAGCATCGAGCGGCAAAGTTTTCGACTTCCGATTCCGGGATGTTCCCATCCGCCTGCCGGAGTGAATCTTTTACCCTCAGCCTGAATGCAGTGTCATCCATTTTGGAACGGGCAAACCCGACGACAAAAAACTCCTCCGGCACCCTTTTTGTCCTGAACAGAGAAAAAACGGCCGGCAGCAACTTCCGGTGTGTAAGGTCGCCGGAAGCGCCGAAGATCACATAACCGCAGGGGCCTCCAGCACCGATTTCGCAGGATTCGGCACCGGCCTCACTGATCTCTGAACTCAACTTGATTTCCATTGCAAACCTCTCGATAGCAACCCGCTGTCTCCTCGTAATGGATGAAAAGGCCGAGGACGTGTTAATTTCTGCCAGCAGGATTATCACCCAACAACTGTAACGCTCTCGCCACAATGTTCTCCACTGTGAAACCATGCCGTTCAAAAACGATTTTTCCCGGCCCGGATTCCCCGAACACATCTACGCCGATTACATCGCCGCCATCGCCAGCCAATTTCCACCACCCGACAGAAGAACCCGCTTCAATAACCAATCTTTTTTTAACGGCAGGAGGGATCACGGACATCTTATAGGCATCATCCTGTTCATTGAAGATTTCGACGGACGGCATTGAGATGGCCCTTGCCATTATCCCTTGTTTGGCAAGTTGCTTATACGCCTCAACGGCAAGGTGAACTTCCGACCCAGTGGCAATAAGAAGCAGGTCAGGGATTCCCGCACAGTCGAACACCGTATACGCTCCTTTTGAAACACCTTCAAACGTTCCGTGTTTTTCCGCGTCGAATATAGGCAGGTTCTGCCTGGTAAGAACCAGCACAGTGGGACTTTTTCTGGCAATTGCCATGTACCAGGCCGCTGCGGTTTCGTTTGCGTCCGCCGGCCGGATGACCGTCAGGTTCGGCACTGCCCGGGCCGAGATGAGTTGCTCCACCGGCTGATGGGTGGGCCCGTCCTCCCCAAGACCGATACTGTCATGGGTAAAGACAAAAATGGCATGTGCGTTCATCAGAGCGGCAAGCCTTATGGCAGGCTTCATATAATCGAAAAAGGCAAAGAAGGTGGCTGAGTACGGCATCAAGCCGCCATGCAGGGCAATCCCGTTGGTGATGGCGCCCATGGCGTGTTCCCTGACCCCGTAGTGAATGTTCCGGGCGGCGTGGTCCGTTGTCCCGAAATCACCCTGGCCGGAAAGGTAGGTCTTGGTCGAGGGATTAAGATCGGCGGAACCTCCGATGAATCCCGGCATGTGCTCCGCGATGACCTGCATGATCGTGCCGGATGCGCTTCGGGTCGCTATTGGCTTCTCGTCCACTGGGAAAACCGGCAATCCGGCCCATAGCTTCTCCTTGATTTTTCCAGCCTGATCCTGTTCATACTGCTCGGCCATTTCTGGTAATTTTTGTCTATATTCTGCAAACAGTTTCTTCCACTCCGCCTCTTTTCGCTTTCCCTCTTCCTGTAGTCGCTCAAAATGCCAGGCGACTTCTTTTGGGATGTAAAAGCTTTTATCAGAAGGCCAGTCGAAAAACGCTTTTGTTTTTTCAAGCGCTTCCGCGCCAAGCGGTTCACCGTGAGCCGCGGCGGTATCCTGTTTTGGTGAACCGAAACCGATATGGGTCCGCGCCAGAATAAGGCTTGGTTTGTCGATCATCTTTTGTGCCTGATGCAGTGCTTCCGTCAGTTTCGTAATATCGTTGCCATCATCAACCCGCAAGGTATGCCAGCCGTAGGCGTCGAAACGCTGCTGTACATCTTCGGTAAAAGCCGCCTTTGTGGGGCCCTCAAGTGAAATATGATTGTCATCATAGAGGTAGATAAGTTTTCCCAGCTTCAAGGTTCCGGCCAGTGATGCCGTTTCAGAGGTGAGTCCTTCCATCAGATCTCCGTCTGACACAAACGCATAGGTATAGTGGTCTACTATATTAAACTCCTCGGTATTGTAGCGGTCAGCGAGTGCCTTTTCGGCAATCGCCATGCCCACTCCCATGGCAAAACCCTGACCGAGCGGCCCGGTGGTAGCCTCAACGCCCGCGGTCATGCCGTATTCCGGGTGGCCCGGGGTAATGCTGCCGGCCTGCCTGAACTGTCTTAAATCTTCAAGTGTCAGGCCGTAGCCGCAAAGATGCAATACCGAGTACAAAAGTGCGGACCCATGTCCGGCGGACAGCAGAAACCTGTCACGGTTGGGCCATTTTGGATTATTGGGGTTGTGATTCATAATTCGTGAATACAGAACATACACCATGGCGGCCCCGCCCAGAGGCAGGCCGGGATGACCCGACTGTGCTTTTTCCACCATATCCAGCGACAGCATCCTTAAAGTATTGATACTCAGTTCATCAATGCTCTGTTTCATTCAAGACACCTCCAACCATAAGTTCATAGCCCCGTTTCACAGGTCGCCGCTGCCGACATCATCGGGATGAGAGACGATATATTCCGCGGCAGCCAGCATGTTTTCCGCCACATGGATCCGGTTCCGATTCCCGAGCCTTTTCACCTTGTCGAGTTCACCAGGCTCGTTGACGAAGGGGATGAGAATGCCGGTGCCCCCGATGTTGAGCGCGGTCCGGACATCGCTTGCGCGGTCGCCGATGACGTAGACATCGGCATTGTCCGGAGTGACTCCTTGGGCCTGCAGGGCATTGAAGACCATGCCGAGGCTGGGTTTCAGGCAATGGCAATCATGGACCAGATGAGGATGGAAATTTGTGCCCGGTTTCCGGCTGACATATTCCGGGGTGGCGTGAGGGCAGAGAAAGTAACCGTCAAGGCGGGCTCCACCGTCTTTGAACATTTCAACCACGAACCGGCAGACCTCATGGGCCCTTTCCTCGGTCAGCAGGGCGAAATCGCTGATGGCAACGCCAGGCTGATTGGTGATCATGTAGATTCCGGCCCCGGCAATGGTGTTGAGCCGGCGTACTCCCTCAATGGCATTTGGAAGGATCTTTACTTTCTCATGCCAATTATTATCACTGCCCAGAAAGAGGTGTTCTTTTGAATCATGGATAAGTGTTCCGTCCCGGTCGATACAGATGATTGTTTTTTTCATTTTCATTCCTGTCAGGTGATGCGAGTTATGAATACGGCTCGTTCAAACTCCAGTCGTAGTCATAGCGCAAATCCTTGCTGTATGTCCGCAGGGACTCGGCCAGGTCTTCTTCCGCATATTGCCGCAAGTGCTGGATCACGCCCTCCGCGGAGCCGCCGAAATCCACTCGGAACCACTTGTAAATACTGGAAACGAGCAATTTGCCATTAACCATCCGCGCCCCCCTGGGGCTGTTGACATACGCTTTGGCGCCGGCCTGTAGCAGCTCTTCCGTGTTAGCGGCGGTAAAAGCCACGGGCTGCAGGTTCGGGCAGCCAATGCTCGCGCAGTTCACAGCATAATGGATACGGTTGTCCTTGAAAATCGGCCGCAGGATGCGGTGCTCGATATCGTTCAGGCTGACCTTTTCTCCTTCGATGGTGAGCAACTTGGCATCCCACGGGCCGTTGCTGAAAAAGCCGGGCGATATGTCGATGTCCATGATGCTTTTTACCGGATAGTGGTCCAGGATGACCTGTATGGTGAGAGCATTGTACAGATTTATCCAGTAGGCCAATTGCTCCTTCCTGTTCAGCGAGGAAACCTCGACCTGCTGCAGATGTTCAAGATATTCCGTAAGCTTTTTCCCGTCCTCCTGCGAGACATCTCCATAACGAAACAGGTTAATCCCGGAAGGATGGTCGGTGACCAGATACTTTTGCAGTACCAGGTTCCAGGAACGATGGTCGACGGTGGTTGTGCTGTCTGACGTCTGTGCCTGCCAGCGCGGCCAGAGATCTGGGGATGGTGCCGCGTTGGCGCAGGAGAGCCAGAATATTGAAAGAATAACCGGGAAAACAGAAAGCGGGAAATGTCGGGATATTCCATGTGAAAGGTTGATATTCTTCATCACATACCTAATGATTTTGATGTTAATAGTTTTGCACGGTAAATTCGTACCAAAATGCCGCTATGATTCCGTAGACAAAATTAAGAGCTATTACTACCACGGGAGTCATTGTTCCAAAACCCAGTCCGAGAATTCCCTTTCCCATATCTGGAAAAACCATAAAGAGCATCATTGAGGATGGCAGCAAGCTGAAAACGCATCCCCGCAACACAATTCGTTTTTGCCATAAGGGAAGCAGCAACAGTAACATCCATATCCCACTCCAAACCATGCGCTGGTAAAGCCATGAGGGAGTGAATTCCGGTTTCATGGTGACTCCCAGCATGCCGGTAATGCCTACGTGGGAAAGAACCCAGAAATTAATGCTATCCGCTAAGCCACCTAAAGCACCGCCTGTAAATGCGCCACTCAGTTTTCGTACGATTCTCACCTTTTTTTCCTTAGTTATAGGTTTTCAAAAGTTTCTAACAACAGGTGCCGCCGCAGTTGCCGCTCGGGTCATCCGTTTTTACCGATGCTGGGGCGCAGTCAAAGGTCCGTTGTCCTTCGCTGCCGTCAGCCCCTTAACTTATTTAATTGGCCGCAGTTTTTTGTTTTCATGGCCCTGCCCGCCAACTGGCGGACATCACCAACACATCAGCGGCCCTTGGGATTTTTGACGGTGCACTGGCATGCGCCAGCTTTCTTTTTGTTAAGAATTCTTTCCAGTATCGTGGACTTACCGTTGAGACGGGCATCCTCCTCGATATCGGACGCCGTGTAACCGAAGCAGTAACAGATCATGCTACTCACAAAACACCTCCCGCTAAAATCCCTATTATCAATAGGCCACGTAAATGTAGGCTGTTTCGATCAGATTAAGCATCTCCTCCAGGCTGATCGGTGAGACTGCCTGTTCGATTTCCTTTTCGTCAATTTTGTACAGCTGCATCATTGTCCGGTTGGCAAAGAGACGAACGCCTTTCTGCTTCAGAAAACGAATGTACTCGCCGTAGTCATGGGGAATGGTTTCCAGGGGCGCGTTCAGTTGCCGGGTAAGGGATTGACGCTCGCGTTCGGGCAGCGCCGCTTTGTCCAACGGCGACTTGTCACCCCCGAACAACCCGCCTTTTTTAAGGGCCGTTACCCCACTGGCATCGAAAAGGATTGCCACTGCATACCCTTTTTCCAGAGCGGTCCAGGCAACATTGGGCACGGCGCAGATCTGTGCGTCATCGATCTTTAAAGATGTCTTGGCGTGAATGAGAAATGTTTTTCCGGTTTGCTCGACCGCAAAAGCAGGCAGGACGACAACCGAGACGATCAACAGCATGGTCAAAAGGAGAATTCGCATTTGTTATCTCCATTTCTTGTTGTTTACGCCGAGCAGCATGACAGCTTGGCGACATCCTTGCCGAAGGTCTGGGCGCAGAGCTTGATCCCTTCGGATTGCGTCAGATAGGGGTGGAAAGCCGATGCCAGGTCGGATACGCCGATGGTGTGCCGGATCGCCAGCGCGGCCTCCATGATCTGCTCGCCGCCTTCCGGCGCCAGAATGCGTGCCCCGATCAGTTCATCCGAATCCTTGCGGCGGATCAGCTTGATGAACCCACGGGTGTCCCGCGCCGCCAGCGCCCGTGGCACGTTTTTGAGATCGAGCCTGGCCACGTCCACTTCGATTCCGGCGCGGGACGCTTCCAGTTCATTCAGACCGACACCGGCCACTTGCGGGTCGGAAAAGATGACCCACGGAAGCGCCAGGTAATCGCGCTGGCGAAGCTCCGGTGACAAGGCGTTGGCGGCGGCCAGACGCCCCTCGTAGGCCGCCGTGTAGACGAAAGCGGGTTCGCCGATGACGTCCCCGGCGGCGAAGATTCCAAGCCGAGATGTTTGCAGATGTTCGTCCACCAGGACCTCGCCCTGTCCGGAAAGGCGCACGCCAGCCTCCTCCAGACCAAGATTCTCCGTGTTGGCCCGTCTGCCGGTGGCGCACAGAATCTGTTCTGCGGAAAACTCTTGCTCCTCGTCACCGTCGCCGACGAGAGCGTGGATAACCACTCTAGAACTTTCGCGTTTCACCTCGCGGACCCGCACCGAGGTTTCGATGCGCAGACCTTCCTCTCGCAGATAACCGGTCAACGCCTCGGTCAGATCCGCGTCTTCGGTGGGGAGAATCCGCCCGCTACGCTGGAGCAGGGTGACTCTGGCGCCGAGTCTCGCGAACATCTGGGCGACCTCCAGGGCGATATAGCGACCGCCCAGCACGATCATCGATTCCGGCAGTCGGGTAAGCTCGAAGGCCGAGGTGCTGTTGAGCGGTCTACTGTCTGCAAGGCCCGGAATATCCGGCAGCCAGGGGCGGGAACCGGTGGCGACAAGGATGCTCGATGCTTCATAAGTCACCCCGTTCACCCTGACCGTGCGGGGGGGGGTCCAGCCTGGCCTTGCCCTCGATCAACCTGACCCGGTCGTAGGCGTGCAGTACATCCACATATTTGGCCTGCCTGAGCTGCAAGACAAGTTCGTCCTTCTGCCCGATAACGGACTCGAAATCAACCAGCTCGGCTTCACCCCTGATTCCGGCGAAGGCGTGATGGCCTCCCCGGTGCAGCGCCTCGGCGGCCCGGATCAAGGTCTTGGAGGGGACGCAGCCGACATTGACGCAGGTGCCGCCAATGATACCGGCGTTCACCATCAGCACCGTCTTGCCCAACTCATGTGCCTGAATGGCGGCGGCAAAACCAGCCGAGCCGCCGCCAATAACGATCAGGTCGTATTTCTGGTCCATAATTTTTCCCTTCCAAGACTGAAAAAATCCATTATCAACACTGCATTGCGAACAAGTTGCCGCCCTAACAACAGGCCCCACCGCTGCAGTTGCCGCTCGGGTCATCCGCTTTAACCGATGCCGGGGCGCAGTCAAAAGCGCCGTAGTGCACCGAGCGGTCGCCGGTAATTTCGAAGTATCTGGAAAAACGCTTGGTCTGGAGCATGGAGGCCGTATTTCCGCAGACAAGCATGGGCTTGCCGGTGAGAAACCGGTGGTGGTCGTCCAGATCGAAGAAGTGCGGATGTTCGTTGATCTTGCCGTTATAGACCGCCACTTGGCCGTAGTCTTCACAAATATCTTCGAGATCATTCAGCTTGAAAGCACGAATTGTCATGGAGGAGAAGCCCACCATGCCGATTTTTTCCTCGATGCAGTGATTGTCAATGGTGACCGGACTTCCGGAGACGACTCGGTAATCGGGACAACCTACCTCGCGCAGCAGTCGTCGAAAATCCTCGGTATACATGGCACCGGCCAGGCACTCTCCATGCAAAATTGGATCGTCCTTGAACTGTTCGGGGACCCGTCGCCTTGAAAAAATATCGGAAAAATAAAGCTCGCCGCCCGGTTTAAGCACCCGGAAAATCTCGCTGAAAACCGACCGTTTGTCAGGAGAGAGGTTAATAACACAGTTGGAAACCACCACATCCACCGAGTTGTCTTCCATCCCGAGCTCTTTCAGGTTTTCGATATATCCCTGCCGGAAATCGACGTTTGCCTTCCGGTAGCCGAACCTTGCTGTCTGGGCGTCCATGTGTTTCCGGGCTGTTTCAAGTTGTTCGTCGGTCATGTCGCCACCGATGACAGAGCCGTTTTCACCGACCAGTTTGGACAGGATATAGACATCCCGTCCTGAGCCGCAGCCGAGATCGAGCACCGTGCAGCCGCCCAGTGCCGGAGGAATTGGAGAGCCGCAGCCGTAAAAACGCTTTATGATCTCTTCATCGAGTTCCTTAAGGATCTGCCGGATCGCGTGCGGCATGGATTCTTCGCTGCAACAACAGGCATTGGTTTTCAGATCCTTCGAGCCGGCGAGAATCCTGCCGTAATGTTTCTGAAGCTGTTCATGAGTAGGGCTTGAAAAACGCATGTCGCCTCTATTTTTTTATGCAGGCGGACCGCCTGCCACCGCACCCGTTCAGGTGGACCCCTGACCGGCTGTGCACCCAAAGCAGTGCTCGCTTAAAACGATCTTCCGCCGCGAGAGTGCCTCATAATCAAAATCCCGTATGTGCCTTGGACAGCCTTCTTCCACAGACAGTCCCGCGACAAGGTTGAAGTCGCAGTCGAAAAGGATACCGTCCCAGCCGACACTCACAAGTCGCCGGCACATTATGCCGTCAAGGGTCGAAGGGTTGAAAGCTTTCCTCAATTTTTCCATGTAGGCATCATACCCGTTCGATCTGACGAGGAAATCCTTGAAACGCCCCAAGGGCATATTGGCCAGGGTGTAGAGCTGATTGAAACGGACCCCGAAGTTTTCCAGAAGCTCCTTGCGGTACTGGGCCTCAAGGGATTCCTGGGACGGAGGTAAAAAGGCACCCCGAGGGTTATGGACAAGATGGATTTTCAACCCGCCGTTTTCTTGTCCATAACCATGCTCATTCAGAATTTGCAGCGCTTTGATGCACCGCTCGAAGACACCGTTCCCCCGGACCGCATCGACGTTGGCGATACGGAAATATGGCAGGGACGCGACAATTTCAACCCCGCATTCCTTATAAAATGAGGGGAGGGAGGCTTGATCCTCCTCGAAAAAGATGGCCAGGTTGCTGCGGACCATGACATGGCACCCGATAGCTCTTGCGGCAGTGACCAAAAAACGGAAATTGGAATGAAGTTCAGGCGCGCCGCCGGTTACATCAAGAATCCTGATCGGGGAATTTTCCAGAGTATGAATAATTGATTCAACATTCTCCCTGGCCATCATTTCCGTCCGCAGCGGCCCGGCCTGAACATGACAGTGTTTGCAGGCAAGGTTGCATCGGTAGCCGAGATTCACCTGCAGAATATCGATTTCCGCGGCGCAGAGGGGAAACCTGCCGTTTTTTTCCAGAGTCCCGGTGAAATCGTTGTTCTCTAAAAGATCTTCCATATCTCTGTCCCGTACTGCATGGCAGACAACGCGCCCCATTGCCGGCAAGGGGGCAAAAGTCTTTTGCAATTTTTGCAGATCAGCAGCCTTTCAGCTTTTTCGGTGTTTTCTTTCCCTATTTGGCTACCAGTGTTTTTAGATAAGCAATCAGGTCCTGCATTTCCTCGCCCTGGGGGTCGATGGCAGTACCTCCCAAGGGGTTTTCAATACAGACATTAACAACCTCCTCAACACTGTCTTTCTCCATGCCCATGATGGTAAGCTTTTTACGATCAAACAGATCAGAGCCAAGACCTTTCCCGCCAGGGTGGCAGGTTACACAGCTCTTGCCGGTGGTGCCGCCGGCAAAAGTCGGGCTTTCAAACAAAGCTTTGCCTTTGTCGGCATCAGCCGCATAAGCGAGGGAGAGAGTCCCCGCCATTACCAGTGTTGTTGCCAGGATGAACATTTTTTCTTTCATAATATGCTCCTTTTGTAGAGTGAATGGGATATTTCAGGCGATTTCGCCTGACTTGCACTGCAACATGCAAGCGCTATTCCATTCAGCAGAAAAAATATCCTCCTCAATGTGGTGAGAAGTATGGACTTTCCCGTAGGGCGCTTTTGTACAGCGTGTATTTGTGTGTCTCGGCGACCATCATAAGCTCCTCCCCGGAAAAGGAGGCAAGCGGATATTGGCATAAACAAAGACGCCCGGGTGTATTCAGAAAATTGTTTCCCATGTCCTCGAGCTGGCGGATTGCCTCCAACCGCCATTGTTTTTCCTTGACCCATGTCATGTCTCCAAAAAGCCTGAAACGCCCTTTAGTCGCACCCATTGATTGTGAAATTAGAGCCGCCATAGCGTGGGGAGTGTCGGCTCCCTAGCTGAGATGCAATCGGCACTGATTCCTGGCCACTCCAACA
The DNA here is from genome assembly GCA_023544645.1 of Desulfobulbaceae bacterium. Classification (GTDB taxonomy): domain Bacteria; phylum Desulfobacterota; class Desulfobulbia; order Desulfobulbales; family Desulfobulbaceae; genus UBA10518. Next base: position 1,756 of record JAMJFO010000032.1, on the reverse strand, counting down.
TCCACTCCGCTCGATTCAAGACGATTAAGCATTTTGTCCAGGTTATCCTTGCCGGCGACCAGCAGTACGGTTTCCTGTCGCGCCAGCCCTTCACCAAGATAGGTGCTTCCAATATCAAGTGACTCGGAAATACCCATACACAAATGGGTCAGATGCGTTCCGTCAGGCGCCAATGGATTGCCTCCTCCCAATGGAATCATGTTATTAATCTCCGTGCTCTGACGGGTCTGTCTTTCAAGGTACATCTGAAGATCCTGTGCCCTGAAACGCCGCTCACGTTTCCCGCCGACCCGGTAACAATTGAGGGTGCCGGAATTGGTCCAGCGCCGTATCGTCATTTCTGAAACGTTCAAAAATTCCGCAGCCTCTTTGACATTCAATAAATTTTCCACAAGACTTTCGCCCCCGCTTAAATTGCAACTTTATTAATGTTTGCTATACTTTGATATACTTATTTATTGTTATTCAACCTGTCAATCTTAATAATTTTGTTTTTTTCCTTGAACCAACTTTTAGCGCTATAAGGAACTAGCCGAGATTATGCGGGGCTGGCGTTCCTTAAAGAGCACACTTCTGTTGCGACCGGTCTATCACTGGACTAAAAAGAGAATTCAGGCACATGTTTTCATCTGTGTGCTTGTCTTACAGCTGGAACGCTGGATGCGGTGGAAGCTCGAAGGGGTAACTTCGGTTTCCCGGGCCTTGAGAATCATGAAAAGAATAAAAATCGTCGAACTGGAAATGGGTGCGAAGAAAACCCCACATCCTCACCAGGTCATCAACGGAACAAAAACAGTTGTTAAAAACATTAGAAGTGCCGCCACTGCCAATCCACTGCCGGCAAAAGAATTGTAGTACAAAAACAGACCTGTTTTTTTTCAACTATTTGATATTATCAAGATTACTTGTCGGTGAGTGTCAAATTCCGGTGTTAATCTCGCCGCAAGCGACACGCCAGGCGAAGCCCACACACTGCCGGGGTGGGGATAAAGTGCGAGTCTGCCCGAGGTGGTTGAGGGCGGAGGCAATCCCTACTGTGTCAGGATAAACTATAGCGGTGGGAGCTTTACATCACCGGGTTATGTAAAGCGGGCAAGGTGCGGCGGCTGGCGGTCTGCCTGCTCTTTCTTTTCTCTTTAACTGCAGGCGGAGTGCCAGCTGGCCACGTCGTATAATGGCGCCATTAAGCGACGTGCCTTGGCAAGCCCACCTGACAACGGTGGAAAATTCCGTTCCCGCCGGTTGAGTGACCGCAGCTCCGCAGCCTGCCGAGGCCGGGCCCGCAGTCCCGACAAGTCGGGATAAACTATGGCGATGGGGAATTCTCTCCATTCCTGGCGAAGTCCCACTGTTATCCACTTTTATGGAATAGAGCGGTAGGAGCCTTCGGTTTTCAGCTTTTTCAGAATTGTTGATGGTGAGGAGACAATGAAAAAAGATCGACTGTTGGCTTTTGTTTTCTCAAAGAAAATCCTGAGGGCACCTCACTCAATTATCACTGTAAAAAGTGAATTCAGTAATCTCGAAAAATTCCATTTTCCGTGTGAGAATCCGTGTGAGAAAAATATTCCAAAATGAGCTGTTTTGTATAAAATCGGAAAAAATGTGTAAATTTTAAACCTAGTAATTTCATCATGTTGTCGAGTGTTGGAGGTTGTGTGAGCTCGGAGTAATTTGCCTACGAATCCGTAGGTCGGGGGCTCGAATCCCTCCTGGCGTACCAGAAAATCAAGCACTTAGCCTTCTTTGGTTAAGT
>JAMJFO010000031.1 GCA_023544645.1 Desulfobulbaceae bacterium | reverse complement strand
TTTTTTTCGTATGCCTTGACCTCGAACAAAAATCCTCGTTTCTGGATGGACACTATTTAATCTTTTTCTGCGGCCATCGCAGGAGCATGAAACGCACGGACAACGGAGCAAAAGCACAGGTCGCGATACTGACCAGCGCCATGCCGCTGAAAAGTTCCGGAGGCAGCACGTCCTTGCCGGATTGATCCCCTTTCTGCATGACAACCATGGCAATTTCCGCCCGCGGCACCATACTGGCGCCCACAAGCAACGCGGTCGGCAGATCCTTTAATATCCATAGTGGTATCCCAATCGCAAGCATCTTTCCGATAACTGCAGCAGCCAGAAGAACGAATGCCAGGGGAAATGACCTGTCCAGAGAAGTGATCTCTATATCAAGCCCTATGGTGATGAAAAAAAAGGGGGTAAAAAATTCATACAGAGGAATAAATGAAGCCTCCATTTTTACAGCTTTTTGGTCGCGGCTGAATACCAATCCGGCAAAAAAAGCGCCGATGGCCACGGAAAAACCGAGTATACCGGCAATGGCAGCTATAATGAAACCAATGCCAACTACCGTCAGCATCGGCAGGGGTGGCGGGTCGAACTTGCGGAAAAAATTGACAATGGGATGCTCTGCCAAGGTGGCGAAAAACAACACAAGGCGACAAATCCCGACAGCTTGACCGCGAAAACCAGGCCTGTCCCGGACAGAGCCACCCATAGCTGATCCGTCTGATCATTCATCAGAAGAGGGATAAGGGTAAAAAGCATGGCCATGAGAATAACGGCCGATATGTCATCGAGCTCGGCAATATCAAGCAACAATCGCCCATTGTCAGAATCAGTGACTTTTTGCTGCTGCCAGACTGCCAACGAGATGCCGACACTGGTCGCGGTCATGGCCACGGCTACGATCAGACTGGGAACAAGAGCGTAGCCCAGAAGATACCTGGTTGCTGCGTATCCGGTTAGACCGCTGACAACCATATTGGCCATCCAGATAACAGTAGCCCGACGCAGCTGATTAATCAGCCCATGGAGATCGCATTCCAGTCCGGCCCGGAACAACAGGCAGATGATGCCGATTCCGGAGAGATACCGGAGCGTTTCACCGGCACCCGGGCCGAGAAAGCTGATGCGGGTGTTGATAAGGTTGAGAGAAAGACCAAAAAGAATGAAGCCGACTACCGGCGGTATTGTAAGACGTTCGAAAACAAGTTTTATCAGTGCCGTGGAAACCAGGATGACACCGGTCATCAAAACAAGGAGGGTGATGTCGCCTTCAGGACTCTGCATGATACTGACCTGGTCAGAAGTTAAATACCTTTAACACCGAATCGATTCCGGTAAGAACCTGCCGGAACGAGGCTGCCTGCTTCTTGTTGATACCCTGCTGATCTTTAAATTGTACCAGCAGGTTGATGGTGTTGCCAAGATTTGAAATGGCCGCGCCGCTGTCGAGGTCGTTATTCATGGCCTGCGTAAAACCATTACGCAATGCGGCAAGCAAATTTCTGAATTTGGCGGAATCGTTTTTGACATAGAGGGTGGGATCAAGAACTTTCTGAATCTGAATCTGCAGGTTATCAAGTTGTTCACGGCTTTCAGCCAGTTCTGTCTCCCTGAGAGTTATTCTCCGACGATAGTGGGTGCGCAGCAGATGAAAACGGATATGGCCGTGGTTGTATCCCCGGTCAACGAGATCACCGGGATAGAGGATATTGCCCTTGCTTTTTGACATTTTTTTGCCGTCAATGAGAACATGCTCTCCATGGAGCCAGTAGCGGGCAAACTGTTTCCTCGAAACCGCCTCGATAACCGCGATCGTATAATCGTGGTGCCGGTACAGATTATCCACACCGCCGCAGCTGATGTCAATCTGATACCCCAGATGGGCGGTAATCATGGCGGGGTCCTGTATATTCCAGGCCGGGCGTCCTTTGCCGATTTCCATGTCCCAGCAAAGGCTGCCACCCCAGTTGCGCCGGTAACCGTGCCAGAGGATGAAATCACCGAGATTCCAGCGTTGTCCGGGGTAGGTATCCCTGGCAAAGCGTCGTTTCTGCGTTGGCCACTTGCTCATGTCGAGCCCGAATAGTTTGCCGAAACCTTCGAATTTGAGCGGATCATAAAAAATATCCCGGCCATGCCGGTAGGCGATTTTTTTCTTGAGAAGAATCTGAATCAGTTTGACCGCCTGGTCGACAGTGGTTGAGGAACGGGGGATATATGTCGGCAGCCTGATATGCAGATCATGGGCCTCTTTTCTGAAAAGCGCGGCATTCGGTTCCGTAACCTCCGCCAGAGAGGCCCCTTGCTTCTCCATCCGGGCAATGGATTTATCTTCGACATCGGTAAAATTTATAACCCGTTTGACCCGGCATCCGAGATAATTGAGATATCGCTCGAGGATGTCTTCATAAATGTAGGTGCGGTAGTTGCCGATATGCGGCCTGTCGTATATGGATGGCCCGCAAGTGAACATCCTGACCAGCTTTCTGTCTGCCGGGATAAAAGGGTCAAGCCGGCGGCTGAGAGTATTCCGCAGATATAACGTATTATTCTTTATTCGTTTATTTCCGGACCCCATACTTGTCTACCATTAGCTTGTTTTCAGTGCAGATTTAAACCGAGTAAAAATATGTCATTCCAATACGCTGATGCCCCGCTTAAACATGAAGCAATAACCATACCTGTCAAACAGGCTAATGATCAGGAAATATGGATTCGAAGTCGTGTCGCGAGAACAATTATCCTGCCCGGCCGGATAATCATCCCTGATTTGACCTCTGCAAAATAAATATAAATGAACATCCATGCCAGGCATTCTCCGGCTGAAAAAAATTTCGGCCGCAGGTGGCTGAATCACCGATCTGCTGGACAGAATACTTAAAAAAATGGTCGGGATGGCACAATCTTTGTTAATCAGATCACTGAAGGTATATTCACCGATGGAGACTCATTACCCTTTTCCGCCGTTGAACCACCAGGATACGAAAAAACATTTCCGAGAGAGGCAGAATATGTCCGTTGACCATGCAATTGTAACACTGACCATCAACCCCTGTCTTGATGTGAGCGGTGAAGTTGACGCTATGGCGCCGACTAAAAAACTGCGCTGCCACGATGTCCTGCGTGACCCGGGCGGCGGGGGGATCAACGTCAGCCGTGCCGTCAGTCTCCTCGGAGGGAGGTCAATGGCCATATTTCCCGCCGGCGGATCTACGGGCAGAAGCATTGGTGATATGCTTACGCAGCAGCAAATCGAAAGCCATCCGGTCCATATCGACGATATGACCAGGGAAAGTTTTTCGGTCCGCGTTACGAAAAGCGGGGAGCAATATCGTTTTGTCCTGCCCGGACCAGAACTCCGGGAGGAGGAATGGCAGCAGTGCATCCAGGCAGTCGCCGGACTTGCGCCGGGTCCGGATTTTCTCGTAGTCTCCGGCAGCCTGCCGCCCGGAGTACCTGCTGATTTTTATACAAAGCTGGCGGAGCATTTCAGCGGCAGTTCAACCAAAATCATCCTGGATACATCAGGAGAACCCCTGAAAAGAGCCCTGGAGATCGGAGTGTATCTCATTAAACCCAATCGTCGTGAACTTGAGGAAATCTGCGATTGCTCCCTCTCCGAGGAAAAAGATCAGGAGAAGGTATGCCGTAATCTTGTTGACAGCGGCAGATGCGAAGCGCTGGCCCTCTCCCTGGGCAGGGACGGGGCTCTGCTGACCACCAGGGACGACCAGCTGAGAGTTGCCGGCCTGGAGGTCAAGGAAGTCAGTTCCGTGGGCGCGGGCGACAGTTTTGTCGGAGCCATGATCCTCGGTCTGCACCAGGGAAAGCAGCTCCACGAAGCATTCTTGTATGGTATGGCAGCCGGCACAGCGGCCCTGCTGACGGAGGGAACCGAATTGTGCCGCAAAGATGATACGGAAAAGATTTTCCGCAAACTGGAGCAAAACAGGAAATGGTTATAAAATAAAAGCCGGGTAAATATTTCCTGAAATAGAAAGGAGCGGGCTTGAGCAGGCAAATGCCGGCATTCTCTGCACTTGCCTGCTCCAAGCAAAAAATGCCTTCACAAAATGCAACAGAACAAAACCAGAGAACCTGCACACCTCAACTTTTTTCTTCTTCCAGTTGGAGCAGTTTCTGTATTTCTTCAGAAGTGAGGGTCTCTTCTTTCATCAGCTCCTCAGCCAGTGTATCAAGTTTCTGCCGGTTTTCTTCCATTATTTTCCGTGCCGTTTCCTCACCCGCCAACAGTATGCTTTTGATTTCATCGTCGATAACCTGTGCCGTGGCCTCGCTATAATCCTTTTCCTCCGTCAGTTCCCGGCCAAGAAAAGGATGGGGTTCACCCTTTTTAAACGCCACCGGGCCGATTTTTTCACTCATCCCCCATTGACAGACCATGCGGCGGGCTATCTCGGTGGCTTTTTTCAAATCATCTCCGGCCCCGGAGGTTATATCATTGAAAACAACTTCTTCCGCTGCGCGACCGCCAACCATAACCGCGATACGGTTCATCAGATATTTCTTCCCAAGATTGTGCCTGTCCTCTTCCGGAACCTGTTCGGTAGCGCCGAGGGATCTGCCCCGGGGAATAATCGTGACCTTGCTGAGCGGATCCGCCCCCGGAACCATCAATGCGGTCAAGGCATGACCGGCTTCATGATAGGCAACCATCTTTTTTTCTTCATCGGAAATACGGTCTTCCCGTTTCACCCCCATGATAATCTTATCCCGGCTTTCGTTGAAATCTTCCATTTCCACCTGCTCTTTTCCCTTTCTGGCTGCGAGCAGGGCAGCCTCGTTGACGAGGTTTTTCAGATCCGCCCCTGAAAAACCAACGGTTGCCCCGGCAATAAGATCGAAGTCAACGTCATCGGCAAGGGGAACTTTCCCGGCATGCAGAACGAGGATTTCCTTCCTGGCGTTTCGCTGGGGCATGTCCAGGGTGATCTGCCGGTCAAACCGACCCGGCCTGACAAGGGCGGGATCGAGGACATCAGGCCTGTTGGTGGCAGCCAGAACAATAACCGACTCATGGGGGCTGAAACCGTCCATTTCGGAAAGGATCTGGTTCAGCGTCTGCTCCCGTTCATCATGACCGCCTCCAATGCCTGTGCCGCGCACTCTGCCTATGGAATCAAGTTCGTCGATAAAAATCAGGGCCGGTGATTCTTTTTTCGCGGTCGCAAACATGTCTCGCACCCTGGACGCGCCGACACCGACAAACATTTCAATAAATTCCGAACCGCTGATATTGAAAAACGGGACCCCCGCCTCACCGGCCATTGCGCGTGCCATGAGGGTTTTTCCCGTTCCCGGCGGCCCAGCGAGCAATATTCCCTTGGGCAGTTCACCTCCCAGGTTGCGAAACTTTCCCGGCTCCTTCAGGTAGTCGACCATTTCCTCCAGCTCATGTTTCGCATTTTCCAGTCCCGCGACATCCTTAAATTTTACAGTCACTTCTTCCTGTTTGACTTTTTTAGCCTTTGATTTCCCAAACCCGAAAGGTCCCCCCGAAGATCCGAGCTGCTGCCTCATTCTTTTGTTTATCATGACAAAAAACCCAATAATAAGCACCCAGGGAAGAAGGGTAATGACAAGAGTCCAGAACCATGATCGTTCATCCGGTTTAGCGTTTATGATCACTTCTTTTTTTTCAAGAAGAGTTATCAACTCAGGGTCATCAAAAGAAGGGAGAACGGTTTCGAAATACCGCCCACCCAGAATTTTCTTACTTTCTTCATTCTTTTTTTCAGACACATACCGGCCCGATACCTCCTGTCCCTTTACTTCAATCTCAGATACCTGCCCTTGGGCAACCTGTTCCTTAAAAAGGGTATACGGGATATGCTCGACCTGTTCCACAGGTCTGAAATACATATATGCATAGGAAATAAAAACCCATATGAGAAAAAACAGTGCCAGTCGAGCCCATACCGGCGCCCGGTCAAGGCCTTTTTTTCCCGGTATTTTTTTATCAGCCATACTACTCCTTCGATTTATGTTTTCCTTTTGATTTCTAATATTCAAAGCCGCGAGCGGGAAATTATCAGCAAGTCACTCTTCCATGATCGCTTCAAAACCTGAGATAATGTCAAACAGTTCAGAAGTTATCAAATTCTGCCGCGCTTCACGGTATGATCCCTGCAGCCGCTCCTCCATTTCGGTAATATTCTTTTCAGCCGAGTGCATGGAGGCCAGACGGGCCGCGTTCTCACTGGCCAGTGACTGGGCAAAAGCCCTGAAAAAGGAGGCGAAAAGATATTGCCGCAGGAGCTGGTCGAACAGGTTTTCTTCAGGCAGGCCCAGCATGGGTAGACATCGCGAGGGCCATGGCTTTTTTCTTTTTTCCGCAAGCCACTCCCGATCCAACGGCAGAATCCTGTTTAAAGAAGGGCGGTAACCGCTCGCTTCGTGCTCCTGCCGATTATGAATGACATACAGGATCTCGGTATTATTCTTCTGCCGCCAACGGCCGAAAGTTTCCACAATCCTGTACATCTGTTCGCTGATACCGGTGATGCTGCTCGGCAGCGCAAAATATTCCTCCGCTCCGGGACCATCTTCCAGGCCGGAAGAAATTCTTTCCCCTGCCGCCCAGAAATAACAGCGCTGTCCCCGTGATGCCAGTTTGTCCGCGTGATCAAAGGCCATATTCAGCACGACGTCGTTGAACTGGCCGCACATTCCCTGGTCCGAACCCAGCACCAGGCACACCGCGGCCTTCTCCGACCCGCTGAACGGTATTTCGCCCCAATCACGGAACAGCGCCTGCCAGCCCTTTTCCACAATCCCGTAATAGGTATCCATGGCCGCGGCCGCTGATTCATACTGCCTGATATTCACCGCGGCCAGACTTTTCATGGTTTTGACCACGGAAAGCAGGTCATGGGCCGTATGAATTTTCCGCTGCAGGCTCTCCAGGGTTTGCACTGTTTTCAGGCCTGTCCTTTTTCCCGGTTTTCCTTATCTTTTCCGGCGTGCTCATCATCGTCCGGTCCCTGATCTTTCTGCGACAGCTTGTCGACGGCTTCCTTCAGCTTATCCAGGAGTTCATCCCAGACGGCGTCTTTCCTGCCTGCCGCAAGTACCGCTTCCGCCAGGTGGTCATCCGTACCCATTAATTCAACTATTTCTTCTTCAATGGATCCCATGGCATCCAGGGGAAGCCCGTCAAGCAATCCCTCATTCACGCAGAACAATACTGCTATCTGCTGGGCTGCCGAAAGGGCGCGGGACTGTTTCTGTTTGAGGATTTCACGCACCCTTCTGCCGTGGGCCAGCTTATTGCGGGTCTCCTCGTCCAGCTTGGTGCCGAATCGAGAGAATGATTCAAGCTCCTGGTACTGGGAATAGGACAGCCGCAGATCGCCCGCCACTTTACGGTACGCGGGCAGCTGAGCCTTCCCGCCCACCCGCGACACGGATTTACCGACCTCGATTGCCGGCAGCATCCCCTTCTGGAACAGATCGGGGGAAAGGTATATCTGGCCGTCGGTGATGGAGATCAGGTTGGTGGGTATATACGCGGAAATATTCTGCGCTTCCGTCTCAATGATCGGCAGCGCGGTCAGCGAACCTCCCCCCAGTTCGGACCTGAGATGAGTTGACCGTTCCAGCAGCCGGGAATGGATGTAAAAAATATCGCCGGGAAACGCTTCGCGACCGGGCGGGCGACGCATGAGAAGAGAGATCTGCCGGTAGGCCTGGGCATGCCGGGTCATGTCGTCATAGACGATCAGGACGTCGCGGCCCTGCTCCATAAAAAATTCCCCAATCGATGTTGCCGCATACGGCGCGATATACTGCAGGCCCGGCGGATCATTGCCTTCGGCAACCACGACAATAGTGTGTTCCATGGCACCGTAGCGCCTGAGGTCATTAATCACCTTGGCAATGCTGGAGCTGCGCTGGCCGATGGCGCAGTAGATGCAGATCACGTCTTTGCCGCGCTGGTTGATAATGGTGTCAACCGCCACCGCTGTTTTCCCGGTCTGGCGGTCGCCAAGGATGAGTTCGCGCTGGCCGCGGCCGATGGGTATCAGGGCGTCGACCACCTTGATGCCCGACTGCAGGGGGGTATCAACCGGGGCCCGGTCCATGATTGCCGGCGCTTCACGCTGCGCCGGCAGCCGTTGTTCATCCGGCAGCGCTTCCCGGTCATCCAGGGGACTGCCCATCGGATCTACCACCCTGCCGACCATATCCTCATGCACCGGAATCTCCAGAATGCGCCCGGTTCTGGCCACCTCGTCGCCGGCCCTCAGTTTCTTGTCGGGCCCCAGCAGCACAATGCCGATCCTCTCCGGCAGAATATCCAGCACCACACCAATCGTATTCGCTCCCAGGACCACCAGTTCCTCGGCCTGCACTCTGTTCAATCCCTCGGCCCAGACAATGCCCTGGCTTATCTTGCGGATGCGCCCGACTTCCTCGATGGCGACCGTCGGGTTGAATTTTTCCAGGTGTGCCTCGATTCCGGAAGCCACGTGATCAAGGGCACTCTCCAGTTCTTTCAGACTCATTTTTTACCCTGCGCCAGATGCATGGTGTTCAGGACCTTTTCTTCCATTTCATCCATATAGCGGTTCAGCCCCCATTCAATTCTATGGTTGCCGCCCACAAGCCGGATGGTGAAACCGATGTCCGGGTCAACGGCAAAATCGATATCAGACTCCGGAAAAAGCTCCCCGACCACAGCCCGCACATCTTTAAGTTGCTGTTCATTCAATTCAAATCCGGATTTGACCTCCAGCTCATTTCCCATGCGCCGACCCGTTTCCTCATTATCGGCAATTAATGTCGGGAGCTTTCCGGCAAATGTCTCTACCAGCTTGCCCTGAAGCCCTTCATCGACCAGGTCCTCCATGGCCTTGGCCGCAGCGCGGAATACCTGGCGGCCCAGAACGGCCTTCAGCCTGCGGACAAAATCATTCTGCTCACGTTCCAGGTTATCCTGCCAGGTGTGTCTGGTTTCCGCCACCTCGCTTCTGGCTTGCTGCATGGCTTCATCGCGCCACTTCTCGATTTCCGCCCGGGCATCTTCCCGCATTTTCTCCCTGCTGTTTTCCAGTTCACGACGCTCCTCGGCCAGAGAAGCGGCTTCCGATTCCGCCAACTCTCTCTTCTTTGCCGCTTCCTGCAGCCGTCCGGCGATCTTCTGTTCCCGTTCATCCATTGCCCTGAGTATCGGCTTATAGAGGAACCGTTTCAGCAGATAGATCAGGATAAGAAAATTGACGATCTGCGCGCCAACCGTGAACCAGTCGAGGAGCACGGCTTATCCTCCTGCCCGGGAGAGAAAATATTCCCAGAACGGATTGGCGAAGATGAGGATCATCGAAACAACAAAGCAGTAAATAGCTGTTGATTCAACCATTGCCAGGCCGACAAACAATGTCCGGGTGATGGTATTCGTCTCATCCGGCTGCTGGGCTATGGAGCTCAGCGCCTGGGCCAGGGCGCGTCCTTCACCCAGCGCCGGCCCTATGGCGCCGATGCCTATACAGAGACCGGCGGTAACTATTGAGGCCACAGCCACCAATGTCAGATTATCCATAGTCATCTCCTTGCAGTAACAGTGAATTTCCACCAGGAATTTCTTTTTGAATAAAAACCAATACCCCTAAACATCACGTCACCCTGAGTTTTCTTTTTTCGCCTGCACCTTGATTCCCGCGCCGATATACACCGCTGCCAGAATGGCAAAGATATAGGCCTGGACCATGCCGGTGAGCAGCCCGAGCAGATTCATGAGCACCGGAAAAATAAGCGGAGCAATGGCGAGAAGTATGGCAGCAATCATACTGCCGCTCATGATATTGCCGAAAAGCCGAACCGCCAGGGCCAGGGTTCGGCTTATTTCGCCGGTGATGTTAAACGGCAGCATCAGGGGGGTTGGCTGTATATAGTTCCTGAGGTAGCCAAGTATCCCGTTGTCCGCGATAGCATACGCCGGCACCGCGACAAAGACACAGATTGCCAGTCCCGCCGTGGTGGACAGTGACCCGGTGGGGGGGTGAAATCCGGGCACTACACTGAGCAGGTTTGAAGTGCCGATAAATATAAAAAGAGTTCCCAGAAACGGCAGGAAGCGTTCCGGCTGCTGCCGGGTGACATCACGGATCTGGCCGTTTATCAGCACAACGATTGACTCGAGCAGGTTCTGCCAGCGCGGCATCCTTTCCCCGGTTTGCAGCTTCCTGGTAACAAGCCGGCTGCCGAGTACAAGAAGAAGCATCACCAGCCAGGTATACAGGATGGTGGCATTGAGGGTGAACAATTCCGTCTGCCAGTAGATAATGGAATCAGGACTAATTCGCATGCATTTCCCTCCTGGCGGGTTTTCTCGCCAGCCCGATGAGGACGATACGGAGCAGGAAAAAAAACAACAGGGTTATCAGGAAAAGGACCAGATCCTGGCGCATGATCAGCCAGAAGCAGCCCAAAACCAGCGAAAGCCTGAACAGCGAACTCAGCAGCAGAAAAAACCGCGGCCGTTTCACCTTGGGCAGCCTGCGCACCGTCAACCACAATCCGCCGAAATACAACAATCCCAGGATCACGCCCAACAGAGCTCCCAGAAACAGCGCCTGACTACTCATGGTTGTCCTCCCTTTGCCGGGTGATGGCATTGCGTTCCTTCTGCACCCAGTACCAGGCATTGAAACAGCCCAGTATCAAGCCCAGCAGAAGCAGCATAAGGGTCCAGGAATATTTTGACGGCCAGCGCGTGTCTATCCAGATGCCCAGAAAAATCCCCGCCACCGTCGGTATGGCAACCGCCCAGCCGACCATGCCGAACATCCCCAGCCCGAACCATACGGTTTCATCGGATTTCCGACGCGAACGGACCTTGCGTTTCTCCCGTTTGTCGACTTCACCGGGAAACTGTTCCCGGTCATTCCCTGTTGCCGCCATGCCTGCTTCCTTACTATTTACCGCTGAGGTCAAGAAACCGCTTAAAAAATCCTATTTCCAGCCGCGCCTCGGCCGTCCTGCTGATCTTTTCCCTTTCAATAAAATTTTCCTGCATTTTCTGCACCACCCCTGCAAGCTCGCCCAGTTCACCGGGCAGAGCATGCCTGGTGGCCACGTCCACCTCGTCCTTCTGCTTGACGAGAATGCCGCCGTCAACCGCCACAAAATGCTCCCTTCCGATCATGTCAATATAAATAAGGATTCCAGGGACAAGAGCGGTTGCATAATCTATGTGACGTGGTTTAAGGCAGAACTCGCCGGTTCCGCTCTCCGCCCTTACCTGCCGAATTTCCTGATCAAGCAGGATCTCTGTGGGCAGCAATATTTTAAGACGCACGCAATACCTCCGTTTACGATCCTTTCCCCCAGCATATCAATACCGGGAAACGGTATAGTTACTCTGCAGCTGCGCTGTTCTCCCCAGACCCGTCATCTTCTTTTTTGCCGGCTCCGCCGTTTCCCTCTCCTGCAGCGTCACCCCTTTTTCGTTTTTGTCCCCTCCCCTCCTTGTCTTTATCCCGGTCCGATTCAATATCATCAACGGATCCGATCATGTAGAGCCTGCTTTCCCCGACCTCGGAAAATTCATCATTGAGGATCCTCTCACACCCGGCGACGGCCTCCTCCAGTTCAACCTGGCGTCCCTCCATACCGGTAAAATGTTCGGTGGTATAAAAAGGCTGGGTGAGAAACCGTTCCAGCCGGCGGGCCCGGTTGACTGTCCGCCGGTCTTCCCTGGACAGTTCTTCCAGCCCCAGCATAGCAATAATATCCTTGAGGTCCTCGTAATCGGCAAGGGTTTTACGGACCTCGCGGGCCACGGAATAATGTCTTTCTCCGACAATGCGGGCATTCAGCATCATGGAACGCGACTGCAGCGGGTCTATGGCGGGATACAGACCTTCACTTGCCATCTTGCGGGAAAGAACAATGGAACCCGACAGATGGGAAAAGGTGTGCACCGCCGCCGGATCGGTCAGGTCATCCGCCGGCACGTAAACCGCCTGGATCGAAGTGATTGCGCCTTTGCGGGAACTGGCGATTCGTTCCTCCAGCGCGGCCAGTTCCGTGCCCATGGTCGGCTGGTACCCGAGACGGGACGGCAGACGGCCCATGAGCCCGGAAAGCTCCATCCCGGCCTGGATAAATCGAAAAATGTTGTCCACCAGCAGGAGTACATCCTGTTCCAGGTCGTCGCGGAAATATTCGGCCATGGTCAGCGCCGTCATGCCTACCCGGAACCTGGAGCCCGGCGATTCATTCATCTGGCCGAATACCATAACCGTGTTCTTCAGCACATCGGCTTCGGCCATTTCCCGGTACAGCTCCTCTCCTTCGCGACATCGCTCTCCTATGCCGCAGAAGATGCTCACCCCCTCATGCTTGAGCACCATGTTATGTATCAGTTCGGTGATAATGACGGTCTTGCCGACGCCCGCGCCGCCGAAAAGCCCTGTCTTGCCGCCTCGTTCAATGGGGACCAGCAGGTCAATGCTCTTGATGCCGGTAAGAAATATCTCATCACTTACCACCCGGTCGGCAAGCTCGATGGGCTGCTGATGGATGGAACGGTATGTATCGAAATCCGGCGGATCCCTCCTGTCGATCACCTCACCGAACACATTAAACATGCGGCCGAGAAGCTCTTTGCCGATGGGCACCTCGATGGGCCTGCCGTCACCGACAACCCTGTCGCCCTTGGCGAGGCCGGCGGTCGTGGTCAGGGCAATGCCCCGAGCCAGGTGGTCATCAATATGATCTATGACCTCCACCACCGTTGCCATTTCCGGGCCGGTCCGCACGATGGAATACAGGGGCGGAAGCAGTCCCGGACAGTGTATGTCAACCACGGTCGAGCGGACGGCGCTCAGGGTTCCGGTATAGCGTTCCGTGCTGGCTTTTTCCTGGTCCGCCATAGCCACGACTTCAAGGAACCTTGGCGGCTACGGACATCCGCAGAGCTTCGCGAACCATCTGATTTGCATAGCCCCATTCATTGTCATACCAGCTGACAATCTTGACAAGATCGCCATCCACTACCTGGGTGAGATCAAGGTTGACAATGCCTGCATGGGGGTCCTGTAGTATATCAGAAGAAACAAGAGGATCCTCCGAAACAGCGACAACATGCCGGTACCTCGTTGTTTCCGATTCCTCCTGCAGAATACTGTTCACTTCTTCCACCGTGGTCTGCCGGCCCGCCAGGAACACAATATCCGCCACCGAACCGGCAGGCACCGGCGCCCTGATCGCCATGCCATTGAACAATCCAGCCAACTCGGGCAGAACCTTGGTGGTGGCAAGAGCCGCACCGGTGCTTGTCGGCACCAGGTTTGCCGCCGCAGCCCGCCCGCGCCGCAATTTTCCGGCACTGGTGTCGACTAACGCCTGGGTTGCGGTATAGGCATGCACTGTGGTCATGATTGCTTTATGGATACCGAGGCGGCGGCCCATGATCTCAACGATGGGCGTTATGCAGTTTGTTGTGCAGCTGCCGCAGGATATCACCTTTGCGTCATTATCAGCGCTGTTGACTCCATGCACCACGGTTTCGACAGTATCTTCTTTTGCCGGCGCCGAAAGGAAAACCCGTTTGGCCCCTGCCGCCAGATGGAGTTCCAGTCCCGCCCGATCGGTAAAGATACCGGTGCATTCAAAAACAATATCAATATCCAGTTCCTTCCAGGGCAGATCAGCAGGGTTTTTCTCCTGCTTATAGATGTACTCCCTGTCGTCAACCAACAGATTCCCTTTTGCCTCGACCTTTTGAGCATAACGTCCATAAACCGTATCATAACGCAACAGGTACGCCAGGGTTTCGAGCGGGATCAGGTCGTTTACGGCAACAAGCTCAACTTCGGGACGGGCCAGGATTATCTTGAGGACCGCCCTGCCGATTCTTCCCATACCGTTGATTGCCACTCGTAGCATATACCCTCCTTAATTTTGTGCCAGGTTGAATCGCATTGGGTCAACGAAAACACCCGGGTTTTCACCGGCATCGGAAGGACTCCCATGTGAAGCGCCTCCCGTGGATACTCGGCTCAACCAGAGACATACAAAATGCATACCAGACAAAAAAAAGGTTGCCGTCAATCGTCGTTTTCCCGGAGTGAGGGCAATTTCTTCACCCTCTTTCCCGCGGCCGCAGGATTTTTTTCTTATTTCTCTTCGTGGACGGGGTAGCTGGCTGGTCGGCCAATACTGAAAAAGTCATATGAAACCGCTGGCATACATTTTGTAGATACCAGGGAAAGGTGTGCATAAATTTTTTGAGGAACAAGAATCAAAGGGAGGTGCCGTATGTTATCGTCATATCTCGTCAGCCGACACCATCGTTTGAAGAGGCCGAGCAGGAGAGAAGGATCAACAGGGAAAAGAATCCCCCGGCCGGGGGCAGCAGCCTTCATCCTCCTGCTGGCTTTATGCTGTTTTGTACCGGCAACCGCCCGCAGTCAGGACAAAATCGACGACAGCGACATTGCCCGCGCGGTCGAGGTCAGATTGATCATCGACAAAAGCGTTCCCGCCCACCTTCTGGACGTCAGCGCCAACGAGGGGGTCGTAACTCTGGCGGGCAGCGTTGACAGCCTCCATGCCAGAAAACAGGCGGTACAGATAACCGAAACCGTCAGGGGGTAACTGCCATTGTCGATCTGATCCAGATCAAACCGCCGCTCCGCAGTGACGAGGCGATCAAAAGGGATGTGGAAGAAGCACTGGTGGAAGATCCTGCCGCGGATGCCTATGAGATCGCGACATCAGTCAGCGACGGTGTTGTCCGCCTGGCCGGCACAGTCGATTCCTGGACTGAAAAGATGCTGGCGGAAGAAGTTGCGGACCGGGTAAAAGGCGTGAAGGGAGTCAAAAGCGACCAGGTTGTTGTTGACATCAAAACGCGGAGACCTGATCCTGAAATAACCCAGGACGTCAAACAGGCGCTGGCCATAGATGAATATGTTGATGACGCGCTGATCAATGTTCCTGTCAATGACGGCATAGCAAGCCTGGATGGCTCGGTTGACAGCTGGAGCGAATTCAAGGCGGCAGTGAATAACAGTTTCGAGGGGGGGGCCAAATCGGTAAAGACTCATCTCACGGTGCAGGGTCTGGAACCGCTGTCGCAGACCTACTATTTTCCATTTGACCACTACTACACGCCGTTCTAGCATGATCCGGCGGTACTGGACACAGGGGCAGTTCCGGATACAGGAACTGCCCCTGTGTTGCATTATGGCAAGGAAACGTTTTTTCCCTGGCCCAGTATTGATGGACTCGTAAAAAGTCCATCACACACTCAAAGATGGCTAAGTAAAAATTTCGATATACAAGGAATAACGGTGTCGGCCAAGCGGAGGCGTACATATGATACGTCGAGCATTGGCCGTACCCGCTATGACGCAGTAGATCGGACTTTTTACGACGCCATCAGTATTGATCATCGGGTGAATGGATCAGGCCCGACCAAGCAGTTTGGCGTTCACCGCCACAATGACCGTTGAAATCGACATGACCAGCGCCCCGACCGCCGGCGGCAGGAGGAACCCGACAGGATACAGTACCCCTGCAGCCAGGGGGATGGCCACCACGTTATAGCCGGTGGCCCACCAGAGGTTCTGGACCATTTTCTGATAGGTGGCGCCGGCAAGATTAACAATTGCAACCGTGTCCCGCGGATCGGATCGGACCAGGACAATGTCGGCCGCCTCAATGGCCACATCGGTACCGGCCCCGATGGCCACGCCGACATGGGCTTCGACCAGGGCCGGGGCATCATTGACCCCGTCGCCGACCATGGCCACAATCCTGCCGCGGTCTTTCACCTCCCTGACCTTGGCGGCCTTGGCCTCGGGCAGGACCTCGGCGAAATAATCATCAAGCTCCAGCTCACGGGCGACCCAGCGGGCCACTGCCCTGGCATCTCCGGTGAGCATCATGACCTCGATCCCCTGCTCCTTGAGTTGCCTGATTGCCTGCCGTGATTCCTCCCGGATAATATCAGCCAGGGCAACAGCTCCCACCGGCTTCTCGTCCACGAGGACATAGACAACTGTTTTGCCCTCTTCGGCCAGGTCACTGATCTCGGTGTTTTCAACGTCAATGCTGTTTTCAGACAGGTAGCCCGGGCTGACAACCTTGACATGCTCCCCGTCCACCTCTCCCTGGGCGCCCTTGCCGGCAATGGCCTTAAATTCCCGGGGATCGGGAAAATCAATGTTATCCTCCCCGGCCTGATCGAGAATTCCCCGGGCAATGGGATGCTCGGAACGGCTTTCGATACTGGCGGCGAGTCTGAGGATTTCGCCTCTGTCCCGGTCCTCCAGGGCGACAACATCGGACACCCCGAAACGGCCTTCGGTGAGGGTGCCGGTTTTATCAAAAATAATGGCGTTGAGATTGCGGGCCCGTTCAAAGGCAGAGCGGTCCCGGATCAACAGGCCGCGGCCGGCGGCGAGGGAGGTGGAGACGGCCACCACCAGGGGCACTGCCAGCCCCAGGGCATGGGGACAGGTGATGACCATAACCGTCACCATACGTTCCAGGGAAAAAACAAACTCCTTGCCGATCATCAGCCAGATGCCAAGGGTGGCAAAGCCAACGGTAAGGGCGATGATAGTGAGCCACAGGGCAGCCCGGTCGGCCAGGTCCTGGCTTCGCGATCGTGATTCCTGGGCCTTTTTGACCATGTCCACCACCTGGGAGAGATAGGTCTCATCCCCGGTTTTTCTCACCTCGATGGTTATGGAGGATTCACCGTTGACCGCCCCGCCGATGACCTCGTCATCCTTCTGTTTTTCAACCAGGGCGCTTTCACCGGTCAGCATGGCCTCGTTCACACTGGTATGCCCTTCAACGACAATTCCGTCAATGGGTACTTTTTCCCCGGGCTTGATCACCACCCGATCGCCCTTTTCCAGTTCTGAAACCGGCACGTCCTCGGTTTTACCGTTGTCCATGAGCCGGTGGGCCTCGGACGGCATCATTTTGACGAGCTCCTCCAGGGCCCCGGATGCGCCCATGACCGAGCGCATTTCAATCCAGTGGCCGAGCAGCATGACAACGATCAGGGAAGCGAGCTCCCAGAAAAACACCTTGCCCGGCAGACCAAACACAACCGCGGAGCTGTAGGTGTAGGCGACGATGATCGCAACGCCGATCAGGGTCATCATGCCCGGCTGTTTCCCGCGAAGCTCATCAACAAGCCCCTTGAGAAAAGGCCAGCCGCCATAGAAAAAGACCACTGTGGCAAGACCGAACTGCACAAAGCTGTCACCGGGAAAGCCAAGGGTTCCGGTCAAACCGAGCAGTTCCTGCAGAAGCGGAGCCAGGACCAGAATGGGGACAGTGAGAACCAGGGATATCCAGAAGCGGCGCCGGAAGTCCTTTACCATATGGGCATGGTGTCCCTGGTGATCTTCATGGCCTCCGTGGTTTTCATGATCGCCATGATTTTCATGGTTTTCATGGTCACCGTGTTCATCATGGTGTTCATGATTATTTTTGTCCTGTTCTGCCATGTATACCTCCTGCACAGAAATGGAGAGGGAAAGAAAAAATTCCGCCTACCGGTCCCCGGCCTGCTGGCCATGGTCAAATTCCACAATGGCGGCGAACTGGGAGTCAACTCCCGGATCAACCCTGTGATACAGCGGACTGTCCTTATCCACTCGACCCCCCATGTCGTAGGTAAAAGTCTTTTCGCCGACATGACGCAGCCAGTAGCCGATGAGCACCGCTCCCCGGTCATCGTGACAGGAATGAAAGTGGCGGTATTCATCCTGTGGATCCGGCCTGGTGGCGAGCCACTGGTCCGGGATTGAATCTGCGAAAATCGGGATTATCCGGCCATTGCCCTGCGGTATTTTCAAATCAGCCGCGGGCAGTTCCGTCAACCTGGCTTCGCCGGTGAAAAGAAGAGCGCCGGCGGGTAGATCCCTGGTGTAAAAATTCCTTTCATTGAAGCAGAGAAAATCGAGCCTGGTGAGATCGGTCGGCTCCCGGGGACGGAAATGATAACCGACAAAGGGCCCGAACCGGTACAATCTCCCCTCGTGCAGCACCTCCAGGGTTGCATAATACCCCGTTGGCACATGAACTTTCTCCTGCTCCGGCTCAACGGTTCTGCATGAACAGAGAACTGAGATCAATACCAGGGCCAGGGCGGCCGGGGTTATGAACGATGAACGGTTAATCCGCATCCCATATCCTGCCGATGAGCCAGACACCGCTGAGCAGAACGGCCACCAGGATGACCACTGCCAGGATGTTGCTGCCTACCAGGTCGGTCAGGGTCATCTTGCCGAGGCTGGTCGGCAGATAGAGCACGGGAATCAACTGTTCGTGAAAATGGGCAAAAACCGCCGCGCCGGCAAGTCCTCCCAGGAAGGCAAAAATGGCATCCATCCGGCCCTCACCGACTGCCGCCCAGCAGGTGCCCGGGCAATAGCCGGCCAGCCCCCAGCCGATCCCGAAAATCACGGCGCCCAGACCAGTGGCCACCAGGCTGATGGGCAGTACAGAAAAACGCCCTACCCCGGCAGCCTGCAGACCGATGATACCCACGGAGGAAAAAGCCACTGCCAGGAGCATCAGCTGGGGGATAGCCGGATCAAGCATGAGATGGCCGCGGGCCATTTTGTCAGGATTGGTTGCCCCGGCGCGCTGGATGACATAGCCGAAGGCAATGCCGGAAAAAAGGCCGAGCATGAGATCAGTCATTGGTTTTCCTCCTGCCGGTATTGCCATAGACAAGGCGGGCGGTGATCATCGCTGCCAGAAAAATGAGAGCGCCGAAGTAGATGCCGCTCAAGGCCATCTGGGTCGTTCCGGACATGAAAAGTCCCAACGTGCATCCCCCGGCCAGCCGGGAAGCAAAGAGGATGAGAAAACCGCCCAGAAAAGTTGCGCCGTACCGCAGCCAGGGATTATTGCCGAATCGCTGCCGCCACAACACGGGCACATCATCCAGCCGATTCTGCGAGGTTCTGCCGCCGATAAACCCACCGACAGCCATCCCGATGACAAAGGTCATGAGCCAGGAGCCCGGGCCGGGAAGCATCCGGTAATGTTCCTTGGCCGCGGCGTAATCCGGGGCAACGGCCTGCAGAAAACCTTTCAGGGTGGTGACAAAACCGCTGGAGGATGCAGGCGGCCCGAAGGTGGCAAAAATAAAAACAATTATTCCGGCAAGAGCAAATGCCGCAGGCAAAGGCTGCCAATACGGGGACATGGAGTTGTTCTGTTTCTTTTCCATCATCCACCTCATCCGCCGCAGGACACATAACCGCCTGCTGGCGCTTGCAGTTCACGGGTGTCCTGTCGGGAAAGATTTACCTGTTGCTGCTGCCGGCGCGATGCTTTGCCGCCGGCACCAGGCAGAAATGTGCCGCTCACCTTGTTTTCACTGGTCTCGACAGGGAAATAGGCCTGGTGCCGCCCCCAGCCGTTCCAGGAATTGTCGTAGAGAATAACTTTTTCAAAACCCATGAGTCGGAGAATAAAATAGGTGAATGAGCTGCGGCGCCCCGAATGGCAGTACACAATAACCGGCAGGGTCGGGTCAACCCCCCTGTATAACTCCTGGAGGTCAGGGTATGACTTGACCGCCTTGCTTTCCGAATCCGCCCAGTTGAGCCGGTAGTCAACATTAACCGCCGTCGGGATATGGCCAAGCTTCAACACACTGCCGGTCAGGCCCATGTTAGGCTTTTGACCCAGATATTCCTCCCGGGAGCGGACATCCAGGATCATGTACAGGGGATCACCAAGCCGGCCGTAAATAAATTGTTCAGAGGCCAGCCGATCCACCCTTACAGCCCCGGCTGGAACCTGGTAAAGGACCGGTTCAGCCTTGCGGGGCTGGCTTGCGACAGCGCCGTCCACGGCAATCCACCCATCAATGCCCCGCTCCAGAAGGTGCATTTTCTCATGCCCCAGCAGGTCCAGGATCCAGAACAGATACGATGCCGTGGCCCCGCCGTCATTTTTAACCGAATCATAGAGGACAACGGTGCTGTTTCTGGCAATGCCGGCGCTGCCCAGAATTTTCCGGGCTTCCTCCATCCCGACAAACCTGTCGCCTATTCCGTAGGCGGTATCACTGAACCGGAATGTGCTCCAGGGCAGCTGGATGGCATCGGCAATATAGGTTCCCCCTTCCTGCTGCACATCTTTTTCACTGCGCACGTCAACAATGACCAGGTTGTCATCCCCCTGATGCTCGCGGAGCCATTGACCGGTCACCAGAAAACCGCCTTCCGGAAAAGAGGCACCCTTCATCTCCTGCTGCGCCTCTGCCATTGACCAGATAAGCCCGGATAAAAGCACGACGGCGATAATCGCATGCCGTATGAGCCTGGCCTTTTTCATAGCATTTCTCCTTGAATGAGTTTGCCTGTTATCGATATGTGTCTCTGCCGGTCCGGTTGCTGAGCGTCACATTATCCGATTTCTATTTTCCGGGAATTCTCCCATAACCCGTGGATATTGCACGACGAGGTGGCAATGAGAGTGCCCGGCTGCTTAATCTTCATGGATGCGGTCACTCCGTGGTGAGTGTATACCGGCCCCTCATCATCTCCTTCGGTCGATGCGCCGTGGGCGCTGAAAGTGAAGGAGCCGACCTGGTAAACGAACTTGGAATCATCGGGTTTGAAAAATAATTCAATCCACTGGATATGGTGCCCGATGGTGTTGGGGTGAGCCACTTCCTTGCCGATGGAAGCGCTCACGGCAAATACTTCATCACCCTTCACTTTATCGGGACAGTCGATTACCGGAACATGTTTTTCTTTTTTCCAGTCCGCGCTCTGATACATTTCGCCAATTTTAGTCATGATTTTCCTCCCTGTTTTTTGTTTTTTAATTACCACTACTGTTCAGCTTGCATTCTGACAGTAAAGAGACTGATTGTATTTTTCCTTTTTATGCCGGGGACAGAATGATCTTCGCCCAGAAAACGGGAAATAATTCAACCTCTCTCCCGGTTTATATTTTTATCAATTGAACAATCTCCCATCCTGTCCGGCAGGAACATGTCCAGTCAGGCAGGACACTTTTCCAAATTTCCAAACATCCGGAATCCGAGACAGGCTGAAGACGACAATTTTGGACAGTATTTGAAATTCAGAAAATATGATAAAATCATCTTGTGTAATTATTACTACATTATCGATCCAGGAAGGGAGCAACTCATTGATTCGCCATACAGTGCGCAATCAAAGCAGTAATCATTGCAGCTGCTTGAATCACCGCAACGCTCATCCGGCGCTGCTCCCTTTGTACATGTTCGTCAAATTTCCTCTACCTCATAAAAACCTGTACCGGTCTTGCAGGAGATCATCTGGTCGATCCAGGCAAGGAGCTTTTCTGCAGCTGCCGCTGAAGGTCCGACATACCACTCCCCTTTTTTCCGGCTTATCCCCCCGGCGTCAGCAACTTTCCGATAGGCAACAATCATCTCCTCAGGATCAAGCAGCACCATTTCCAGCCGGGGCGGCAAGCTTGCCGGAAACAGGTGTTCACCCACCGGAATGGACACGGTTAATCCCTGCTTGCCGCCGCTGAGATGATCATCAATTTCCCGGTGAAGGGTCTTGAAACTTTTTTTAATGAATTTTTCGTTCATCCAGCCCTCCCGTACTGATCAGCTGTTTTGCATCGCAATGCTTTAGCGCCATCCGAGTGTAAACCAATCAATCAACACTCATGACGGATTCGGGAACAGTACATCCTGTGGAAAAATTTCTGCTGGTCCAGTGCACCATGTCGATAAAACTTCAATAACCATGCCAGCCCAAATTGGTGTTCAACCACGCAAAGCAAAAAACAGCTTCCTTTCTTTCGATGGCATGCATATTGCTGCATGTTATTGGATGTATGTAAACAACGGGAAGCACCCGCAATTTTTTCCAGGAAAGCACAATGGCCCCTATCAGTGCAATTCTCTGGCCCACTGATGCAAGCAAAGCTGCGCTGCACGCTCTGGACACGGCCATTGAGCTGGCGGAACAATTCCAGGCCAAGCTGCATGTTCTGCAGGTTGTCAGCCCGGTGCCGGTTTTACCCGAAACAGGCTTTGCAGCGGGGATGGTGCCTGGTTTCAACGTGTCACTCTACGAAGAGGAATTGGTGAAAACAACGAGGGAGGCTTTAAAGCAGACCATTGCGGAAAAAGTTCCCGAAACAGTAGACGTAGAAGTCCACGTCGATATAGGATGGCCTGCGGATGCAATTATTGATTTTGCCCGGCGTAATGATATCAGCGTGATTGTGATGGCGACCCATGGCCGGACAGGAATGGCCCATTTGATGCTGGGTTCGGTAACCGAAAAAACTATTCGCAGATCAACCGTGCCCGTTCTCATTATCCCGGGAGGAGCCGAGGATAAATAACAACAGATCCATGTCTGCCCTTTTGTATAGTATGGGCTTTGCTTATTCCTCCGGTCAGTTATAATATTTTCCCATGCTCTTTATGACATGTGCAGGTGATTCTTACTCTCAGTCGACTTCCAGCGAAACAGATCATCTCCAACAAATAGTGATATCGTAATTTCGTTTGTTAAATCTCCCGTATGTGCTACATATTTCAATATATTGACCATAACTGAAATTGGTGCCTGCACAGTGAAAAAGGCCAGAAAAACTCAAACCGGGAATACTGACGGCAGCCTTAGCCAACCAAACTCGGCAGCGGGAAAACAGAAGCCAACAGCCGTCAAAAGCAAACCCGACCGCACAAACCTTCGACAAACAACCGAGGATCTCCTGGAGCGTGACACCGGTTGTCTGGATAAGCTGTCCAGGCAGGAATTGAAGAAAATTATCCAGGAACTCAACCACCACCGGATCCAACTGGAAAGGCAGAATGAGCAACTGCGTACCGCCCGGGCAGAGCATGAACAAGCACAACTCAAATATGCCGAACTCTACGATTCCGCTCCGGTCGGCTGTTTCACCTTTAATCCGGAAGGAGTAACAATTTCTCTTAATCTGACCGGCGCGTCCGTGCTGGGAAGAGCCAGAAACGAACTGCTTAACAGGTCTTTCGCTGATTTTGTTCACGAAGAGGACAGAGATACATTTTTACGTTATATCAGCAACTTAATCAAGAAAAAAAACAGAGAAGGCTCCAGGATAAGGCTGGTAAAAAAAGACGGATCCGTCCTGCATATTCACCTTGAGGGCTTACCGGTCACCAATGACCAGGATACTCTTGTTGAAATACGGACAACCGCAATCGACGTCTCCAAACAGATACAAGCGGAGCGGGATCAGCAGCAGAAGGCATCTCTTCTTAAAGCCATCATCGACTCCACCGAAGTGATGCTGGTCTATCTGGACCATGACTTCAATTTCGTCTGGGTCAATCCTGCATATGCTCAATCCTGCGGCATGCAGCCGGAGGATATGGCCGGCCGAAATCACTTTGACCTCTTTCCCCATGCGGAAAACGAAGCCATCTTCAAAAAAGTCCGCGACAGCGGTGAACCGGTTTTTTTCAAGGACAAACCTTTTGAATTCCCGGGACAGCCGGAGCGCGGTATTACCTACTGGGACTGGAGCCTGACTCCGGTAAAAAACAGTGATGGCCGTGTATACGGGCTGGTATTTTCACTTCGTGAAACAACGCAATATAAGCGGGCTGAACTGGCGCTGGCCAGAAGTGAAGAAGAATTCCGCCTCATTGCGGAGACCAGCGCGGACATTATCTTCCAGACGGATACAAGGGGCAGAATCACCTATATTTCCCCGGCTGTGCAGCAGATAGGATACACTCCGGAGCAGGTGCGGGGCAGGCTCTTTGCCGAATTTATTCCGGCAGGGGAACTGGCTGATGCCGAAGCAGTGCTCCAGGCTGTGAACAGGGGAAAACCAATCAGTCTCCTGGAATTGCCCATTATCAAGGCCGACGGGACCACCGATTATTGTGAGGTCAGCGCCACCCCCCTCAAGAGAAAGGGGTTTGCCGCCGGAATTCAGGGTATTGCCCGCGTCATCACCGAGCGCAGGACCACCGAGCAGAAAATCAGGCTCCGCACCGAGGTGCTGAAAGGGATTAACAGCATCTTTAAAGTGGGGATACGCTGTGCCAATGACCAGGAGCTGGCGCGGGAGGCGCTTCGCATTGCGGAAGAAGTCACCGGCAGCGGCTTCGGTTTCATCGGCGAGATAGACCAGGATGGACTGCTGCAGGATCTCGCCATCAGTGCTCCCGGCTGGGAAAATTGTTCCATGTCCGAACAAACCGGACATCGACAGCTGCCCGGCAATTTCCAGGCCCACGGCCTGTATGGCCAGGTAGTAACCGAAGGCCGGGCTTTTTTTACCAACGACCCGGCCCGGCATCCGCAGAGCAAAGGAACCCCGGAGGGTCACCCTCCCTTGACCTCCTTTCTCGGGGTCCCCCTGAACTACGGCAACAAAACCATCGGCCTGATTGCCTTGGGCAACAGAAAAGATGGATATCGTGAGGACGAACTGGAATCCCTGGAGATGCTGGCGCCATCCTTTATCGAAGTTTTGTTCAAATGCAGAGCTGAAAGAGCCCTGGCAGCGAGCCGGACCCGTGAATATGAAAATGCTCTGCGGTTCAAGCAGTTCCTTGATTTTACCCCGGTTCCGGTCTGGATCGCCCATGATCCCGAATGCCGGGTAATTACCAGCAACATGGCTGCCGCCAATCTGCTGGGCGTGGAACCTGACATGAACATTACCCAGTCTCCCGCTTCCGGACTCAAGTCCCTCCTCATCCGGCAATTCAAGGATGGAAGGGAACTAACCGTTGAGGAAATGCCCCTGCAGTATGCTGTTGCCAACGGTATCAGGGTGGATGACGTTGAAGTGGACATCCTCCCCCCCAATGGACAATTAAAGCGGATGAAGGGCGCCGCCACCCCTCTGTTTGACAATGACGGGAACGTGCAGGGAGGAATCGCCGCGTACATCGATATCACCGATCGCAAGTGGCTCGAGGACCAGCTGCTGCAGGCCAAGCAGGAATGGGAAAAAACATTTGACGCTGTACCGGATCTCATCGCGATCCTGGATCCGCAGCACAGAATTATCCGAGCCAATCGGAGCATGTCCAGAAAGATGGGGATGACACCGGGCCAGTGCGTCGGGATGCGCTGCTATTCCTGTGTCCATGGCGGCTCCGGTCCCCTAGAAAATTGTCCGCACATCATGACCCTTCAGGATGGCAGGGAGCATAGGGCTGAAGTGCGTGAGGAAAGGTGGGGCGGTGACTACCTGGTGTCAACAACGCCGCTTTTCGATGACCAGGGCGAGATTATGGCAACAGTGCACGTGGCCAGGGATATCACCGACCGCAAAGAAGCCGAGCAGCAGATAATGTGCCTCAACAAGAATCTGCAGCGCAGTATCCGTGAGCTGGCAATTATGAACCAGGAACTCAAACGTTCCAACGATGACCTGCAGCAGTACGCCTACATCATTTCCCATGATCTCCAGGAGCCGCTTCGCACCATTTCCAGCTTTCTGCAGCTGCTTCGGCGGCGTTATCGGGGAGCGTTGGACGACAAAGCGGATGTCTATATTGATTATACAATTGACGGCGCCTCCCACATGCAGGGGCTGCTGCAGGACCTGCTGCTCTTTTCCAGGCTGGGAGGAGGCAGCCTTACCGTGCAGGCTGTGTCCCTTGAGGCCGTCGTGCAAAAAACAATGATGAATCTCCAAAGGGCAATTGAGGAAAACGGCGCGGAAATCCAAATCTCCTCCCTGCCGACAGTTGACGCAGACGAAACCCAACTGATGCATGTTTTCCAGAACCTCATCGCCAATGCGATTAAGTTCCATGGCGAGAATCCCCCCCGCGTGCACATATCCGCTGAAAGAAAAAACAGCGAATGGATTATCTGTGTCCGGGATAATGGAATAGGCATAAATCCCCAGTATGCCGAACGCATCTTTCTTATATTCCAGCGGCTGCACCGAAGGGGCGAATACGCCGGCACGGGAATAGGATTGGCAATATGCAGAAAAATTGTCGAGCGCCATGGCGGACGCATATGGGTGGAGTCAGCTCCGGGACAGGGAGCATCATTTTATTTCGCCCTGCCCGCGGAAGAAGAAAACGGCGGGGAGGTATTTTAGCTGCTGCAACAAATCACCATTTCTCCCCATGGACGATTTCAGGTAAAATGGCTTAAAAAAGCTTTCGGGTATATCCTTCAAATTCAACATACCGAGTTACATGCCTATGACCAACACACATATCCTCCATGTTGAAGATAATCCTGCCGATGTCGTCCTGATACAGGAACTGCTGACAGAGGACAGGGATTTTTCCGGCACGGTACAGCATGTGAGCCTGCTTTCCCAGTGCCTCGAAGAACTGGCCGGCAATCCTTTCGAAGTTATTCTGCTGGACCTCAATTTACCCGACAGCAGCAATTTTAAAACCTTTCTGGCGGTCAAAAAAGCGTCGGGCGACATACCCATTATCGTCATGACCGACCTGTCCGATGAAGAAACAGCCCTCAAGGCAGTCAAGGAAGGAGCTCAGGACTACCTGTTAAAGGCGCATGTGGACACCAACCTGCTGGTCCGGTCCATCAGATATGCCATTGAACGGGAAAAACTGACAACCGAACTGCGGAAAGCACTGGTCAGGATCAAAACACTGTCCGGTCTGCTACCGATCTGCGCCGCCTGTAAAAATATCAGGGATGATGAAGGATTCTGGCATCAGGTGGAGGAATATGTCAAAGCCCATTCCGAAGCGGAGTTCACCCACAGCATCTGCCCGGTCTGCGCCAAAAAACTCTATCCCGAATATTATAAAGAGATAACCAAAAAAGAGGGGCCCACGGATCCCCGCTGATGGTCGAGCTCGAAATGCGGCTGCAGCTGTGGCCGGCAGGGGTCGGCAGTGCTCAGCACAAGAAATGCTCCCCTTTTGCGGTCAGGCGACAGTTCTTCCGAAACCGACAATACGGAACAGGGCTAAAAGGACCGCCGCAGAAGCAATTTGAGAATCAAACCGGTGCCGATTCCCCATGCCCCGTTGATCAGAAAAGCAGTGATCAACAGGGTAGGCTTCCAGCCGCCTCCCACCGGGAGCCCCTTGAGCGGCAGGACGATCAACATGGCCACCAGGGTAGGAAAAATGGCCCCGAAAAGAAAAGCGCTTGCCCAATACCCTGCCCCGGGAGGAAAACGTTTGTCGATAAAGGCATAAAGAATTCCCCAGATTCCTCCCCAGAAAGCCAGCGAAAAAACAGCCGGTACACCGAAAGGACTGGTCGGCGCCATTGAAAAAGGAGACATGGGCGCTATCTGCACTGCCCGCAGGAGAACCAGGGTCAGCTGGTGAAAAATAAGCGTTGCCAGGAATCCGGCGACAAAAGCTGCCACTACCCGGGCCCAGACAGGATATCCTGTACGAATTCTCACATCTGTCATACTGTACCTCCACCGAAAGAAATGTCGGGTTTACCCATGCCAACCTGATATGCGGCCTGCCTGGAAAAAATACAAAACGTTGCGAAGCAGACGATCTGCTTTGTCGCTCCAAAGAGACGACTATTCGCCTTTTTTCTCCGATTCAGTGCCGGTTATACTTTTTCCCGAAAACATGTAGTCCTGCAATTCAGCATTAAATGACGGATCCTGGCGACGTATCCATTCCAAAAGCATTGCCGCATGCTCTTTCTCCTCATCCCGGTTATGCCGCAGAATTTTTTTCAACTCCTGATCGATGCAGGCATCGGCCCGCTGGTCATACCAGGCAACCGCTTCCAGTTCTTCGACCAGGGATGCAAGAGCGCGATGCATATCTCTGGTTTCCGGCCGCAGATCTTTTTTATCTTCATGTAACTGTCCAAGGGCCATGATGCCTCCTCCATGTTGAGTTGCTTTCCTTACCTTTTCTCCAATCATTCAATCCCTGTGCCAATATTATTGAGCCCGACAAAATTTTGGCATGGTTATTGATATATCACATAGCAACAAATGACGACGGATATATCAGCATACAAGGTCCTTCAACTATCAAAGAGAAATAATCATGAAAAATCAGACAGCTGAAAAAATATTGGACAACACCTTCAAACATCTTGAAAGAGTCCTCAAAAACAAGAACTGCGACAAGGACGGATTTGTCGACAAAACGGCTTTGCAGGTGGATGAACACTGCAAACAGCTCTACCGGAAAAAATCCGGTTCCATAAACAGGGAAGCAAACCGGAATGGCGGGATAAAATAACCAACTCTCAATTGTTTTCAACGGGTGGGAAAGTAAAAAGAAAAACCTTTTCATGGGCAACAGCAGCTGTTGACCGCTTTTTCCCCGGACCCCCGTTACTTCCTGCTGATGCAGATTCCTTTCAAATCACAATTTCAGTGGAGCAGGACTATGGACGAAATGAAAATGAAAATACTGGTCCCCGTCGACTTTACCAGACACACTGATAAACTGGTGAAATACGCTCTGCAAATGGGCAGAACCATGGCTGCCGAGATTACCTTTGTTCATATTGTCGAGTCATTCTCAGGGTATGAGATGCTGCTGGTCCATCCCTCTTTTGAGAAGATATCAGCAGATCTGAAGGCCAGAGCCGATGAACTCATGGCAAATCTGGTGGAAGACAATAAATCCGAGTTTGAAAACATCTCAGGCCAGGTCATGGTTGGCGACACAGTTGACAAGCTGGTTGAATATGCCGACAAAGGGGAGTTTGACCTGATCATTATTGGAACCCATGGCGCCAGCGGACTGGAAAAGGTTCTCATGGGCAGCGTGGCCGGCAAATTAACCCAAAATGCGCCCTGCCCCATACTTATCCTCAACCCGGCCATTCACCTCACGCGCAAATGAAAGAAAGTATGCGGGAAACCAACAAAATGATGTGGAAACAGAAAATGATGAATCCGGTAATATTCTGTACCGTCGTGTTTCTTTTTTGTCCGGCATTCAGCCTGTTCGGTACGTTACAACCCTACCCCGCTTCTGCCGCGGACATGCTCTCCGCTCCGCGTAACCAAATCCTGGTGGAGACCGCGAAGAAATATGATCGTCCCTTCACTGCCAGCCCATCTTACGGAAAACATGTAACAGGCTTCAAGACAGCGGATTTTGTCGGTCCCCACTTCTGCTTCAACTGCCACCATCTATTGACGGATGCCGTCGGGAACGATGTTTCAATCATTTCAGACTGGCGGTCCACCATGATGGCCAATGCAGCAAAGGACCCGTTCTGGCAGGCAAAGGTCCAGTCCGAAGTGCGGCGCAATCCCGGATTAAAAAAAGTTATTGAACAGAAATGCATCACCTGTCACATGCCGATGGCCTGGACCCAGGCGCGGGCGGTGGAAGGATACGGCGAAGCCTCGATGTTCGGCAAGGGTTTTTTAAATAAAGAGAACAGCCTGCATGAAGCCGCCATGGACGGTGTATCCTGCACCCTCTGCCATCAGATCATGGATGAGGGGCTGGGAACAGCTGAAACCTTCAGCGGCAATTTCAAGATTGACACCTCCACGGAGGAGCCCGACCGAATCATATTCGGCCCTTATCACGATCCCGTTGAAAAACCGATGCAAACAAGCGTGGGTTACACTCCCGACTTCGGGGCGCATACCAATCATTCCGTCCTGTGCGCTACCTGCCACACCCTTTTCACTCCGTACGTTGACGGCGAAGGCAATGTTGCCGGCAATTTCCCGGAACAGACCATATTCATCGAATGGCGGCACAGCCAATACAATGTGCCTGAAGCGGCCCGATACGATATTGGCGAGAATCCGGGACCCGGCCGGATCTGCCAGGAATGCCATATGCCCCATACACCTCCCGGCAAGATCATGATATCCAATTGGGCGCCGGATAACGCGAAACCGAAAGAACATTTTTCCAAGCATTTTTTTGTCGGAGGGAACGTCTTCATGATGGATATCCTGGAGGACAATGTGGATGAACTGAACCTCACAGCCTCCTCGAAGCATTTTGAACAAACCAAAAGACGGACCCTTGAGCAGCTGCAGAACCAGAGCGCCCGCCTGACGCTGCAGGATGTCCGGTTAAAGGACTCCATTCTTACCGCCGGCGTGACAGTCGAAAATCTTGTCAGCCACAAATTCCCTTCCGGTTTTCCCTCCAGGCGGCTGTGGATCCATTACAACGTAGCGGATAAAAACGGGGAAATTATTTTTGAATCGGGAAAACCGCTGGCAACCGGGGCGATTTCCGGAAATGACAATGATGAAAATCCTGAACGGTATGAACCGCATTATACGGAGATTACCGCTCCCGATCAGGTACAGATATATGAAGCTGTCATGCGGGATACCGACAACAGGGTCACCTACACCCTGCTGCGGGCAAGCACTTATCTCAAGGACAGCCGGCTTCTGCCGAAAGGATTTGACAAACATAATGTCCCCCCTGAAATTGCGGTGCATGGCTATGCCGCCACTGATGGCGATTTCCAGGGAGGGACCGATACCATTACTTATGCAGTGAATACCGGAGACCACCAGGGACCGTTCACCGTTCAGGTCGAACTGCTCTACTCTTCCCTCTCCTATTCTTTCATGGAGGACCTGCGAAGAGACAAAGACCTGGATATGGTCGCGCGTTTTGTCAGGATGGTGGACCAGGCGGATAAAATGCCCATTGCAGTGGCATCGACCGTGGCAACTGTCAGGTAATGCGACTGATCCGATAGACAGAAATCCTGTTGACACAGCGGTAGAGCCGCCTGTTTTGTTCCGGTTCCGATGAAGCAGCCGGAAGTCCCGGATCCCTCTGTCGCCCAGGCATAGATGAAATGCAAAGAAGCTGTTTTTTGCTGATCCCCCGGCCGGCAAAAGAAAAGAAAACAGGCTTGCTATTCGTCGGGAACATCTCAAAGGCATATCATATGAGATGCTGAACAAACATTAACGATTAATCGATCCTCAAGACCCAATCCAACTGCAAGGATCGGAACCTCCCCTTTAACGAAAAAAGGAGATTTCGGCATGATTGATAGAAATACCCCCGCTGATACAGACCAGATTCATCAGAATGAAGAAAAGTCCATTTATCATAATGTCAAAGTGGAATTTGGCAACAAGAAGGCAAAACGGATGGACCTCTTTGAAGAATTAATCCCTCTGATCAGTTATATGCATCAACAGGAAAATGTGCTCCGGGAGCAAATGCGTCGTATGCAGCTTACCGAAAAGGACCAAGGAGAATATCTGCCAGCAGACAACGTAAATCACCAAGACGATTTCACAGCACATTCCGCCCCGACTTCCCGACATATCGTCCGCTGATTGACGAAATAGCATATTGCGCCATAAGTGAAGAAATTGATTGCCCTGCACAAGCAATGACATGGAGGTTGATGCATCCGGTTGCCTGAAACCTCATTTCAGATTCGATATGTTGATGCGAATGATACCGATTTCCAGTGGCACATTTTTTGCTTCTCTCCTATGAAGTGCATGAAACAATAAAGGGCGGCGGGATATTGCCTGTTTTTTCTGCCGCCCTGAAGTTATGCAATTCCGGTTGCCGGAAGGAAATAGAAACCGTCCTGACCGGAGAATATTAAACATGCAAAAGGAGAATATTATGGAAGTCAAAGACTATTGCCGCAACATGGAAATGGAACTTACTTCGTGGAAATCCAAACTGTATGACGTAATCCGGAAAATGGACAGTGCCCCTACCGGCGCCAAGGAAAAAGTTTATGAAGACATCAACGGCCTGCACATCCTGATGACCGAACTTGAAGACCGTCTCGACAGCCTGCGCACATCCTGTCCAACTGAATGGAGCCCTGAGGACAAAGAAATCCGCGTTAAACTTGACGATCTCGAAAGCCGGTACAAGGAGACATCAAAAGTACTATTCGACTACGATTTCGGAGGCTAGTTAAAGCCTGAATCCTGTTTATTCAATTCCGGTATGCGGCCGCATTCGTTTCCCAGTCCAAAATGTTTGGGAAAACGAATGCGGCCGCAACCATGAACCCCCGGGCGTCCTGGCCCGGGCCACCGTTCCCTGTTCATCTGCCGCCCAAATTGCAGATAGAGAAACAACCCGATTTTCCTTTCTTTTTTCTCATTGTTATCAATGGAACAGTCATTCCTGCAATGGATCAGAACTGTTATACTTTTTTTTCATGCAGGATTATCAATTTTCTTTCCGGCTTTTAATGACAATTTACATTTCCTGTCCTGATTCACAGGAATTATCCGGGATAACCGGACAAAAATTTATAAGCATCGAAAATAAAGACCATAACCATCTGTTCTTTAATTATATTTCAGATGACAAGGTAGGAACAATTTATCGTCTTTCCTTAAAGAGTAACCAGCCATAACATTTTCCGGCTGGTCCGGAAAAATTATGGATAGAAAAAAAACTGTTTCTTTACCCATGGTATCCATTATGCTGGTGTGCTTGGACGGGTATTCCCTGATGAAGTCCCGGCTAAGAGGAAAAAGGAGGTGTCGAGTCATCACCCCTACTGACCCGGCAGACAGACATATTATTCACTATTTATTGCCATGAGAAAAAAAAGCTTTGTTGAAGAAAGAGACGGCTGCGCGATTGTGGCCATGGTGGACAAACGCGGCCGCAGAACCCACGCCAAAATAACCGGAACCATCGATGCCCTCCAGAAAATGGGGCACCGTTCCGGAGACATCCACGGAGAGGGTGACGGCTGCGGCATTGCCGCCGATATCCCCCGCGCAATATGGTCCCGGCGCCTTTCGGCAATGAACCTGAGTCCCCACCTTGCCGAGAGCAAAAGCTTTTTTGTCGGCCATTTTATGCTGCCCCTGGCAATCAGATCGCAGTCGAGGTCAATAATCACCCGGATTAAAGCCATATTCGCGGAGCAGGATGTCGAATTGCTGTGCGAAGTGCATGACGGCATGAACGAGAACGAACTCGGCCCCCGTGCCAGGGCTGACGCCCCCCTGTTCTGGCAGATAGCCGGAATGGTTTCCGAAAATGATCATCCGGCGGCTTCCCGCAAACTCTTTCACCTGCAGCTGGAGATTGAACAGAAGCTGCCGGAAATACATATCGCCTCCCTGGATATGGATTCAGCAATATATAAACTCCAGGGAACGCCGGACATGCTGCCCCGTGTCTACCCTGAACTGCTTGATGAAAACATGCGCTCAGTCATGTGCCTGGGACACAGCAGGTATTCGACCAATACCCTGCCTTCGGTCACCCTTTCCCAGCCTTTTTCCCTTCTCGGCCATAACGGAGAAATAAATACTGTTGACCGCCTGCGGGCCTGCGGCAGGGCACTGGGCATCCACCCGGTCCCCGGGGCCAGTGATTCCCAGAGTCTGAACCGGACCATTGAAGGCCTCATTCATCTCCACGGGCTGGACATAATTGAAGCCATGGAGATGGTCTTTCCCGCCATCCACAGCGAAGTGCGGAACTACACCCCTGACCTGCAAAAAGTATATACATTCTATCGTTGGTTTTTTCCCAGCAGCGCCCAGGGGCCGGCAGCCATTATCGCCCGCTTCGGCGACCAGTGTCTGGGCAGTGTCGATGCCCTGGGATTGAGGCCCCTGTGGTTTGTGGAAAGCGATTATGACTACGTGCTTTCCTCGGAGAAAGGTGTGGTCGATCTGAAAAGGACCATCGGCGATCCACGCCCCCTCGCGCCGGGAGAGAAAACAGTGATCCTCAGCGGCAGCGGCCGCAGTGCCGAAGTACTTGACTACAGCGCTGTCCAGCTGCGCCTGCAGAAGTTGCTGGAGGCGCGGCTTGGCCGCGAAAAAGATGAATATGGCTTCCACACTTCCGCGCAAAGGGCGGCCGGGATAGCCGCAACAGCATCAGCAAAAAAGAAAGACCTGCCATGGCATTGTCAAACTGTGGACAACAGGAAGGGCTCTTCAGCCGGTTTGAGCCGCAATACTGAACTGCTCGGGGCCTTTGGCTGGCAGCAGTATGACCTGATGATCCGGGAAAAAGTGGCCCGGAGCGGGCGTGAGGTAATCGGCTCCATGGGCCATACCGGCCCCCTCGCCGCATTCGTGCCGGAATCGCTGCCCAACATTGCCGACTACTTCAAAGAAAACGTGGCCGTGGTCACCAACCCGGCCATTGACAGGGAAAGGGAGAGGGAACATTTTTCCACCCACGTCACCCTCGGCAATCGTCCTGGTCTGAATGGCGGAGATAACAGCATTCCGGTGGGACTCGAGATCACCACTCCGCTGCTGCTGGGAGGAGGAAACGCTCTCTCGGCCGGTGAAGAAAATGAGTGGCGCGACCTGGGAAAGGAATTCAGTACGCTGCTTTTAGAGGATGTTGCCAATTTTTTTACCGGTCAAGGGAGGAACCCTGCGCGTATTCACATCCTCGACGCAACCTCAGCGGTGGATGAAAAGCTGCCCCGGGCGCTGCAGCGGCTGCATCGCGAAGCCGGACAGGCAATTGCACAGGAGGCTGCGCTTCTGGTCCTGGATGACTCGCAGAGCTTCCGCAACAACCGGGTCTACATCGATCCGGCCCTGGCCGTTGCCTCGCTCAATGAATACCTGCTGGCCACCGAACAGCGGCGGAAGGTGAGTATTATCAGCCGGTCCGCCGCCATTCGCAATCTTCATGACATCATGATTCTGCTGGGATTGGGCGCCGATGCCCTCAACCCCTATCTCCTGTGGGAGGTTGCGGCTGATTTTGCCGATGAAGATCATCCGTGGCAGCAGGTGATGAGCAATACCATAGAGGTATTGCAGAAAGGCATGGAAAAAGTAATGTCAACCATGGGCATTCACGAACTCGGCGGCTACGGCAGGATTTTTTCCGCAATCGGTCTTTCACAGGAGTTGGGGGATATTTTTCAAACCACCAGTTTCTGCTCGGCAAAAAAGTCAGGTTTGACCTTCACCCAACTGGAGGAAATGGGTCGTCACCGCTATGCCCGGGCAACAGGGGGAGAAGAACAGAAAATACACCGGGAGCCCCCGAGAAACCCCAAGGTAGGCAAGGTGCTGCGTCAGGCGGCGCTGGGTAAATCAGATTACCTGACCATGAGCCGTGAACTCGAGAAAACAGCCATCGAGATGCCCACCGGCATCCGCCATCTTCTCGACTTCAAAAATAAAAGTCCGAAAAAGCAGCTCCGCCTGGAAGACGTGGACATTTCACTGGGGAACCACGCCATGCCGCTGCTGATTGCCGCCATGTCGTTCGGCTCCCAGGGGGAGAATTCTTTTCGAACTTATGCCGGGGCGGCAAAGGCGGCAAATATCATCTGCATAAACGGCGAGGGGGGGGAAATTCCCGATATGCTGGGCCAGTACCGCGCCAACCGCAGCCAGCAGATTGCTTCCGGCCGTTTCGGCGTTTCCATGGAATTTCTCAACTCAGCCGACTTCCTGGAAATCAAAATCGGTCAGGGCGCCAAGCCTGGAGAAGGAGGTCATCTGCCGGGCAGCAAGGTCACCCGCATGGTCGCTGCCGCCCGTCATTGCAAGACAGGAACGACCCTGATTTCCCCTGCCAATCATCACGACATTTATTCCATTGAAGACCTGGCCCAGATCATTACCGAGCTGAAAACCGCCAACCCTGCCGCCCGCGTCTCGGTCAAGATCCCGGTTACCAGCGGAGTGGGCACCATTGCCGTCGGCATTGCCAAGGCCGGGGCGGACATCGTCAACCTGAGCGGCTTTGAAGGCGGCACCGGCGCGGCCCGGGAGCACGCCAAGCGCCATGTGGGACTGCCGGTGGAAATCGGCGTCTTTCACGCCCATAACGGACTGCGGGAGGCCGGCCTACGCGACGGGGTCGAGATCTGGGCGGACGGCGGCATACGCAGCGGCGCGGATGTACTGAAAATGATCCTTCTGGGGGCCAATCGCGTTGGCCTCGGCACCGCGGCGCTCATGGGCATCGGCTGCATCAGCTGCCGGCGCTGTCATCTGGACCGCTGCCCCCGCGGCATATCAACCCAGCTCGGCACCAGTATCGAGGCCGAAGCCAGGGGCGTCAAAGGATTTCGCGCCCGGGATCTTGAGATTGAAGTGAAAAACCTGACCAGGATGCTCAATGCCATCGGCGATGAAATTCGTCATCTGCTCGCGGAAATGGGGGAGAAACGGCTGCAGGACCTGGTGGGGCGGGCAGACCTGATGGTCCAAAACCGGATGAACAACAGACTGGATGTGCGGGAGCTCCTGGAGCCGCCCTCACTTCCACCACACCCCGTGGGGCAGCTTCATCCCTGGGTAATGCACAAACCCCTTGACTATCTCACCAAGCTCTTTTCCAGCCTGAGCATGACCCGGTTTGACAATGGAGAAAACATAGTCCATTTTGCCGAAGAACAGGTACGCAGCACAGACCGGGCTGTGGGAACGCATCTGGCAGGGGCCATGATCCGGAAATACGGCAGCGGATCGGACCACCAGGCCTTTGCCCGTTTTGCCGCCTCGGTGCCGGGAAACGGGCTTTTCGCCTTCAACATCAACGGGCTCAACGGGGTGGTGGAGGGCGGATCACAGGATGGCGCAGTCAAGGGCAGCTCCGGCGGGTCTCTTGCCGTGCTCAAAGGCCGTAATCTTCTCGGCAGTCCGGTGGACGGATCGACCGGAAAAAGCTTTGCCTACGGCGCCATCGGCGGCCTGTTTGTTGTTCAGAACATGGCTGATTCCAGGGCCTGCATCCGCATGTCCGGCGCAGAAGCTGTGTTCGGCGCCCGGATAACTGCCCCGGTGGACGACCGGCAGGGCAATATAGCCAGTAGAGCTCACCTCAAGGGTTTTGCCTTTGAATATATGACCGGCGGCACAGTCGTGGTCCTGGGTGATCCCGGCCCCTGGATCTGTGCCGGCATGACCGGCGGCGTGATCTACCAGTGCCTCTATCCTGAATTCGGGTTTGACCGTGATGCAATAAAAAGGCGCCTGGCAGAGAGTGCCCGGATGCGAATCAGGAAAATATCCAAAAAAGGGCTGGCCGATATCCACCGGTTACTGGGAAACTATATCCTGCAACTCGAAGGCGCCCTGCAGCGGGATGAAGCAGTGGCGGTGACAAATCTTCTCCGGGAGGCGGACAAACGGTTTGTTATGCTGACAGCCCAATCTCTACGGCCTGTCTCTGCCGAGTAATTTTCACGCCCGGAGGAACAGACTTCAACAGATGGAACAGGAACAAAAATAAACACTCACGGGCAGAGCAACCACTCCTTGCGCCTTTACCAACATTTATAGCGGGCTGCCGGGCAACGCAGGTCTGCGAAAGGGACCTGCCCGCTCTACATCAGGTAGCGGGCAGACCGGCAATCGCGATGGGGATGCCGGCCTTTCTGCCTAGTATTCATCGAGATGGTGCCACTCCGCATCTTCCAGCCAGTTCCCTGGTTCGGGCCTGG
The DNA here is from genome assembly GCA_023544645.1 of Desulfobulbaceae bacterium. Taxonomy (GTDB): domain Bacteria; phylum Desulfobacterota; class Desulfobulbia; order Desulfobulbales; family Desulfobulbaceae; genus UBA10518. The sequence continues at coordinate 1,679 of JAMJFO010000031.1, read as the reverse complement.
AGACGAATTCAACGATATTTTCCATGATCCGCTGGTGTTTTTCTTCTTCCCGCGCTAATTGCGAAAATATCGCCCGCTGCGCACCATTATCTTCCTTGGCCGCCTGTTCCAGGTAAAATGCCCGGCTTTCCTCTTCAATTTTCAAAGCTTTGCGGTAGCTCTGCGTTTCCATTGTTGCATCAATATGCAGATTTGGCTCAGTGTCTTTCATTTCAACAAAAATGTTTTTAACATTGTCCAGGAGCGGGGTCCTGGCAAGCTCCGGCGGAACCGTTACCCGGCTCATCAATTCAATCATCTTGTAATGCTTGACCTCTTCATCGGCCAGCATCTGGAAAATCCTTTTCAGCCCGGCGGAGCTGCTCTCCCCTGCGAGCTTGCGGTAATACTGTTCGCCATCGACTTCCATCTGCATTGCAAATTCATAAATATTCATTCCACAGACCTCTACCTCTGTATCAGGCCGGAAATGAAACTAGGTTTTCAGTCCCGGCATGGACTCTCGCCGCCTGATATGACTTGTTGAATTATTGTTCCATCAGCTTTGTTTGATGTCCATGGCCGATCGGATCTCGATCAGGAACACGGGAAAAATTATTTCAGCGGACCTTGGCTTGTTTATATTGACTATACAGGTCATGAACACGGTTCCGGAGTTTTTTGATTTTTTTGGAGTCTTCCTTGCCGAGCCACCTCGGCTCACTGATTGAATAGATCAACTTGGCCAGGTCATCCAGGACACTCTCGGTCGCCTTACACCATTCATCTGTACAGACTTGTTCCATATCAACAACTTCGCCAATGTCTTTTTCGAGAAGTTCAAGTGAACGAGTCAGGTTGGTGACAAATTCCCGATGGGCCCTGAGAAAGCTTTCTTCCATTTTTTTTTGCTGCTCCATGTTTCCTCCTGTGTGCTAATCATTTGAATTGAATCACGAAATACTATGAGTAAAGAACGCACCTTAGGCTCTAAGCGTTCTTGTGGATCAAAATTTTGCAATTAGCGTGCCCGAATGACGAATCCCGCAATGAGCCAGCACAAACCGGAGCGGGCGGATTTCGAGTAAAAAAAAGGAAAATATATGGGAAATGATGATCATATTTATACCATTATTCAACAACAGGACTGAGAAATGGTATAATTCTTGATAGATTTACTATAAGAACAGTTACAGCAACGTACATTCAATAATCACTGGAAGGGAATGAAATTATGCATGACAAAAAGGAATTATGTAACAAAATCATTGAACTCTATCCTGAAATCGGAGAGTGCGGCATTAATGTGGAAGTTGCCTTTGATGAGGCTAAAAATGCCTGGGTAGTTGATCTCAAAAAAGATAAACACGAACTCAAGCATCATCTGGAGATACCTGACGCCGATCAGTGCATGGAAGGAAAACAGTGTGTATCACTCGGCCTGGAGATTGCACAGCTCAAGAAAAATATCGAGGGTGAGCAATTCTAGACCGGAAACCGGTAAACGGTATTTATCAGCTTCCACCAAATTATACTGTAATTTTCATTTAAACATCTTGTATTCCTGTCCAGTCGGACATGTCCGACTGGACAGGAATTGATTTTATTTCAAGACATTACTCCAAGCCTCACTATTCAAACATCCGAGCCTCTTGCAAAATGACACGAGTGACGATTTGCAAGGATTTTTTTACATAACA
>JAMJFO010000030.1 GCA_023544645.1 Desulfobulbaceae bacterium | reverse complement strand
TCGGTGACACCCTCCGTTGTTCATCATGTCCGTAAAAGGTGCGAAAGTGTCGGGTTTCGTTCCTCAACCCGACCTACCAGGCTAACGATCATTACAAATACAAACAACCTGAGCATAACCAATTGGTGGAGCATCGGGATCCATGCAAGACAAGGCTAACATCCAGCACTGGTAGGCATTATATTGAGAGAGTTGCGGTGTTTTTATTAGGAAATTAGCCCCTGTTACTTGAACATCTGTGTTATCGGCCACGTCTTTTGCTGAACAACCACCACCAGTTGCTACACAGTCTTGGGGACATGTTGCTATAACTGATAAGGAATTAGAACTTGGTGGGCAAGACCAAACGTATGAAGTTTCAACGTTGACAATATTCGCGGTAGAATTCGATAGAGTTGATGCGCCGCCCAGCGGCACGACCACCACTTTGTTCTGCGCTTCGGCAACGGACGTTGAGAAAGAAAATACGAAAACAGCGACAAAAAGAATTAAACACCTCATTTCTACGCCCTCCTTGATGCATCAACAAAAAAAGCCAGGCTATCTACTGATTCAATTATACGCGCAAAGGGAAAATGAAGTCAAACATGGGGGATGGCAACCGGCAATCTCAAGATACCGCAAAGAATGAGGGCTTGAGGTTGATCGCAAATCTTCAGTTGTAAAAAAGAGGGTAGGGTGAAAAAAATATCACATCATCTCCGGCTGTCCCGTACAGGACAGAACATCCTCCCACATCCTGCTCATGGGATCGACCTTTTTTCTTTTATTGACTACCAGCGGGATCGGAACATGGGTGAACTGATTGTTGGCGTGACCGATGAACATATTGGTCCTGCCGGTCATGCCGGCATGCACTGCATTGTAGCCCATCAGCAGGCAAAAGGCGGAATCGTAGGCATTGGCCGGCATGGAGCGGATAGTATAGCTGGGATCAATATATTTTAAAATAATTTCAATCTCCTCGGCGGCAAAAAACTCCTTGATCTGTTCCCTGAGATAATGACCAATGTTCCCGAGCTTCGGATTTCCGGAGGCATCTGTGCCGAGATCATCGGGGAAAAGGTTCTGTCCCGCACCTTCACCAACAACAATGACTGCGTAACCACGGGTGGTGATCCTTTTCTTCAGGGCAGCCAGAAACCCTTCCAGGGTGAAGTCAACCTCAGGTATCAGGCAGAAATTCACCACATTATTTGCCAGGGTAGCCGAGGCGGCAATGAAGCCTGATTCCCGGCCCATGAGCTTGACCAGGCCGATGCCGTTCCGTGCGCCCATGGCTTCGACATAGGCTGTATAGGTCGATGTATTGGACGCCTCCACCGCAGTGATGTAGCCAAAGGACATGTCGATATAGGCAATATCGTTGTCAATGGTCTTGGGAATGCCGATGACGTTCATTTGCAGTTCGCGCCTGGAGATTTCCGCACAGATGGCTGAAATGCCGCTCATGGTGCCGTCACCGCCGATGGCATAAAGGGTGGATATGTTCATCTGCTCCAGGGTATCCACCATCTGCGACACATCCTGGGGGCCGCGTGAGGAGCCGAGGATCGTGCCGCCTGAATTGTGAATGTCCTTCACCTTTTCGGGGGTCAGGGCGATGGGCGTATGACCGTATTTTGGCGCCAGGCCTTCATATCCGTAGCGAAAACCCCATATATTCCGGACGCCGTAATGGTGGTAAAGGCTCATGACGATGGCCCTTATAACGTCGTTGATGCCGGGGCACAAGCCTCCGCAGGTAACAATGCCGCAGCCGATTTCAGCCGGGTCAAAAAAAATTCTGTCTCGCGGACCGGCCATTTCAAAACAGGGAATTTCACCGCACGATTCAACGAAGGGCTTCAGTTCCTTGAGATTCGAGGTGAATAAAATCCGGTCCTCATCGTCATCGATAAAGACCGACTGGTGCATGGGTGTGTTGACCCTGCATTCACCGAGTTTTTCTATAATCAGGTCGGATACGTTCATGCCGGTTTCTCTATGTCCACGCCAAACGGTTTTATTTGCCAGATGATATTGCAGTATTCTTCAATGGAACGGTCAGAGGAAAAATAACCCATCCTGGAGGCATTGATAATGGCCATGCGTGCCCATTCATCGGGTTTTCGCCAGGTATTGCCCACCTTTTCCTGGCACTGTATGTATGATGCATAGTCAGCCAGGACGAAATAGTCATCACTGGAGATAAGATGATCGACCAGTGGTTTGAACAGGTTTGCATCACCGTGCGAAAAAAAGCCGTCCCGCAGCAGGTTGAGAACATCATGCAGTTCCTGGTTCCCCTGGTAAGCAGCGTATGGATCGTACCCACCGTTATATAAACTTTGCAGCTTGTCAACGGTTAAGCCGAAAAGAAAGAAATTTTCCGAACCAACGGCCTCGCGGATTTCAACATTTGCCCCATCCAGGGTGCCGATGGTCAAGGCCCCGTTGAGGGAAAATTTCATGTTGCCGGTGCCGGATGCCTCCTTGCCGGCGGTGGATATCTGTTCGGACAGATCAGCGGCCGGATAGATCCTCTGGCCGACCTTTACATTGAAATTGGGGAGAAAAACAACCTTGAGCCGCCCCTTGACGTCGGGATCGTTATTAATGATCTCCGCCACCGAAGTGATCAGCCTGATGATCAGTTTGGCCATGAAGTATCCGGGAGCGGCCTTGCCGCCGAAGATAAAAGTCCGGGGCGCCATATCAATATCCGGATCCCGTTTGATACGGCGATACAGGGTGAGGATGTGCAGGATATTGAGATGCTGGCGTTTGTATTCGTGGATGCGCTTGACCTGTATGTCGAACATCGAAGCGGGATCAACAGCAATGCCGGTCCGGTTTTTGATGTATTCACTCAGGCTCTGCTTGTTCTGCAGCTTGACCCGCATCCATTTGTCCTGAAAGGAAGCATCCTCTGCCAGTGGTTCGAGATCGCTGAGCAGTTCAAGATTAGTGCTCCAGGCCTTGCCGATGGCGCTGTCAATAAGGTTGCTCAGCGCCGGGTTGCTCAGCATTATCCAGCGGCGCGGGGTAACACCGTTGGTGATGTTGTTGAACTTTTCCGGCTGCATATCAAAAAAATCACGGAACAGTCTCTCCTTTACCAGCTTGGTATGCATGGCTGCAACCCCGTTGACCGCATGGCTCCCGACAACGGCCAGGTTGGCCATCCGTACTTTCCCGGGACCGGATTCATCGATCAGGGACATGCGGCTGATTTTTTCATTATCGCCGGGATAGCGCACCCGAACCGTATCAAGGAAGCGTTTGTTTATCTCATATATGATTTCCAGATGGCGGGGCAGTTCCCTGGAGAACAGGTGAACCGACCATTTTTCCAGGGCTTCCGGCAGCAGCGTATGGTTGGTGTAGCTGAATGTTTTCCTGGTCAGTTCCCAGGCCTTGTCCCAGGGAACAGCATGGAGATCGACTAATATCCGCATCAGTTCGGCCACCGCAATGGCCGGATGGGTATCGTTGAGCTGGCCGGCCCAGTAATCGGGGAGGGTGTGGATTTTCTTACCCTGGCCCAGGTGGATGCGGATAATATCCTGCAGTGTGCAGGCAGTAAAAAAATACTGCTGAGACAAGCGCAGCTTTTTGCCCTGGAAGTCCTGGTCATTGGGATACAGGACTTTAGAGATGTTTTCAGCCATGACTTTTTTTTCCACCGCACCGTAATAATCACCCACGTTGAACGCCTGAAAATCAAACGATTCCGGAGCTTCAGCCTTCCAGAGCCGCAGCAGGCCGACGTTGTTTACGTGATAGCCCGGAATAGGGGTGTCATAGGGAACTCCGCTCACCACGAGATCGGGGATCCATCGGACCCGGTGATTTCCTTTGGAATCTGTGTAGAATTCAGTCCTTCCGCCAAAACCAACCTGGCAGGCATCCTCTGGCCTGGCAATTTCCCAGGGGTTGCCGAAGCGCAGCCACTTGTCGGTGATTTCCACCTGCCGGCCATCCTGTATAATCTGGTCGAAAATGCCGAATTCGTAGCGGATGCCGTAACCGATGGCCGGCCGCTGCAAGGTCGCCAGGGAGTCGAGAAAACAGGCCGCCAGCCTCCCCAGGCCGCCGTTGCCCAGACCCGGTTCTTCCTCCTGTTCGATGAGGGCGTCCACATCTATATCCAGCTCGGCCATGGCCTCACGGACCGAAGCCTCCAACCGGAGGTTGAGTATATTGTGGGCAAGGTGCGGGCCGGGCAGATATTCAGCGGAGAGATAAAAGACCACCTTGACGTCTTCGTATATGTACTGGTTGACCGAGTTGGCCCACTGCTGAAGAAGGCGGTCGCGGACGGTAAACGCCAGCGCCATGTACAGATCATTGATGCTGGCGTTTTCAGGGGAGCGGCCCTGGACATAAAATAAATTCTCCAGGAAGGCCTTTTTCATCGTGTCCTTGCTGATTCCGGTCCGGATGTCCGGGCAGCTGGCGGGAATGGTGATAAACTGAGGCGGGGAGGGTGTTTTGGCCATTGGTGCTCCTATCTTTTTATTGATTAAATGGGGCAAAATCATATACGACCATCAGGCGCAATGCAGCGATCATCGGGCAGCCTTCATGGAAGTATTATATGCCGACTGAATGTATTTTCTAAATATTTTATGCTCCATGTTGCGTAACAATCGTACAGACGGAAATAACTTGACATTACAGCTTATTCCTGCCGCAGGAAAAAACCCTGTTCCAGGAAATGCAGCGCCTGGTCAATCACCTCTCCGCCCTGCATGATAAAGGGATGTGAACGGTGGACGACCAGAAAATCCTTCATCCCTTCCAGCCTGGTATCATGCACCGCGACCTTGCCGTCATTGGGCTCGTCAAACGCTGTTGACAGGATCAGGTTGATGGTTCTGTCCCCGGCAATAATGCCGACCTCAAAATCCGCCGGTCCCAGCTTGAGGGGGATGCTGTTTTCACCTTTGCCCAATTGTTTGCCGGCAGGTCCGTTCAGCAGCGCATAGCCGGGCATATGGGAAAATTCATCAACAACCCTGCTGCCCTGGTTGGGCGGGGCCAGCATGACAACCCGGCCAAGTTCATCTATTTCATTGTTTTCAAGGTAATACCGGACCAGGATGCCGCCCAGGGAGTGGGTGACAAAGTGAATCTGTTCCGCTGCCCGGCGCCGGCAATAATCAAGTCCCTCAGGCACGGCAATATCGGCCAGTTCTTCGATTTTTTTATGACGGGAGGGATAGTCAACGTTGATGACGCTGTATCCTTCATCCTGGAGCCGTTCGGCCATGGTGCTCATGGAGGCGGATGTGCGGGCCAGTCCATGCAGAAGGATGACGCATTGCCCGGCAGGTGATGGATGAGCAGGTTCAGTCTGTCCGAACACGGCAAATATGGCCAGCAGCGAACCAAGGCAGAGGGGCAGCGGCCCTGGCAGCTGTTTCAGCAAGGACGGCCTTTTAAAATAAGCGGGTGTTTTTGCTACGCAATAACACCCCGGTGTTGTGCATTGTTGCCGATAAGTTCTTTCTTTCATGAGATTTTCTTGATTTTTGCCGCTCAATACTGGTAATCTTGAAACAATAACATAATGGTTGTCACTTTGATTCAATATTATACATAAAATGGCACAGAAAAAAACACCGGCCCAGCCGTCCGGGGCGAAACCGAAAAGCGCCGGAATCTCCGGGCAAAAGAAATCCCATGCTGTTTCTTTTTATCATGACTGGTGCAAAGAGTGCGGCCTGTGCATGGCGTTCTGTCCCAAAAAGATCATCAGGGCGGATAAAAACGGCAAACCCGTGATAACCAATGAAGATCTTTGCACAGGGTGCAGGTTCTGCGAAATGCATTGCCCGGATTTTGCCATAACAGTGGAGGTCAGGACCCCCAGGAGGAGAAAAACCGATGAGTGACCTGAACGGAACCCGTCAGCTCCTCCAGGGCAATGAGGCGGTTGTCCATGGCGCCCTGGCCGCCGGGTGCCGTTTTTTTGCCGGATACCCCATTACCCCGGCTTCTGAAATAGCCGAGCTGTTTTCCATCCTCCTGCCCGCCTGCGATGGAACATTCATCCAGATGGAGGACGAAATAGCCGGTATGGGCGCGGTGATCGGCGCTTCCCTTGCCGGCGTCAAGGCCATGACCGCTACCAGTGGTCCAGGTTTCTCCCTTATGCAGGAAAACCTCGGGTTTGCCTGCTGTGCCGAAGTTCCCTGCGTCATTGCCAATGTCATGCGCGGCGGACCATCAACAGGGCTGCCGACCAGTCCGGCCCAGGGCGATGTTCAGATGGCCAGATGGGGCACCCATGGCGATCATCCCATAATCGTCCTTGCGCTTTCCTCGGTTATTGACAGTTTCACCATTACAGCCAAGGCTTTTAATCTTTCAGAAAAATACCGGGTCCCGGTGATCCTGCTCTCCGACGAGGTTGTCGCGCACACCCGCGAGTGTGTTGAGCTCCCGTCAACAGATGAAATACGGGTGGTCGACCGTATCAGGCCCAGTGTGCCCCCTGATTGGTATACGCCGTATGAAGGCGATGCGCGGGGCGTGCCTCCCATGGCTTCTTTCGGGGACGGGTACCGGCATCACGTGACCGGGCTGATCCACGACAAGCAGGGATTCCCTACCCAGAACAGCAGCGAGATTGAAGCCTTCCACCTGCGCCTGGCCCACAAGATCACCCGCGGATTTCCCGAAATCCAGATGAGCAGGGAGTTTTTTCTTGATGACGCGGAAGTGGCGGTCATTGCGTATGGTTCCGTGGCCCGTTCATCCCTGCGGGCAGTGCAGGACGCGAGAAAAAACGGCATAAAAGCGGGGCTGCTGCAGCTCATCACGCTGTTTCCCTTTCCCCGGGGATATGTATCCCCGCTGTTGAGCCAGTGCCGGGCCGTGCTGGTGCCGGAAATGAACATGGGCCAGATCAGCCGGGAAGTCCACAGGGTCAATCAGACCGAGTGCCGGATAGTAAAGCACAACCGGATAGACGGCCAGTTCATTACCCCCACGGAAATATATAAACAACTTATCAAGCTGTAAGAGGAAAACCGACTATGCATGTTCCCGCCCGGGAGTTGAGACAGGAATATCTGCGGCACGACAAGAAATTTCCCCACGTCTGGTGCCCGGGATGCGGCAACGGCATTGTCATGGGTTCCCTGCTGCGGGCCATCAGCAGTCTGAAACTGAGCAAGGACGAGGTGGTGATGGCTTCCGGAATCGGCTGTTCCGGCAGGATGCCGACCTACCTTGACTTCAATACCCTGCACACCACCCATGGACGCGCCCTGACCTTTGCCACCGGCATCAAGCTCGCCAACCCCACGCTGACCGTCATGGCGATCATGGGTGACGGCGATGCCACGGCCATCGGCGGTAATCATTTCATCCACGCGGCAAGGCGGAACCTGAACCTGACTGCGGTTATCATTAATAATTCAATCTATGGCATGACCGGCGGCCAGTATTCTCCCACGACCCCCTTTGGCGCCCGGTCGACAACTTCCGTGTACGGCCATGTTGAACACGCTTTCTCCATATCCGAGCTGGCAGTCACTGCCGGCGCTTCTTTTGTGGCCCGGTCAACCGTCTACCATGCCGATCTGATGGACAAGCTGCTGGAGAAGGCCATTACCAAACGGGGATTTGCCGTTGTCGAGGTTATTTCCAACTGCCATGTTCAGTATGGCAGGCGCAACCGGCTCGGGGATGCGGTGGAGATGATCACCAGCTACCGGGACAACGCGGTAACGGTCCGCAAGGCTGCCGCCATGACTGAAGAGGAACTGGAAGGAAAGATCACCATCGGGGTCCTTGCTGACCGGGAAATGCCCGTCTCAACCGAAGAATATGCCAGGATCAGGAAACAGGCGCAGGAGAAAAAGAAATGACCGCCAAAGCACAGCAGCCCTCCGGCTCCAGATATGAGATACGTTTCAGCGGTTCCGGCGGTCAGGGATTGATAACCGCGGCCGTTATCTTTGCCGAAGCAGCCGGCGTTTACGGCGGCAAATATGTCTGCCAGACGCAGAGCTACGGGCCTGAAGCAAGGGGCGGGAAAAGCAGGGCAGAGGTGGTCATCAGTGATCAGCCCATAGATTATCCCAAAGCCATGGAGCTCGATCTCCTCCTGGCCATGAACCAGGCCGCCTGTGACGCCTATTTTTACGATCTCCAGCCCAATGGTCTGCTGGTGGCTGATTCGTCTCTGGTTGAACAGTTTCCCACCAGCAGGATCATTGCCATCCCTTTTACCGAAATAGCCCGGAATGAAATAGGGAAGGCCGTGGTCGCCAACATGGTGGCGCTGGGCGCGATGGGGGTGTTGTCCGGGCAGGTTGCTGTTGAGCATCTGGAACACTCGTTGTTGTCGAGGATACCGCCCGGCACCGAAGATATGAACAGGAAGGCACTGTACCGCGGTGTGGAAGAGGGGAGCAGGATCAATATCGACACACTGCCCCGGGCTTTGATGAGCGATGATTATGACATGTAGAAAAGATCAACAACAAGATAAAAGGTGGAAAATATGAAAGTCGTAGCATTTAACGGAAGCGCCCGCAAGGACGGCAATACAGCCATGCTGGTCAAGTATGTTTTTGCGGAGCTGGAAAAACATGGTATTGCAACCGAGTTGGTGCAGCTGGCCGGTAAACATCCCCATGGCTGCATCGCCTGCTACCAGTGTTTTGAGCGGAAAAACCGCCGATGCGCCGTTGATATCGACTGCATAAACGAATGCATCGAAAAAATGGAACAGGCTGACGGCATTATTCTGGCCTCGCCGACATATTTCGCCGACGTGAGCACTGAAATGAAAGCGCTTATCGATCGCTGCGGCATGACTTCCCGCGCCAACGGCGACATGTACAAGCGGAAGGTAGGCGCTGCTGTTGTGGCCCACCGAAGGGGCGGGGCCATTCATGCTTTTGACTCCATCAATCATTTCTTTACCATCGGGCAGATGATCATTGTCGGTTCCAGCTATTGGAATTTCGGGGTTGGACGCGATAAGGGCGAGGTTGCCAATGATGATGAAGGCGTGAATACCATGCGGGTCCTGGGACAGAATATGGCCTGGCTCCTGAAAAAGATCCACGGCTGAGGGCCCGGAACGAAATAAGTGTTACAAAGAGCCGCTCGGATTTGGATCAGATTTGACCGGGCCGATTGAACAAAACCGCAGGCGTCGCACCGCTACGTCGAGCATTTTGTGATCAAGGCCAGGCCAAAGGTGGCCGGAATCCGAGATGCATAATGGCACAGTTATTTCGTTCCGGGACCTAACTTCCATTTGAGTTTATTTTTTATTTCTGATTAGATTAACAGAGCAGTCAAGCGAGGTCTGTCCTGTTCCGGGGTGGACAGGAAAGCGGGATCAGGAGCAGTTTGGAAATTATATGAGCGAGAATGACGTTGAAAAAAATATACTGCAGACCATCGACAATCTGCAGTCCTTAAAAGATATAAATTCCATTCTCGATAATGTCCTGCTGGAAGCAAGAAAAATAGCCAATGCCGATGCCGGCACAATTTTTCTCGCCACCCAGTCCGGCCTCACTTTCAACTATGTCCAGACCAGCAGTCTTTCCGTCAAGAATGACGTTGTCGCCTCCCACTACCGCTACTACACAATACCCATCGACAAATCATCCATTGTCGGGTACTGCGCTTCAACCGGCAAACAGGTCACCATCAGTGACGCCTATAATATTCCCGATGATTTGCCGTTTTCCTTTAATTCATTTTTTGACCGTAAAACAGGCTACCGCACCCGGTCCGTTTTTGCCCTGCCGCTGCTGACCCTCGGCAACAACCTGGTCGGGGTCATGGAGTTGATCAACTCCATGGATGATCAGGGCAATCCAACGGATTTTTCTCCTGAGATAAAGCAGTATATCTCGCGTTTTGCCAGCTACGCGGCGGCAGCGATAGAGCGGGCCAAATGGAACCAGGAGCTCATTCTGCGCATGATCCGCATGGCTGAACTGCGTGACCCCGGTGAAACAGCCGCGCATGTCCAGAGGGTCAGCGCCATTTCCGCGGAGATTTACACCCAATGGGCGAAAAACAACAACATCGATCCTTTTGAAGCCGGCCAGTTCTGTGATCTGCTGCGTCCGGCCGCCATGCTCCACGATGTCGGCAAGATCGGCATTCCGGATGAGATTTTACGAAAACCCGGCAGGCTCACCAATGATGAGTTCGAGCTGATAAAACTTCACACCATCTACGGCGCCAACCTGTTCGAGTCAACCACCTCGGATCTCGACAGCATGTGCCGTGAAATAGCCCTGAATCATCATGAGCGTTGGGATGGAACCGGTTATCCCGGCCACTATTCCGGGTGCATTGTTTTGTATGATGACAACAAAAGGCCCAAAAAAGGCGAGGAAATACCGCTGGCAGCAAGAGTCGTTGCCCTGGCCGATGTCTTTGACGCACTGGCCAACAAGCGTGTATACAAGAAATCATGGGCCATGGAAGAAATATATGAGCTGTTTCGCGACGAATCGGGCAAACATTTTGATCCCGACCTTGTCGAGGCGTTTTTCCAGGTCACCGATGTTATCGAGGCCATTCAGGATCGTTATAAGGATATCCCTTCCAGCTCCTCTGTCAAATCGCCATCCGCCGGCATGCTTAAAAATCCCAACCTGGTAAAGGAGCAGCAGTTGGCCTGCGGCTGCCCGGACGACATTATCAAGGAAGTGAAATATATTATCTCACTGGTAACCAATTCATATGATTACGATTTTCTCGACCTTGCCTATAAAAACATACAGAAAATTTTTCACGGCAGATTCCCCGGATATCAGGCAAGCAATACCTCATACCATAATTTTGACCACACCATGGCTGTCGTTCTCGCCGTGGTCAGGCTTGTCCACGGCAACTTCATCAATGGTACAGCGTTTTCCCCGGAGACCATAGAAAACGGAGTGATTGCAGCATTATTTCACGACACCGGTTTGATCCAGCGGCATTCCGATCAGGAGGGAACTGGGGCGAAATACACTAAATTCCACGAAGAGCGATCAATAGTTTTTGTCCGGGAATATCTGAATTCCGTTGGCAGAAACGACGAAATGGTCAGGCAGTGCTCTCAGATTATCCAATGCACGAAGCTCAGCGTGCCACCCGTGGAGCTGGTCTTTGATTCTGAAGAAGTGCGGTTGATGGGATATATACTGGGGACAGCTGATATAATCGCGCAGATGGCCGATCGCGTATATCTTGAGCGGCTGCCCCTTCTTTTTGAGGAATTAAGGGAAGGAGGAGTTCCCGAGTATCAATCGCTGGACGATATCTTCAGACAGACCGTTACCTTTTTCCGTGAGGTCATACGAAATCGGCTTTTCGAAGATTTTGAGGGTATTGTCCATTCGGCTCGTTCCCATTTTCAGCAACGGTGGAAGATCGACCAGAACCTGTACACCAATGCCATTGAAAACAACATCAACTATATTGAATTTCTCAACAAGACGTATCCCGACGACAAGGATTTCTACCGGCGGTATCTGCGCCGCCAGGTAAACTATTAATCATGGGGAGACAGATCATATGGCAGCAACCATGAGCGTGCAGGTCAGGAAGTGTCAACTGCGCGATAAACCTTCATTTCTTGCCAAGACCATAACCAGCCTTGCCTACGCCGACCAGGTGACTATCCAACAGGAAAAAGATGACTGGTACAGGGTTGTTCCTTTAAACCGGCCAAATGGCGGATGGGTGCATGTTTCCGCCTTGTCGAAGAAAAAAATCGTTCTCAAACCGGGCAGCAGAGATATCGATAGTGCTGCTTCCAGTGATGAACTGGCTTTGGCCGGCAAGGGATTTAATGAACAGGTGGAAAAGGATTTCAAAAAGAAAAACAAGAATGTCGATTTCACCTGGGTCGATAAAATGGAGAAAATTGTCATCTCCCAGGTGGAAATGCAGAATTTCCTGAAAGATGGCGGGCTCATTGCGGAAGGAGAGGGAGCATGAAGTACATATTCTCCCGCATTGCGGAAGGAGAGGGAGCATGAAGTACATATTCTCCCGGCGTGACTTTCTTCAACATGTCGGCAAAATAAGCCTGGCAGGCGCCGGGGCATATGGGTTGACCTCCATGCTCCACGGCTGTATTTCCGCTGATATTTCTTCGACGCTGTCCCAGGTGTCACGCCATTCCGGTTCCATAATCAACGTGGCCAAGGCCGGCATCAAGACATTTGATGATTTTACTCCGGAGCAGGAATATTATATCGGCCGGACGGTAGGGGCCTTGATTCTGGAAAAATACAAACCCTACGACAACACGGAGGTCACGCGCTATGTCAACATTCTGGGACAAACCATTGCCCGGGCTTCCGACCTGCCGGAAACATTCAACGGATATCATTTTCTGGTGCTTGATTCCAACGAGATCAATGCCTTTGCCACCCCATCCGGTCTCATATTCATAACCAGGGGCATGCTGGGCTGCTGTGCCGATGAGGGTGAGCTTGCCGCCGTCCTGGCCCATGAGGTCGGCCATGTACAATTGAAGCACGGATTACAGGCTATCAAGAAGGGCCGTTTCACCGAATTCGGTTCGATCCTGGCCATGGAAACGACCAAGGCACTGACTGACAGCGAGGTCGCTCAACTGGTCGAGAGTTTTGAAGGAACCATCAGCGATATTACGACAACTATGATCAATAATGGCTATTCCAGATCCTTTGAGGTGGATGCTGACAAGTCGGCGGCAATCATCATGGGCCGTGTCGGATACAACCCGACCTCCCTGATCACCATGCTTGAAGCCATGGATGCAAAACTGCAGCCCGGAGGACGCGACTTCGCCAAAACCCATCCCTCGCCCAGCAGCCGTATCAACTATCTGGCAAAGAGAATAACAACAGAACAAGATCCTGAGACACCAGATGCCCGGGCCAGGCGTTTTCGAGAAGCAATGAAAATTTCCTAGACCTTGCCCCATGATTGACAACGTTAAATGAGCAGATGGCCGGCCGTTCTTTCCGTTTATCCTGGCAGGAGGTACTTCTCCATTCAGTTGCAGGTATACTTTTTTCCCTGCTTCTCTGGTTTTCCGGCCTTCTCGATGGAATAGAAGCGGATACTTTTGATCTCCGCGTCAATCTGCATGCCGCGCCGACAGCATCGACCAGTTCCATAGTTTTTGTTCGGGTTGATCAGGAAAGCCTGGATCATATGGCCGAGGTTACAGGTGAAACCTGGCCCTGGCCCCGTGAATTTTATGCCGCGGTTATCAACAACTGCCGGAGAAGGGGAGCACTGGCAATTGGTTTTGATGTCATCTTCACCGAACCTTCCCGGGCAGGGGTTAATGATGACCAATATCTGCGCCGGGCTATGGAAGAAACGGCTAATTTCGCCCTGGGATCTGTTTTTGCCACCCGGGAGCTTCACGCCTTTAATACAGAATGGCCCCCGGCTATTTCCCGGCCATCCTTCAAATTTTCAGTTGACGATTCATCCCCGGCAATTATCCCTTCATATCCCCGGGCAACATTTCCCCTAGCCGAAATAGTCAGCAGTTCGGCATTGTTGAGTAATGTCCAGCACCAACCCGACCCAGACGGTATTTACAGGCGTCTTCATCCGTTTGTCATGTTTGACGGAGAACCGCTGCCTTCTCTTGGAATCGCCATGTACCTTGCCGCTCATAAGGATGCGGAAACAATTGTCGCTGAAAATACCATGTCTATTGATGGAAAAAAAATTCCTGTTGATGATTCGGGCATGGTCCTGCTTAACTACCGCGGTCCCTCCTCAACTTTTCCCTATCTGCACGCGAGCTCCCTGATTTTCCAGGAAATGAGTATTGAACAGGGACTGGTAAGTCCGGACGAAATTAAAATGGACCTGCAGGGCAAATATGTGCTTTTCGGATTCACCGCCCGCGCCCTGTACGACGCAAAGACCTCACCCATCGGAAAAATTTCAGGACCGGAAATAAATGCCACCATGCTTGACAACCTCCTGTCCGAAGATTTTATCCACCCGCTTTCCATCTGGTGGATGATCTCGTCGGTGATGATGCTTACTTTTCTGTCGTCCTTTTTTATCTCCATCCTCCCATCGTTCCGCAGTCATATTTTTTCTGCCGCCATGTTCCTGCTTCTCCCGGCAGGCATCGCCGTCATTGCGTACAGGTCAGGCTACAACTATACCTTTGTTCCGGTGCAGATTGCGGTGGTGACCGGAACTGCGTTTTCGGTGTTCAGGGCGTATTTTATAGTTCACGGCCAGGAGGAATTTATCCGCCATTCCTTCACCCACTATCTCAGCCCGGTGGTCATTGATCAACTCATCCGCAACCCTGAACTTCTCAAGCTTGGGGGAGAAAGAAAAGAGCTGAGCCTGTTCTTTTCCGATCTTGAGGGCTTTACAAAAATTTCTGAAGGATTGGCGCCGGAGGAACTGACCCGGCTCCTCAATGAATACCTGACGGCAATGACCGATATCATCCTGGAGGAAGAGGGCACGGTGGATAAGTTTGAAGGCGATGCGATCATTGCCTTCTGGAATGCGCCGCTGGATGTGGACAATCATGCAGAAAAGGCCGTGAGAACTGCGCTGCGATGCCAGGAAAAGCTCGATGAGCTGAGGCCCTGCTTCCTGGATAAATACGGGAAGGAGCTGTTTATGCGCATCGGCATCAATACCGGATCAGCCATCGCCGGCAACATGGGTTCATCCAGCAGGTTTGACTACACCGTGCTCGGTGACGCTGTCAACCTTGCTGCCCGGCTCGAAGGAGCCAACAAGTATTATGGTACGTATACGATGATATCTTCCTCTACATTTGACCAGCTTGGCGATTCCTTTTATTGCCGGGAGCTCGGCAGGCTCAGAGTAGTTGGCCGTAAAGAGCCGGTAACGGTCTATGAACCGATTTCCTGGGGCAGGATCCCGGAAAGAAATCAGGATTTCAACCGCGGTCTGGATCTTTTTTATATGGGAGATTTTACCAGCGCGTTTGAAGTCTTCAAGAGCCGTGAAAACGAAGATCCCGCTGCCCGGGCATATTGTGCCAAATGCCAGGAGCTGCAGGACATGGACATCGAAGCTTGGACAGGGGTCTGGGAGCTGGATTCGAAATAGTTTCCCTGGTTTTCAACCCCGGCTGAATCGCCTCCTTTCCGTCTTTTTCGTTGACCTGTTGTCTGTCAAAGTGATAATCTACTTAGAATAATTTCTGCACAACATTTCAGTCTATTTATAACTCTTCGACGGGGCAACCACTCGACAGGGAGCAGGAGGAATACATGCTGGTTATCTGCGAGGACTGCGCGAAAAAATACAATATTGACGAATCGCGGATCAAGGGAAACAGGGCGAGATTCACCTGCAATGAATGCGGACATATCATTATTGTCGACAAAGCTGATTTTTCCCGCCCTCTTATCAACAAGCCGAATCCTGATCCATCTTCCTCGTCATCAATAGATTTATTGAAAGAGATGGAAACGCCGCTTGAACCGGAGAATAGAAGTGATGCCGGATCAACCGGTCATCATGTCTCCGGTATTGCTGCCCACATCGCAGACACCGCCGGCACAAAGAAAAAAATGTCCATTGCCGGCTATTTTCTTACAGCCGGATTTGTATCTTTTTTAACGGTAAACAGCGGAATGGCCTTTGTCATCGGGCAATATTATTCCTCCATCGCCGGTAAACATATGGAACTGCAGCCCAGGCTGCTCACCACGTCCTTACTCGTGCTGCTCGGAACCTGGCTGGTTTCTTTCGGCATCCTGTTTCTGTTCGGCATATACCTTGCAAAATTAACGAACAGGGTGACAAATGCAATTAAACAGGTTGACGGCGGCAAGGGAGACATCAACATCAGCTCAAAAGGCCCCAGGGAGTTGAGAAATCTGACAGAGGCCCTTTCCGGGTTATTGCAGAACCGGCCAAGGTAATGCCTGCAGTTCACGTTTTGCTAATATTGGTGTCCGGCATGCAGTGTCAAACGCAAAAACAGCCTTGAGGGAAGAGGCTATACAATCATCAGGTAGACGGAGGATTTATTTCTTCTGCTCTGCTTCACTTAATTTGCCGGCAAGCTGGCCGCATGCCGCCGAAATGTCCGAACCTCTGCTCTGTCGCAGAAAAACCGTATATCCCCTTTTGCGCAGGATATCCTGAAACCGGAGAATCCGGTCCTGGCTGGAGCTCCTGAACCCGGCTATTTCCCCCTCGTTCATGGCCAGCAGGTTTATCTTGCAGGGTATGCCGCGGAGCATTTCTGCCAGCTGTACCGCTGTTTCATCGGAATCGTTGATGTTGTCAAGCAGTACATACTCGAACATGATGCGCTGCCTTTTCTTCATCTGGTATTCCCGACAGGCCGCCAGAAGATCCTCGATCGGATATTTTTTGTTGATGGGCATGAGCATGTTCCTGGTCCGGTCATCCACCGCGTGCAGGGAAATGGCCAGGTTGGCATCGGACTTTTTGCCGAACTCAAGCATTTGCGGAATCATGCCGCAGGTTGAAACGGTGATTCTCCGGCTGGCGAAATCAAGACCTTTCTGTTCCGTGAGTATCGAAAGCGCCTTGAGCAGGTTGTCCAGGTTTGCCAGCGGTTCTCCCATACCCATGAAAACCAGGTTGTTCAGCTTCTTTTTTCTTTCCTTGATCAGCCAGTCCTGAACCGCGCACACCTGGTTGACTATTTCGGAGGGTTTAAGGTTCCTCCTGAATCCCATAGCCCCGGTCTGGCAGAAATTGCAGCCCATGGCACAGCCGACCTGGGAGGAAACACACAGGGTATTGCGTTCTCCTTCCGGGATGAGAACGGATTCGATGAAATTATCATCCTCAAGCCTGAAGCCGAACTTCACCGAACCGTCGACAGAGACCTCGATGACCGGATCAGTGAAATAACTTATCCTTGCTCTCTGTTCCAGCAGGGCCCTGAATTCTTTCGCCAGGTCGGTCATCTGGGAAAATTCGGTGATGCCAGGCCTGTACAGCCAGGCCAGGATCTGTTCTCCCCTGAATGACGGCTGCTGAAGGGATTCAACGTAACGGACCAGCTGCCCGCTGGTCATATTTTTCAGGTCGGTCTTGTTCTGCTGGGTAATCATGGCGTGTCTTGCAATGGGTTATAATGTTCTGCACTGTTCAGGTTTCAGTTCTACTTTACCTGAAAGCGCCTCCTTTATTAAGGATAAAAATTTTTTCTTGTCCCTGGGGAGCCTGCCGTCAAGGACAAAATAATTGGAGGCATGATTGGCCTGAAACTGCGACCGCGGTAAATCCAGGCGCTCCAGCAGGGTACGGAGCTCAATGAACAGAGCCCGGCGATCAGGCAGATGAAAGGCGCCGGCTTTAATGCGTCCGGCAAGCGGGGTGTCTTCCAGGACCATCAGGGTGAGCACCGCCACCTGATTGGGCTGCATGGCATTGAGAACCTCCGCCGTTGCCGCGGCATGGGGCAGTGAGTATTCGCTGCCGGCGATTCCGAGGAGAACAGTGGCCGAGAGGAAGATGCCGGCTGCACGGACAGCTTGTCCTGCCGCGATCATGGACCGGGAATCATTGCCTTTGGCGATGGCTTGCAGGGTAGGGTCGTGCCCGCTCTCCAGCCCCATGTAGATACGGTGCAAACCCAGCTCCCTCAGTGTTTTCAGTTCGTCAGCGGAGCGCTGGAGAATATCCCCTGCATTTGCATACAGGCTGATCCGGCGAACCTGGGGCAGTTTTTTTCTGATCCCGGCCAGCAGGTCTGCTAGCCGGGGCTGCGGTATGGCCAGGGCATTGCCATCGGCAAGGAACACCGTCTTCTGCCGGAGGCAGTATTGGGCGGCAAAAGCAATATCCTCATCAACAATCTCCGCCTCCTTGATGCGAAAACGTTTATCGCGGTAGGCGCCGCAGAACGTGCATGCATTATGCGAACACCCGACCGTTACCTGGAGAATGATCGAATCGGCTTCGCTGGGCGGCCGGATTATATTCCCTTCGTAATGCATGCCGGGCGCTTTTTTTATCTCACCCGTTGGCCCGGGCAAATTCCTGCATGAACGCGACCAGCCTGTCCACTCCTTCCCGGGGAAAGGCGTTATAGATCGAGGCCCGGCATCCGCCTATGGAGCGATGCCCTTTAAGGCCGTCAAGTCCCTGGGCGCCGGCATCGGCGATGAACTTAGCCTCAAGTTCCGGGGTAGGGAGATTAAAGGAAATGTTCATCTTCGACCTGGAAGCGATTTCCGCATGCCCACGGTAGAAATCAGTGCTGTCAATGGCCTCATACACCAGGGCCGCCTTCTCGTTGTTGATCTTTTCGATTGCCTCGACCCCGCCCAGCTCTTTGAGCCATTTCATTACCAGCCCGACACAGTAGATGGAAAAACAGGGAGGGGTGTTGAACATGGAATCCTTGTCGGCATGGGTCTTGTAGCGCAGCATGGTCGGCAGATTCTCCGGGGCGCGGTCAAGCAGGTCCTCACGGATAATGACCACGGTGACCCCGGCCGGCCCCATATTTTTCTGGGCTCCCGCAAATATGATACCGAAGCGGCTCACATCTACAGAACGGGAAAATATGTCCGAGGACATGTCTGACACGAGCAGAGCATCAGCTGTGGGAAACGACTGGAACTGGGTGCCGTAAATGGTGTTGTTTGACACGAAATAGAGATATTCGCTGTCAGGGCCGACCGTGTACTCGTCATCCTTCGGCACCCGGTTGAACTTTTCCTCCTTGCTGGAAAAAGGGACATCAATCTCTCCGAAAAGACGTGCTTCCTTGATGGCCTTGTCTGACCAGGTGCCGGTGTTGAGGTAGGTGGCCTTCATGCCGTTTTGCAGCAGGTTCATGGGCACCATGAAGAATTGCGAGGACGCCCCGCCCTGAAGAAAAAGAACCTTGTAGTTGGAGGGAACCTTGAGATTTTCCCGAATGAGCGCTTCCGCCTCTTGCGCAACTCCCATGAATTCCTTGCTGCGGTGGCTGAGTTCGATCAGGCCGATGCCTTTGTTGTTGAAATTGACGATATCCCTGGCCGCCTGCTGCAATACGGAATAGGGCAGGACCGAGGGTCCGGGGCTGAAATTGTAAATTCGTTCAGGCATGATGGAGGTCTCCTTGTAAAGTGAATATGTTTTCAGTCAATCGGTGCAGGGGCGGGACAGTGGCGCACACTATTCTGTCTTATCGCCTCATAAAGAACAATCCCGGCACACATGGCCAGGTTCAGGCTCCTGATATTATTGTTTCCCATGGGGATCGTATAACAGCGGTCCCTGTAGAGCTCAATGATTTCCGGCGGCAATCCTTTTGTCTCCTTGCCAAAGACCAGCAGGCTGCCGGGAGCGAAATCAGCTTCAAAATAGTTTTTCTCCACTTTGGTGGTGAAAAAATAGAGTTTTCGTTCATCATGGGCGGCAAGAAATGCATCCAGGTTGTCCCAGTTGCGGATGTTGACATAGGGCCAATAATCGAGCCCGGCCCGTTTCAGATGCTTGTCGTCAATGCTGAACCCCAGCGGATGGACCAGGTCAAGGATCACATCCGCCGCGCCGCACAGCCTGGCGATGGAGCCGGTATTGGGTGGTATTTCCGGCTCAACCAGAACAATGTGAAAAGGATAGTCGGCCATCAGTATATCTCTTAAGGTGCATAAACTGTGCGCTCATTTTTGCTGCTCTGTATGTACAGAATATCAAATGCAGTTGCAAATTTAAAAAATCGTCTTAAATTAAACAATTCTGCGACAAAAATAAATCATCATTCTTCTTTCGGACAATATGGCGCTCATTGTACAGAAATTCGGCGGAACGTCGGTCGGCAACACGGACAAAATCAAGGCTGTTGCCCAACGGGTGCTCTCTTGCCACAAACAGGGGAACCAGATGGTCGTTGTTCTCTCCGCCATGTCAGGAGAAACAGACCGGCTCATCGGCCTGGCCCGTGCTGTTCAGCAGATGCCGGACCTGCGGGAAATGGACATGCTGGTTTCAACGGGCGAACAGGTCACTGTTTCCCTGTTTGCCATGGCAGTCAAGGAAGCGGGGAGTGACGCTGTTTCCCTGCTGGGGGACCAGGTCACTATTCAGACCACGAACATGCATACCAAGGCCAGGATCAAAAGTATTGACTCCGGGCGGATCAAACGACATCTCGATGACGGCAAAATCGTTGTTATCGCCGGTTTTCAGGGGGTTACCGAAGAAGGTGATATCACCACCCTTGGCCGGGGAGGATCTGATACGACCGCGGTGGCCCTGGCGGCGGCGCTCAAGGCCGACGCCTGTGAGATATTCACCGACGTGGAAGGCGTTTTTACCACGGACCCCAATATCTGTGCCAGGGCCCGCAAGATAGACCGTATTTCCTATGATGAAATGCTTGAATTGGCCAGTCTTGGCGCCAAGGTGCTTGATATCCGCTCCGTCGGGCTGGCAAAACGCTATAAAGTTCCGGTTCATGTTCGGTCAACATTTACGGAAAATGAAGGGACTTGGGTTGTTGAGGAGGATAAAAACATGGAATCCATGCTGGTTTCCGGAGTTACCTATAACAAAAACGAAGCACGAATAACCATCAGCAAGGTACCTGATCAGCCGGGGGTGGCGGCAAAAATATTCCTGCCGATCTCCGACGCAGGCATTGTTGTTGACATGATCATTCAGAATACACGGGCCGGTTCCATGACCGATCTTACTTTCACCGTTATCCGCAGTGACTATGACCGGGCCATGAAACTGCTGGAACAGGTCGCCGCGGAGATCAATGCCGAATCAGTTTCGGGCGCCCAGGACATCGCCAAGGTATCCATCGTCGGAGTCGGCATGCGGAACCATTCGGGCATTGCCTCGACTATGTTCCAGATCCTCGCCAGGGAGGGGATAAACATCATGATGATTTCAACTTCGGAAATCAAGGTTTCCTGTATTATCGAAGAAAAATATACGGAACTCGCGATTCGTGCCCTGCACGAAGCGTTTGCCCTGGACAAGGAGAACGTTCCTGCGGAAGAACAGGTATAAAAAATCAGAAATTCAGTACTTCATGCGCACCTTAACCGGATCAAAGGACTTTCATGGCAATAGAAATATACGATACGACATTACGAGACGGTACCCAGGCTGAGAATTTCAACCTTTCTGTTGAAGACAAGATTCGTATTACCCAGAAGCTGGATACGTTCGGTATCGATTACATTGAGGGTGGCTGGCCCGGCTCCAACCCTCAGGCCGTGGAATATTTTCGCAGGATCAAGGATGTGCCTCTGCAGCACGCCAGGGTTGCCGCTTTCGGGTCCACCAGGCATTTCAAGAACCCTCCGAACGAGGATCCGAACCTGAAGGCCCTGGTCGACGCGGCAACGCCGGTGATCACCATTTTCGGCAAAAGCTGGGATGTGCACGTGCATGATGCCCTGCGGATCGAGTTGGAAGACAACCTGCTGATCATTGAGGATTCACTGGCCTTCCTCAGGCAGCATGTCGAGATCCTGCTGTATGATGCCGAGCATTTTTTTGACGGTTTCAAAAACAATCCGGACTACGCCCTTGCAACCCTGGGCAGGGCGGTAGCCGGCGGGGCTGAAACCCTGATTCTCTGCGACACCAATGGGGGCACGCTGCCGCACGAGATCCCGCCCATCATCGAGAAGGTAAAACAGTATGTGAACGGGTTGAACAGCAGCGTCAAGCTGGGCATTCACTCGCATAATGATTCAGAAACCGCTGTTGCCAATGCCCTGCTGGCAGTTTCCCTTGGGGTCCAGCAGGTTCAGGGCACCATTAACGGGTATGGCGAACGGTGCGGCAACGCCAACCTGACGTCCATTATTCCGGCCCTGGTCTTCAAGATGGGGCTCCAGTGTAATGTGGCAGCCAATATGGGTCGTCTCTATGAAACTTCAAGGTATGTTGACGAACTGGCCAATCTCCCCCATGACCGTTACCAACCGTACGTGGGAGAGTCTGCTTTTGCTCACAAGGGGGGCATCCATGTGAGCGCGGTCCAGCGTAATCCGCTTACCTATGAGCATATTGAACCGGAAAAGGTCGGCAATATCCGCCGGGTCCTGGTTTCCGACCAGGCCGGAAAATCAAACATTCTGCACAAGGCCCAGCGATACGGTCTCAAACTTGACGACAATGATCCGGTCATCGCCTCCATTGTCTCTGAGTTGAAGGACCTCGAAAGCAAGGGGTACCAGTATGAGGCAGCAGAGGCAAGTTTTGAACTGCTCATGCGCCGGGCCATGGGCCTGCAGAAAAAATATTTCAAGCTCGAAGGCCTGCGGGTCATGAACAATAAGTATCGGATGGACATGCCTCCGTTGACCGAAGCGACCATCCGCCTGTTTGTCGGCGGCGACGAAGTCCATACCGCCTCCATGGGCGATGGCCCGGTCAATGCCATTGACCGGGCCCTGCGCAAGGCCTTGACCCGTTTTTATCCTTCCCTGCAGGAGATGGAACTGGTTGACTACAAGGTTCGGGTGCTTTCCGGTGAACATGGAACCGGAGCCAAGGTCAGGGTGCTGATTGAAAGCAGGGACAAGTCCTCCAGCTGGGGAACGGTCGGGGTATCGCTGAACATAATCGAGGCCAGCTGGCAGGCCCTGGTGGACAGTATAAATTACAAGCTCATGAAGGACGAGCTGGAAAAAGAGTAAACATGGGCCCGGATCAGGTGTGCCGCAAAAAGGACAAGCGCCTGCTTGTCCTTTTTGCGTTCGGGGTCATGATCCTGCTGTGGGACCTGGAAATTCCATCCCATACTCATTTTACTCCCGGTGTTCATCACTCCTGGCTGGAAATTCGCGGCAATGATCACAGGTTGTTCAGGTACAGCCCGGTTGGCCAATCCATGGAAACAGTGGCGGAAAAGATTCTTGCCGACTTGAACACCAGTTCGGTCATAATGGAACAGGCCTGTCTTGACAGCCTTGCAAAGGAAGAAAAAGTTACTGCCCTTGATAGCAGCCGGGGAAATGAGGCATTACCTGCCGCGGTGTCGCCGCGACTTGCCTTTCTCCTCGGCCAGCCATTTTCCGTTAATTTGGCCAATGCCGGGGAGCTGGCCCTTGTTCCAGGAATAGGTCCGATCCTGGCTGGCAATATTATTGCCCATCGAGATGCTCATGGCCCCCTGACCAGCGCGCACCGGCTGGAAGATGTTCGGGGGATAGGACCGCGGATGAAACAACGGCTGCAGCATTATTTTACCTATGCCCATGACGACAAATAAAGACACCCCGATCATCATCGAATCTCCGGTGATTGTTCTGATCGGCCCGACCGCCATCGGCAAGACCGCGCTGTCACTTGAACTGGCTGACAGGTTCAACTGCGAGATAGTGAGCGTCGACTCCATGCAGGTGTACCGGTACATGGACATCGGTACAGCCAAACCTTCGCCAGCAGAACAGGGAAGGGCGGTTCATCATCTTATAGATATTGTCGACCCGGACCAGCCTTTTGACGCGGCCCGGTTTGTCCGCCATGCCCTTGCAGCGATAGATTCAATCACCGCAGCAGGCCGGATCCCGCTCCTGACCGGCGGCACCGGCATGTACCTGAAGGCCCTGTTTCACGGTCTGTTTGATTTTGACACAGCCGCCCACAAAACAGTTCGGCAAGATCTCGCCCGACTGCTGGCGGACAAAGGCAATCAGCAATTGTATGATCAGCTCAGGCAGGTTGATCCTGAAACTGCTTCCCGAATCCATCCCAATGACGTTCAGCGGCTGCTCCGTGCCCTTGAAATCTACCTGGTGAGCGGCAGGCCCTGGTCGGACCATCTCGAAGATCAACCCCCGCCACCGGTGCATTTCAGGAATATCAGGCAGTTCGGTCTGCACTGCGAGCGCCAGCTTCTGTATGAACGAATCGGGAAAAGATCAAAACTGATGGTTGAGGCAGGGTTGATCGCCGAGGTGGAAGGGTTGAGAAAAATGGGGTATGGTTCACAATTACCCTCCATGCAGTCCATTGGGTACCGGCATGCCAATAACTATCTTGACGGGATCTGGGACATGGAAGAAACCATGCGCCTGCTGGTACGGGACACTCGACGCTATGCCAAACGCCAGATGACCTGGTTCAACAGTGATCCGGCAATTCAGTGGATTGACCGCGGCAAAGGTGATGAAATCGTCAAACAAATTGATACATGGTTGAATGGCTGAAAAGGATATAATGCGCAGCAGGGCGGTTCAGGAAAATTTCCACTATGAACCGCCTGACCGCGAACAATGCGCCCGGCTCGCCCTGGAACTGGGCATGCCGTATCCCATGGCCGTTCTCCTGCGGCAAAGGGGTGTCCGGGATGCCCGGCAGGCAGAAGATTTTTTCAATCCCCGCCTTGCAGACCTGCCTTCACCGTTTCTCATGAAGGACATGGACAGGGCCGTTGCGCTGGTTATCCAGGCCCTGCGAGAAAATTGGCCGCTTTATATCCACGGTGACTATGATGTGGACGGCATAACCTCATGCGCGCTCCTGTCCCGTTTTTTTTACAAGCTTGGCCGGGATACGATCTGCTACCAGCCGGACAGGCTGACCGAAGGGTACGGTCTGCAGGCGGGGTTTATCAGGGCCCATGCGCCGGTGCAGGGGCAGCCTGCGCTCCTTATCACTGTTGATTGCGGCATTGCCGACTTTGAGGAAGTACAACTTGCCAGGGAGCTCGGTTTCAAGGTTATTGTGACAGATCATCATCTTCCGGGCGATGTCCTGCCACCGGCTGACGCGCTGCTCAATCCGCACCGCCGGGACTGTACATTTCCTCATCCAGAACTGGCCGGTGTCGGAGTGGCGTTTTTCCTGGCATACGGCATCCGGAAGAGCTTGATTGAGCAAGAGGGAGTGGACAAGGAAAAAACTCCTAATCTTAAGCAGTTGATGGACATGGTGGCCATGGGGACCGTGGCCGATGTCATGCCTCTCACCGGTATCAACCGGATTCTGGTGCGCGCTGGTCTCGAAGTCATGAATCAGCCGGATTGCGTCTGGGCACAGGCTTTACAGGAGCAGCAGAATAATTTTACCGGCGGCCTGTTTACTGCCGAGGACATATCCTACAGGTTTGCTCCCCGGATCAATGCGCCGGGACGACTGGGCAAACCCGGATTGTCCTTTCATCTGCTGTCAACAGGTGATCCTGTGAAGTGCCGGCAGCTGGCGGCACAGATAGAAGCTGTCAACAGCAACAGGCGGGAGCTTGAGGGGATGGCCCTCAACGAGGTCCTTGCCGAATGCAAAGAGCAGGAAAACGCCGGCGCGGCCGCCTTTGTCGTGTACGGCTCCTATCACCAGGGCATTATCGGCATTATTGCCTCGCGGGTTGTCGACAGGTTCAGCAAACCGGTCGTTATTTTTACCGATGATACAAGCCGGGACGGGACAATCAAGGGATCCGGCCGTTCCGTTGCCGGTGTCAACCTCTATGATGTGCTGCAGAGCTGCGCGGATTCGATTATTCAGTTCGGCGGTCATGCCATGGCCGCGGGCCTGGCCCTTAACAAGAAAAATCTGCAATACTTCACCGCATTGTTTACCGAGGCGGTTGCTGCCATGAATATCAGGGGAGTCGACAACGCCATAATTCAGGTGGATTATTGTCCGGAGCCCGAAGAGATCCTTGAAAGTGAATTTTTCAGGCACTACCGGAAGATGGAGCCGTTCGGCAACGGCAATCCCGAGCCGGTTTTTTTATTTGACAGTCCCGGATTCATCGAGACCGGAACCGTCAAAAACCATCTCACCTATACATTGCAATCCGGAGGGAAGGTCTACAGAGGCATTGGATTCGGTATGGGGGAAAAAATCGAACTGATCCGCAAGGGACCTGTGCAGCTTGCATTTAAATTGAAGAATACAGTATACAGAGGAGAGTCGAGAATCGAACTCCACGCCGTTGATGTGTCGGCAACCCCTTGACAACACGCACCATGTATTAATTTTACATAATATATATTATGCGACATTGCATATTGTTGCCACCAGACAAGCTGAGGATGCCTGACGGCGAACCGTGTTCGGTTTTATCCATTGACCGGAATCATTCTCTCCGTTAAAAGATACTGCTTGTCAAGCAGTCATAGGAATTTACCATAAAAAAACCTGAACCACTTTATCCGGAAAAAATCATGTCACAGCACAATATCTACCAGGAGCCTCTTGTCAGCCGCTATACCAGTGTCGAAATGCAGGAACTGTTTTCCGAACGTTTCAAGTTCACCACCTGGAGGCGCTGCTGGCTTGCCCTGGCCGAGGCCCAGCATGAACTTGGTCTCAAACTGGTCACCCGGGAAATGGTCGATGAACTGCGCGACCATATTGATGATATTGATTTTGCAGCTGCGGCGCAGAAAGAAAAAGAAATCCGCCACGACGTCATGGCCCATGTCTATACCTACGGACTCAAATGTCCCAAGGCTGAAGCCATTATTCACCTGGGCGCCACATCCCAGTTCGTTGTCTGCAATACTGATCTTATTATTCAGAAAAAAGCGCTCAAGCTGATTAAAAAAGCCCTGATCAACGTTATTGCCAACCTTGCCGCGTTCAGCAGAAAACATGCCGCGCTGGCCACCCTGGGTTTTACCCACTACCAGCCGGCGCAACCTACAACCGTCGGCAAACGCAACACCCTGTATATCCAGGACCTGCTGATGGACCTCGAATATATAGAGCTGCTGGAAAAACAGCTTAAAGCCCGCGGAGCCAAGGGCACGGTCGGCACCCAGGCGACATTCCTTGAACTGTTCGAGGGTGATCACGGCAAGGTCCGTGAACTGGACAGGCTGGTATCGAAAAAACTCGGTTTTGACGAGGTCTTTGCCGTGACCGGCCAAACCTATCCGCGCAAGCTCGACATGAAGACCGCGGAAACCCTTTCCGGCATCGGCGCCTCAGCGCACAAGTTCGCGGTGGATATGCGTCTTCTGTCCAATCTCAAGGTCCAGGAGGAGCCCTTTGCCAAAAAACAGGTGGGCAGCTCGGCCATGGCCTACAAGAGAAATCCCATGCGTTCCGAACGCATGACCGGACTGGCTCGCAAGCTTATGGGGCTGCCCGCCAACTTTGCCGCCACCGCTGCCAATCAATGGTTCGAGCGCACCCTGGATGACTCGGCAATCCGGCGAATGGACATGGCCCAGGCCTTTCTTCTCGCCGATGCCATACTGAAACTTTACGTTAACATTACATCTGATATGGTTGTTTATCCGAAACAAATAGAAAAGCACCTTAAGGAAGAACTTCCGTTTATGGCCACTGAAAAGATCCTGATGGCCTGTGTTGAGCGGGGTAAAAGCCGGCAGGAAATGCACGAGGTCATCAGAGATCATTCGGTTGAAGCCGGACTGGCTGTCAAGCAGGAGGGATCGGGCAACGATCTCATCCAGCGCCTGGCAGACGATGATCGCGTGCCCTTCACCGGCGACGAACTTGCCGATATCATAGAGAACTTTAATGATTTCACCGGCCGCGCTGCTGAACAGACAATGGAATTCCTTGAAGAGGTTGCCGAACCGGTCCTGGAAAAACACCGGGACAAGATCGGAGACATTGACTCCTCGCTCAATGTCTGAAGGACGCGCCTGTCCGGCAGTGAATTTTCAGGATATCTATATCAGGGTTGCTCCGAAAAAAATAGCGCTGCTCAAATTCATTATCGAGGGCTACGATGGTCTGGCCCAGGTCACCACTGTTGACCGGCACAGCGGCCTTGTCAAGCTCGTGGTTCCGCTGACCAGAACCGGCGAAATCTGGCGCCTCCTGGAAAATATTTCCAGCCTGTGTCAACCAAAATCCATGCCGGGAAAAACATTAACTATTTAACATATTGTTCTGATTTATCGTTATAATGAAACAGCGCTCACTGCACATAAAAACATTTGGCTGCCAGATGAATGAACGGGACAGCGAAATTATCGAACAGCTGCTTTTTCCTCTCGGCTTTATCCCGGTTGCCGACATGCAGACTGCCGACCTGGTTATTCTCAACACCTGCAGCGTCAGGGCCAAGGCTGAACAGAAAGTATACAGCCTGCTCGGGCAAATTAGACAGTATAAGTCTCGCAATCCCGGCATGTTGGTTGCTGTTGCCGGTTGTGTCGCCCAGCAGGAAAAAGAGCGGATCATGCAGCGAATGCCCCATGTTAATATGGTGATCGGCACCCGGCAGATATATAAAATCCCCGCCATGATCACCAGAATCGATGCCGGCCAGACAAACCTGAAACCTGAAGTGGATCTGGACGACACCATGCAGGTGCAGCCGTTTCTTCAGGTGGGCCGGAACGGAAGTCAATCCTCCCCCTCCCCTGCTCCGGGCGAATATAAAAAATTCGTCACCATTATGCAGGGGTGCAACAACTTCTGCAGTTATTGTGTAGTTCCCTTGACCCGCGGCCGCGAAGTCAGCAGACCTGTTGCCGATATTCTTGATGAGGTCCGCCTGCTTGTTGAACAGGGGGTAAAAGAAATTACCCTGCTGGGCCAGAATGTCAATTCCTACGGCCTGACCAATCCGGTGGCGGACGACCCTGTCAACTTTGCCGCCCTGCTTCGCCTTGTTTCCGCAACACCCGGCCTTAACCGTTTACGCTTTACCACCTCCAATCCCAAGGATCTTTCCGATGACCTGATGCGCTGCTTCGCTGAACTGGAAAATCTCTGCCCGCAGTTTCATCTACCGGTTCAATCCGGCTCCAACCGCATTCTTTCCCTGATGAACCGCAAATATACCGTTGAAGAGTATCTGCAAAAAGTTGAGGCCTTGCGGAGGTATCGCCCGGATATTGCCCTGGGAACAGATATGATCATCGGTTTCCCCGGCGAAACGGAAGAAGACTTTGCCGCCACAATGCGTCTGCTTGAAACAGTTCGCTTTCATGGATCTTTTTCCTTTAAATATTCGGACAGGCCGGGCACCCGCGCTGCTTCCCTTGGCAATCCGGTGAATGAAGAGGTAAAGTCCGAAAGACTGTCCCGCTTCCAGGATCGACAGGACGAGATAAGCCTTGCAAGAAACCGGGAGTACCTGGATCATATTCTTGAGGTGATTGTTGAGGGCAAGGGGAAAAAGGGGTTGTGGCAGGGACGGTCATCGACCAACCATATCGTTCATTTTTCACCGGTCCGGAGCCAGGAACCGCACAGGGGCGATGCCGTGATGGTCCGGATCGACAAGGCCGGCCAACATTCCCTGGCCGGTACGCATATCCAGGAGGGAGACGAATCATGATAGATCTGCACACCCATACTTTTTTCAGCGATGGAGCGCTGGTACCGGCAGAGCACCTTCGCCGGTTCGAAGTCCTTGGCTACCAGGCGGTCGCTATCACCGACCATGCCGACTCCTCAAATATTGACTTCATCGTGCCCCGCATTGTCCGGGCTGCCCAGGACTTGAACCCCCTGAGCAAAACCCGCCTCATACCGGGCATTGAGCTCACCCATATCCCCCCCGCGCTGATGAAGCCCCTGACCATGCGCGCCCGGGAGCTTGGCGCCCTGATTATTGTCGGTCATGGTGAAACGCCTGTGGAACCGGTTGCTCCGGGAACCAACAAAGCGGCCATTGAAGCCGGAGTTGACCTGCTGGCCCATCCCGGATTTATAACACTGGAAGAAGCGGAAGCTGCCGCAAAGAATGGAGTGCTGCTCGAGCTGTCCGGCAGGAAAGGACACTGCCTGACCAACGGCCATGTGGCCCGGATGGCAATAGAGGTCGGCGCCATGCTGGCTGTCAGCTCGGATGGCCATGATCCCGGAGATTTCATGACCGCGCAAAGAGTGGAGACCGTGGCCCTCGGCGCCGGCCTCACTGTGGAGCAGTATGATAAGTTGCGGAGCGGCCTGGCAGACCTACTCAGTCGGTTGTGAGTCGTCCCCCTGATCTTTGCCGTTGAAACCGGGAAGAACAGGCAGCGTTTCCTTTGGGGGCAGCGGTTTGCCTGTCTGGCTGGTGACCCTGCGCACCACCCTGTTGCTCACCCTCTTGCCGATGGCGTTCGGCGCCTTGATGAGATATTCGTCCATTTCCAGGTCGATACTGTTGTGCCTGGCCCGGGCGGAAGGCACCAGGCTGACCCGTGCCCTGACCTCCTTGCTCCCGACTTCCAGGAACTGGATAAGCGAACGCTTGTGTTCCGGAAAGAGATGGTAATCCCGGTTGATGATAAACTTCGGTGTGCGAAAACGCTTTGCATAGGAGCGATTTTCCTTACCGTTGCGGTAGACGACATTGAAAACAAGGTCGTTCCTGACCACCCCCAGCCATAACAGCTCTTCGCCTACAAAGAATTTTTCCTGTACATTGACGACCTTGTACAGGCCATTGCTGAAAATAAGCAGCAGCCGGTCAAGCTCGGAACAGCTGACCTCCAGGTCTTTTTTGTTATCCTCTGCCTTAACTTTGTATCCGAGGTATCCGCTTTCACGATGATATCCGACCTGGAGGTTGGAAAAAGCGGCAGCCCGGGCGTCCACCTGGTCGAAATGTTCGATCTTGCTTTTCCTGGGATACAATTCACCATATTTATCCAGCAGTTTTTTCAGGTAATTGATAGTAAAACCGATCATATCCTTAAGATGTTTCTCCACCTTCCTGATATCGGTTTCAATGGTGCGGATTTCTTTTTTCTGTCGGTTGATATCAAAGCGTGAAATGCGCTTGATGCGTATTTCCAGAAGTTTTTCAATGTCTTCCCGCGAAACATCGCGGACCAGTTCATCACCAAAAGGCTTGAGCGATTTATCCACTGTGGCGACGATCTTGTCGTAGCTGGTTACTTCCTCGATTTCCTTGTACAAACGCTCCTCGATGAAAATCTGCTCCAGTTTGCGGGCATGCAGTCTTTCCTTGAGACGGCCCAACTCAATATTGAGTTCGGTTTCGAGATCCCTGACCAGCTTGTTGGTATTGTGCCGAAGAACTTCGTCCACTGCCATCTGGCATGGCATATTTTCCTTGATGACAACCAGGTTGGGCGAAACACTGACTTCGCAGTCAGTGAAGGCGTACAGGGCGTCAATGGTTTCTTCGGCATACACGCCGCGGGGCAGCTTGATCTCCACCTCGACTATTTCCGCCGTATAATCATTGATGGAAGTGATTTTCAGCTTGCCAGCCTTGGCCGCCTTCTCAACAGAATCGATCAGGCCCTGGGTGGTGATGTTGTAGGGCAGCTCGCGGATGATAATGGTTTTTTCGTCCGCCTCCTCGATCATTGCCCGGCAACGGATCCTGCCGTTGCCGTTGTCATATTCGGACACATCGATGATGCCGCCGCGGGGAAAATCGGGATAAAGGGCAAATTCCTCCTGGCGCAGGTAAAGAATCTGGGCCTGCAGCAGTTCGTTGAAGTTGTGGGGCATAATCTTGGTGGCCATGCCCACGGCAATGCCCTCGGCGCCGAGAAGCAGAAGCATGGGTAGCTTGGCCGGCAGGGTGACGGGCTCCTGCATTCTGCCGTCATAGGATTCGACGAATTGGGTGATATCCTTATTAAACAGCGTTTCCCGGGCCAGCGGAGTCAGCCGGCATTCAATATACCGGGGCGCAGATGCCTGGTCGCCGGTGAAAATGTTGCCGAAATTCCCCTGCCGTTCGATCAGGTATTCCTTGTTGGCCAGGTTGACCAGGGCGGCAAAAATGGACTGGTCGCCATGGGGATGAAGCTTCATGGTTTCGCCGACCACGTTGGCAACCTTGTGAAAACGACCGTCGTCAATATTGTGCAGGGTCTGCAGGATACGCCGCTGCACAGGCTTGAGCCCGTCATCGATGTCCGGGATGGCCCGTTCGCGGATAACGTATGAGGTGTAATCGAGGAAATTGTCGTCAAACAGGCGCTGCAGCTTGCCCATTTCCTGCTTGTTTACTGGCGTATCGGTCATGCCACCGGCCTCAAAACAAGATGGTCCATGATGTACTGGCGTCGTTCAGGTGTATTCTTGCCCATGTAAAACCCGAGCACCCTGGAAATCTCGCTCAGGGTGTCGATGCTCACCTGCCGCAAACGCATGTCCGGACCGATAAACTGTTTAAATTCCTTGGGAGAAATCTCGCCCAGACCCTTGAACCGGGTCATTTCCACTTTCCTGGCAACCTTTCCCTTGCCTTGGAGATGCTTGACCGCCTGGATTTTTTCCTGGTCGGAATAACAGTACCTGGTTTCCTGGGTGTTTCGAACCCTGAATATGGGCGTTTCGAGGATATAGACATAGCCCAGCTTGATCAGCGGCTCAAAGTAATGGAGAAAAAAGGTGAGCAGCAGGTTGCGGATATGCAGGCCGTCAACATCGGCGTCCGTGGCCAGGATGATTTTGTCGAAGCGCAGCGTGCCCACCGATTCCTCGACATCCAGCGCCTGCATCAGGCTGTACATCTCCTCATTCTTGTACAGCAGGTCAAGGCGCTGTCCATAGACGTTCATGGGCTTGCCCTTGAGGGAGAAAACCGCCTGGGTCATGGGATCGCGGGCGCTGACAATGGAGCCGGCCGCCGACTGTCCCTCGGTGATGAAGATCATGTTCTCGCGGCCCGGTTCGGACTTGTTTTTGCGCGAGGGATGATACTTGCAGTCCTTGAGCTGCGGTATTTTCAGGGCGACCTTTTTGGCCTTGGCCTTGGCTTCGCGGCGAACGGTCTGCAGCTCCCTCCTGACCCGTTCGTTGCGCTGGACCTTGTCCAGGATCAGTTCAGCCGTTTCCGGAAACTTGTACATGTAGTCAGCCACAGCGTCCTTGACCACGTTAACGATCCAGGAGCGTATCTCGGTGTTGCCGAGCTTGTTCTTGGTCTGGGACTCAAATACCGGCTCCTGGACCTTGACCGCCAGGGTGCCGACTATCCCGTCGCGGACATCCTTGCCGGTGAATTTTTTGCCGCTGAATTCATTGACTCCCTTGAGAACCCCTTCGCGAAAGGCGGAAAGGTGGGTGCCGCCCTCGCTGGTAAAGGTGCCGTTGACAAAAGAAAAATAGGAGTCGCCGTAATCGTCGGTATGGGTAAAGGCGAATTCCAGGGACTTGTCGGCATAATTGATGGGGTCATAGATCTGGTTGCCGTTGAGTTCGTCTGACAACAGGTCGAGCAGGCCGTTTTCAGAGTGGTAGCATTCGCCATCGAAATAAAGCTTTAATCCGGCATTGAGATAGGCATAGCGCCACAGGCGCTTGCGGATATACTGCCGGTCAAAGGTATAGTCGTTGAAAAGCTCTTCGTCCGGGTGGAACTCGATCAGGGTGCCGTTCTTTTCGCTGGTTTTTCCTTCCTCTTCCTCCTGCAGATTGCCGAACTCGAAATATGCTTTTTTGAATCTGCCGTCGCGAAAAGCGCAGACCATAAATCTGGATGATAAAGCATTGACCGCCTTGGTGCCGACCCCGTTCAGGCCCACGGAAAACTGAAAGACATCGGTATTATATTTTGCTCCGGTATTGATTACTGAAACGCATTCGACTACCTTACCCAGCGGAATGCCGCGGCCATAATCCCGCACCCGGCAGTATCCGGTGTCGTCGATGTCGATATCGACCCGGTTGCCGACACCCATGATGAACTCATCGACACTGTTGTCGATGATCTCCTTGACCAGGATATAGATGCCGTCATCAGGGTGGGAGCCATTGCCGAGACGCCCGATATACATGCCCGGGCGCTTGCGGATATGCTCCAGGGAGCTGAGGGTCTTTATCTTTGATTCGTCGTATTGATGTGCATTCACAGGACGTTTATAGGTAAATTATTATTTGCAAAAATTGTGTAAAGACACAAAAAGTGAATATACTGAGAACAGGAAGACTTTACAAATCAAAAAAATATGCAAGCAACCGTTTTAACCATTGCCGGCTCTGACCCTACCGGCGGAGCAGGACTGCAGGCCGATCTGAAAACCATGGCCGTTATCGGCGTCTATGCCGCGGCGGTCGTCACCTGTGTCACTGTCCAGAACAGCCGGGGGGTGAAAAGAGTTGAGCCCCTGTCGCCGGAACTTGTCGAAGAACAGATCCGGGCCGTGCTCGAAGATCACCGGGTGACCCATATCAAGATCGGCATGGTCGGCACCGCGCCCATCGCCCAGGCGATCAGCAGTTGTCTGGCCGATTTTTCCGGCGAAATCATCGTCGACCCTGTCCTGCTGTCCACCACCGGCCAGGAACTTCTGCAACCATCCGCTCTTGCGGCCATAAAAACAGACCTGATCGCCAGGGCCACGGTGGTCACGCCGAACCTGCCGGAGCTCACCATTATCACGGGCAGGAAGACGGTCGATCATGAAAGCGCTCTCCAGGCCGCGGACGACCTGCTGGAGGAGTTCGGTAATCTCCGGGTCGCGGTGATCAAGGGCGGGCATGTCGGCGGCGCCCACGAAGTGACCGATTTTATTCTGTACAGGTCGAAAAAGGCCATCAAACTCCTTGCCTCGACCCGGCCATTCATCAACAGCAGGAATACCCATGGCACCGGCTGTGTCCTGGCTTCGGCATACGCTGCCTTCCACTGCCTGACCGGGGATGACGAACAGGCCTTTCTCCGCAGTACAAATTTTATCCAGCAGGCGCTGAAGAGAAGCAGCAGGCTGAAAATTGTCAGAAATCCTGAAGGACGCGGCGGTCTGTTATATGGTCCGGTCAATAATGATTGATTCGCACCAGGCAGGACCGCAGCTTCAAAGAGCCGGGCAAGGGAAAACTGAAAAACCATTACGCCCTGACGTTGCCGCCAGGACGCAGCCTGGTTGAGCGGTTGTCAGGAGATTTCAACGAGCTCGATATCAAAAACCAGTTCCTTGCCGGCAAGAGGCGGGTTGGCGTCGAGCTTGATATGCTCATCGGCAACCTCGGTCACCTCAACCACCACGGGGTTGTCCCCGGGACCCTGCATCTGCAGCTTCTGGCCCACTTCCGGGTTGATATCCGGCGGCACCTGATCACGCGGTACGGTCAGGACCAGCTCGTCGTTGCGCGGTCCGTAAGCCTTGTCCACGGGGATGGTCACGCTTTTCTTTTCATTCATGTCCATGCCCACAACCGCTTCTTCAAAGCCGGGGATGACCTGGCCGTTGCCAATGGTAAATGACAGGGGCTCGCGGCCGGCCGAGGAATCAAACACTGTTCCGTCATTCAGGGTGCCGGTGTAGTGTACGTGGACGGTATCACCTTGCTTTGCTGTACTCATGCAATACTCCTTTGGTTGTATTCATTTTTTCATGCTATACTTCAGGTTCAATGGGAAGAACCATAGCATATTATGCAAAGAGATACCAGTGGGCCTTGCCGGGCAGCATCAACAACCCTGAGATCTCGGCACTGCGCAATACCTGTAAATTCCAACACCGACGGATCAGATATGGATGAAAAACATCGTAAACAGATTGCTGAGCAGATTAATCGCCAGATAGAGGAAACCCGACAGGATATCTCCTCCCTCTCGGAACAGGTCAAACCCATCGCTCCCGACAACGCCATCGGGCGGTTGTCCCGCATGGAAGCGATCGGCGCCAAAAGCATTAACGAGGCATCGCTTACCCGGGCCAAAACCAAACTGGAACAGCTGAAAGCGGTGCTGGCCGACCTTGACGACCCTGATTTCGGGATCTGTGTCCAATGCGACGAACCGATCCCTGTGGGCAGGATCATGCTCATGCCTGAATCAAGGCTGTGCGTACGCTGTGCCGGAAAGCTGGAAAAGAAATAGGGAAATTATTTTAGCCGTGCGATGATTTCCCGGCACACCTCCTCGGGATGCATGTGCGAACTATCGACAGTCATATCCGCGTACCGTGCATAGAGCGGTCTGCGTTCGGCCAGCAGATCCTCGAACCGCTGTCCCGGATGTTTTACCAGGCCGCGCCCGGCCGTATCGCCAACCCGCTGTACAAGGATCTCCGGATCGGCCTCCAGCAGGATGATCAACCCGTTCCGCCGCAGATGCGCCATGCCGGCCTCGCTGTAGATGGTGCTGCCGCCGGTGGCGATTACATGGTCCCGCAGATCAAGTGACAGCAGAACCTCTTCCTCGGCCCGCCGGAATGCCGGCGCTCCCTCGGCGTCAAGGATATCCTGCAGGGAGCGCTGCCGGGCCAGGACGATCAGGTCATCGGTATCAACAAAGCGGCGGCCTGTCATCGCGGCGAGTTTTCTGCCCACCGTGCTTTTTCCGCACCCGGCCATGCCGATGAGGATAATATTTGATTTGCATTTAATCACTGAACACGCGGACCGTAAGAAATAAACCAATCACTCAATCCTGTGCACCCGTTCACAATCCGGGCATATCCAGGTTGGCCCGTTGCTGATGCCCCACTTGTTCTCGGCAAAACATTCCGGGCATATCTCAAAACCGCAGTTGCAGCTCCAGCAGAAGGCCTTCTGCTCCCTGCAGCAATGACAGGTGTAGCCTTTTTTGTTGCGGCGTCTGTAACCGCCTTTGCGTTCAGCGCCGGACATTATCTGCTCCCTCCCTCCCGGCGCAACTCCCCGTCCAGCCAGGCAAGGTAGTCGCTGCTGCCGGCCGTCACCCCGGAGACCAGGATTTCCGGAACCTCATAGGTGTGCTCTTTGCGGATGGTCTGCTCCAGTTCCGGATAAAGGTCCATCCTGCTCTTCATCACACAGACAAATTCCTCGGCGCGCTCGATTTTTTCCTGCCAGTGATACATGCTCTGGCATTGGCTTATCTGCACGCATGCCGCCAGCTTCCGTTTAAGCGCGGCGCCGGCGATTTTTTCCGCAAGTTCCCGGTTGTCTGTCGTTGTCGTGACCTGTATATATTTATATTCAATCATACCCTCCTCTCTATTTGAGATTTGAAAAAACCATCTGGGTCCATTGTGGTATTTTTTTTAAATATGTAATACTGTTATTCCATTGAGACAATACCGGATTATTAGAGAAAATACACGCGGGCCGGAGCAACTACGCAGTGTGCTTTTACCAACTTTACAGCGGTTCCAGGGTGCCGCAGTTTCGCGAAAAAGGCTTGGCAGCTCTCCATCAGGTATGCGGGCAGGCCGATGGATGACAAAAATATGCGGTGTCCTTGTGACCGCTTACCTTTCAAATATCTTCCAGGGGCTCGTCATGCTTCTTGCAGTCGATGTAGGAAACTCCCATACTGTCAGCGGTGTATTTTCCGGCGACAAACTTGTGGCGGAATGGCGTCTTAAATCAGACCGGGACCGGACCGGAGACGAACTGGCCATCCGCTACCACTCACTTTTCCAGATGGCGGAAATCCCGCCGGGCAGCATAACCGGTTTTATTGTTTCCAGCGTTGTCCCCACCCTGGAAACGGTCTGGATGACCTATGCCGACAGGTACCTGGCCGGGCAGCTGCTTGCAGCCCCGGTATCGGTTTCCAGCGATACGGAAACCGGGGTGAAGATTGTTACCGAGACCCCCTCCGAGGTCGGCGCCGACCGGATTGTCAACTCCGTAGCCGCCTGCCGGCAGTTCTCCCCTCCCCTCATTGTCATCGATTTCGGCACCGCCATCACCTTTGACTGCGTCAACGCACGGAAAGAGTACCTGGGCGGCACCATCCTGCCCGGTATCGGCATATCCCTGGATGCCCTGTCCAGCCGGACCGCCAAGCTGCCGCGGGTGGATATCGAAAAAGCTCCGCAGTATGCCATCGGCCGCAATTCCGTCGAAGCTATCCGGTCAGGCATCCTCATCGGCTTCGGCGGTATGATCGACCGCATGGTTGACCGGCTGGTCAGCGAACTCGGCGTCCAGGGTCAGCAGGTCAGCATCATTGCCACCGGGGGCATGGCGCATCTCATTGCTCCCTACAGCAATCACCTCCATATTATTGACCCATTGCTGACGCTGAAGGGGCTGAAGATAATCTTTGACCTGCAGGCAAACAGGGAGGCTGCGGCTTCATGATCCTGCCGCCGCCACTGAAAAATGGGGACTGCATCGGACTTTTTTCTCCCTCCGGCCCGGTCCGTGATCCGGCGCAGTTTGAGGCCGGTTTGCAGCTCCTGCATAATCTCGGATACCGCACCCGGTACACCCTCCCTGGCCAGTGTCCGTCCCATGAGTACCTGGCAGCGGAGGATCGAGCCAGGGCGGAAGAATTCCATGCCATGTGGACGGACCCGGAAATACAGGCCATGATGGCGGTCCGGGGCGGCTACGGATGCCTGCGGATGATGCCGTACCTGGACATGGACCTGCTGCGTCAAAACCCGAAACTGGTCATCGGTTTCAGCGACCTGACCGTTCTGCTCAACACCCTGGTGGACCGGGCGAACATTGCTGCCGTGCACGGACCGGTCCTGACCTCACTTGCCGGTTCAGACAAAAAGTCGGTGGATTCGTTCATATCCGTTCTTGAGGGCCGTATAGCCGGGACGCGCTCATTCGGCGATCCTGAGGTGCTGCGTGGCGGCAGAGCTGAAGGAATACTGCGGGGAGGCAATCTGGCAACCATTGCACATCTGCTCGGCACTCCCTGGGAGGTTCCTTTCAAGGGCGCGCTTCTCCTGCTGGAAGATACCGGCGAACCGATGTACAGGATTGACAGGATGCTCACCCAGCTGTATGTCAGCGGACGACTGGACAGCCTTTCCGGCCTCCTGCTCGGCACATTCGACTGCAGCACGGAAGAGGAAATTAATATGCGCCTCAAGGATCAAGTCTGGAAAAGAGTGCTGGAGCTGACCGCCGATACTGATTATCCTATCTGGGGAAACATCCCGGTGGGGCACCTTGCAGCCAATCATGCAGTCCTCCTTGGCCTTAAAACCACCATGGACAGCAATTCCGGCACGATGTTTACGAGTTCGATAAAAACGAATAAACGGTAAAATACAATACGATGCTAAACCGATACATTAAAACATTGGCGGGCGTAATTCTCTACCTGTTATTCTGCTGCCTTGCCCTGGTTCCGGTGCTGGCAGTCCGTATACATCTGGAAAACGCTCATTATGCTGTAGCAGTTACGCTCTGGGCTTTTGGCGCCGCCCTTTTCCTGGTGCCCGCCCTGGCGATCATCATCAAGAAAATATGGTTTTTCCGCGGCAGGGGAGAGCCGGTGACCCAGGCCGCGCTGGAACAGATTCTTCTTGGAATCAACGACCATGACGCGCCTGTTCACGTGAAAAGGCAGCGGAAAAAAATTATCCTGACGTGGCGATACCAAGACCGGGCCTGGTGCGAGTTGCTTGAAAAAAAGGAAATGAAAAAAATCTATGAACTCCGGCTCGGTTTTGACAACAATACCAAAACCGTGACCATGAGCGACAAATACCGCTCCGTTGACTGGTCTCTGAGTCCCATCAAGGTCAAAACCGGCTGGCTCGTCTTCAGTAGACCATATTTCCGGGTGGAAACCGGCATTGCCTGGGGAGTGGAAAATTATGTCGACAGCACCCCCGAGGACTATACCTTCTCGCCCAATGAGATCAAGTCTCCAATCCTCAATACCATCCTTAAGAATGGCTGGAATGTTCGTTTCAGCCTGTTTTAGATATCTTTCGCTGCTGGTTGGCGCTTCGCGGAAAACAGCAAAGGCCTCTTCCTGTTATTGAGGAACGAGGCCTTTGCTGTGCCGAACTGTTTCCAGCCTACCATCAATGATGGACTCGTAAAAAGTCCATCACACACTCAAAGATGGCTAAGTAAAAATT
>JAMJFO010000002.1 GCA_023544645.1 Desulfobulbaceae bacterium | reverse complement strand
CAAATACTTTATCGATACTATAAAAATGATCGCCTATCGCGCCGAAACAGCCATGGCTAACATTCTCCGCCGAAGCATGTGCCACCAGGACGAAGCCCGCAGCCTGCTGCGTAGCTTGTACGCAACCGAAGCCGATCTTCTTCCGGACTACGCCAGAGGTTCACTCACCGTGCGCCTCCACCAGCCGGCCAACAAATGCAGCGCTGAGGCGATCAAAAAACTCTGCCGTGAACTCAATGAAACACGGGTAAAATTTCCCGGTACAGAATTGCGCCTGGTCTACGAGCTGGTATCATAACAGTTTCCTTGAGGTCCGGAGGTCTGAGGTTATGGCAATATGGAATAGTTATTACTCAAATTGAATACATTTATATTCATGAAGAGGTATTTAACTGCAAAAAGGACTGAAACCATCAAGGTGAAAAGGAGAGAAAAAATGAGGAAAATAATAGCGTACACAATTACTGGATTATTTTTGGCAGGTGTAACTGGAATAGCTCAAGCTGCTGACATAGATTTCCAGACAGAAGGACCTTCCTATATTGATGGCAGCAAAAAACCTATCGTTCCGACGGTAGTAGCTCTAGATCAGGGATCCCGTTACATTGAGGGAATGAGCTTTGCTCCACGTACTGAAGAATTGAAAACTATTGTGCCAAAATTTTCGGATCATAATGATTTTTGTTCCGAAGGTTTCACTAAAGAGGAAATAGCTAAGCACTATGCAATAGTCAATAAAATAAAACCTGCTGCGGTAAATTAGAGTGCAGAGGCGAGACGGCTACAGCTTTATCCCCCTGGACTTTGTCCTGGGTTCGTCGGCTAACACGAAGTCGAGAATCCAGGACATCAGGAGGGCTCGTATATATATTACATTGGATTGGTGACAACCTGATTTACCCCCATAGGAAAGAGGAGCGTGTGTGAAAAAAAGACTAATAAAGACAACTGTTGTTATCGCGAGCTCAATGTTGACACTTGCCGTAGCGGCATTCCAAGTCATCGCCGCACCCACTATTACCACAAACAATCTTCTTTACTACACCAGTCAGTTTGAATTTGAAACAGTTTATCCCAGCCTTCTCAAAGAGGATTTT
This sequence comes from Desulfobulbaceae bacterium, assembly GCA_023544645.1. GTDB lineage: Bacteria > Desulfobacterota > Desulfobulbia > Desulfobulbales > Desulfobulbaceae > UBA10518. The sequence goes on along the minus strand of JAMJFO010000002.1, from coordinate 165,434 downwards.
GAGGAAAGTCCGATAGCAGATGGTGAAGGTTTAGCCTTTCCCATACCTTTAGATAGTTCAACAAATGCACCTGGTGCTTTTGCTCCAGGAGACATCCGGGATGGACTTGCAATCCAAACTGTTAATGGAACTAATCCTTCAAATGGTTTATATGCAATGGGAACTTCCTTGGCTCACAACACTTCTAAAGCTTTAGGTATTTATTGGTTTAGTGATACCATGGATATATTATTTACCGGAGATGATGTTAACGTCGCTGGAATGGATTTTATGCTGGCCGTTTCGGCAGCAAGCGTAACTATTTCAGTTTATGGTCCTGATGACACCCTTCTCGAAACGCTTACATCAACAGTTCAGACCTCTGAAACCTTTTTTGGGATTTATTCAAATCAGCCGATTGCTCATATCACAGTAGCAAGCGAAGGTCAGATAGAATTGGTTGATAACATACAATTCGGCAGGCACCGCAACTTTCCGTGGCCGATGTTCTTACCCGCGATTACCGTGAACTCTGTTCCCCAGGACAAGGTTATAGGTGATGTCGAGTAAACCGATTGTTGATGATCACCCTAATGGAGCCACTTTTACATGGTCATTTACGGCTTCCGGAGTTACTTCTTTTCTTGTTTTATTATTGTCGGGAGGAACATGAGCCAGTTGAAATTGTTTTCTTTTGTTGGCGAGACCCAGGGGCCGAGATTGCCGGACGAATCAGTGAGAGACAGGTAAACATGTATATCACCTGACGACAGCGAAGCTATTCTGCCTTCTGTGATAGAAAAAAAGCCGACAGTCACTTCTCCTTCACTATATAGAACCTCTGGACCGCCGGTACTGCCGATGTAGTATTTATATCTGCTTCCTATTTCAGCGTTATCGATTTGCAAGGCAAGTGCCGGCTCATTGAGGGTACCAGCTGTAGTTTCGGTGGTTCGCAAGGTGTATCCGGCGGGGAATTCGGTATCAACCGGACCAGGAGTACGTTCATGAATAAGAGTAAAGGCTGAGAACTCTGCAGGTCTTATAAGCGAAACTCCCCAGGTGCAAATTGTCCTGCCGGCAATGATGTCTTCCGCCGACATCGTCGTCAGATCGCATTTGGCATAATACGCCTCTTCCGGAGCAGCACCCACCAATGCCCCACGAAGCCATTCTTCATGAAGAAACGTTTGAATCTGAGTTTCCAGGGTTGTCCAAAACGGTTCGGTGTTCGCCTCAGCAATTACCCATGCCGTGCCGAGGCGGATCGACAGTTCAAGTTGGGAACCATACCGCTGGACCGGGACATACCTGGTGTCAGCATTATCAGACATAGTCCTGGCACCCCACACCTTGTAATCTGCCGGGGTGAAAAAGCGGAGAGGATTCAGATTATTCGCCGTCAGCAGGTTCACTTCCTCGTCTGTGTAGTACGTGTTGAGTCCACTGAGACCGTTGATCGAAATTCCTGCAGGTGCTGCGTCAGCACCGTTATCAATTTCAGATTTTGCGATTACTCCGGCTATGGCTCCACTTGGAGAAATTGAGGCTGTTGAGGAGTTCTGGCTATCGTACAGCTCTACCCATGGAGTGTATAAAGCTGCATGTGGCGTACTGTAACGTGTACGTTCCGTTAACAGTTCATCCACAGTTGATGTTTTTTCATGCTCCAGGATGGCGAAACCGTATCCGGAAATTTCCGCCGCGTTGATCAGGGTTGCCGCAACAACATACCTCTCTGTATTTGATAATCGACTCTATCCGGGTGCTGCGATGAGGCCAATGTAAGGAGCGGCGTTGAAACCATTCAGGGCTTGGCGGTAGCTTTCAGGACCCGAGTCACCTGCCAGGGGTGCAATATAAAGGTTTTCCCCTCCTTGTTCAAAAAAGGACGCAACTGCTATCCAGAGTTCATATAGTGTGCCCAGCCCATCCGGAGGAAGTTTGCCGTAATTGTTTTCAAAATCAGTAATGCTGTGAAGAAGTACTGGCGAAGGAGGAATAGTCGTTGTTTGTCCGACAAAAAGTGCATCAGCCAGAGAGATACGCTGGATCGGCACCGCAGCAAATGCAGGAAGAATCCACATCGCATAAAAAAATATGAGGGGAAAAATGTAAGCAAGTCTCGGTATGGTTGTCATGGTTCTGTCTATCAGGCGGAAAGTTTTTTACATTGTTTTTCGGTTAATAACACCCAGTAATGAGTGTCGCACAAATTGAATTCAAAATCAAAAATGTCTGAAGGAATTTTCGTATCCGGGTACACAAGCAGTTGATACAAAATTCCGGGACATCATACTTTGAGGTGGCAGGGTAATTGTGGACACTTTCTTAAGAGTGGATTTATATCCTGCGAGGAGGTGTTCAATGAAAAAGAAAAGAAAGAAATATACCGGTAAGGGAAAGGAGGTCCAGCAACAAAAGGGGTCAAGTTCTACCGTTGACTCATGTCGAGCAGAAAAGTCAAAAGCAAACCTGGCCCAAAGGACCAGGTTTGAAATTTGAATAACAGAGTTCTTATTTGTCAAACAACCCGGAAAACTCGCCATATCCTTCCTCGGCCAGATCTTCAGCCGGAATGAACCGCAGGGCGGCGGAGTTCAGGCAATAGCGCAGCCCGGTGGGCGGCGGGCCGTCATCAAAGACATGGCCCAGGTGGGAATCGCCCTTTTTGCTCCGCACCTCGGTCCGGGTCGAGAAAAATCCTCTGTCTTCCCGCTCGACGATATTCTCTTCAACCAGGGGTCGGGTGAAGCTGGGCCAGCCGGTCTTGGAATCATACTTGTCCAGTGAGCTGAACAGCGGCTCGCCGGAAACAATATCAACATAAATGCCGGGTTTTTTATTATCCCAGTATTCATTGTTAAAGGCCGGCTCGGTCCCGTCCTCCTGGGTCACTTTGTACTGGAGCGGGGTCAGTTTTTTCTTCAGATCCTCCTTGCTCATTTTTTCTTCTTTCTCAACTTCTTTCCACACGTTATCCAGGAACCGGTCCCGGCCTGAGCCTGCCCGGTAAAAGCGATAGCGGATGGGATTCTTTTTATAATAATCCTGATGATACTCTTCGGCGGCATAAAAAGGGGCCGCCGGGACTATCGGGGTCACGATGGGTTTGTCGAAAATCCCCCTCTTCTCCAGTTCCGCTTTGGATTGTTCCGCCAGGCGGCGCTGCTCATCGTCATAATAAAAGATGGTGGTGATATACCCATGTCCCCGGTCCGCGAACTGACCGCCGGGATCGGTAGGATCGACCTGCCGCCAGTAGACATCAAGCAGTTCCCTGTAGGTTACCCGGGCCGGATCAAAGACAATTTCCACCACCTCGATATGGCCGCCGTCATGATAATTGTCATATGTCGGGTTCTTTGTTGTACCTCCCGCATACCCGGAAGTGACTGAAATCACTCCGTCCAATGATTCAAAGGGTTTTTCCATGCACCAGAAACAGCCGCCGGCAAACAGCGCTTTCTGCGTGGCAGCATCTTTTGTTTCCGTTTCCGCGGCCATGGATGCTGTTGGGTCAAATCTGCCGGTAATAAAGGCACCTGCCGCGGCAAACGCCAGCAAGACCACCGGCAAGAGAAATAAGATCTTCATAATCCTGCCTCCGTTGTATCCTTAAAAAATATGTATATTTTCGGCCGCCCTCCGGCAAGCCCTGCCGGTCCGTCCTTTGAGCGGCATCGTAACATAACAGCCCGTAAAACCAGGAAAGACGGCCGGAACTGTTCTTTACATATAACCTAAGCATTTCCAGGCAAACGCCCAGTATCTTTTTTTGCTGCAGCCCGGGAGCTCCCGGTTTCAAATTTACAAAAGTAAATGTCCGGGCCCAGAGGACCAAGTTTTGAATGTTAAAATAAAGGTATGGGAAAAGGGAGAGACAGAGCGAAAATGATCAACCGGAAAAATACTTCTACCTGAACTCCAGGCTCACGGGGCAGTGGTCGGAACCGAGAATATCGTCATGGATCGCCGCCCCGACCACCCGTTCCTCACTGGCCGGATCGACCAGGAAATAGTCGATCCGCCAGCCGATATTCTTGGCCCGGGCAGCAAAGCGGTAGCTCCACCAGGTGTACTGCTCCGGCTCCTGGTTGAACTTGCGGAAGGTGTCCACATACCCGGCGCCGGTTATTTCATTCATCCAGGAACGCTCCTCGGGCGAGTAACCGGGATTTTTTTCATTGGACTTGGGGTTGGCCAGGTCTATGGGTTTATGGGCGACATTGAGGTCGCCGCAGAGGACCACGGATTTTTTCCCGGCCAGCCGGTCCATGAAATTGCGGACCGCCCGGTTGAAATCCATTTTGTACTCAAGCCGTTTGAGGCCGGGCTGAGCGTTGGGAAAGTAGATATTGACCAGGAAAAAATCATCAAACTCCAGGGTCAGGACCCTACCCTCATGGTCAAAATCATGGTTGTCCAAACCATAGATCACCTGCAGCGGCTCGTGGCGGGTATACACCGCTGTGCCGGCATATCCTTTTTTCTGGGCCGGATACCAGTAGGAATGATACCCGTCGATATGCACGACGTTCTCGGGCAGCTGGTCTGGCAGGGCCTTGATCTCCTGCAGGGCGAAGATGTCGGCATCCAGTTCGCGAAACGCGTCCAGGAACCCCTTCTGCAGCGCGGCCCGAAGGCCGTTGACGTTCCAGGAAACCATTTTCTTGACCATGCTCCTGTCCTTTTTCTTCTCCCCGGCCTTGCTTTTACCGGGGACCTTTCGCGGGGTTACGCCCAGCTGTGGACAGATATCGAGCAGGACGCAGCGGTCGCAATGGGGACGCACCGGTTTGCAGGTTCCCTGGCCAAAGGCGACCAGGATCGAGTTGATGGTGAGCCAGTACTGTTGCGGCAGTTTGTCCCGCAGGGCCATCTCGGTCTCCAGGGGAGTGGAGGTCCTGACATAGCCCCAGATGTTCATGATCCGGTGCACGTGCGTATCCACGCAGATGGCCGGTTTGCCGAAGGCAACCGCAACCACCAGGTTGGCGGTCTTCCGGCCCACCCCGGGCAATCGGGTCAGCGATTCAACGTCATCGGGTATTTTGGATTCAAACTGGTCCCTGAGCACCCCGGGAAGCCGGGAGAGGTGCTTGGCCTTGTTGCGGAAAAAACCCACAGGATAAATGATCTTCTCCAACTCAGGGGCGGGTATCGCTTCCAGGTCCGCCGGGGTTGCAACCCGCTTGAACAGCCGCCGGCAGGCCGCCGCGGTCACCTCATCCTTGGTCCGGGCGGAAAGGATGGTTGCCACCAGGATCTTGAACGGGTCTTTGGTCTGGGCGGCAACAAGGTCAACAACCGGCACATCGTAACCCTTGACCTCCTGCTCAAGCCGCTCAACCGCCAGGTCTATGGGGAACTCTTTGTTTTTTTCTTCTTTCATAATTCTTCAAAAATCATGCTCATTGCTTCCGCAACTGACGCGCAACCGAGCAGGAACATGAACAGACGATCAAGCCCCAGGGCTATCCCTGCGGTGTCGCCGATGTTTGCCAGGTCAGCGAGAAATTTTTCCGGCAGCTCCGGATAAGGATTTCCCAGTTCCTGCGCCTTGTTCATTTCCGCGGCAAAGCGTCGGCGCTGCTCCTCCGGATCAATCAGTTCGGAAAAACCGTTGGCAATCTCAATTCCGCCGATATAGAGCTCAAACCGCTCGGCAACACTGTCATTGCCCTGTTTCCGCCGGGCCAGCGAACCAAGTTCAACCGGGTAATCATACAAAAAAACCGGGGTGTCCCAGCCCAGATGGGGCTCGATCCGTGTGACCAGCACTTCGTCAAACATGTCGGTCGCCAGGGCCTGGGCCACGGTCATGTCCGCATATGCATGAAAGGCCTCGGCAACGGTGATTCTCTGCCAGGGCGGCGCAAGAGGAATAGTCCTGCCCTGCCATTGCAGGGAATGGGCATCCTTTATTCCCGGAAGACCTGGAACAGCGCGTACCAGCTGGCGCAGGAACTCCTCGCATTCCTCCATCAGTTCGCGGTAACTCCAGCCGGCGCAATACCACTCCAGCATGGTGAACTCGGTCTGGTGATAGCGGCCGACCTCCTCTTTTCTGAAACAGTGGCAGATCTGGAATAATTGCGTACATCCCCGGGCCAGCAATCGCTTCATGCACTGCTCCGGAGAAGAGTGCAGGAACCAGCCTTCCGAGAAAAAGGGCTTGATATGGGCTTCGGGAAGGGGGATCGGCAGGCGAATCGGGGTATCGACCTCGATATACCCCTGGGAGAAAAAAAAGGAACGAACTGCCTGCAGCAGGCGGGAACGCTCCTGCAGGCGGCTGGCAGACATCACCGGTCAGTCTTTGACCCGGGTTATGTAATCGCCGGAACGGGTGTCGATCTGGATACGGTCGCCGACTTCGACAAAGGGAGGCACTTGGAGGACATACCCGGTTTCCACGGTCACCGGCTTGGTGTCTGTTCCCGAGGTATCGCCCTTGACCCATGGATCCGCGACCGTTACCTCGAGGTTGACAAAGGTCGGCAGGCTGACATCAATGGCCCTGTCCCCGAAAAATAAAACCTGGACTTCCATATTATCAATAAGATAGTTCAGGTTGTGGCCGAGCTGGTCACGGGTGAGAAAGATCTGCTCGTACGAGGAGGTATCCATGAAGTGGTATTCATCATCCTGGGAATAGAGGAACTGCATGGTGCGCTCTTCAAGATCGGGTTTCTCGAATTTATCGTTGGAACGATAGGTATTGACCAGCTGGTTGCCGGAAATCATACTCCGCATTTTGGTGCGGTACAGCGCCTGGCCCTTGCCCGGTTTGGAAAACTCGAAATCGATGACTATATATGGCTCCCCGTCGATCTGAACCTTGAGGCCCTTGCGTAAATCCGATGCACTGTACATAAACTGTTCCTTGTTAAAAATAATGGTTATTGAAAAGCGGAAACATGTTACGGGATGACCCCTGATTTTGCAACTTATTCCTGATCTTTTCTTGTCATTAATGATGAAGTCCTATACATTTACATATTCATTTTCCATACAGATTAACCTGATCAGACAGACGCGTTCATGACCCTCAAGGCAGGCATTCTTTCCGATACCCATCTGATCCGTCCCGATGACCGGTTCATCCGGCTTGCGCACCATTGTTTTGCCGACTGCAGCGTCATTATCCATGCGGGCGACCTTACCAATGCCAGCGTGCTCAAGGGTTTTGGCGACCGGGAAGTATTCGCGGTGCACGGCAACATGTGCGATGCCAGTTCATTCCTCTCCCTGCCCAGGGATTTGACCTTTGCACTGGGCAGCTATACTGTCGGCCTTACCCATGGCGCCCATCTCGGCCGGGATATCGAGCTCCAGCTCTGGAATCTCTTTCCCGAGGTCGACTGCATGGTGTACGGGCACACCCACCGGGCCGTCTGCCACCGCCAGGGCGGCGTCCTTATTGTCAACCCCGGCAGCTTCCGGGGAACCGGCAGGTATGGGGCTCCGGGCACCTATGCCATACTCGAGGCCGGAAAAACCCTGCAGGCAACCATCCACGAGGTTCCAAACGAAATATGAAAACACTGTGGACTCCATGGCGCATGGAACATGTAACAGGCCAGGCCGACCGCCCGGATGGATGCCTCTTTGAACCGCCGGGAGCGGAGCCGTTCAACAGGAAGCTCCTGCTCCTCTACCGCGATCCCCGGGTACTGACGCTGCTCAACCGCTTCCCCTATGCCAACGGCCATCTGCTGGTAGCCCCGGTCCGGCATATAGGAGAAATCACCGAATTGAATGAGGATGAAAACCTTGCCCTCATGGAAATGCTCCAGCACTGCTGCCGGATTCTCCAAAATCGCCTCCGCCCCCACGGGTTCAACATCGGGCTCAACCTGGGCCGGGTGGCCGGCGCCGGCATCGACGACCACCTCCATTTTCATATCGTACCGCGCTGGGAAGGCGACCACAATTACATGACCGTTGCCGCCGACATCCGGACCATCCCCCAGCATCTGGAGCACACCTTCGAGCTGCTGCTGGATGACTTCCAGGCCTTGCTGCCGACCACAGGAGGAGCCAATGGGTAAGCCGCCGGTCAAAATGACCCCCATGCTCCGGCAGTACCTGGAGATCAAGGAGCAGCACAAGGACACCATTCTGTTCTATCGCATGGGCGATTTCTACGAAATGTTCTTTGATGACGCGGTCACCGCCGCAAAGGTCCTCGGCATCACCCTGACTTCACGGAGCAGCAAGGACGATGAAAACAAGGTGCCCATGTGCGGGGTTCCCTTCCATGCCGTGTCCGGGTACCTGACCAAAATGGTCAAGGCCGGGTATCGCGTGGCCATCTGCGAGCAGACAGAAGACCCCAAGGAGGCCAAGGGAATAGTCAAACGCGAAGTCATCCGGGTGGTCACGCCGGGAGTGACCACTGAAGAGCAGCTGCTGGATGAGAAAAGCAACCGCTATGTCTGCGCCATCGTCGTCCATGCGGCCTCCCGGAACCTTTCCCAGGCCGGAGTGAGTTTTCTCGACGTGTCCACCGGCGAATTTCTGGTCAGCGAACTGAACCTGCCGCCGCAATCTTTTGACCCGGTGGTAGAAGAGCTTACCAGGATGCAGCCGGCGGAACTGGTGATCACCGAAAAAGACCATGAATACCTTCTGCCGGCGATCGACACTCTCCAGGTGCTCCTGCCGGGACTCTGCATCACCAGGCGCCAGGAATTCTTTTTCGAGTCCGAAACTGCAACCCTGACCCTGACCGATCATTTCCGTACGGCCAATCTGGCGGGATTCGGCTGCGAAGCCATGCCGGCCGGCATCCGGGCGGCAGGGGGGCTGCTTTCCTATATCCAGGAAACCCAGAAAACCGACCTGTCGTTTATCAAGCAGCTTTCCCCCATGGACCTGGGCGGCTGCCTGATCATTGACGATCCGTCCCGCCGCAACCTTGAACTGACCGAGACCATCATCGGCGGCAAGCGCGAGGGTTCGCTGCTTTCGGTCATGGACCTGACCTGCACCCCCATGGGCGCCAGGCTGCTCCGCAACCGGCTCCTTTTTCCCCTGCAGGACCTTGAGCGAATCCGGCACCGCCTTGATGCTGTCGAGTGCCTGGTTGCTGCCGCTGAGCGGCGCGATGAACTGCGCAGTTTACTCCAGGGCATTTATGATCTGGAGCGGCTCTGCAGCCGTCTTGTCCTCGGCCACGGCAACGCCCGGGACATGAGCGCGATGAAGATCTCCCTGGGGCGGCTGCCGGAGTTGAAGGCCATTCTTGCATCCGTCGACAGCAGCCTGGTCCACCGCATCATGGACGAGCTTGACGAGCTGGCCGATCTCCACCAGCTCATTGACCGGGCTATCCGTGACGATGCGCCGGTGACCCTCCGGGACGGCAATCTCATCCGCGAGGGATACCGCGGCGAACTGGATGAACTTATCCACCTGCTGCGGGACGGCAAACAGCTGATCCTCGGCCTTGAAGAAAAAGAGCGCGCCCGCACCGGCATCGCCAAGCTCAAGGTCGGCTACAACCGGGTCTTCGGCTATTATTTCGAGATCAGCCGCGCCCAGGCTAAAGAAGTGCCGGAAAACTTTATCCGGAAACAGACGCTGGCCAATGCCGAGCGTTTTATCACCCCGGAACTCAAGGAACTGGAAGAGAAGATCACAACGGCCCAGGACAAAAGACTGGAGCTGGAATACCGGCTGTTCAGTGAAATCCGCGACCATATTGCCGGGCAGAGCGACCGGATCCTCCATACCGCCGCCCAGATCGCCAGAATAGATTTCCTGGCCAGCCTGGCCGAGGCCGCCCACCGCTATCACTATGTAAAACCGCAGGTCATTGATAACGATGAAATAACCATCACTGCCGGACGCCATCCGGTTATCGAACGGTCCATGGATCCGGGCAAGTTCGTTCCCAACGATGTGCAGCTTGACCAGCAGCACAACGAATTGCTGATCATCACCGGTCCGAACATGGCCGGCAAATCAACCGTCCTGCGCCAGACCGCGCTCATCGTCCTGATGGCCCATATCGGCAGTTTTGTCCCGGCCGACCAGGCAGGGATCTGCATTGTCGACCGCATCTTCACCCGGGTCGGGGCCATGGACGACCTGCGGCGCGGGCAGTCGACATTCATGGTCGAAATGAATGAGACCGCCAATATCCTCAACAACGCCACTGACCGGAGCCTGGTCATCCTCGATGAAATCGGCCGCGGCACCTCAACCTATGACGGCCTGGCCATTGCCTGGGCAGTGACCGAGGAGCTGGCCGACAAGAACGGCCGCGGGGTCAAAACCCTGTTCGCCACCCATTATCACGAACTGACCGACCTTGCCGCCACCAACCAACGCATCCAGAACTATTCCATCGCGGTAAGGGAATGGAACGACACCATCATCTTCCTTCACCATCTGGTCAAGGGGGCAACGAACAGGAGCTACGGCATCCAGGTCGCCTCCCTGGCCGGGGTCCCCGACCACGTGGTCACCCGAGCCCACGAAATCCTGCGCAATATTGAGCAGGGCGAGTTCACCAGGAACGGTGAGCCGGCCATTGCCGTGTCAAAGACAAAAAAAAGGGAGCAGCGCCATCCAAGCCAGCTGCAGCTTTTCCGGTCCCAGGATGACCCGGTCCACGGGCTGCTGAAAAAAGCTGATCCGGACAAAATGACGCCTTTCGAGGCCCTGCAGCTGCTCTACGAATTGAAATCCCTGACCGCCGGGGACGACTGAAAAGCGTTGCCGGCTTATCCGACATGAGATTACCTCTCTTTTTTTCTGGTATATTTCTTCATTTTTGCCGATAATACGAACCAGAATATGGATTGCATTTTCCTTCGACCCCGGCAGAAATCGACACGTATTTCTGCATACTCAATGATACGGAACCGATCACTCCCCGGCAAATACTCCTTCATACTCCTGCTGCTGACATTTTGTCTCTCCCTTGTCGGCAGCACGGATATGCTCTTTGCCGACAGCGGTTCTTTCAGCGCTCATCTCAGCGAAGTCGAGCAGGAGTATCAGCGGGCCAAGGACTATTACTACCAGCTTCGCCGGGACAAAAGCATTTCGGAACACCGTGACAACTGGATTAAAGGAACGCGTGAATTCCGCCGGATATACCTGGATGATCCCAAGGGGGAACTCGCGCCCAACTGTCTGTTCATGCTGGCTACCATGCACTATCGCATGTACCTGCAATTCCAGGTCCAGGCCGACCTTGACGAGACGGTCACCTATTACCGCAACGTGTGGCTCCTTTTTCCGGACAGCACCCTGGCCGATGACGCCATATACTGGACAGCGGAGATATACCGGAAACACAAAAAGAATCCTGATCAGGCGGCGCAGCTCTATGCCAGACAGATCAAGCGCTATCCGGACGGTGACAAATACGCCCAGGCCCTTAACCGGCTGCGGGAAATCGACGACAAGCATGAAATCGCCGGAAGCCGGCAAATCGCCCTGCCCGCTCCGGGAACGAACCTGGTCAAGGTCCTGCCGGTCCAGTACTGGTCATCCGACGACTACACCCGGGTGGTCATCCGTTCTTCCGGTCCGGTGACCTACACCTCGAAACTGCTCGACAAAAAGGATCACCAACCGAGGAAATTGTTCATCGATTTTGCCCACAGCACCATCGAGCGCCAATACACGACGCCGGTGTCGGTTCAAGATGGCCTGCTCCAGCAGCTCCAGTCACAGCAGCTTGATTCAACCTCTGTCCGCATCGTCCTGGATATCGAATCCATCTCCACTTACAAAATCTTCAGCCTCAATGATCCGTTCAGGGTAATCGTCGATGTCCACGGCCAACAGAAGGTTCTGCGCTCCTCCAAGTCTGTTCCGCAAGTGCAGCGGGAACGTGTCGAAACGACGCCGGGAAAGATCCCGTCACAAGCCGTTACCCCTGCTCCCCGGCAGCCTGCGAAACCCGAGAACCTGGAACAGCCGGTGCCTTTCCAACAGAACGAAACGGTCATGGTGTTATGGGATAACAAGAAACGCAAACCAGGAAGCGATCCCCTCGAAGATATGGACAACCGCGGACTGAATCTATCTCTTGCCCAACAGCTCGGCCTCGGCGTTCAGCGGATCGTCATTGACCCGGGGCATGGCGGCAAGGATCCGGGAGCAATGGCCAACGGCCTGAAGGAAAAGGATATAACCCTGGCTGTTGCCCGCAAAACCGCACAACATTTACGTTCGCTCCACAATTACGAGGTTATCCTGACCAGGGAGGACGACAGATCACTGCCCCTGGAGGAGCGCACGGCCATTGCCAACACCAGAAAGGCGGATCTCTTTGTTTCCATCCATGTCAACGCCCATCCCAACAGGACCACCAGCGGCGTTGAGACCTTTTACCTCAACCTGGCGACCAATACCGAGGCCATGCGTGTGGCTGCCAGGGAAAACGCCACCACAACGCTCAATATCAGCGACCTGCAGGATATCCTCACAGACCTGATGCAGAATTCCAAGATTCATGAATCGTCGATACTGGCAGAATATGTTCAGAACAGGTTGATTGCGGGGTTGCGGGAGAACAGATATTCGACCAGAGACCTGGGGGTGAAACAGGCGCCGTTCTATGTCCTTATAGGCGCCGAGATGCCGGCCATCCTTGCCGAGATTTCCTTTATCAGTAATCCACAGGATGCGGAACGACTCCGGCTGGACAGTTACCGAGACCATATTGCCCGACAGATAGCAGCGGGTATCACCGGCTATGTTGACAACCGGGCTACAGCCGCCCTGGAGATGTAGCCCGGATCAGATTTCTACATGAATTTGCAGGGGAACTTCCGGCATTCCGTCAGGCTTTCTCCCTCAAGATAGCGCTGAATGGACTCGGCCGCGACCTTGCCATGATACACGGCCTTGGCAGCAGTCTGCGGTCCGAGCACATTATCGCCGCCGGCGAAAATCCACTCCACGCTTGTCTGCAGGGTGTCCGGGTCGACTTCATAGGTTCCCCAGCTGGTCAGCTTGAACTCCATGCCTTTATCCGCCTTGTGTTCGACGTTCTGGCTGATGGCCGGAATGATTGAGTCAGCCTTGATGATAAAGTTGGACCCCTCCTTGACAACCGGCCGCCGCCGACCGGAATCATCGGGTTCGCCAAGCTCCATGCGGATGCATTCAACCCCGGTCATCCTGCCGTTTTCCGTATGAATTTTGATCGGGGCGGCGAGCATTTCAATGCGCACCCCCTCTTCCTCCAGGTGATGGATTTCCGCTTTGGAGGCAGGCATTTCCTCTTTTGATCGACGGTAGAGGATGAACACATTGTCCGAACCTTTTCGCAGGGCGGTCCTGGCCACGTCGATGGCCACATTGCCGCCGCCGACTACAACAACATTACGTCCGATATCGACATCTTCACCGGTCAGGACCCGGCGCAGATAATCGACGCCGTGCAGAACGCCTTCGGTTCCTTCTTCGCCTTCAATGCCGAGCTTCCGGCTGGCATGGGCACCGACCCCGAGAAATACCGCTTCAAAACCCTCATTGCGGAGATCTTCCAGCGTTTTATCCTGACCGATAGTCACCCCGGTAACAATTTCCACACCGCAGTTTTTCAGGGCATACAACTCAGCGCCGATTATATCGCGGGGCAGGCGGTAATGGGGAATACCCACCGCAAGCATACCGCCGAACACCGGCAGGCTCTCAAATATGGTGCAGTCGTAGCCTTCATGGGCCAGGTAAAAGGCAACAGAGATACCGGCAGGACCGGAACCGACGATGGCAACCTTCTTTTTCCTGGAAATCTTGCAGTCCATAAACAGATTTTTCTTATTCAGGACCATCCAGTCGACCAGATAGCGCTCCAGCATGCCGATTGCCACCGGGTCACCCTTTTTGCCGCGAACACATGAGCCCTCGCACTGAAACTCGTGCGGGCACACCCGCGAGCAGACAGCGGGCATGGTGCTTGTTTCGCGGATTTTCCAGTATCCCTCCTCGAATTTTTTGTCCCGCAGGAGTTGAATAAAGGCGGGAATATCGTTGCCTATGGGGCAGCCATCGATACAGGTAGGCTTTTTACACTGCAGGCAGCGATTGGCCTCCAGGATGGCGGTCTCCTCATCATAGCCGAAAGTGACTTCCTTGAAATTTTTTATCCGTTCGGCAGGATCAAGTTCCCGGGGCTGTTGACGGGGTATAGCCATACGCTCTTTCGCTTTCATGCTCAAGTCCTCAAATTGTACGATTGGATCGACAGGTGAAAAGTAATAATTTTATCAGAATTTCGACTCGTTGGCAAGAGCTCCTGACAAAAAAAAGGCCGCCCATAGGGCGGCCTTTCAACATATATGCTGACTGTTTACCGACGGGCCTGTTCAGCCGTCCTCAGCCTGGCCATGGCCCGCTGTAAAGCGGCTTCGGCCCTGGTCCGGTTTATTTTCTCGGATTGCTGCATAGCCTGGGCGAGTCGTTTTTCCGCCCTTTCCTTGGCCAGCATTGCCCGGTCGACATCAATATCATGTCCAAACTCGGCGCTTTCAACGAGAAAGGTTATTTTATTATTGGACACTTCGGAAAATCCACCGCTGACCATGAGAAACTTGTTCTGCTTATCCTTCTTAAAGCTCAGGGTGCCGGTTTTAATGGTGCTGAGAAAGGGAGCGTGATTTGCCAACACCCCGAACTCACCACCATAGCCGGGAGCGGTTACTATATCAACGTCGTCACTGATGACCGGCCCGGTAGGCGTAACGACTTCAAGATGAATCTGTGCCATATATTATTCCTCAGCTAAGACTTGTGTCTTCGATTTACGCTTTAGCCTCGGCGCCACTGGCTTTGGCAACCGCTTCCTCAATGTTGCCAACCATGTAAAAAGCGCTTTCAGGAAGGTCGTCATGCTTGCCTTCAAGAATCTCTTTAAAGCCGCGAACAGTGTCCTCTACCTTGCAGTATTTGCCGGGATGGCCGGTAAATACCTCGGCCACATGGAAAGGCTGCGACAGAAAACGCTGTACCTTACGGGCACGGGTAACGGTGAGCTGATCTTCCTCAGAGAGTTCGTCCATACCGAGGATTGCAATAATATCCTGCAGCTCTTTATACTTTTGCAGGGAAACCTGGACGCCGCGGGCGGTCAGATAATGCTCCTGCCCGACAACATTGGGGTCGAGAATACGCGAGGTTGAGTCAAGGGGATCAACAGCCGGGTAAATACCAAGCTCGGCGATCTGACGGGAAAGTACAACCGTACCGTCCAGATGGGCAAAAGTGGTTGCCGGAGCCGGATCGGTCAAGTCGTCAGCGGGTACGTATACACACTGAACAGCGGTAATGGATCCTTTAGTGGTCGAGGTAATGCGCTCCTGCAGGGCGCCAAGGTCGGTGGCCAGGGTGGGCTGATAACCAACAGCAGACGGAATACGTCCGAGAAGTGCCGAAACCTCTGAACCGGCCTGGGTGAAACGGAATATATTATCGACAAAGAAGAGCACGTCCTGGCCTTCCTCATCACGGAAATACTCGGCCGCGGTCAAACCGGTCAGGGCCACACGGGAACGAGCTCCCGGAGGCTCGGTCATCTGGCCGTAAACCAGTGCCGCCTTGGGAAGTACGCCGGATTCCTTCATTTCCATGTACAGGTCGTTTCCTTCACGGGTCCGCTCGCCGACACCGCAGAAAACAGAGATGCCGCCATGCTGCATGGCGATGTTGTTTACCATTTCCATCATGATAACGGTCTTGCCGCAACCGGCGCCCCCGAACAGTCCCATTTTACCGCCGCGGGGAAACGGAACCAACAGGTCGATAACCTTGATGCCTGTTTCCAGCACGTTTACTTCGGTATCCTGCTCAGTGAAAGCAGGCGCAGGGCGGTGAATGGGCATTTTCTTGTCCGACTTGATCTCGCCCAAACCGTCAACGGGTCGTCCGACGACATTCATGATGCGTCCCAGGGCAGGCGCGCCGACAGGAATTTCGATGGGCACACCGGCATCGCGGGCTTCCATACCGCGAACCAGGCCGTCGGTCTGGTCCATGGCAACACAGCGGCAGACATTATCTCCGAGATGCTGGGCCACTTCGATGACGAGGTTATCAGGAGTATCATTGATTGCCGGATTGGAAATGAACAATGCGTTCATAATTTCCGGCAGATTACCCGGCTCAAACTCAACGTCCACAACAGGTCCAATAACCTGTATAACTTTTCCAACTCTAGTATCACCCATTTGAAATGGCCTCCTGTCTCAATAAAATATAACCAATTGGTTCTTGAATTCTTATCCTTTCAGCGCTTCCGCTCCGCCGACAATATCCATCAGGTCGCTGGTAATGGCGGCCTGACGGGCTTTATTGTACAGCTGAGTCAGATCGTGAATCATATCCTTACATGCATTGGTCGCGTTGTCCATGGCAGTCATTCGAGCCGCATGCTCACTGGCGCCGACTTCGAGCATGGCATGATACACCTGTACGTTCATGTACAGAGGCAGCAGAACTTCCATAATCTCAGCAGGCTCAGGCTCATAGGTATAGGCGCCGGTAATCTCGGCGGTAGTTCCTTCTTCGGATTCCAGCGGCTTGATGGGCAGCAGTTCTTCAACTTCAGGTCTCTGTACGGCAATGGAATGAAATTTCCCGTACACCAACCGGACTTCGTCGCTCTCGCCGACCATGAAGTTCTCGGCAATATCCATGGATATCTCGCGGGCATTGAACATCTGGAAGGTGCCCATGATATCGGTAAAGGATACCCGGACCTTGCCGGTTTTCCTGAAGTACTGATGCGCCTTTTTACCGATGCAGACAATGCTGACCTTCTTGCCTTCGGCCTCATACTTCCGCATCAGTTTTTCAGCCGTGGAAATAATGTTGGAATTAAAGCTTCCGCACAGACCACGGTCGGAAGTGACAACAACGATCTCAACGGCCTGTACGCTGCGCACCTCCATGAGTGGAAGGTTTCCGGCGTCCATGCCGCCGGAAAGGTTGCTCATGGCCGCGGCAAACTTCTGGCTATAAGGGCGGAAGCGCTCCATTTTATCCTGGGCGCCGCGCAGTTTGGCCGAGGCGACCATATTCATCGCCTTGGTGATCTGCGAGGTTTTCTTGACACCCTGTATTTTATTTTTTACGTCCTTCAGTCCAGGCATGGGATCCTCTCCTTCAAGTTTAGTTGAGTCCCTTTGTCGCCTTGAACGTCTCACCAAAGGTGGTCAAAGCTTTTTTCATCTTCTCTTCCAGCGAGGAGGTAATCTCCAACTGTTCTTTCATCTCCGTAAAGATGGTTGGTTCATTTGCCTCGATATAGGTGAACAGTTCCTGTTCGTAGTCGGCCAGAGTGTCCACAGGCAGCTCATCCAGGAAGCCCTTGGCGCCGGCAAAGAGAATTGTGACCTGTTTTTCCATGGGCAGGGGCTGATACTGGGGTTGTTTGAGTATCTCCACCAGGCGCTCGCCTCGGGTCAACTGGGCCTGGGTCTTGGCATCAAGATCGGATCCGAACCCGGCAAAAGCGGCAAGCTCACGATACTGAGCAAGATCAAGGCGCAGGGTGCCGGCAACCTGCTTCATTGCTTTTACCTGGGCGGCGCCACCAACGCGGGAAACCGAGAGACCGACGTTAATCGCCGGCCGTACACCCGCGAAGAACAGACTCGGCTCCAGGTATACCTGGCCGTCGGTGATGGAAATAACATTTGTCGGGATATAGGCGGAAACATCGCCGGCCTGCGTCTCAATGATCGGCAGGGCGGTCAGCGAACCGGCTCCGAGTTCATCACTGACCTTGGAGGCACGCTCCAGCAGTCGGGAGTGGTTAAAGAAAATATCACCGGGGTACGCTTCACGTCCGGGAGGACGACGCAGCAGCAGGGAGAGCTCACGATAGGAAACGGCCTGCTTGGAAAGGTCATCATAGATAATCAGCGCATGCTGCCCGTTGTCACGAAAATATTCGCCCATGGCGCAGCCGGCAAAGGCGGAAACATACTGCATGGGAGCCGGGTCGGAAGCACAGGCGGCGACAACCGTCGTATACTCCATGGCGCCGTGCTTGCGAAGATTTTCAACAACCAGGGCCACGGTCGACTTCTTCTGGCCGATGGCGACGTAAATGCAATGCACATCGGTTTCCTTCTGGGCAATGATCGCATCTATGCAGACCGCTGTCTTGCCGATCTGGCGGTCACCAATGATCAGTTCACGCTGTCCGCGGCCAACCGGCGTCATGGCATCGATGGCCTTGAGTCCGGTATAACAGGGCTCATGCACACCTTTTCTGGCAATAACACCGGGAGCAATAACCTCGATCTTGCTGGTCTGCTTGGCTTCGATGGGGCCTTTGCCATCAATGGGCTGCCCGATGCCGTCCACAACCCGGCCTTCCATTTCAGGCCCGACGGGAACCTCGGCAATCCTGCCGGTCCGCTTGACGATGTCGCCCTCCTTGATATGGCGGACATCACCGAGAACAGCACAACCGACGTTGTCCTCTTCAAGGTTCAAGGCAAGCCCGAAAATTCCACCAGGAAACTCAAGAAGCTCCATGGCCTGACAGTTCTCAACTCCGTATACACGTGCGATACCGTCACCAACCGAGAGTACCGTACCTGTTTCTTTCAGGTCTATATCACTCTCGTAGCCCGCAATTTGATCTTTGATGATCTGACTGATTTCTGAGGCTTTGATCTGCATTTGACTAATCTCTCCCCTTGATAGATTCTTTTAATCCATTAAGTTGCGTTTTAATACTGCCATCGAGAACCAGGTCTCCAACCTTGGCAATGATGCCGCCGATGATCGACGAGTCCACCTCGGTTTCGAGGATCACCCGGTTTCCGGTAATTTTTTCGAGGGTCGCCTGGATCTTTTCCAGCAGATCCGCATCCAGCTCAACTGCCGACACGACGGAACCGTGACTGATCCCCTGCTCGCTGTCGACCATGACCTGCATTTCCTGGGCGATATCCGGCAGGATTCCCGCCCGATGCTTTTCAACCAGCAGACTGAGGAAAGCGGCCAGTATTTTGTCCGCCTGGGCCAGCTCGGCAATTTTGGTCATAATTTTCTGCCGGGCCTCCAGCGGATACAATGGATTAACCAGGGCATCCCCAATCTCCGGGCTCTCTTCGTAAAGGGCCGCAATGGCTGAAAGAGCCTGATTATAAGCCTCGTACTTGTCCTGCTCCCTGCCAAGTGAAAAAAGAGCCTTGGCATACCGTCGTGCTAGAATTGTCTGTCTCACTGTACTGCACCTACCCTGTCAAGATACTGTTCGGTTATTTTGACCTGATCTGCGGGTGTCAGGTTTTTTACGATCAACTCCTCTGCCAGCAGCGCAGCCTGGTCTGCTATTTCGTCGCGCAATTTCCGCTTGGCCTCAACAATCTCGGCCTGGACAGCGGCTTCAGCCTGACGCTTGATATCTTCGGCCGCTTTTTCGGCATCCTCGAGGATCTTCACCTTTTCGTTCTCGGCCTGTTTTATGGCCCGTGCAACAACCACTTCCATCTCTTTTTCCATGCCGGCCAGCCTGGACTCGAATTCCTTATACGAGCGTTCAGCCGCGTCTCTTTTAGCCTGCAGTGTCTCCAGCTCGTCAATGACCTGCTGCTGACGACCGGCAAGGGCATTACCGATGGGTTTGGCCAGGAAATAAATAAGAAGAACGAGCAGGGCAATGAAGTTGACGGTCCGCCAGAAAAGATCTTTCAGCTTTTCCGGGGTAATGCTTTTACCTGCGCCATGTCCGTCGTCAGCGCCATGCGCTTCCTGTCCGTCCGTTGCGGCGTGGGCACTGGAGACCAGCAAGCCGTGGCCGGCCTTGACATTGTCAGCCACGTGTTCGTCGACAGGGGCCGCTTCTCCGCTCGGAGATGCGGCAAGGGAGAGCGAAAAACCGCCGAGCAGAAGAACCAGCATCAGCGGCAGTATGATATTAGTTACCTTCACTTTCATGCCTCCAGGCTCCTTCCAAGAATCTTTCCGGCCATATCTTTGGCAAAATCAGATGCGCCCTCCTGCAGCTCCTTCCGGGCAGCGTCGATCTGCGCACGAATATCAGACAGGTTTTTTTCCTTTTCACTATCCGTCTCACTGCGGATACCGGCAAGCTTCTCGGATCCTACCGCCTGGGCTTCGCCCCTGGCAGTATCCAACGCTTCCTTGGCGCGGGCGCTTGCCTCCCGCATCTTCTTGTCTACTTCCTTCTGCCGATGCCGGGCATTCTGCTCAAACTGCTCCACATCATTGTTCAAGGAATCCAACTTTTCCTGACGTTTTTGCAGGATCGACTGAACAGGTTTATAGAGAATGGCATTGAGAACAAACATCAACACGATCATGTTGACGATATGAATAAACATGGTGATATCGATTGTGATCATTCCAAATACCTCTGATTATTATAAAAATAATACCTTCGCCACCGACAAAGTGAATGATGGTTCATCGTTACGAACAGGATAACTACTGAAAAAACATCAACCTGTCAAATAGTTTTTTCTGAAAAAAAATCGTTTCTCGCCCGTCCAATAAACACCTATTTCCCGGCACACAGGTGATCACAGAGGGAAAACGAGATGTCGGCAGGTCAATTATTTTTCTTTGCCGAAGCAGTTTTGCCGGCAAAGCCATTCAACAAGCCTGTCCACCCCGTCCTGTGTAGAAACTTTCGGGGAATACGAGAGGAGCTTTTCGGCCTTGGCAATGGTAAACCAATGGGACATCGCCAGCTGTTCAGCCAAAAACCGGGTCATTTGCGGTTCGCCCGGCAGGCGAAACAGACTGTACACCTTTTCCAGTATCCATCCGGCCCTGTATGCGGCCCTGAAGGAAATCCGCCTGTCAACCGGAGCAAGAGCGAGCCTGCCGAATAAGTCATTGATCCAATCCCAGAGCCGCACAGGTTCGCCCTGCGATATAAAAAAAGCCTGTCCGGCAGCGGCGCCATCGGCCTCAAGGCTTAATGCCGCCAGCATATGCGCGTCAGCAACATTATCAATATAGGAGATATCAACCCGGTTATCGCCGCTGCCGACAATTTTCAGTTTCCCCTGCCGGCCCCGCTGCAGGAGCCGGGGGATGATCTGCGTATCTCCCGGCCCCCATACCAGGTGGGGGCGGATGGCCGTTGTTTTCAGCTCCTCCGAGTTGGCGGCGAGAACTGTTTTTTCAGCCATGATCTTTGTTGCCGCATAATGGCAAAGCGGATTCCGGCTGTAGGGCAGGGTTTCGTCCCGGCCCTGCAGATCGCTGCCGTCAAAGACCACGCTCGGGGTACTGGTGTAAACCAGGGTGTGAATTCCATTTTTCCGGCATGCCGCTATAACATTCTCCGTCCCTTGGATATTCACCGTAGAATAGGACTCCTGACTCCCCAATATACCGGCCTTTGCCGCAGCATGAAAAACCGTGTCCTGCCCCCGGCAGGCCTGGATGAGAAATTCCCGGTCCCGGATATCACCAGCCAGACAGTGAGCGCCGGCAGCCTTGGCAGCGGGATAATGGTGCCGGCCGACAACAGTTGTCCGCACCCCCATGGCTGTCAGCCGTCTCACTATGGCCAGTCCGACAAAGCCCCCGCCACCGGTGACCAGAGCCCTATCCATTGCGGAACTCTCCGGCCGCCCCGGAATTTCCCGGCCTACTTCGCCAATTGAAATGAATCATCATCAAGGCCCCTCGCTCCAGTTATCTGCTGCCGGACCGGCAGCCGCCAGGGCCTCAGCCCTGTTCATGTTCATGCAGCTGATCAGCGGCCCAGACAGCCAGCTTTTCGCGAAAAATCTTGGCATTATGGCGGATATCCACCGGGAAGGACGGGTGATAGAGAAAAGTGGTAATGGTGGCGGTCAGTTCATTGGCCGCTGCCAGCTGCCGCAACTCTTCGGTAAGCCACGCCGCTGTTTTTCCTCCTTCAACAAGTTCGACCACCAGGACCGGCAGTTGCTCTCCCTCCTTGCCCACTCCGACCAGAGCCGAACGTTGCACCTCCGGATGTTCATTGAAAATGGCTTCGCAGGGAACTGTGTACATCACTCCGCCCGCGGTCATCACCCGATGGGCCTTGCGGCCGCAGAACCACAGGCGGTCGGCTTCATCCAGG
The DNA here is from genome assembly GCA_023544645.1 of Desulfobulbaceae bacterium. Classification (GTDB taxonomy): domain Bacteria; phylum Desulfobacterota; class Desulfobulbia; order Desulfobulbales; family Desulfobulbaceae; genus UBA10518. The sequence goes on along the minus strand of JAMJFO010000002.1, from coordinate 143,374 downwards.
TAGCCCATATCGCCCATCCTGTGCCGGAAACCGGAACCTTCGGTGATTTTGGCAGCAGCGTTCTCCCCGGGATTATTGTCATACGAGCGGGTAACCACCGGCCCCCTGACAACGATCTCCCCTATCTCTCCGGGCGGCAGCAGCTCGACTTCATCCCAGGAGCTGATCTCCCCTTCCACGGCTCGAATGATGCGGATATCGATTCCCGGCAGCGCCCGACCGACACAGGTTCCCTTGCCCTGCCTGGTGCGGGGCCAGGTTTCAACGAGAATCTCCCTGCCGCTGATCGAGGCAATGGGCAAACACTCGGTGGCCCCGTACGGGGTATGGATCTCGCCGTCCGGGGACATGATTCCGGCGACCCGTTCGATCAACTCGCCGGCAACGGGCGCCCCGGCCATGAGAATCTTCCGCAGGGGGAGGACAATATTGCGCTCCAGGCAATACCTGCTCACCACGTTCCAGATGGCCGGCGAGCCGAAGGAGTAGGTTACCCGGTGGTCGATGATGGAACGAACAAACCTGGCGGGATCAACCTTGGCAGGCCGCGCCGGATCCATATCCGGAATGACCGCCCGGGCGCCAAGGGCAGTGGAAAAAAGCGCAAAAAGGGGAAACCCCGGCTGGTCCACCTGGCCGGGCCCGATCCCGTAATACTCCCTGATGAGCTGCAGCTGGGCATGAAATATTCCGTGCGTATACTGCACCCCCTTGGGCGGACCAGTGGAACCGGTGGTAAAAATGATAGCGGCAAGATCGTCCCTGGCAGCGGCAAAAGGCGGAGTTTCCCGGGCACCCGCTTTGCACAATTGCTGCAGCGGTGTTCCCAGCACGCCGAATGACGGCCCCACGCAAATGCGGGTCCCCACCGTCCGGAACGATGCCGGAAATATCCTGCTGAACAACTGCGCGGCAGGTATGCCGACCAGCACGTCGGGAGCAACCCTTCCGATACAGCGGCGCAGGTTGCGATACCCCATCCCCGGATCGATCAGGATGACCACCGCACCCAAACGAAACAGGGCAAAGGTCAGACAGACAAACTCCATGGACGGACGGACCATGAGCATGACCCGCTGCCCCTGTCTGACTCCCGCCTTGTGCAGCGCCGCCGCATAGGTTGCGCTGTTTTCCCCGAGGCGGCCGAAGGTCCAGCTCCGGTATCCCCTGCCGACGCGGCAGACCAGTCCGGTATCCTGCGCCTGTTCTGCCGCCACATTCTGCAGGGCCAGGGCGATGTTATAATTTATTCCCGTTGCCATTATTTTTCCTCACTGCCAACCGCAGTGGAGAGAAAACCTTCGACTTGCTCCCTGACGGCATCAAACGCATCCTCAAGCAGATAATGCCCCGCCTGGGGATAATAGTGGCAATCCGCATCCGGGAAACGGCGCCGCCACTCCCGGTAGAACGCGTCGTGAAAACAGAAATCACGGCCGCCCCAGCAGAGGAGCATGGGTTTTTCCCGCAACAGCTCCAACCCTTGTTCGACCCTGACCAGTTCCGGCCAGGACGGGTGGTTCCCGCTCAGCGGTATATCCTCGACAAAACGCATTATTGCCACCCGGTTGGCCCAGGAATCATAGGGAAACAGGAATCCGGTCGCAACCTCCGGAGCCATCTTCCGGGTCACCGCCATATGGATCGCTGCGCCGGCAAAAGCATTCATCCCGCGGACCATCAGCGGACCGATCAACGGCCACCGGCAGACGGCTATCCGCCAGGGGATCAGTTCCGAACTGAAGGCAGCGCTGTTCAGGACCACCAGACCTTCAACCCGGTCCGGGTGCCTGCCGGCCCATCCCATGCCGATGGCTCCGCCCCAGTCATGGACCACCAGCACGCACGTCCGCACCTCCAGCTGATCAAGCACCTGTTCAAGATTGGTGATATGATCCGCCAACCGGTAGGGATAATCGCGCGGCTTGTCGGACAGGCCGCAGCCAAGATGATCAGGGGCTATGCACCTGCAGGTGCTCCTGAGGGCGGTGATCATATTGCGGTACAGGTAGGACCAGCTGGGATTGCCATGGAGAAAGACCACAGCCCTTCCCTGCCCCTCATCGACACAGGAGATACGATTCCCGTCGGCAAGGGTGATTCGCTTCGGTGCAAACGGATACTGATACAGGTCGGGAGATTGAGTCATTACCACTGAATCCCCAGCATCAGGGAATTAATACCGCTGCCGATCCCCAGCAGGGCTGCCTTTTCGCCCGAACGCAGCACCCCGTGCTCAATTCCCATGGCCATGGTTATGGGCGCCGAGACCGAACCGACATTGCCCAGGGTGGACAGGGTCTCGAAATTCCGGGCAGGATCCAGGTCCAGGGTGTTGAACAGCAGCTGGCCATGGGCCCGGCCGACCTGATGGCAGAAAAAACGGGCGATGGACTCTTTTTTCCATCCGAGATTACGGAGAAAATCCGCCCAGCAGCGCGCCGCGGTCTCAACCCCCTTTTCCAGGAGAACTTCCGAATCGGTGGACATCAGGGTGCCCTGCTCCGCGTTCTGCCCGCCCTGGCACAGATCATTATGGGCGGTATTGGCCTGGCAGGAGCTCCCCACAAGATAATGGCCGGTATCATTGATCCGCCGGTCCTCCATGACCAGTCCGACGGCGCCGGAACCAATGGTCAGGGAGGCAAAAAGGGGTTTGATGCTCTTCCTGGTAAGGGCTTCGGCGCTGAGGAGATGACGGAGGGTCGACTCGACAAGGTCCTCGGCCGTTTCCCCGGCAACTATCAGCCCCCGGCGGACTTGGCCCAGTTCAATCATGTTTGCCAGCACAATCATCCCGTTCAAAAAGCCCAGACAGGCGTTGGAAATATCAAAAACCTGGCAGTTGCGGCCAACCCCCAGCGAACGGTGGACAAAAGCGGCGGTGGCCGGCTCCATCATATCCCTGCTCACCGAGGTAAAAATGAGACAGTCAATATCCTCACCACTGACACCTGTGACGTCAAGCGCTTTCCTGCCCGCCATTGCGGCTGCCTGGCTGGGCCTGGTCCCCGGATTCCAGAACCGCCTGGCCTTGATGCCGCTCATCAGTTCAAGACGCCCGACAGGGAGCTTGAGCCGCTCATAGACCGGGGCAAGCCGCGCCTCAAGCTGGGCTGAAGTCACTTCCACCGGCGGCAGTTCATAGCCGAAACTGTTTAGACAAACATGTGAATAATGCATTATTTTTCGTTGGTTATCATAGAGTACACTGAAGGAAATCCCGGACCCGGTGCCCTGCAATTATTTCGGGGGTGTCCGATAACCGGCAGCCCAGGTAATCAGCAGCGCCGCCAGGGCCAGATCATCCAGTATGCCGAACACCGGAACCCATTCGGGGATGAGATCATAAGGCGAGAGGACGTATAGCAGACCGGCGCCCAGCAGCAGTTTGACATACCAGGGCGTTTTACGCGATATAAAAACCACCCCTGCCCGCCGGACCATCTCCAGCATACGGTTCAATATATTTCCCTGGGGAGCATTCATGGCAGTTACAGCCCATTATAGAAGATTGACAAACAGATGGACGGGAGGACAACGGTTCAAGTAAGCAGTCACGGAGGACCGTATTTACCAGTTCAGAAACCTGTTATCCTTCCGGTGTTACGACCTCTTTATCAAAATAGTTAAACCCCATGCCCGCGTCAACAACAAGACACTGGCCATTGATGCCGGATGAGCGCCCTGAGAGGAGAAACGCGGCGACATCCGCCGCCTCCGACGTCTCCAGGGCTTTTTTTCTGGGGATGACTTTTTCCGCGAACAGATAACTGTCGACATAGCCGGGAATACCCGCAGAAGCGGATGTTTTTAACAGACCGGGGCAGACGGCATTGAACCGGACCCGGGAAAATGCTGAATAACTCTTGGCCAGAAAACAGAGGGAAGACTCCAGGGCTGCTTTTACCGGCGCCATATAACCGTAATTTTCCGCAGCCATCCTGGTTGTGGAAATGGAGATCGTGACCACCGAACCATCCTCGGCCAGCAGGCCCTGGAAATGATTGCTGATACCAATCAGGGAAAAACACGATATATCCACGGCCTGGAGAAAATCCTTTTTCAGCGTTTCGTGAAAAGGCTTCATTCCTTCGGAATAATTAGCAAAGGCTATGGAATGGACGATCCCGTCGATCCTGCCCTCGATGTCCGCCGCGATCTCGTCCCGGACTCTGATGATATTGGCCTCGTCCTCGACATCACAGATATAGACTCGCGCCTCCGGAAAAAGCTTCCGCGCCGTTTCCGCCCGCTGCCCGGTGCGGACCACGTGGATAATTTCCGCACCCTCCACCTCCAGCGCCCTGGCCACAGCACAGGCCACCGACTTCTTGTTGGCCAGGCCGAAGACAACTATTGTTTTGTTTTCCAATCCGAGAAAGCTCATATCTCCCTGTGGGTATCAATCTTGTTCTTTCAGGATACAGCCGAATTCGACCTGTACGGCCACCTTGCCGTCGACCCGCACGGCCCCCTTGAGAAACCAGGCGCCGCCGACCCGCTCGATCAGCCTGGCCGAGACAGCAATCGTATCGCCGGGCCGCACCTCCCGCTTGAACTTTGCCCCCAGTATTCTGGTCAGAACCGGTTTGGCCAGAACCGAAGCACCGCCAGAGGCGGCCTTCTCCGACCGCAGCATTTCAGCCAGCAGAACACCGCCGGCCTGAAAAACCGCCTCGCAGAGCAGCACCCCGGGCATCAGGGGATAATCAGGATAATGCCCCCGGAACAGGTCGAGATCCGCGGGGATTTTCTTTTCGGCAACAATTGCGTCATCCGTAATTTCCACCACCCGGTCCAGCCACAAAAAAGGCGGCCGGTGGGGAATGCGGTCGGTGATGAAGGATTCCGCCTGGCAGTCCATCATATCCCGCCGGTGACCTCCAGAACAGAGCCGGTCACATACGATGCCCCGGGACCGGCAAGAAACAGAACCGCCTCGGCAACCTCTTCCGGAGTTCCGAAGCGTCTGGCCGGCACCATTTTCCGGTAGGCCTTGATCTGTTCATCGGGCAGGTCGCTCAACAGCTCCGTGTCAATAAAACCAGGGGAGACGCAGTTGACCGTAATTTTGCGTTTGGCGACCTCCTTGGACAGGGATTTCATCATGCCGATCTGGCCGGCTTTGGATGCCGCGTAGTTTGCCTGACCGGCAAAACCCTCGCGAGCCATGGGGGAAGTGATAAAAATGATCCGCCCGTACCGCTGCTTGAGCATCAGCTGGACCCCGAACTTGGACATGTTGTAGCCGCCGGTGAGGTTCACATCGATCACCCGGCGCCAGTCAGCTTCACTCATCAGGGCGAGCATGCCGTCCCGCCGGATGCCGGCATTGTTGACCAGGATATCAATGGTGTCGAACTCCTTCTCAATGGCGCCAAACACCTCTTCCACCGCCTTGTAATCACTGACATCACACTGGTACAGGCGAAGGCGTTCGCCGCTTTCCAGGCACTCCTCCCGAAACTTCCGGGCCGCCTGGTCATCCGATCCGTATAAACCGGCCACTGTGGCGCCGCTGTTGAGCAGAGCCCGGGTAATCGCTCCCCCGATCCCCCTGGTGGCTCCGGAGACCACTGCTTTCTGTCCGCTGAAATCCGTCATGCGTCCTCTCTTCTCTCATTCATGGCGCCACCATCCTCCCCTGCTTAACAGCGCAGAAAACCGTCAACATCATTGGCAACAATAACCCCGTAATTGATGGCCCCGAGCCATCCGCTCATGATAATGCCCACTGATCCGACATGAAAAAGACCCGGCACCTCCTTAAAGATTGATCGTGAAATATCCAGCCCCTCAAACTTGGTCCCGAACGACGTGCCGCGGGTATGAAGGGTATAGCGGTTGAAGGTCCTGGGTGTTGCCGCCTCCACCCAGTCAACTTTTTCCCGGATACCGGGAATATACCGGTCCAGGTCCATGAAACACCGTTCGATCATGGCCTCCTTGGCCGCTTTGTAGGCATCATTTTCCAGGCCGGCCCAATCATCGTAATTGGCGTTCATGGAGGCGACCACCGTGTAGTCGGGATGCTGCGGACGGGTTTTCGGGTAATAGACGGAAAAAGTACGGCTTTTTGTTTCCATGTCCAGCATTTCATCCGAGGAGAACTCTTCGGCAGTGGAGGTAAACAGCAGGTCGCCGACCTCCGGAAAGGACTCCCCGGGCCGCAGCCCGAAATATACCTGGCAGCTTGAATTATTGACCTTCACGCTGTCAAATCCTTCAAGGAAACCGGGGGAAAAGACCTCCCTGCCCGCCAGGTTGTCCACCGTATTGGTAATACCGCTGTTGGAAACCACCGACGGCGCGGCAATGATCCGGTTCCCCACCTGGACCCCGCAGACCCTGCCGTTCTCGACAATGATGCGGTCCACCCTGGCCCCGGTGCAGATGGTCACCCCGTTTTTCCGCAGCTCGTCAGCCATCATCCCGATGAGTTTGTCCGTCCCCCCCTGGAAGGTAAAAACCCCTTTATTCATGAAGTTGGAAAAGACAATCCCGTAGGTGATCGCCGGCTCATCAAGGGTTGAACCGTTGGCATAGGTTATGGGTTCCATGAGCAGACGGTGTACGTCCGTGCGGCCGGGGAAAAATTTTTCAAACAGCTCCCGGGTGGTCATGGTCTGGTCGTCGAAAAAATTCATTCGGCCGACCGTGCTGAAAAATTCCTCGACCACGGTCCGGGCAATACCGAACTTTTCCTGCAGAATACGGGTAAAGTCATCCCGGCTGAACGTGGTTGTCAGGGAAAACTGGGGATTATCAAAAACGATGTTATTCAACTGGACTATGGAATCCCGGATCGCCTTGTTCCAGTACTTTTTACAGGTTTTCACCATCCCGTAGGGGAAGCCGTGGAGGGAGACATCAAAGATATGGCCTTTGCGCTTGAACCACGTTGCCAGGCCGCCGAGCTGGATATGGTGCTCCAGCAGCAGAACGGAATGCCCGGCCCTGGCCAGCCGGTTGGCGCAGGTCAGGCCTCCCAGCCCTGATCCGACAACAATAACATCATACCTGTCCCTGGCCTGATCGATTGAAGTAAAAGCCATGTTTCCTGTTTTCAATGGTTTCGCGTTATGGAGCGGCACGGGCAGAGCCCGGCCTCCGGTTTTTTGCTCCCCGCTTATGTCAGCAGGTGCTGATTAACAATGGTGACCCCGGAAAGCATTGATCCGACGATCCCGAGATATCCCTGGTCGGTGCCGGCCAGAAACAGGTTGACCAACGGTGTACGGCCATCCTTGAACTTTATCGGGCTGCCATAGACAGCCCCCCATGCCTTGGAGGTGAACCGCTCTATGGTCACCGGGGTAAAACTATTAACATATACAACGTCCTGCTGATAATTCCCAATAATTTTCCCGGCCTCCGCAGCGGAACGCGCCCGCCACTTTTCCTTCATCCGGCTGTACGTCTCCTGGTCAGCCGCTTTCCAGACAGCATAATTGGCGGCATTGGTGATCCGTATCTGGAAGGGGTCCGCCTGCGGCAATCCCTGAAAATTATCGGGAAAACAGATCACTCCCCAGGTGGGATCAAGGGCCTCCCCGGGGCGGCAGTAGGACAGGTTTTCGTTGCGGTTGTAAAAGATTATGGTCCGGTCGTTCTTGAGCGACAATCTGCGCGCCGACGGCACCAGGTTGACGGTTTCCATAAAACTCATGCGGCCGCTGTGGGCATCCTGATCAAGAGGCCAATCGGCCAGCCTGGCCGTCCCCGGCAGACCCGCGGTGGAAAGAACGGCATCGCAGGACAGCTCCTCGCCATCTTCCAGGATGACGCCGGTCACCCGGTCGCCGTTTTTGACCAGACGAGCAACCCGCGCCCGGTATCGAATTTCGCCGCCAAACTCTTTATAATGGGAGACAAGCATATCCAGGAGTTCGCGGATCGTTTCGCCGGGACGGAAAAACCCCTCCAGAAATATAGCCTGGAACATGATCACGAATTGACCGAGATCCATATCATGTTCCTCACTGCTGCCATACACCATGAGCGGCAGCAGGAGCATATCTTCAAGCTGTCGGTTGCCGAGGACGGCGGACAGAAATTCCCTGGTCGAACGCCATGGACGGACAGCGAAAGGATCATATTCGCGGACCTGTTTCACCAGGCGCTGAAAATCATCGACGGAATCGGGGAATTGCCGGTTTATCTCCTCGGTCAACAATGCCAGGTCATTGGAAAAACAGAGGGAACGGCCCGGAAAGACGACCTCGGAGCGCAGCTGCTCATGGGTTGCAAACTCCCTGCGGGAAAGCTTCAACTGCCGGAAAAGCCGGTTCAGGGGAGCATGCTTCACCCCGGGAGGCGCAAAGTTGGTCATGGCGTGCAGACCGGTTTCAAGGAGGTGCCCGTTGCGAAAATAATAGGAATTCAGGCCGCCGGGCTGCCAGTGCTGTTCAAGGATCAGCGCCTTCCTGCCGAATCTTGCCGCCCGGATGCCGGCGGCGAGGCCGGACAGGCCGCCGCCTATAATGATGAGCTGATAATCAGCCATCGGCTGATATTACCTGTTGGTTGAAGTTGCAGATGGCAGAGGAAAAATTGACTGTACAGGGATGGCTGGACAAACAGATGATAAAATTTAGAACAGAACCATACGCGAAATCAACTGTCCTTGAGCTTGGGCTCCAGGTAATTAACACAACTGTTCAAGGTTGACAGTTCAGGATATTCCTCTTCCGGAATCTGTAGCTTGTAGCGTTTGCGCAGCTCCATAACGATATCCAGAAAATCCATTGAATCGAGATCCAACTGGTCACGCAGTGGTTGATCCGCATCCAGACTGTCAAAATCCGCATCCTCATCAATATCTTCAATGATCTCTAAAATTACATCTCTGATTTCGTCACGGGTCATACCTGTCCTCTATCTATATCCAAATAAAAATATGAGCTGTTCTACTTCCGCTATCAAGGATAGCTATTCCTGATACCGTTCAACAATAACCACAGAATTTATCCCCACCATGCCGAAGGAGTTATTCAAAATTGTATCCACCTTGTCAAGTTGTTTCGCTTTATTGGCAACAATACCTGGCAGATCGCATTCCGGATCCAACTCCTGCAAGTTTATAGTCGGATGGACCATATTGTCAACAAATGAAGGAAGATTTCCAGCCAGTTCCAGCACGCCGGCCGCCCCCATGGCGTGGCCGATATTTGACTTGGTATTGTTGATCCAGGTAGTATCGCAGCCGGCAAAGACCTGGCGGATGGCCTTGCATTCCTCGATATCGCCCTGCCGGGTGCCGGTGGCATGGGTGTTGATGATGGTAATCTCCTCGGGCCGCCGTCCGGCCCTCTGCAACGCCAGTTCCATGCACTGGGCCTGACGCTCCCCGAAAGGCAGAACAAAATCACGGGCATCCGAGTTCATCGCGTAACCGGTGACCTCGCCATAAATCCTGGCGCCGCGCTCCAGGGCCTTGTCAAGGCGCTCAAGGGTAAAGATGCATCCCCCTTCGGAAATAACGATACCGTTTCTGGCCATGTCAAAAGGCCGACTGGCGCGGGTGGGGTCCTGGTGTTCCGCCAGAGCGCCCTGGGCCCGGAAGCTGGCAAAAATGCCGAAGGAACCGACGCATTCCGAGATGCCTCCGCATAAAGCCAGATCGACTTCATCGAGGCGCAGCATCTGGGTGCCCTGGATCAGCGCCGCATTGCCGGCGGCGCAGGCGGCGCCGACCGAATAATGGGGGCCGGTTATGCCGAGGTTCATGGTTATTTCACCGGCGGGATTGTTGAGAACAGTGCGGGGATTATGATGGTGCGTCCAGTAGTCGACATTATAGTCATACCTGCTGATGTTGTACACCTCGTTCTCGGTCTCTACCGTACCGTGCTCGGTCAGGCCGATATATACGCCGGTCCTGTCCCTGTCATATCTAGAAAAATCTATGCCGGCGTCAACAAGGGCTTCATTGGCGCAGTACACCCCGATGCATCCGGCCCGGGTACCCCGCTTGTTTTCCTTCTTCTTCCTGTACCGGGTTTCTTCAAAGGTGCACACGCCTGCCGGGGCAGGATCCATGTACCGCAGATCAATGGTTGTTATTTCACTCTCCCCGTTGAGGAGTTTGCGGCGGAAATCGGCCAGGTTGGACGCGTTGGGCGCGGCCAGGCCGGCTCCGGTGATGACGATTCGTTCGTGGTCCGGACGGTTCTGCATCTCTGGTCAACCCTGAAAGTTATGCCGACAACAGGTTCCGGACAACCTCCGGAACACTCTTGATGGCGTCAGGCAGCTTATCGGCCATGGGACCGCCGGCCTGGGCCATGTCCGGGCGGCCTCCGCCCTTGCCGCCGACAAGCTTTGCCGTGGCGCTGACAATGTCGCCGGCCTTGATCCTGCCGGTCAGATCCTTGCTTACCACAGCCAGCAGGGCGGCCTTGCCGTTCAGCACACCGCCGAGCACCGCAGCACCGCTGCCCATTTTGTCCCGCACCCGGTCACCGATCTCCCGCAGGGTTTTGGGCGAATCCAGGGGCAGCTCCACCGAAATCACCTTGATGCCCTCCACATCGACGGCGTTGCGCAGCACCTGGTCCAGATCAGCAAGAGCAAGTTTCGACGTCAGTTCAGCCACCTTTTTCTCAAGCTCCTTCTGCTGCCTGAGCAGGACCGTTATTTTTTCCGGCGCCATGGAAAGCGGCGCCGAGATATACTCGGACACCCTGGCTGCCTGGCCGGCAAGTTCCTGCGCCCAGGCAACAGCCTTTGCCCCGGTAACCGCTTCGATCCTCCGTACACCGGCGGCTATCCCGGTCTCGGAAAGGATCTTGAAAAAACCGATATCGCCGGTGGCGTGGACATGGGTGCCGCCGCAGAGTTCCTTGCTAAAGGAACCGATGGACACCACTCGGACCTCATCACTATATTTCTCGCCAAACAGCGCCGTGGCCCCTTCAGCCACTGCCTGATCGCGGGACTGCAATGCTGTCGAAACCTCCATGTTCTCGCGGATACACTCGTTGACCCGCTGCTCTATCCGGTTCATTTCTTCCGCGGTGAGCGGGGTGAAATGCGTAAAGTCAAAGCGAAGGCGCTCCTCCTGGACCAGGGAGCCGGCCTGCTTGATGTGATCACCCAGAATCTCTTTCATGGCGGCATGCAGCAGGTGGGTGGCGGTATGATTCAGCGCAATATCATTGCGGCGCCCGGATGTAACCGACAACTCAACTTTATCGCCTCTGGCGATATATCCTTCCGTGACTTTGCCTTCATGCAGGATAAGCCGGTCGGCAATTTTCCTGGTATTGCAAACTTCAACAAGGCCGTTGGGCCCGGCAATAAAACCGGTGTCACCGACCTGGCCGCCGGATTCACCATAAAAGGTGGTCTGCGGGCAAAAAATCTTCACAGTTTCGCCTGTTGCCGCCTTTTCAGCCAGATAGCCGGCGCCACTGACAATTCCCGCTACGGTCGATGCGGTATTTTTCCCTTTGTAGCCGACAAACTCGCAGTCCACGTCCTGCTGCAGCAATTCGACCACCCCCGCTTCGAGATGATCGACATCACTTCCTTTCCAGGACCGCTTGGACTGCTCGCGCTGCGCTTCCATGGCTGACTGGAAACCGGCCTCGTCAATTGCCAGCCCTCGTTCCAGCGCCACATCCCGGACAATATCCACCGGAAAGCCAAAGGTATCGTAGAGCTTGAAGATAAATTCACCGCTGATCAGGGCCGGCGAATCACCCCCGGCGGTCAACCGCTGGATCTCATCGGAAAGAATTGCCAGTCCGTGGTCAAGGGTTTCGCCAAAGCGGCTCTCCTCGTTACTGACAACCTTACCCAGCAGTTCGCGGGAATCCTTGAGGTGCTGATAGCTCTCCTCCATGAGATCGGCAACCAGCAGGCAGATATTGTCAAAGAATTGACCGGCCAGGCCAAGAGATCGGCCAAAGCGGATAGCCCGCCGCATAATCCTCCTGAGAACATAGCCACGGCCTTCATTGGAGGGCAGAACTCCATCGGCGACAAGAAATGTGGTGGCCCGGGCATGATCGGCGATCACCCGCATGGCAATGTTGTCTTTTTCCGCCCGGCCGTACTCTTTTCCCGACAGGGAGGCAATCCGTTGGATGAGCGGGCTGAACAGGTCTGAATCAAAGTTGTTATGTTTTCCCTGCATGACCGAGGCGATGCGCTCCAGCCCCATGCCGGTGTCAATGGACGGCTTAGGCAGCGGGGTCATCTGCCCGCTTTCATCCCGGTAGAACTGCATGAACACCAGGTTCCACAACTCAAGGTAGCGGTCGCAGTCACACCCCACCGCGCAGTCGGCACGGCCGCATCCGGCTTCCGGCCCCTGATCGATATGGATCTCGGAACAGGGGCCGCAGGGCCCGGTATCGCCCATGGCCCAGAAGTTGTCCTTTTCGCCCAGCCTGATTATCCGGCCCTTGGGCAGCCCCTCTATCTGTTCCCACAGGGCAAAGGCTTCGTCGTCTTCCCGGAAAACCGAGACCCAGAGTTTGTCGGCGTCAAGCCCGAGTTCCCGGGTCAAAAACTCCCAGGCATACTCGATGGCCTCTTTTTTAAAATAATCGCCAAAGGAAAAATTGCCCAGCATCTCGAAAAAGGTGTGGTGGCGGGCTGTATGGCCGACATTCTCCAGATCGTTGTGCTTGCCGCCGGCACGAACGCAGCGCTGACTTGTGGCCGCCCGGACATACTCCCGTTTATCCTCACCCATGAACACCCGTTTGAACTGCACCATCCCGGCATTGGTAAACAGCAGGGTGGGATCGTCCCGGGGCACCAGGGAAGAGCTGTCAATGACGGCATGGCCCTTGGCGGCAAAGTATTGTAAAAAGCGCGTACGAATTTCGTTTCCGGTCATGAATAGCCTGTCAGCAAATAATGTCTCCCCGCAACGGCAGGGTCATATAAATCTCGTAAAACTTCTTTTTCTAGCGATTTTATCCGTAAATTTCAATACAAAACCGACAATATCGCCATATGGATTCCTGTTTTTCCATTAAAATGCAAGTTTGGATTTGTACCCGGACCCAGCGGACTGGTTCATGAAAAAAATCAAGATACTGCAGGAGACGTGAGCGGACGGAATACCCGGTTCCGCAATCCGCCATGCCGGCAGAAAAAAAAGACCCGGACCCCGGCGACCGGGTCGATCTTACTTCAAATGAGGCAGCATTGCCTTGAACTGCTCTGTTCCCGCCCGCTGCAGCAGCTCGTAAATAATCATTTCGGCGGGCGCCAGCACCGCCCCGAGATCGCGCAGCCGTTGCTGTCCCAGGCGGTCGTTCAACGGTGTTCGCGAAGATACTGCATCAGCCACCACCCAGGCATTGAAGCCGGACTGCAGCGCTCCGACAACCGTCTGATAGATGCAGATATGGGTCTCCACCCCGCACAACAGCAAGGTATCCACCGAGTTCGGCAGAGCGTCGATTTCTTTCCGCACGCCGCTGTCGCTCAAACCGCAGAAAGTGACTTTGTCAGGGCAGGGAACCCCGTCAAGCAATGCCGCAATTTCCGGCACAATGGGACCGATCCCTTTTTTATACTGGGTATTGGCCAGAATCGGAAAATCCAGCGTTTTTGCCAGGTTGATCATCAACCCGGTATTGCGGCTTACCCGTTCAGACTCATGGATATGGGCCATCAGTTTTTCCTGGGGATCCACTACATACAGACAACACTGTTCAGGACGAAGAAACGATGCTTTCACGGGGCCACCCTCCCATTATCTTTATAATGTCTGCCAGATCAGCAGTCCGTAACAATATAACAAAACACTAAAAAAAACGGCGCGCCCCTCACAGAAAGGGCGCGCCGGAAAAGTAGTGTTCCAATCAGGATCAGTGATCCTGCGCCGCAGCCGCACCCCGCGGGACACGAATGTCCTCAACCAGATGCTGGATGTGATCCGGCGGCGGCGGGGTCATGCTGGAAACAGCGAACGCCACCGCAAAGTTGATCATCGCGCCGACAGCGCCGAATGCTTCCGGAGAGATTCCAAGAATCCAGTTATCGGCGGTATTGGGCAGCATCTCCGTTCCCGGAATAAAGAACCAGCCCTTGAACCAGAAGATGTAGAGCAGGGTGGAGCCAATACCGAAGAGCATGCCGGCAGTGGCGCCGGTGCGGTTGACCTTCTTGGAGAAGATTCCCATCATCAGGGCCGGGAAGATCGACGAAGCGGCCAGACCAAAGGCCAGGGCCACAACCTGGGCCGCGAATCCCGGGGGATGGAGGCCGAAGTACCCGGCAACCAGAATGGCGCCGGCCATGGCGATGCGTCCGGCCAGCAGCTCTCCCTTGTCGGTCAGGTCAGGCATGAAGATGCCCTTGAGGACGTCGTGGGAGATGGAGGAGGAAATAGCCAGCAGCAGTCCGGCAGCCGTGGACAGCGCCGCGGCGATACCACCGGCGGCCACCAGGGCGATGACCCAGTTGGGCAGGTTGGCGATCTCCGGGTTGGCCAGAACCATGATGTCCCGGTCAACCTTTACCATCTCGTTGCCGGCCCAGCCATATTCCGCTTCCTTATCGCCAAGGCCGGGGCCGTAGTACTGGATGCGGCCGTCATTGTTCTTGTCTTCAAAAACCAGCAGACCGGTCTTTTCCCAGTTCTTGAACCACTGGGGACGCTTCTCATATTCAAGGTTCCCGGTCGGGCTGCCGACTTCACCGGTCTGGATGGTATCCATCAGGTTCAGGCGGGCCATGGCGCCGACTGCCGGTGCGGTGGTGTACAGGATGGCGATGAACACCAGCGCCCAGCCCGCGGATGAACGGGCATCACGGACCCGAGGTACCGTAAAGAACCGGATGATAACATGGGGCAGACCGGCGGTGCCGATCATCAGCGACATGGTGTAGAGGAAGATATTCAGCGTGCCGCCTTTCTGAGCGGTATATTCGGCGAATCCGAGATCCACCAGGACTTTATCCAGTTTGTCCAGGACATGCATGCCGCCCTCGGTCATGGAGCTGCCGAGGCCAAGCTGGGGAATGGGCATGCCGGTCAGCTGCAGGGAGATGAATATCGCCGGGACCGTGTAGGCGAAAATCAGTACACAGTACTGGGCGATCTGGGTATTGGTGACACCTTTCATGCCGCCGAGAACCGCGTAAAAAAAGACGATGATCATACCTGCGACCAGGCCCATCTCAAAGGAAACCTCCAGGAAGCGGGAAAAAGCCACGCCAATGCCCTTCATCTGGCCGATAACATAGGTCAGGGAGGCAATGATCAGGCAGACAACAGCCGTCACCCGGGCTGTTCGCGAATAAAAACGGTCGCCGATAAAGGCCGGCACCGTATATTTACCATACTTCCTGAGATAGGGAGCCAGGAGCATGGCCAGCAGCACATAACCGCCGGTCCAGCCCATGAGAAAAACCGAGGCGTCATAGCCCTGGAAAGCAATGAGGCCGGCCATGGAGATGAATGACGCCGCCGACATCCAGTCAGCGCCCGTTGCCATACCGTTCAAAACCGGATGCACACCCTTGCCGGCAACATAGAATTCACCGGTACTTGTAACCCGCGACCGGATCGCGATAATTATGTAGAGGGCAAAGGTGGCCCCAACTACAAGAAATGTCATAGTCCTGAGATCCATTCTTTCCCTCCTACTCTTCGTGAACGTTGTATTTACGGTCAAGTTTGTTCATTTTCACCACATAGAAAAAAATCAGAGCGACAAAAATGTACATCGATCCCTGCTGGGCAAACCAGAAGCCGAGGTCATAGCCGGCAATGGAGATCTTGTTCATCTGGTCAACGAGCAGAATGCCAAAGCCGTAGGAAACAATGAACCAGACAATGAGACAACCGACGATCAACCGTTTGTTTTCCGCCCAGTACGCACTAGCATCACTCATATTCTCCTCCTCATGGATTGGGGGGGAAATCTCTTCCCCTCATTGATTGGGCCCTCAGCCTCCATGGCCGGATGGCTTCCAGGCCTGCTATTCTTCTATCTCTACCACCACTTTGTAGCACAACCAGACAACAAAAGGCAAGCTACGAATTGCTGAAATTATGCATTTTTACCCGAGATCTGTCAAGAAATTTGGTACCACAACAAATCGCAATGCCCCATAATTTGGTTATTAACGGGATCACGGCCGTTTATGGATTTATCCCGGGGACAATCCATCCATTTCAATACAGTAAATTCACATTCCGCCCGGCCTCATACAGATCCTTCAGGGTCCTGATCTTTCCCTGTTTCATCTTCTTGACCAGGTACAGAAAGAGGTAGGCGGTCTGCAGGGCATCTTCAAGGGCGTCATGGGGCTTGAATTTCGGCAGGCCGAACTCATTGCTCAGGTCATTGAGGTTATAGGAAGTGGACAGGTTGCAGTGCCCGTAGCAGTCCATAAACTGCGCTTCCTTATAGCCCATGGCCATACGCATGGTGTCGACGCTGGGATTGGAAATGGTGCCGCCAAGCTCCTCAAGGGCGGCCTTATTGAGGAAACTCATGTCCAGGGCGACATAATGTCCAACCAGCAGCGCGTCGCCGCAGAAATGGATAAACCGGGGCAGCACCTCGTCGATGGAAGGCATGGCCCGGAGCTGCTCCGGAGTTATCCGGTGAATCAGGGTCGATTTGGTGTGCTCGAGATCCCGGGGACGGATGTACTGGTGGAAGGTTTCATTCAGCTCAATCTGCAGGTTAACGATCTTGACCGCGCCGATGGAAATGATCTCGTCCCGACGCCTGTTGAGCCCGGTCAGCTCGGTATCGCATACAACAAAGGTATACTCGGACAGAGGGCGCGACTGGCTGAAATTTTTAAAAAGCTCTTTGTTTTCGACCAGCAGGGGATGGGGTTTTCGCAGCCAGCGGAAGACGTCGGACAGGCGAACCATATGGTCATACCACCGGAAAGATTGTCTTCAGCAGGGACTGCAGCCTTTCGATGACCGTGAAGGCCTCCTTGAGCATCTGTTTTTCCAGTTCGGTGAGATTGGCGGGATTGATGTGGTTGTCCGGAAGAATGCCGTTGTCAATCTGGTAAAGCTGGTGAACGAGGCGCAGCTGCATCTGCAGCTCATAGGCATCTGTTGCCGCCTGCCAGAAATCACGGGAAATATGCCCTTTCTCAACCAATACGTTGAACCGGGCCAGGGTGTTGGTCTCGTTGATTTCATGCTTGAGGGCCATGATCCGGGCAAAATTAACAAACGGGGTTATGCCCTGCCCCTTGATATCCAGGGTATTTTTATGCTCGCCGTTTTTCTGGACAATAAAACTTTTAAAGAAGGAAAGCGGCGGGCGATGGGCCAGACAGTCCTTTGCCAGGTGCATGAGATAAATTTCCTGGCGCCTGGTCAGCCTGTTCAGATGATCCCGGAGCATTTCCGCCAGGCCGGCATCACCGAAGCCGCTGCGAAAATCAAAAAATATCATGACATTGAGCAATTCCTGTGGATCCGGCGCCGATACCCAGCGCTCAAAATATCCGCACCAGGTGGAATAAGGCTGACACCACTTGGGATTTCTGGCCATGATGTCTCCGGGACAGAGCGGATAGCCGCAGTTCACCAGCTGATCTATCGCCTGCCTGGCAAACTCCTTGAAGTAGCTCTCCGCGTCTTTTTTCTGCTCCTCATCCACCGGATCCGCATAGATAATGGCATTATCCTGGTCGGTCCGAAAAGTCTGCTCCCTGCGCCCCTCGCTGCCCATGAGGAGGAAACAGAAGGGCACGGGAGGCGGCCCCATATAATCCACGAGCAGGGTCAGTATGCGCTCCAGGATATGATCATTCAATACCGCGATCATCCTGGTGATATTGCCGGCCTTCCCGCCTTCCTTAATGAGGCTGCGGATCATCTCCGGAATCTTCTGGGACAGGGGATAAAGCCCCTGAAAGGTCGTCTGCGACAAAATTTCCTTGAACAGGTAATAGGGGGAATGCCCCTGCTGGAGCATGATATCGTGGGAGGTGATAACCCCGGCGATCCGCCCGCCCTGCTCCACCGCCAGGTGGTGAATATTGGTCGACATCATCTTGAGCAGCACTTCAAAGCAGACAGCCTGCGACTCGACGGTCCGCACCGGCGAGGACATGATCTCCTCAACCTTGAGAGTATAGTCCAGCCCCCTGGCCAGCACCTTGGAACGCAAATCCTTGTCAGTGATGATCCCGACTATTACCTCTGGTTTATCCGGGTCATGGATCAGCAGCGAACCGACCCTGTACCTGGTCATGGCCGCGGCGGCTTCCTGAATGGAGCATGTGGCCGGAACCTTGCGCACAGTCTTGATGAGCTCAGCCGCCCGTTTGGTAAACAGGTACAGGTCGTCTTCGCCCCGCCTGGTCCACTTATGCCGGCGCAACTCGGTATAGGCGGTCGCCACAACCTTGTTGGACAATGATTTCAGGTAATACTGGGCAAAACCAGGCTGCTCGTTGATGAGCTCGAGGAAAATCTGCTTGGGGACAAGGAAACAGAAGGTGTCCTCCACGGTTTCCACATCAAGATTGGCTCGGGTGCCGCGGATAAGGGCAAGCGCGCCGATAACCGAACCCTCTCCCCGGTAATCCTTGAGCGTCACCACCCCTTCGTCGTCAACGATAAAGCTCTTTATCCCGCCCCGCTGGATGACATAGAGATATTCCACCTCTGTCTCGCCGGTCTTGAAAAGATGCGTGCCCTTGGGGAAAAAATCTATGCGGCAATGACGGGCCAGCCTGTTCAACGCCTCCTCGTCCAAGGTGTTGAACGGCATGATCTCGCGGAAAAATTCTACCGCTACCTCTGGTGCGACACTGTGCACATCATCCTGGTCAAGGGGCGCCATTGCAATCTCCAAACCAAAAGCAGGCAGAATGCATCAAGCATCCCGCCTGCTCAATTCAACCCACTGCATGCAGCGGTTGTCCGTGACATTCATACCCTGCGGAACAAGCCGGCAACGCTGATCCCTTCAGAGCTCCCCAGCCGTTAATTCAAGGCCTTTTTGCCCGCCACCAGGCTGTCGACAACAGACGGGTCGGCCAGGGTTGAGGTATCGCCGAAATCCGTGAGATCGTTGGCCGCGATCTTGCGCAGGATGCGGCGCATGATCTTGCCGGAACGGGTTTTAGGCAGGCCCGGAGCCCATTGGATGACCTCGGGGGTGGCTATGGGCCCGATCTCCTTGCGGACATGCTGGACCAGCTCCTTGCGCAGCTCATCACTTTCAGTTGCGGCAGAGGTCAGGGTAACATAGGCGTAGATGGACTGGCCCTTAATAGGATGGGGCATTCCCACAACCGCGGCCTCGGCAACCGATGCATGCGCCACCAGGGCGGATTCGATTTCAGCCGTGCCCAGCCGGTGGCCGGAAACGTTTATGACATCGTCAAGCCGGCCCATGACCCAGAAGTAGCCGTCTTCATCCTTGCGGGCACCGTCTTCCGGATCGTAGATATTTTCATAGCGGCTGAAATAGGTTTTCTTGAAGCGTTCCGGGTCGCCAAATACCCCGCGCAGCATGCCCGGCCAGGGTTTGCGGATAACCAGGTGACCGCCCTCATTGGGTGCGGCTTCCCTGCCGTCTTCAGTGTAAATGGCTGCATCAACACCCGGCAGCGGGAACGTTGTCGAACCCGGTTTCAGGGTGGTGGCGTACGGCAGGGGCGAGATAAGGATGCCGCCGGTCTCTGTCTGCCACCAGGTATCAACAATGGGGAGCTTTGATTTACCGATATTGAGGTGGTACCACATCCAGGCCTCAGGATTGATAGGCTCGCCGACCGAACCGAGGATCCGCAGGCTGGAGAGATCATGCCGCTGGGTCGGCTCTTCGCCATCACGCATCAGGGCGCGGATGACCGTGGGCGCGGTATAGAAGGTGTTGACCTTAAATTTCTCGACAATTTTCCAGAACCGGTCCGGGCCGGGGTAAGAGGGGACGCCTTCAAACATCACCGAAGTGGCTCCCAGTCCAAGCGGTCCGTAGAGAATATAGGTATGGCCGGTGATCCAGCCGATATCAGCGGTGCACCAGTACACGTCATCATCTTTCAGGTCAAAGACGTACTGGCAGGTATGCATGGCATAGGTGAGATAGCCGCCGGTTGTATGCACAACCCCTTTGGGTTTGCCTGTGGAACCGGACGTATACAGGATAAAAAGAGCATCCTCGGCATCCATGGATTCCGGCGCGCACTCACTGGAAATATCCCGGGCCTCGACCTCTTCGTGCCACCAGCTGTCGCGGCCGTCCTGCATGGGCACTTCATTTCCCGCCCGGCGGACGACAATGCAGTTCTCAATGGAAGGGCAGTTCTCCAGCGCCGAGTCGGCGTTGGGCTTCAGCGGTATGGTCTTGCCGGCGCGCAGGACAGCATCGGAAGTGACCAGCACCTTGGCTTCACTGTCCTGGATACGACTCTGCAGGGCAACAGCGGAAAATCCGGCAAACACCACGGAGTGCATGGCGCCGATCCTTGCGCAGGCGAGAAGGGCAATGGCCAGCTCAGGGATCATCGGCAGATAGATGGAGACCCGGTCGCCTTTCCTGACGCCCTTTTTCTTCAGAACATTGGCAAACCGGCATACCTCGGTGTGGAGCATCTGGTAGGTATAGACTCTGACGTCCTCTTCCGGCTCACCCTGCCAGATAATGGCGGCCTTGTTGCGGCGGCCGCTGGTCAGGTGCCTGTCCAGACAGTTGTAGGATATGTTGAGCTTGCCGCCCTGGAACCATTTTATCTCTGGTTTGGAAAAATCCCACTCCAGGACTTTATCCCATTTCCTGTCCCAGGTTACCAGTTCTTCAGCACGCTCGGCCCAGTATCCTTCAGGATCTTCCATGGACCGTTCATACTGGGCGTGATATTCATCCATGCTCTTGATGAACGCGGCATCCCGGCCTTGCTCCGGAGGCTCAAACACCCGGCCCTCGCTGAGCAGACTGGTTATTTTATCGTCATTCCCACTCATAACACTCTCCTTCTCGGTTTAAAGTTTACCTTCTAATCTGCCACCGACCCCCACAACGTGGCACATGCCTTTGTCACACAAATGCCGTAATATTCTCACCCAATTTTGTCAAGGGCAATCAACCGACCTGAATTGAAATTACGTCCAAAATACAGTGTACCTTTGTTGAACTTCATGTCAAGATAGAGTATCTGAAAAAGACAATCACCATTCTGTTTGCAGACGTGCCATCACGGGCGCTGCCCCAACCCAAAAAGGATACACCATGGCCGACTCCCTTGAAAAGCAGATCGATGCTATGCTGCAGAACGGCGAAAGCAAATCTTCGATTTTGAAGAAATTCGACAATCCGGACACCCGAGCCAAGCTGATATTTTTTCTCAACAACAAATCCTTGCTCAGCCGCCGTCACAGATACATGTGGACAAACCTTTTCCTCGGCCTCCTGCTGCTGGGCATGACCCTCAAACGCCTTCTGGCAATTGCCGACGCAGGTCATTTTGATTTTTACCTGCTGGCCGATTTTATCGTTCCCACCATCAATTTTTATATTCTTCGGGAAATTTTTCTCTTTCACCGCACCGGCTACCAGTTTCTCATCATCCTCACCGGGCTCTCTCTCTTCCATGGCCAGAACCGGATAATGCCGGACCTGCTCATCAACATCGGCATGATCGCACTGGCCGCCTATCTATACCTCAAGCTCTTTCCCAAAGAAGAATTGATCAAACGGTCGACAAAATAATTTTTTTCTTATACCGCAAAAGAATGCTTGACGCATTAAATTTAAGCATTAAATTAAAAACTGAAACTTAGAGAACTTTTTTCTCAGCGGAGTATGGAGCAGAGAACATGCAGTATCAAAAAGTTGAAAATTTATCCAGCCTGCTCAAATCGATCTCCCACCCCATCCGCCTCAAAATCCTGTGTCTGCTGCAGGAAAAAGAATTAACGGTGGGGGAAATACGGGACGAGGTTGCGACAACCCATGCCAACATTTCACAGCATTTGACCATTCTCCGCAACCAGGGCGTTATTGATTTCAGAAAAGATGCCAATTTCATCTACAACCGGATTGCCGATGAACGGGTCACCGAGATGATGAAAACCCTGCGTAGCCTTTTCTGCCAACCCGGGACAAAATAACTTCCGACATATTCACAGGAGCGGCGGCCATGACAGTTAACGACTATATCCATCTGATCGCGGGCAGCTTCATCCTTCTCAGCCTTGCGCTGGGTGTTGAAGCAAGCCCAATTTTTCTCAGTAAATACTGGCTCTGGTTCACGGCCTTTGTCGGCGCCAATCTGTTCCAGTATGGACTGACCAAATTCTGCCCATTGGGCATTATCCTGAAAAAGCTCGGTGTCAGGGAATCCCTGCCCCATTGAAATTGCTTTTTCTCCTCCACCTGCCGGCGTCCGCTCCAGGGCGGTCGCCGGCCCCTTTTTGCGCCACAAACACAGAGTCACGCAAAAAAACAATACCATATCCTGATAAAGTTTCTTTTTTCTATTGACAAACATGATTACGATTTTGTATCTTATAGATAAGTTACATGTTAACTTCCTAACCGAGGAGCGCGATTTACCCCCTCTCTAAATGAATCGCGCTCCTCCCCTTTTTTACTCCCTGTTTCCACCGGCCTCTCGGCTGTTTTTGAATTTCTTCAACCGAAAGTATTCTTCCCGCTCCCGCTCCCCGATGTATTGACCCGTTGCCTTTATCCGGCGGGAAAGATCAGGCAGAATTCGCTCCTCCAGCACCCTGGCCCTCCTGGACACCCGGAGAATTTCCTCGCCCAGCCTCTTGACCTTCATTTCAAAGGAGGCAAGGATAAGGAGACTCTCTATGGTTTCCTCGAAAAGGTCTGCTGCTTCTTCCATGTGGGAACCGGAGGCGGCGAAATCATAGTTTCGTTCATTAACCCGTCGGCGGATGTTTTCCGGCAGCACAACATCATAATATTTCACCCCCAGAATATTCTTTTCCTGGATAGTTAAAACACCTTCCCGCACACTGATCATGGCAATGGACTCAACTGTCATCTGACCATCGTCTCCCATGCTCCGGTATAACTCATGGAGCGCGTTATAGTACTGGACCCTGATCTGCGCCCGGGAGTCGAGAAAAGGGCGGACAGAGTTCAGGAACTCCTGCAGGAGGGCCTGGCGCCTGGCCTTGAGTATTTTCAGGCTGCCGGACACGGTGCCCTGTTTCTGCTTCAATTGCAGAAGATATGTACGGTTGGGATGGATCATCCCTGCTCTCCTTCAGAATCCCGCCTCAGGGAGCAATCATGCTGAATCCGCATCCCTGGCAGGGTCCAGGCGCCGCAGCAGTTCCGCCCCGCATTCCAGCGTTTCCGCAATGGTCCGCCGCTGCTCCTGGTGAACAAATTCGTTTTCAAATGCTCCGGCAAAGTCCAGAATAACCCGGTCGCTTTCAGACAATCCCTCGCGGCCGACAATGGCTTCAAGGCCCCGCAGGTCTATGCCGCGGGCATAGGTTGCATAGAGCCTGTTGGCAAGCTCCCGGTGGCCTTCCATGGTCATGCCCTTGCCGATGCCCTTCTGCATGAGACGGGACAAACTCGGCAGCACATCCACCGGCGGAAAAATCCCCTGCTGATGCATTTCCCGGCTCAGAACGATCTGCCCTTCGGTGATATACCCGGTCAGGTCCGGGATGGGGTGGGTGATGTCATCCTCGGGCATGGTAATGACCGGCAGCATGGTCACCGAGCCCGGCATGCCGGTTATGCGGCCGGCCCGCTCAAAAATCGAGGCCAGATCCGAATACATGTACCCGGGATATCCCCTGCGGCCCGGCAGTTCTTCGCGGGCCATGGACAACTCCCGCAGCGCGTCGCAGTAATTGGTGATATCGGCAACGATCACCAGGACATCCATTCCCCGGTCAAAGGCCAGGTATTCGGCGGCGGTCAGTCCGAAACGGGGCGCCAGCAGGCGCTCAACCACCGAATCCTCGGCCAGATTGATAAAGGCGACAAAATTGGAGGACATCTTTTCCAGGGTGCGCATGTAGAATGAGTATTCATGATGGGTCAACCCCAGGGCCACAAAAATGACCGCAAATCCTGCATCACTGCCGCTCATCCGGGAATCAGCGAGAATCCTGCCGATGATCTCCTTGGCCGGCAGACCGGCACAGGAAAAGATCGGCAGTTTCTGCCCCTTGACTAGGGTGTTCAGACCGTCAATGGACGAAAAACCTGTTTCGATGAATTCCTGCGGCCGGGCCCGCCTGGTGGGGTTCATGGGGAACCCGGTGGCCGGCTGCCACCGATCCGGCACAAATAAGGGTTTGTTGTCCATGGGCTTGAACGAACCATTATAAACCCGGTTGAGCATCCGCAGCGACAGGGGGGCCTGCTTGAGGCTGTCACTGAACACAACTGTGGTTTTTCCGGTATCCATGCCGCTGCAGTCGCCGAATATCTGCACCAGCACCGTGTCGCGCTCTATCTTCAGCACCTCGCCTTCAAGCTTGCGGCCATCCGGAAAAACAACTTCAACGATCTCCCCCATCCTGGCCTGGTGCACCTTTTCGAGAAAAAATAACTGACTGCGGACATCGGTGACCGTTGTATAGAGATGCTCGGCCAAGCTCATGGATGCTCCTCCAGTAGAATCTCTCCAAGTGATTCCCCCTGCCTGATTCGCTCGAGGCAGCGGTCATACATGGCAACCAGTTTTTCGATCAGCTCAAACGTTGACTGCGGACCCGAGAATGCGTCATCGGTGAATGAATTCTGGCAAAGGAAACGGCTGCGGATCTGCTCGGCAACGTGCATCAGCAGCCGATCAGCATCCTGCAGCCCCTCATCTCCAACAATTTCGGCAACTTCCCTGAGCTGCTCCTCCTGCTTGAGCAGCGCCTGGCAGCGCTTTTTCACCTCCGGCCATTTCGGCGATATCTCCCTGGCGCAGTATTCGGCAACATCTCTGTCGTAGAGCGAAAAACTCTGCGCCCAGTTGATCGCCGGAAAATGACGGCGGTGGGCAAGATCCGTATCAAGCATCAGGAAGGCGCCGGTGTTGCGAAGACAGGCCTGGGTTGTCGGTTCAGTGAAGTCCCCGCCCGGAGGCGATACTGACAGGACCATGCTGAGTGACCCTGTTTTGCCGTTGAGCGTTTCAACAACGCCGGCCCGCGACATGAAGCCCGAAAGCCTGGATGCCAGGTAGGTCGGATACCCCTCTTCTCCCGGCATCTCTTCCAGGGCGGAGGATATCTCGCGCAAGGCCTCTGCCCAGCGGGAAATGCTGTCGGCCAGCAGCAGAACATGGTAGCCCATATCCCGGTAGTATTCGGCCATGCTCACCGCGGTGTAGATGGAGGCCTCCCGGGCCGCCACCGGCATGTTCGAGGTGTTTGCCACCAGGATTGTCCGGTCCAGCAGGGAGCGCCCGGTCCACGGATCGGCCAGGCTCCTGAATTCTTCCAGCATCTCGGCCATCTCATTGCCGCGTTCACCGCAACCCACATACACAACGATATCAACATCGGCATACTTGGCCACTGCCTGCTCCAGGATTGTCTTGCCGGTGCCGAAGCCTCCCGGCATCACCGCTGTTCCTCCAAACGCCAGGGGAAAAAGAAAATCGATACAGCGCTGACCGGTGACCAGCAGGCTGCGGGGAAATTTTTTTCTCGTAAACGGACGGGCAGTCCGTATCGGCCATTGGTGCCAGAGCAGCGCCTCTGTCCCATCTTCCAGTATTGCCACCCGATCCTCGGGACAGATATTACCGTCCCTTATCTCCCGGATCACCCCTTCCGCCGAGGCAGCGATATAATGGCGAAACGCTCCTTCCTCGACATACCCTATATATTCACCTTGACCGACCCTGTCTCCGGCCTTTTTTTCGGCCACGAAAGGATACTGTTGTTCACAGGGAACGAACGGCAGCATATCACCCGGCCTGATAAACGGACCGAACTCCTCCCCGAGCCGCTGCAATGGCCGCTGCAGACCATCAAAAATCCCCCCCAACAGACCGGGGGTAAAGCGGACGGTGAGCGGGGAATTCTCGCGCACCGCCGGCTCGCCCACACGCAACCCCTTGGTTTCCTCGTACACCTGGACAACGGCGCTGGCAGGCCTGAGACGCACCACTTCGCCCTGCAGCTTGTCATTGCCCACACTCACCCGTTCGTAGAGTGTCAGATCAGGCAGATCAACCGTCACGGTCGGACCTGATATGCCGATAACCTTTCCCTGCATCAACTCAACTTCATCTGATAGCCCAGGACCCGCGAAACAAAACGCCTGCCGAAATCCTTTCCGGCCCACACCTCCGCCCTGCCCGGTGAAGGCAGGGTGATAATCGCGCCACCCCACTGTTTCTCCAGCAACCGCAGGCGGCCCAAATCTTTTTCCGCCAGCATCCGCTCATCAATGAACAGCAGACCCGGCGCAGTTGTGTTGACAATCTTTGCCGCTGCTTCAAGAATATTCTCCTCATCAGCGACCACCTGCCGGAAACCGGCCAGGGTGAAACCGGGCGTACAGTCTTTCATGGTGATAAATATGCATCCTTTCATTATTCACCCTCCGTCTGTCCCTGAAAATTTACCGCAAACCGGGCGGCATGGTGCTCGCCGCTTCTTTTCCTTGCCGAAGCGAAAATGTGCCAGATATATCCGGAGCAGCACGCAACAGGACAAACGCTCCTCATCCGCCTGGTCATTGCCGTCGACAGGTGATCATGAAGGAGAGGCTCCAGGCTGACCGGATGCAGGTCTGAGGAAGGTGCCCGCCCGCCGCCGACAAAACGACGGACCAGCTTTTCCAGGCCGGCTTCCGATGGAACCTGATCCCTCTTCCGGATCCCGATGTGGCCGCCATCGATCAACATCGAACGTTCCGATTCCTTCCAGCGCACACATTTTGCCAAGGTCATGACATTCCGCAGGTCAATCAAGCTCCGAAGCCACCAGATCGCCTCCGGATGTCCGGCAAAAATAAAAACCTGTTCAAAATACCTCCGGCGGATCAGCTCTTCACATCCGTGCACCCCACCCTCGCCATAGGCAGCGGCCAGTCCGTGCAGGCCAAGGGCCGTGTCAACGAAAAACCGCTCGAGCTTCCCGACAATTTCCGCCAACGGGCCGTGGATCGCCATAATTTTCTTGACCTCGTCGGCCAGCAGACTTGCCGCAAGGTCGACCTCCACGGCATCGGGTCTGCCCGCTTCCAGGTTCCGCAAACAGCGTATCAGCGTCGGGAGTTCACCATACAACAGCAGCGGAGCAAGATCTTTGCGCAGACGGTCATCCATCTGCAGATATAGCCATTGCCGCTCCGCTGCCGCCGCATCCCAGATTGCAGCATCATCCTCCCGGAAGGTATAGCCGCCGGCCCGGGTTATGGGCGCTCGGGCCGCCGGCGCGCCGATTCTGCCGCGGATCCTTGACACGAGGTAATCCGGCGGATATCCGGCCCGGGTACATTTATGCAGCAGGCCCAGCATCCTGCTCCCTGGCTATCTGCCGCAGAAGTATGGGCAATATCGCCGGCCAGCCTTTTTCCAGGCGTTTTTCCAGGGTGTTGACCACCCGGTACCTTTTGCCATCGGCACTGGCGCGGAAGCCGCCGATGATTGATGAATCAACCTCGATATCGGCGCCGGGAAAAAATGCTTCGGCCAACTCCCTGTCCTGCCGGCTCACCTGCACCATCTCCCAGGCGATTGCGGGCACCTCGCCGACGAATTGCGCGAAAACCAAACGGTAATCCCGGCCACGGACCTGGTCCAGCATATCAACAGCCAGCGCATAAAGCCGCTCCGACAATCTTCCCATGGCCTCATCCTCGACAGCCAGTGCGGTTCGCTCAGCCTCATGGAGGATCGGCGCCGCGATCTTTTGCGACTCATCCTTCAGCTGCGCCTGGATTTCCCGCCGCCGTTTCCGCAGCTCTTCTTTTTTCCGCCCTCGCAGTTCCTCTGCCTGATCCTCGGCCTCCTGCCGGATCTTTTTTATCCGTTCACTGCTTTTGTGCCGCAGGTCCGCAATGAGCGCATCATGTCCCACGGCTCACTCCATCAGCAGGATCATTGCCGCGATAACAAAACCCAGGATGACCATGGTCTCAGGGATCGCCACCAGGATAATGACAGTGGCCGTCAATTCAGGTTTTTCAGCCAGGGTGCCGGCCCCGGCCGCGCCGATCTTCGACTGCGCCCAGCCGGTGGCCAAAGCACACAACCCGAGGGCAAGGGCCGCGGCAAATGCCATCAACACTTTTTCCATTCCCAGTACGGTTTCCATAGATCCTCCTATTACTTTTTCCCCAGGGGCCTGAATTCCTTTCCTCCTGGTTCCATGAACTTGCTGAGAAACTCCACGTAGTGGAGCCGCAGTGAATGAATGGTCGGGGCAAAGACCCCAAGCAGAATATTAAATACGTGCAGCAGGACCGCGACTATCATGCCGGCCCAGATGCTGCCGATACGACCGGCCATGTAATTGGCGACAAAGGCCAGCAGCACCGAAGTAAGTCCCACCGCCATTATCCGGACATAGGAAATAATATTGCCGACATTTTTCAGCAGTTCCAGCGGAGCCATTACC
Source organism: Desulfobulbaceae bacterium (assembly GCA_023544645.1). Taxonomy (GTDB): domain Bacteria; phylum Desulfobacterota; class Desulfobulbia; order Desulfobulbales; family Desulfobulbaceae; genus UBA10518. The sequence goes on along the minus strand of JAMJFO010000002.1, from coordinate 114,837 downwards.
CCCCCGACCAGCAGGAGCGCCGGAGCGGCAACGGCAATGGTCAGAAGCAGGGGCTTCTGCACCTGGGCCATGCTCCGGGTAAAATAGGAGACGGCCAGGATACAGACACAGAGAATGATAACAATGTTCACCAGCTTGAACACCGCCTCTTTTTTCATTTTCCGACGCAGGGAGACCATAACCCCCAGCACGAGTCCGATGATAACATGGACCACGCCGGCGGCAACGGCGAAAAAAATCATGGGGACAATTGACGCCTGGCGATCGAAAAACAAGGGCTTCAAACCAAAATACGTGTGTCCGACCGTACCGAGCAATTCTCCGTACAGCAGGCCGAAAACAATGGTGTACAGCGAGGAGATAAACAAGATTTTGCCGGCGTCCCGGAGATTTTTTTTCTCTGCATACCGGCGCACCAGCCAGACAGAAACAGCGAGCAGAATCAGGCCGTACCCGATATCACCGAGCATCATGCCGAAAAATACCGGGAAGAAAATGCCGATAAAAGGAGTCAGGTCAAAGGATGCATACGGGGGCATGGGCAGCAGCCTGGTAAAAAGCTCGAAGGGCTCGAAGTAAGCGGGGTTGTGCAGGGCGGTCGGGATCCGGGAGAAATCCTGCTCGGCCAGCTCACTTTCTTCGGCCACCACCCGGCCCTGGAATTTTTCCTGCAGCTTCTCCTCCAGAACATGAACATCCGCCGCGGGCAGCCACCCATAGATAAAAAAACACATTCTGGTCCTCACCACCGCAGCGGTCAGGCTGATGAGCGACAACCGCGAATCGATCCAGTCGCGGGTGCGCAGGTAGGCGTGATACCATTGACGGGCAAAGCTCTCCTGCTCCTGGCGGAGGTGCGCCAGGAGCGCCTTTTTTTCCCGTATCACCGCGGCCACCCGCTCCCGCTGCCCTGAAAAATCCAGCTTTTCCAGACCGTTGGGAGGGGTGAAAAGAATCCGCCCCTGTCTCGTCAATGTTTTCCGCACATTGCCGGCATCTTCGCTTTCAACCACAATGACGCCGACAGGTGCCTTGTCCGGCGCAGCTGGAACCGTCTCCAGGGCCGCCCGGCCATGGTATTCATCCTCCAGGAAATCCCTCAGCCCGGCAATATCTTCATCCCTGCCCAGCCTTACGCCGATGCACTGAATATCATTTTGCTTGGCGCTCATGCGCAGATCGCCCAGTGCATCGATAAACTCCCGGTATGTTTCATACTCGGCTATCTGCTCAACGAGACCATCCATCTCCTTTTGCCGTTTCCCGGCTTTATCCAGGTGAGAGGGAAGAATAGAGACCAGGGTCTCGATGCTGACGGGAGGAATCTGGTTAGGCGGGACGTACTCGGGGGACGGGAGGCAGCACAGTAGTTGGTCAATATTCCCTTTCAGTTTTTCATACAGCTGATGCTGCAGAACGCGTTCCCTGTCAGGAAGCCGGGGAAAGGATGGGCCGGTGTTTTCTTCGGGACCGGAGGTCATCTCAGCATCAACCTGCATGATGCCCAACTGATGGATAAGGGCCAGCGTTTCCATCAGGAGCTCCAGCGGTCCCATGACCATTATTTTGGCCATCCGGACGATCATGGCGCCTGCCCGGCAATATACTTGAGGACGGTTGCCAGATGGTGGCGCAGAGCCGCGTCATCCAACCTGTCCATGGCCTTGGCGCGAGCCTTTGCCTCCTGCACAATGGCTGCGGCCTTTTGACCGGCCTCCTCTGCGGCCTGCTTTGCGGCCCGGGTCTTTTTTTCCGCCAGGGCGGCAAGCTCTTCCCCGTGCCGACGAAGGATTTCTTCCTGCTGCTCTTTCAGCCGGAGCCCCGCCCTTTCCTGTTCGGCCTGCTCGGCCGCGTACAGTTCCTCCTCAAGACTGATTATCTTCCGCAGGGATTCTATCGTCACGGGATCCTTCCCCTTCCCAGGCCCTAAAAACTTTATCTATTTCATTGTACATCAAACAGGAGGATAACTCAAAAAATCAGCAGCTAAATCAGCCCCACCCCTCCGCTGCAGATAAAAAGAGGACCATCGTTATGCCCCTGCAACATTGACAGGTGCCGCGCTCCCGTTCCCCGGCCCGTGAAGACACGGATAACGCGGGACCATTGCCGGCCCGGCGGAATGTACAGATCAGTTGGTGTGACTGGAGCCTGCGTGGACTCCGCGGCGGAGTTTGCGGAAAGATGACTCCAGGAATTCCACCCCCAGAAGGACAAGAACCGTCACCATGGTAAGCGCAACAGCGGTTGTAATATACCCCAGGCCGATGGCGGCCCCGATGCCGGCCAATATCCAGATGATGGCTGCTGAGGTCACCCCCCTGACGATATTCTCCTTGCCCATAATAACACCGGCGCCGATAAAACCGATACCGGTGACCACCTGGCCAAGGACCCTGGACGAATCACCATTGCCGTTATTGAGCGACAGTCCCAGGCTGATAAACACCTGGGTGCCGAGACAGATAAGGATGCTGGTGCGTATGCCCGCCGGCTTTCCCCTGAGCTGTCGCTCAAGGCCGATAATCCCGCCGCAGAGTAATGTCGCGCCGATACGGGACCAGAAATCCAGGCTCAGGGGATCGAGAAAATAACTGTTCATAGTGTTGCCGCCTGCATCTTACGGGGTCCTGCTGTCCATGGGAACATATTGCAATGATGTCGGACCGATATAATTGGCGCTGGGACGGATGAGACGATTGTTGTCCCATTGTTCCAAGATGTGGGCGGTCCATCCCGTCACCCTGCTCATGGCAAAGATCGGCGTAAAAAGCTCCAGGGGAATTCCCATGGCATGGTAGAGCGAGGCGGTGTACAGGTCGACATTGGGAAATACCTTTGAGTGTCCCGCCATGGTCTTTTCCACTTCCCTGGTGATCTCATAGAGATCGGCATCACCGGCCTTGCGGGTTATCTGTTCGGTGTATTTTCGTAAAACCGCGACGCGGGGATCTTCACACCGGTAGACCCGGTGCCCAAACCCCGGCACCTTTTTTTTGTTCGCCAACCGGTCGAGCACCCACTGCCGGGCCTTGCCGGCTGACCCTATTTCCATGAGCATCTTCATCACCTCCGTATTGGCCCCGCCGTGCAAGGGGCCCTTCAGAGCGCCGATGGCGCTGGTGACGGCGGAATATATGTCGGCCATGGTGGCCGCCGTCACCCGGGCGGCAAATGTTGAGGCATTCAGCTCATGATCCGCGTGCAGGACAAGGGAAACATCCAGGGCGCGGACAATTTCAGGATCAGGCTCCCGACTCTGCAGCGTATAGAGAAAATTATAGGCAATCCCCTGGTTTAAAACCGGATCAATCGGCTCCATGCCTTCGCGCAAACGCTGGTGTGACGCCAGGATCAGCGGGATCCTCTTGGTGAGCCGCTGGGCCTTGCGCAGACAGGCATCCAGGCGGGTGTTGCCGCTGTCCGGATCCCAGTGCCCCAGAGATGAAACCGCGGTCCGGAGCACCTCCATCGGCGTCGCCGCCTTGGGGAACATCCGCAGGATCATGACCGTTTCCACCGGCAGGTTCATGCTCCCGGTAAAGCCGTCCAGGAATGCCTGGTATTCGGTGCGGCCGGGCAGCCGCCCGTACCACAGCAGATAGGCCACCTCCTCGAATGTACTGTGCGCCGCGAGATCAAGCACATCGTAGCCGCGGTAGACCAGCCGTCCCAGCTGCCCGTCGATGAAACATATGGACGAATTGCAGGCTATGACATCAGCCAGTCCTTCTTCATTTTTACCGTTCCCCCCCGGGGCCGGAAAGGATACCGCTATGGTTTTGTTCTTTTTCATATGATTCATTTTCCTGGCGATAAAAGCTCCTTAATCGGGTTTCAACCCTCTATTTTTTACTTTTCACCGACGAGTTCGCCAGGTTCACTCGATCCGGATGATATTTTTGTCAGATTGTAATAACTCTGGGCAGCGGCTTGATGAAGTGCTGCCGCAGGCTGTAGGTATACGCGCCCTGGGTCGGCACCAGCAGGATATCTCCGATCCTGATCTCCTCTCCCCAGTAGGAATAGCCCCAGACATCGTGCGGAGTACAGAGAGAGCCGAGGATATGGCATGCTTTTTCCTCCAGCGCCGGTCGGCTCAGGTTGATCACCGGAAAATAATCGGTCTCGAATCGCTCCCATCCCACTGCATTGGTGCCGGCGTCGGTAATGACCAGGTCATCCTCCTTCTTGTCAACCACCGACAGCAGCAGATGCATGGCGTCATTGCACAGCCACCTGCCCGGTTCAACACAGATCCGGCACGCAACCACCGAGTGGATGCTTTCATGTATGGCATCGCTGATCTGGTGGGCAAACAACTTAATGGCGCTGGCCGGCAGCCGGTAGTGCTCATATGGCGACCCCGGCTCCTGGCCGAGTTCCATTTTCAACTTGCCGACCGATGTCCCGGCTGCCTGCAGCCACTCACCCTGCGGCGGCCAGTATCCCCCGCCGATGTCGATGAACCGGATCTGATCCAGGGCGGCAACGGGCAGACCGCCCAGAATACTGCCGAGGTAACGGATGAAATCAATCTGCGCGGCCGGTGAAAGATTCCAGCTGGTATGGAACTGCAGCCCCTGAAACCGGAGATTATCGCATTCCTGCACCTTTGCCCAGAACATGCCCAGCTTTTCCGGCACAATACCGAATTTGCGCCACAATCCGCTGGCATTGGTGGTCAGCCGCACTCCCACCCGGACCGCCCTGCCGGCACCGGCGCATATCTGCTGCAGTCTGGCCAGCTCCCCGAAGCTGTCAACAAGGATGGTTACCCGGTCACCATTCAGCGCGGCCAGCTGCAACTCCTGATCGGTTTTGCCGGGACCGCTGAACACCACATCTTCGGCCCCCAGCCCCAACGCTGTTTCCAGCTCCAGCCCGCTTGATACATCCAGCCCCATACCGGTCTGGAGAAGTATCCGGGAAACGTCCGGATGGTTGTTGCTCTTAACCGCGTAATAGAAGCCGACCTCGGGCAGACAGCTACGGAAGGCTGCCTGGAACCGGGCGGATCTCTCCCTGAGGACCGATCCTTCCAGCACATAGACCGGCGGTGGACACCCCTGCAGAATATCCAGATACCTTGATCGCTGGGCGACAAAGCGCTGAACAAATGACCGGAGCTCATCCCCCGGCATCAGGGGAACATGCTGCTCCAGGTCTACCTGTACGGTCTGGCCGGTTAAGGATCTATTGATATTGGCGGTCATCACACCGTCTCCAGAACAAGCTCCCGGCTTATTTCATTACACTGCTGCTCCAGGGCCACTCCCTCGGCAGGCTGGAAAATGACATAACCCAGATACCACGAATCATAATCAGCCGGGGGCAGGGCCACCCGATGCCCTTCGGGGCGGATCAGCTGTATCTCCCGAATTCGCGAATCCTCCCGCAGCCGGTCAGTGCTGAACTTCATTATCTGCCCCGCCTTTCTGGCGTGCAGGCGCAGACCGACATACCGTCCGTTCAACGGTTCATCCGGAAGCGATACACTCTGCTGCCCGGCAAATCCCACTGCCAGGGAAATCATATCCACCCTGCCTGACCGGCGTAACAGATGGGGAATACAGTCCCCTCCAGGCCGCAGCGTCATCTCCAGGAGAACGATTTCATCGCCGGACACCAGGAAATCGACCATACATATGGCGTGATTAATCCCCAGGGCTCCTGCCCCGCTATGCAGAGCCTGCTCAAGGAGTTCGGCGGAAAAGTCAGTGCACGGATATGGTTCGAGGACATAGCCGGCAATGGTCCCGAACGGTCTGCCCGGGCCATGTATTTTGCGGGTAAGCCTGATAATTCGTACTCCATGGTCCGTAACCATGAAATCGCAGCTGTACTCATTGCCGCTGATAAATTCCTCGGCGAGAAACCATGTCGTTGTTCCGGAATAAAGGCGGTGAGACTGCCGCTCCTTCAATTCCCGCTGCATGACCTGCGTCCATTTCTCGCAATCTTTCCTGCTCAGGCAGCGAAAAACCAGTTCACTGCCGCTGCCGCTCAGCGGCTTGATTACGCAGGGGCCTGTTTTCTCCATAAAGCCGTAGACCGCTTCGGGTGACTGCACCAGTTTCACCCTGGGACACCGGACCGAATTCTGCTGCCAGAGCTTCTTGCTCAGATATTTGTCACGGCACAGCCGGATACTTTCAACACTGGGATAGGGCAGGGAAAAATCCTGCGCCAGCGTTGCGGCCAGTTCCATGGATTCGCAATCAAAACAGGTTATGCCCTGCAGGGTGATATGCCACCGCTGCAAGTGTCTGTGCAGATCGCTTTTCACCTGCTCCTCGTCATCCAGGCACGTCAGTATCTCTTCACCGGGCCCGGGCGCCTCCTCCGCTGCCTTGTGCCGGGCCGGATAATCGGTCAGGAAGAGCGCTTTTTGCGGACACGCCAGCCTGATCCACTCTATGTAGTCGGGGGTGGTGCCGACAACGAGAATTTTTTTCATATTACTGTTCACAGGCATGCATCCGGGAAGGTTCGGCCTCCTGGCCGGCGATGGCGCCGGACTGAATTTGCATCTCATACAGGGGACGGCCAATGAGGTGAAATCGCTGCTTCCACCCGAAATCCCCGCACAGAAAATCCACGACCTCCATCTTCCGGAGGCAGGCCCATTCCAGGTGGTGGAAATTAATCATTTTGGCTGCGCCGGGAAACTCAGGATTTGTTGCCCCGGCCAGAACAGTGTAGTAATCGCCCGACACTGCGCCTATATCAACTGCCGCCACCTTGCCGCCCAGCAGCAGGGTAGTGATCCGCAGCATGCCCTGTCCATGGAGCCAGGCAGCCAGCTTGTCAACGGAATCCAGGAAACGCGGATCATAAAAATAGGATGCCTGCTGAAAAGACTCCAGGTTCATCCGGAACAACCACTGGATGTCCTGCACGTGATCATACCGGTAGGCAACCCCGTGATTCTCCAGAGCTGCCAGTTCACGCGAAAGTTTTTTGCGCGATTTTCCCGAGAACTGGTGCAGATAGGTTTGAAACGAATAATCAACCGAGCGCGGCACAAACAGATATCCCACCTCGTCGACGGCCACGGGCCTTTTATCAAGCGGCACCGAATCACGGGTGAGATATCGCAAATGAACCAAGCCCGGGACGTTGCCGAGCAGTTCGGCAAATACCTGCGATGAGCGCGCCGGGATCTTGTTCTGCTCGATCCAGGTCTTGCCATCCCATGTCTCACCGGGAAAATGCATATAGCAGTCCTCTTCATTGACCCAGCTCAGGGCCATGATGCCCTCGATCACCCGGTCCCGTTCGGCCACAAGAAAACAGGGCGGCCGTTTATAGCTGGAAGCGAAACAATCGCGAACCGGCCACAGGTCAAACAGACATCTCTGCGGCCATGCCTTTTCCCATATCTGTTGACACTCAACGGGATCTTCACAAATCCGTATCCCCAGCATGACTATAACCTCAGGCTCACATTCAGGTTGCTGTGGGAGCCGTTGAAAAACTTCTCGGCAAAGTCCTGGACCATTTCCGGCAGGTACGGTTTGCAGCTGAAAACATCCAGATATACGGCATTGGACTGATTGGCGAAATGGCCCGAGATCAAGGAGGTTTCGATAAGCTGGACCATTGAATAGCCGGCAACCCGTTCATCTTCGCCAAAATGCACAACCTGGGTTTCGCCGAAACGCTTCATTTCGATCAGATCGCACAACTCAACCACAAAGCGGCGGATGGCACCGGCATCGCGAATTGTTTCCGGATCACAGTTATAGATGTCCACGGAGGAGGCGATCCCCCATGCATTTCTGGCAATAGCCTCATTCATGACGTAAAGGCCTTTTTCACTTTCATTCTTCATTTCATCCCGCATGCTTTTCTGTAGCATTCTTTTTTTCTCCTTTCTTGATTGGGATTGGCAACACCAGGCCAGAATATATGTTTTGCGATTGCACCTTTCCCGGGGCAATATCTTCCACGCTACAAATTAGCATTTATCGTGCCAAATTCATCACAATACATAACTTATTGAAAACATGAAACATTTAGATGTTGATTCCCACCGGCCATTATTTTTTTCGCATAAACAGGAATCATAATTCCTTTTTTTCTAACTATGCATTATTATGTTTTTTTTTAGTAATCAGCATTCTGCCCTTCAATTCTTTCCTCTCAAACAATTACACCAAAACAGCTAGATATATTTTTTTCTTCTTAGCTTTGCTCATTGCCACCCCTCTTCTTCCTGCCCATATCGGCTACGTTTTCCAGCAAATTAAAGAATATTTTTGCTTATTTTTACTTTTTGCGTTACCATTTACTCAATAATCAGAATTCTTATTCCTTTTTAAACAGCCATGCTACTGCGCATCGTCTTCGCCCTCAAAGATAGAGTATTGGAGCAGCAACTCGAAAAAAGCTTTGCCCGCTCCGATGTACATGTGGAATGCTATGGTTATGCAGCCAACTCCCTGCAGAAGGTCATGCAGAGCTGCGGCGATGTCATTTTAGTCAGCGACTCCCTTCTCCCCCGTCCCATTGAAACCGGAATCAGCATGCTCAATAATCTTCCGGAAACACCGACCACCGTTATCCTCCATGACTATGACTCATCAAGAGAACACGCGGAAATGATGGCCGCGGGCGCCGACGTTGTCCTCTATTCCAAAATCCCCCTGGAAATCCTTGTCGAAGCCATTGAAGCAACCCTGGAATCACGCCGCCAGTTGGTTCACCCTGACCGTTTTGAACGCAAAGGCCTTACCCAGCCCAAACTCAGTGATTTTGTCTCCGCCAGCGAGACCATGCAGATATTTATCAATGATGTACAGCAGGTCGCGCCCAGCGACTCTGTCCTGCTTATTCTTGGCGAGACCGGTGTGGGAAAGGAACATCTGGCAAAAGCCATTCACGCCGAAAGCTCCCGGGCCGGCGGCCCATTCGTTGCCCTCAACACCGCCGCGCTGCCGGAACAGCTGCTCGAAAGCGAACTCTTCGGCCACGCCCGCGGATCATTTACCGGGGCTACGCGATCTCGGCGGGGCGCTTTTGAACAGGCCCACGGCGGCACCATCTTTCTCGACGAGATCGGCGAAATGCCCCTGCATCTCCAGACCAAGCTCCTGCGGGTACTGCAGGATTATGAAGTACGGCCGGTGGGCGGCGACAAATCCATCTGGGTTGACGTCAGGGTCATTGCCGCCACCAACCGTGACCTGGAAAAGGAGATACTTCAGGGCAACTTCCGCAAGGACCTCTACTACCGTCTCAGCGTCATGACCCTGACCATCCCGCCTCTTCGCGACCGGCGCGATGACATTCCTGCCCTGACCCGTCGGTTTCTTAATTACTACCGCTACAAAATAGGCAAGGACGTAACCCATATTTCAGAACAGGCTCTACAGGCCCTCTATAATTACGAGTGGCCGGGAAATGTCCGTGAGCTCATGAATGTCATTGAACGGGCCATGCTGATCTGCAAATCCCACGAGATATCGCTGCAGGATCTTCCCAGCGTTTTCCATAAGGGTTCGGGGCTCGCCGACCAGATCGGCGACCTGGGGAAAATCACCGCCAACTCACTGAAAGGCAAGACCTTGCCCGAAGTCCGCGACGAAATTATTGACCAGGTGGAAAAAATTTATATCCAGATGATTTTGAAGGAAACACAAGGGCGCATCGGCAAGGCTGCCGAAAAAGCAGGCATTCATTCCAGGGCCCTGTACAATAAAATGAAACGGCTGGGAATACATAAAGAGGACTTCAAAAAATAATACCACCACCGCGATCCCGCCTTGCTTACAATTACCTGTTCTTCACTGACAACGTGTGGTAATCTATGGGAAAAAATATCAAATAAACTTTTATGTTATACAGATAATATACGATGCCGGACAGCTCATTCCCGCCCCACTCCAGCCAGCTCAACTGCGGAATGTACGCACATCACTCTCCTCCAATACGTACAGTTAAAATTTTTATGCGTACAAAAATTTGACATGTACGCACTTCATGAGATATATGTACGTATGAATATCAATTTTCATGCGTACAACAATGCAGAAAAATAAGAAAAAGCGGTTAAACCTGTACATAAGAGATGACATGCTTGATTTCGCCAAGGAATGGAGCTATGTCATAGATATTCCCATATCCAGGATGCTCGAAGAATACCTGGAACGACAGCAGAAACTTGCTTCATCCATTACCCCTTTTCAATGGCTGAGCGATCCCTATGTCAATCCATCCTTGCCGCCTGAAGACGAAGACTTCAAAAATCTGGACGAATATGTCAACAACCGGGAAGAAGAGGAATTCTGCAGAATAAACCCTGATCATCCAAGGGCCAAACTCCGCCGAACCCTTGTCAAGGAACACAAAAAATACCTGGATGACAAAATGGAACAGCAGAAAAATGAGGAGAAAGAGCTGATCAAAAGGTGGATGGAGGTATTTCACCCCCAAAACAGCAAAACCTGATTCCCATCTCATGCTCCATGGATAACCGAACATGAAAGGAGTGATAATTCAATGAAGCACACCCACTCCATTTTACAACTTGAACAAAACAATCCCGACGATGAATACAATCCCATCCTTTTGCATCAGTTCCAGGACATCAACCTGGATCAGCGCAAACTGATTTGATGGGGTGCCTGACTATCCCGTTGAAAATTCCGGAATTGCCGTAACCGTTGATGGCGCCCGGCAGCGCACTATAGCCTGACCTGCCGGCAGGGATTATTCCAGTAACGAACGTAGCCTGGCGAGATTGTCCCGGTCTTCCTGAAGGTCCTTTCCCTTGGGCGTTTCCAGGGTCATGGGATGGCCGGCAAATCTGGTGTCATTGAGCAGCAGTCGGAACCCTTCCAGTCCAATCTTTCCCGCGCCGATATGTTCATGCCGGTCAACCTTTGACTGCAGCTCTTTTTTTGAATCGTTAAGATGAAAAAAACAGATCCGCTCCACGCCGAAAGCCTGCTCAGCCTCCAGGAAAGTTTTATCATAGGTCCGGGGAGTGCGGAAATCGTAACCGGCGGCAAAAATGTGGCAGGTATCGAGACAGACGCCCAGGCGATGGGAAAATTTTGACCTGTAGATTATCCAGGCGAGTTCGGCAAAACTGCTGCCAAGACCGGTGCCTTGGCCGGCCGTTGTCTCCAGCAGCACCTTGACCCTGGAATCATCCCCGGCCTTTTCAAACACCATATCCAGATGGCGCGCGACATTGCCGAGACCTGCTTCGACCCCATCCCCGCCATGACTGCCCGGGTGGACGACCACCCAGGCAATACCCAGCTGATCACAGCGCCTGAGTTCCCCGACAAACGATGCAACGGATTTTGCCGCCTGCTCTTTCCGGCTGCTGCCCAGGTTGATCAGGTAGGAGGCATGGGAGGCAACCGGCAGGTTTCCGGCCTCTTCCCATCTGGTCCTGAATTGCTCTATTTCTTCATTGGAAAGCGGCGGCGCCTGCCATTGCCGCTGGTTTCTGGTAAAAATCTGCAGTGACTCTCCGCCAACCTCGGCGATATGATCGAATGCCCTGTGCAGCCCCCCGGCGACAGATTCATGTGCTCCCAGCAGAGGCATACTACATCTTCCAGTGTTCGGTGAGGTAGTCGCGACCGGCGTGATTGGTCAGGTCAAGCTGGATGGGCGTCACCGAAATAAATCCCTCGCTCAATGCGCTTTCGTCGGTATCGCCGCCGCCGGACCAATGGACCGTACCGCCGCCGATCCAGTAGTGCTTTCTGCCCCAGGGATCAAAGGTCTCCTGAATGGCATTTTTATAGATCCGTTTGCCCTGCCGGGTGAATCTGATGCCGCGAATATCTTCGGGTTTGCGCTGCGGAATATTGATATTGAGCAGCGTGTTTTCCGGCAGCCCGAACTGCAGGGCCATGGAGGCCAGCTTCCAGGCCACGCCGGCAGCAATCTCAAAATCGAACGGCGCCTCGCCAGCCAGGGAAAAGGCCAGGGAAGGGATATTGTACATGGTCCCTTCAATGGCCGCCGACACCGTGCCGGAATAGCTTATATCATCACCGAGATTCGGTCCCGGATTTATCCCTGAAACCAGGAGGACCGGTTTTTCCGGCAGCACCTTGTTCAGACCGATGGACACACAGTCGGTGGGCGTTCCGTCCAGGGTGTACACATCCTCTTCAAGCTGCCGCACCCGGAGAGGACGATTCATGGTCAGGGAGTGACTGACGGCGCTCTTATCACGTTCCGGGGCAACGATAATTGCCCGGCCGAGATGCCGGACCGCATCATGCAGCGCCCGGATACCCGGTCCATACACCCCGTCATCATTGGTCACCAGAATACAGGCCATAGGATCACCTTAAGTCAATGCCGGCGTCACGGGCGGCATCCGCTGCATGACGGACAAAAATATCCGCAAACTCATCTTCTTCACCAAGCCCTTTCAATACCGGCACCACCGTGAAACCTTCCGCCTCAAGCCTGGACTGCAGGCTGTCGGGCCTGCTTCCGGCCATGTCTTTGCCGACATGGCTGCCGGCGACAATCATAAATGGTTTGAGCACAATTTTTTCAATGTTTTGTTTTTTCAGTTCCGCCACTGTTTCATCAAAAGAAGACTCTTCCTCAACCAGGCTGATCACAGTTGTGATATCAGGGTACTGCCGGCGCATTTCCGCCACCAGTTCACAGTACACCTTCCCTGTTGCGTGTTTTTTATTGCCATGCCCCATATAAAACAGAGCGGCTCCTTCCTTCCTGGCCAGGGCCGCGTCCCGGAACAGGGATCCAGCAGCAGCGGCCAGATCATCAGCAGAGGAAGATGCAGGGCCATATCCGCCCAGAGCAGGGCGGCCGAACACAATCCTGCCGCCGGGAGCGAGTCCGGCCCCTGCGGTCCTGGCCGGGTCAGTTACGTTGCCAGAAGATCCTGTATCGCCGCCCCTGCCGGCAGGGGCGATATGCACCGGCTGAACCACAAACGAATCAACTCCTTCCTCCTGCAGCTTGCGGATTACCTCCCGGGTGCTCTGCACATGGAGGATATCCTCCGGCACTTCAGGATGAAGTTTCCTGTAGTCGGGATCAACCGCCCGCTCCTGCCAGATCCGGCGAATAATTTTCGAGGTAAAGGCGATGCGGACAGGAGAGCGCGGAAATCCGGCGGCCATCCGGTCGCGGATATGCAGCAACCCCGGCAGCCCCTGCTCTATCGAGGTGCCGAACATCGCCAGCACGATACCGTTTCTCCTGTCAGGTCCCTCTGCCATGTCTCTCACCAGAGAAATTTATCACAAGAACAGGGAAAATAAAAAACCGGGCCTGCTCACCGGCCCGGTTTTGTTTACACATTCCCGGAAATCAATTTTTGCGCAACGCAACAGGACAAACCGCATTTACGCTGCCCCGAACACAAAAACCCCGCCTCATCTGGCGGCTGGAACACCGAATCTGAATCCTATTTTGGCAAACAGGGATGTCTGACTGCTTTCCAGTTCCTCGGCAACAGTATGATCATATATCCCGTAAAAAGATGCGTCCATATCTCCATCCACATCTACATACGTATGTTCCAGTCCGCCGGTCACAAACATCCAGGGTGTAAAATCATATTCGACTCCCACGGCAGCCATAACCGCGGAACCACTGAGATCTCCGGTGTTCACCTTGTTGCGCAGCAGATGCTGATCCCGGTCATCTACATCCACCCATGGCGCAAAAGCAAAACGGCCGTTAATTTTCAGGGCGGGAATTATATTGAATTGGCCCTCAACAAGAAAATATGGCATTTCAAAATCGACTTCATAGATCAAGGAAGTGCTGCCGTCTCCCACATAATCATATCCCGTGTATCCCGAGGGGGACCATTGACGACGGACAGAAGTTTCATATTCAAAATCCTGATACATATATCCAACTCCGGCGGCAAGCATCGCCCTGTCATTGTGGAAGAATCGATAGCTCACGTCCACATCAATGACCAAGGCGCTGAAATCAGTCACTTCGCTTTCTGAATATATATCCAGACGGTGCGTGTCGGAAGGTGTTATCCAATCCCGATCCTCCAAAGGGTCATCCGGATCGGTCACATTCTTTTTCACCTTCAGCCCAACAGCATATTTGTCGATTATGACCGCCTCCGCTTCTACGACTCCGAAAGTGGCGTCCAACGGAAAGGACAATTCACTGAAGGGAAAATAACCGTGATATGTATTTCCGTAGGCATCGGTAACCGGAAAGCCAATCTGATAGGTGATATCGCCTCCCCATGTCTCCACCCCGGCATCCATCGAAAACTCCAGTGCACCAGCCGAAACGCTGTTTTGACCGCTGTTATCCGCCCGGTCCGCAGCGCTGACCATGGCCGCCGATGACAGCCCCGAAATGGCGGCCAGTACTGCTACAGCAATTTTTTTGGTAAACATCCTGATCCCTCCTTGAATGATGAAGAAATTAACCCCGAAAATCCAGCTCCGAACAATGTATTATAAAGGCTTATTTGCCTCCATGTGCAGCACCAGGTCAAGCATCCTGTTGGAATAGCCCCACTCGTTGTCATACCAGGACATGATCTTGACGGTGTTGCCGAGAACCCTGGTGCAAAGGCCGTCAACAATGGAGGAATGCGGATCACCCTGAAAATCAATGGAAACCAGCGGTTCTTCCGTATAGCGGAGATACCGGCCGGCCGCATCACTGAGCGCCTGGTTCACCTGGGGAACGGTTGCTTCCTTCTCCACCTCCATGACCACATCGACCAGGGAGACGTTGGGAGTGGGAACGCGCACGGCCAGCCCGTCGAACTTGTTCTTCAACTCCGGTATAACCAGCGCCACCGCGGCTGCCGCCCCGGTCTTGGTCGGGATCATGGACAAGGCCGCGGCCCGGGCCCGCCGCAGGTCGTTGTGGGGAAAATCCAGGAGACGCTGGTCACCGGTATAGGCATGAATGGTGGTCATCAGCCCCCGTTTGATGCCGAAACTGTTGAGGATGGCCTGCGCCACCGGGGCCAGACAGTTGGTCGTACAGGAGGCATTGGAAACCACATGATGCTCGGTGGGGTCATATTCGTCCTCGTTGACCCCCATGACAATGGTCTTGGTATCCCCCTTGGCCGGGGCGGAAATGATCACCTTGGAGGCGCCGGCGTCAATATGGGCCTTGGCTGAATCCCCGTCCCGGAAAATACCAGTGCATTCAAGCACGTACTCCGCTCCCATCTCAGCCCAGGGAATATCCCTGGGCTGACGATGCCCCGTCACCGGCACAGCCTTTCCATCGACCAGGATACCATTTTCCTCCACCTGGACCTCGCCGGCAAATACACCCATGACGGAATCATACTTAAGCAGGTGGCTCATGGTCTTGACATCGGTCAGGTCATTGATGCCCACCACTTCAATATCAGCAAAAACAGGATCTTTGCTGATTGCCCGAAAAATGTTCCTTCCAATCCGTCCAAATCCGTTGATGCCTATTTTTATTCCCATGCTTTACCCCCTATATATATTTTTCTGTACGTTCATTCTTCAAGCGACACCAGCCAGGGCCCGGTTTTCTCTCACAATCCCCTGCAGTTGGATCACCCTGGTAACAGCTTCATCGCAGGTCGGGTCCACGGCCAGGGCCCGCTGGTACATTTTCAATGCATGCGCGAACCACTGCCCGCTCAGATAACTCCTTCCTGCCGTGCAGAATCCTTCGGCGGCGTCGCTGTAGAACATATCGATAAAAAGGTCCTCGATCGATTCGCCCCACAGCAGCAGAACGGTCTCCTCCTGCTCTACCAGCAGGCGGACAATCAAGCTGTTGGCGGCGAAAGTCGGCAGCTGTACACGCAGCATGTACAAAGCGTGACTGAAGAGAAAAGCTATCTGGTCTATCTGGCTGACCGCATCCGCAGCCGCCCGGTTGATCAGGCCGTTCATATCGACCATATTTCCCAACCGGTTGACCGGGGCCGGAGGAACCCCGCTCCGGAATGAATAGCCCACATCCAGAGGCCGGTCCCTGATCCGGCATGCCGCCGGTCCATATCTGTTCAGCAGATAGATATTCTCCTTGAGCTTCATGGTCTCATGGAAGATGGAACCGACCAGCCAGTCCAGCAGGCTGCCGCTGACATCCTGCTCGCGGTGGGCCTCCGGCCAGACCTGATGACACAGGTCCTTCAACAACCAGAGCGGACCTTTGTCATTTTCCGTTCCCACCATGCGGGCCAGCCGGTCCCATAACTGCCGGCGCTGCTCATCTCCCTGCTCGTCCAGCAGGTCGGCGCAGACCAGGGCCCGCGGGCTCCTGCACTCCAGATAAACAAGATAGGTATCCTGGAAGGCAAGCGTGACACCAAAGAAATCATTGACCAGCTGCCGGACAAAAAAATCCCGTCGCTGGGCAAACCAGCGGTTGGGCACGTTCAAAGGCAGCAGCTTTTCACTCATCAAACCTTGTTCTCCACGGCGGGCTGCCGGCAGGCCTTGTCTATTGCCTCCCGGTACAACTCCAGATAGCGCGTCATGACCTTGTCCCAGGCATGCCAGGCATGGATGCGCTGCACAGCCTGCTGCTGCATGGTTCTGATGGCATCCGGATCTGTCCGGTACAGCTCAAGGGCCCTCCCCAAAGCCTCTGCCAGGGAGGCGGCGCTATGATCGGCATAGGCAAAACCGGTCTCGCCGTCTATCACCTTGACCAGCCCTCCGACATGATGAACGACGGGAAGGTTCCCCAGCAGTTGGGCAATATAATCGGTCAAACCGCAGGGTTCGTACAGGGAGGGGATGAGAAAAAAATCGCCGGCCGCGTAAATCTTCAAGGCAAGATCCTGATCATAGCCGTTGAGGTAACACATTCTTCCTGCCAGATCATCGCCTTCCGCCATGGCAGCGAGCCGTGATTCCATCTCCGGATCGCCGTTCCCGAGCACCAGCAGCTGAAAATCCCAGTCTCCGCCCATGAGTTCCGTGGTAAAACAGTTGATCAGCAGGTCAACCCCTTTCTGCTCTGTCAGGCGGCCGACAAAGGTTACCAGCGGCTGATCGGAGTTCCCGGATAGTCGACCGAACTGCTCCACCCGGGCCCGCTTTCTCCGGCTGGCAAGTGATCGGAGCAAGGTCTCCTTGCATATCTGTTTCCCGGCCATTCTCCCCTTGGCCACATCAAAAGACGCAGGCAAGCCAAGTTTTTTCGCCTTGGCCGGATCAAAATCCGCCGGGTTGATCCCGTTGGTGATTCCGGCAAGATCCGTCCCCATCTGATGGAGGGTGTGTCCAAGCCAACCGGTCCGGCTGTCCAGGGAGGTCTCCTGCAATTCCCGGGCATAATTCTCGCTGACCGTGTTTATCACCGCATACCGTGCCGCGGCAATAAACGGGTCAAAAGTCCTTCCCAGCAGTCCGGCGGTAATGACCTGTTCCGGCAGACCGGTAACAGCCTGGGCGAAATGCAGGTCCTCGACATCCTGATGATAGCCGATCCCGGCATTATGCAGGGTAACCACCATGCCGGTATGTCTGAAGAAATGGCGATACCCTTCAATTTCCCGGACCATTGCCGGCAGCACCGCAGCGTGCCCGTCCTGGCAGTGAATAATGTCCGGACGCTCGTCAAGAACCAGCATCAGTCCGAGCGCCGCCTTCTGCAGGAGGATGTTCATGGCAAAATAATCAAAATGACCCATGCCCTGGCGCTGCCATGACCGCAGCTTTTCCTCTTCGGCGGTATAGGTGTACACGCCCAGTTTCTCGGCAAAGCGCTCCGCCTCCACGAGAAAGACCGTGACCCCTTTTCTTTCTCTCTGCCAGATTGTTACCCTCTCGCGGCGGCTCTCACCGGCATAATTCATATCAATATCAAATCCGTCCTCCATGCCTGCCGAAGAGGATTTGCCGCAGGGAGAAAACGGCAGTTTCAGGGGCCTGAAACCAAGGGGCGCGGGATCCATGAATCCATACCGCGGCATAACCATCCGGACGCGGACGCGCCGCTTCCCCGCAAGCGTTTCCGACAGCTGCCGGCAGACGTCCTTGACGCCCCCTGCCCCGGCCAGGCCGTCGTATTCACGGCTGACCATCCATACTGTATTGATCTTTGCTGCATTTGATTTTGTTGCTGCCATAATGGGACCTCAATATGTACCGGTTTGATGCAAAACGATCTGGCGCAGAAGATGATCGGCAAGGGTCAGCCTTACCATAGCCTCGCACACGGGGACAATACGGGGAATGGCGGATATATCATGCCGTCCCCCGATTTTTACAGCAACCGGTTCGTTCTGACGATTCACGGTCTGCTGCTCCTTCCCGATGGAGGGAATAGGTTTGACGGCCACCCGCATAATCAGATGCTCGCCGCTGGAGATGCCGGCCAGGATGCCGCCGGCATTGTTGCTGAGAAAACCATCGGGAGTGATAATATCGTTGTTTTGTGATCCGAGCATCTCCGCGGCCCGGAAGCCGGACCCGATCTCCACCCCCTTGACGGCGCCGATGGACATGAGCGCGCGGGCAAGCTCGCCGTCAAGCTTGTCAAAAACCGGCTCGCCAAGACCGGGAGGACAGACAGCCATGATCTCCACAATTCCCCCCAGGGTATCGCCCTGCTCCCGCACCTCTGCGATACGCGCTTCCATCCGTTCCGCGGCCTCATCATCCGGGCAGAAAAGCCGGTTGGTGCTGGCGGCGGCAAGGTCCCTTTGCCCGGCATGAACGCCGCCCAGGGCCACGGTGTAGCCGGTAACCTGAATATTGTGGGCCGCGAGCAGTTGACTGGCGACGGCACCGGCCGCGACCCTGGCCGCGGTTTCCCTGGCCGAGGCCCGACCGCCGCCGCGATGATCGCGAATGCCGTATTTGGCCTGATAGGTTATGTCTCCGTGGCCGGGACGGTAAATGTCTTTCAGGTGGTCATAGGATGCGGAATGGGCATCCTTGTTGAAAATAACCAGCGAAATCGGGGTGCCGGTGGTCAGTTCGGTCTCCGCCTGCTCGGGCCGGAAGGTTCCGGACATGATCTCAATGGTATCCGGTTCCTTGCGGGGACTTTCCCCCTTGGATTTGCCGGGCCTTCTTTTATCGAGCTCCTTCTGGATTATTTCCGGGGTCAGCTCTATACCGGGGGGACAGCCGTCTATCACAGCGCCGATGGCCCTGCCGTGTGACTCCCCCCAGGTTGTAACCCTGAACAGGGTGCCGAAAGTATTACCTGCCATGCTCAGTCCTTTTCGCTTTCTCTGTATCTGTAAGATATTGCTTGATCATCCGGGCAATCTCCCCGGCAGACCTGTCCGCGGTATCAATTGCCATGTCCGATCCCTTCCGGTAGCATGGCTCCCGTTCCGCCAGGATGGCTTCAACCTCGTCCAGGCTGCCGCCGCCGGTCAATGGCGGCCTCTGAGAGTGCGAAACCGGATCGGTCCGCAACCGTTGACGGATGGTCCGGGCATCAGCCTGCAGCCATACCACCAGACTGTCTTTTCGCAGATCCCGCCATTCCCGTTGATGGAGCACCGCCCCGCCGCCAGTAGCAATGACCACCCGATTCATCGAGGCAAGGCGGGCCAGCAGTTTCTTTTCCCGCTCACGGAAGGCAGGCCATCCGTGTTCCCGGACAAAAGCGGCAATAGTGGACTGAACGGCGGCCACCAGTTCATCATCGGTGTCAATGAACCGGTACCCGATCATATCAGCGAGCAGGGCGCCGACCAGTGATTTACCGGTGGCCCGGAAACCGGTCAGAATAACCCGGGCCGGCAGTTTGGCACATCCGCTGTTCCCATCGGTTTCATATTCATCCCTGTTCAGCATAAAATAAACCCGCGCCCCAGTTCAAGGGCAAAGCGTCATAACAATTTTATTCTTTTCTTTTCACTGTGATATACTTACTGTATTCTTTAATTATAAACAAAGTATAAACAACGAAAAAAAACTAATACCGAATAAGCTCCAGCATGGAATACAAGGACTATTACGACATCCTCGGGGTAAAACGCGATGCCCCCCAGGACGAAATCAAACGAGCCTACCGCCGCCTGGCGCGGAAGTATCATCCGGATATCAGCAAGGAGCAGGGAGCCGAAGCGAAATTCAAGGATATCGGCGAGGCTTACGAGGTGCTCAAGGACCCCGAAAAACGGGCAGCCTATGACAAGTTTGGCGCAAACTGGAAAGAAGGCCAGGAATTCAAACCGCCGCCCAACTGGGATGCCGGCTTTGAATTCTCCGGGGCGGGCTACACCGGCGCAGACACCAGCGGTTTCAGTGATTTCTTTGAAGAGCTTTTCGGCCACGCCAAATTTTCCCGAGGAGGCCAGCGGACCTCTACATTCCGGATGCAGGGCGAAAACCAGCACGCCAAGATCGTTATCCGCCTGGAAGACGCCTACCATGGCTCCAAACAAACCGTTACCCTTTCCCGGGCAAAGGTGGATGAGCAGGGCCGGGTCACCACCGTACCCCATTCGCTGCACATAACCATTCCCAAGGGAATCACCGAGGGACAGCATATACGGCTTGAAGGCCAGGGCATGCCCGGAATCGGGGGAGGTCCCAACGGTGATCTGTTTCTGGAGATAGCCTTTGCCGAACATCCCCTGTTTCACGTGGAAGGCCGGGACATCAATTACACCCTGCCCATTACCCCATGGGAAGCTGCGCTCGGGGCGACGGTCACGGTACCGACCCTTGGCGGAAACGTTGATCTCAAAATTCCGCCCGGCTCCCAGGGAGGAAAAAAGCTGCGTCTCAAGGGAAGGGGACTCTCCAGCGCGAAAAAAAAGGGAGACCAGTATGTGACCCTGCGCATCGTTGTCCCGGAAGCGAAAACCGAGGAGCAGAAAAACCTGTACCGGGAAATGGCGGAAAAAATGGGGATCAACCCCCGAAAATAATCAACACAGAGAACAATGACCAGCACACTGATTCACCTGAGCGGAACCATTCTGGACGAAGATATGGAATGCAGCCTGCGGGACCTGTGCGTGATGTGCAACATCCCGGCTGAAATCATTCATGAAATGATCGATGAAGGATTGATCCGGCCAAGGGGGCCCGAACCAAAACAATGGCGCTTTACCGCCGTTGAAATACGGAGGGTGCAGATAACCCTGCGTCTGCAGCGCGATCTGCGGGTCAACCTGCCGGGCTGCGCGCTGGCGCTCGACCTCCTGGAGGAACTGGAAGAGCTCAGGCGCCATTGCCGTCGACGCTGACCCCGCCCCCATGGTTTATTCCTCCTTTCCGGCGCTCCCATGTACCTGAGCGACTTTACCCTGCTTATTCTGGCCGCCATTGTTGCCGGCCTCCTTTTTCTAGGTCTCCTGGCCACTGTGTCCGCGCTCCGGAAGGAACGCGGCAGACGCATTCTCCTGAGCGCCCGGCAGGAAATGCATACCGAAGAGATTGCGGCCCTTGCCCAAAGCTGCGAACGCCTGCGCAATGAACGGAACCGTCGGCACGATGAAAACAATGAACTGGCTGTCGCCCTGGCAGCCATGCGGACAAAATTGGAAGAAAAAAACAGGCAGATCGCGGCCGCGGATGAGCTGATGCAGGCAACCCGGGCCGAGATGGAGAAAAACTTTCAGATACTGGCTGAACGGATCTTTACCGAAAAGGGAACACGAATCACCCTCCACCATCAGGAGGAACTCTCCAGGCTGCTGCAGCCGCTGCGGGAGCAAATGGGCGAGTTCAGAAAAAAGGTTGAGGACGTCTATGACCGGGAGACAAGAGACAGGGTGTCGCTGGCCAAGGAGATCGAGCACCTGAAAACGCTGAACCAGCAGATCAGCGAAGACGCCGTCAGCCTAACCCGGGCTCTCAAAGGCCAGTCCAAAGTCCAGGGATTGTGGGGAGAGATGATCCTGGAGCATCTCCTGGAAAACTCCGGCTTGAAGCAGGGGCATGAATTCGAGGTCCAGGTATCGCTCAAGGACCGGAACGGCCAGCTGCGCATGCCGGATGTCCTGGTCCGCCTTCCGGGGGCCCGGGAGGTACTCATCGATGCCAAGGTCTCCCTGAAAGCCTATGAGCAGATGTGCCGCACCGATGACCGCGACGAGGAAAAACGCTTCATTCAGCAGCATGTTGACTCCATCAAACAGCATATCCGTGGGCTGGCCGACAAACAGTACCACCTCCTGGAAGGCATCAACTCGCTGGACTTCACCGTTCTGTTCATTCCCACGGAAGGCGCTTTTCAAAGCGCCATCAGCAGCGAACCGCAGTTGCTGACGTCTGCCATGCAAAAAAAGATCATTCTGGCCAGTCCTTCCACCCTGATGGCCATCCTGCGCACCATCCACCATTTATGGCGCCAGGAGGAACAGACCCGAAACAGTTTAGCTATTGCCAAACAGGCAGGTAATCTTTATGATAAATTCATAGGATTCCTCGAATCCTTTGAGGAGATAGGAACCAGGCTGCATCAGACCCATAGCGCATGGGATGTTGCCAGGAACCGTCTCGTTGCCGGCAGAGGCAACCTGGTCAGCCGGGCGGAAAGCCTGAAGGAATTGGGAGTGCAAAGCAGTAAAACGCCGCCTTCGTCCATACAGGTTGAAGATGCGGGCTAGATCGTGTCCATTCACCAATACCGAACAAGGAGGTCACCATGAAAAATCTATCCCTTACCCTGTTAATCTGTTCTTTTTTATTCCTCGCATCCTGCGCCGACAGCGGCCTTACCAAAGGACAGCAGGGAGCGGTGGGCGGCGCCGGCGCCGGAGCGCTGATCGGCCAGATGATCGGCCATAATACCGAGGCCACCCTGATCGGCGCGGCAGTGGGCACGATGATCGGCTACATAGTCGGCAACGAAATGGACAAATATGACCGTCAGCAGCTCAACCATGTGTATGAGCGCGGTGTCTCCGGCAACACAACTGCCTGGGTCAATCCGGACAACGGCAACAGGTACAGCGTTACCCCGCAGCCCGCCTACACCAGCCCCCGGACCGATCAACCATGCCGCAAGGCGGAAATCATTGCCCTGATCGACGGCAAGGAAGAAAGGACCTATACAACAGCCTGCCGTGATCAAAACGGCCATTGGCAGCTGCAGTAAGCCCTATGGAAATGCGTTCGGGGAAACTGCCGGTCTCCACCTCCGCCCACACGGAGTTCATAGACATTACCTCACAGGTGCGGCAGGCGGTGGCTGACAGCGGAGTACGTGACGGCATATGCTGCGTGTACAATCCGCACACCACCGCCGGCCTGACCATCAACGAGGGCGCGGATCCGGCCGTTCAAAGCGATATCCTCGGGGTTTTCAAGGAGATTGTACCGCGCAACTATCCCTACCGCCACCAGGAAGGCAACTCGCCGTCCCATATGATGACAACCCTGACCGGAAGCAGTGTTACCGTTTTCATTGAATCCGGCAAGCTGCAGCTCGGGACCTGGCAGCGGATATTCTTCTGTGAATATGACGGACCGAGGAGCCGCAAGGTCTGGTGGAAGATACTGCAGGGATAACATGACCTCCGGCGAGAAAATTAAGGCCAGCCAGATAGTTTTCGGCCTCAGCCGCGAGCTGGATGAGCGCTCCCTTGCCGCTTTTCTGCGGCTGTTTGCCGGCCAGCGTTTGGCCGCGGTGCTCATTCCCCGGATGACCGATGAAGAGATCAGCCAGACAATCGAGGGGCTCAGCAGTATCATGCGAAATCACCTGACCGAAAAGGAATACCACTCCCTTTTTCTCGGGGACTCAGGGCAGGACAGCTGATCACAGGGTGCGCCAGCCACGGATAGATACGCTTTTACCCGCAACAGGAAGCAGGGGCAGAATCGCGCTGAGCGGCAAAAAAGCCAATTATGAACTGTCCAGGTGCTGCGTAAAAAAGTGATGACATAGGAAATGCGATACCCTGTGGCCGCTTACCAGGCCGGAATATCCAGCAACCGGAGTGCATATGCCCCTGATCCAGAACTTGCGTGATTTTCTCGAGATTCTCCAGCGGGAACAGGAACTGCTCATCATCGACACCCCTGTGGACCCGCACCTTGAAATCGCTGAAATCCATCGCCGGGTGATCGCCCGCGGCGGCCCTGCCCTCCTGTTCAGCAGTGTCAAGGGGTCATCGTTTCCCGTGGTGACCAATCTGTTCGGCAGCAAGCGCCGCCTCGAACTCGCATTCGGCAGCCGGCCGCTGGATTTTGTCCATGATCTTGTCCACCTCCTTGAAACCATGTTGCCTCCCTCATGGGATACTCTCCGGCAAGCCTTTCCCCTTGTTGCCCAGGGCTTCAGGATCGGCCTGAAAAATACCCGTCACGCGCCCGTGCTGGAATGTTCCCAGCGTCCGGCCCGGCTGACGGAACTGCCTCTGCTGACCTCATGGCACTCCGACGGCGGCGCTTTTGTCACCCTGCCGCTCGTCTATACCGAACATCCGAAGGGCAGCGGCCATAACCTGGGCATGTACCGGATACAGCGTTTCGATGACCAGACCACCGGCGTCCACTGGCAGATCCATAAAGGAGGAGGATACCATTACCATGAAGCGGAAAAACTGGGACAGGCCCTGCCCATGACCTTGTTCATCGGCGGTCCGCCGGCGCTCATGCTTGCGGCCATTGCCCCTCTGCCCGAGGATATTCCCGAGTTGATGCTGGCCTCGCTCCTGCAAGGGAGAAAACTGAGCATGACCCCGGATCCCCTGGGGGGACACCGACTGGTTGCCGAGGCCGAGTTTGCGGTCAAGGGGATTGTCCCCCCGGGTGTACGGCGTCCGGAAGGCCCCTTCGGCGACCATTACGGCTACAATTCGCTCCAGCATGACTATCCCGTTTTCCAGACCACCCATCTCTACCACCGTAAAAACGCTATTTACCCTGCAACCGTGGTCGGCCGACCACGGCAGGAAGATTTCTTTATCGGCGATTTCCTGCAGGATCTTCTTTCCCCGCTCTTCCCCCTGGTCATGAAAGGAGTACGGCAGCTGAAAACTTTTGGTGAAACAGGGTTTCACTGTCTGGCCGCGGCCCGTGTAGCCAACCGCTATCCCCGGGAGGCATTCGCCGCGGGCCTGCGGATTCTCGGCGAGGGACAGCTGTCATTGACCAAGTTCCTCATCATAACCGACGGCGACATCGATGTGGCTGATTTCGCTGCCCTCTGGACCCATGTGCTGGAACGTATTCAGTGGGACCAGGACCTGTTTGTTTTTGCCAATGTCTCCCAGGATACCCTTGATTATACCGGTCCATCAGTCAACAAGGGATCCAAGGCCATGATGATGGGGCTGGGCCGGGAGAAACAGCGTGATCTGCCCCGGCAGTTCTCCGGGAGCCTGCCCGAACACTGCACCAGACCGCTTCCTTTTCTTCCCGGCACGCTGGTGGTCCAGGGCGACACCTACGAGCAAAGCCCGGAACTGGCCGGGCAACTCGCCCGTCACCAGGATATTGAGGGGTGGCCGGTCATCGTGCTGGTGGACTCCACCGACTCCGCCACGGCCAGCATGCAGGAATTTCTCTGGACCCTGTTCACCCGCTTCGAGCCGGCGGCGGATATCCACAGCGCCGAGCAGTCAGTGCATCGTTTTCATGTCGGACTCACGCCGCCCGTTGTTTTTGACTGCCGCATGAAGCCCTGGTATACCGATGTCCTGGAGGTTGACACTCCCACCAGGGAGTTGGTTGACAGGAAAATCACCCAAATGATCCCTGCTCACTGGCGCTAAGGAGAACGGTTGACCGCTGACGGTCAGCAGTGAACTGCCGCAATCATGGAACGTCTGCAAAAAATTCTGGCCAGGGCGGGAATTGCTTCACGCCGCAAGTGCGAGGAGCTGATCAAGGAAGGCAGGATCTCCGTTGACGGCAGGGTGACAACCGAACTCGGGGTCAAAGTCGACCCGCAAAAATCTACCATCACCTTTGACGGCAAACCTCTTGCCCGGGAAGATGCAATCTATATCCTGCTCAACAAGCCGGCCGGCTATGTGACGACTCTCTCCGATCCCCAGGGCCGCCCCATTGTCACAGACCTGCTTCCGGGAATAGCGCAACGGGTTTTTCCGGTGGGCAGGCTGGACTTTGACACCGAGGGAGCGCTCATCCTCACCAACGACGGCCGACTGGGCCAGTACATGCAGCACCCCCGCCACGAGATCAACAAAACTTATGTGGCAACCGTCAGGGGCACCCTTACTCCCGGCAGGATCAGTCAGCTTGAAAAAGGCGTTATCGTTGATGGCCAGAGAACATGGCCGGCCAGGGTCAGGGTCATCAACCGGAAAAAAAACGAATCAATTGTCGAACTTATCATCCACGAAGGGAAAAAAAGACAGGTGAGGAAGATGCTGGCAGCTGTCGGCCACCCGGTCAGGTCCCTTAAACGGACGGCTTACGGCAACCTGCAACTGGGCCACCTGGCGCCGGGAAAATATCGCTTACTGTCAGAAAAAGACCTAAAAAAAATATTTTCCGGTAAAATCCCCTTTACTTTCAAACAAATACCTGATTAAATTTCAATAGTTATCAAAGGGTAGCCTCCAGGGATAACTCAATTTGACATTACTAACAGGTCACGAAGGACCTTACTTATGTTGAAGCATTACCTGCTACACGAGGGAGAACACCATGAATAAATCTGAACTGATTGAAGCTCTAGCCGAGAAAATCAACATGCCCATTCGCGAGGCCGGCTCAATCACCAATACCCTGATCGATACAATGACCGAGGCGCTGGCAAGTGGCGATTCCATCGAGATACGGGGATTTGGCAGCTTTGTGGTCAAGGAGTATGATTCATATACCGGCCGCAATCCAAAAACCGGCCAAAAAATCAAAGTTTCACCGAAGAAACTGCCCTTTTTTAAAGTGGGCAAAGAACTTCGGGAGCGGGTCAACAGCCATCAGGGAGGAAAAAAAAGCGCCCGCAAAAAATAAACCTACCCTTTCTCCGCATCCACAATTTCTCCGACAAGATCATAGGGATGCGCTTCAGTGATTCGTACCTGAACAATATCGCCCGGATTGGCAGTGCCGGCTGTAATATACACACATCCGTCAATGTCAGGCGCCTGATAGCGTGTTCTCCCCTCCAGCAGCAGTTCGCTCTCTTTGCTGAGCCCTTCAACCAGCACCGGTTCAACCGTATTGACAAAACGCTGCTGTCGTAAACTGCTTATTTCCGCCTGCACTGCCATCACCCTGTTATAACGCTGGTTCGCGGTTTCTTCGTCAACTTTACCGGCAAGATTGGCGGCCGCGCTGCCATCCTCATCGGCATAGCGGAAAATACCCACATGATCCAGGTTCCAGTGCTGGAGAAATCGAATCATTTCCTCAACGTCCTTTTCCTCCTCCCCCGGGAATCCGACCATCAGGGTTGTCCTGATCGCACAGCGGGGAAGCAGTTTCCTGATCCTGGTCAGCAAGCCATGGAGATCGTCGCGGCCATAGCGCCTGTTCATGCGTTTGAGCACAACATCGCCGGTATGCTGAAAAGGGATGTCCAGGTAGGGAACAATTCGAGAGTTTCCGGCCATTAACTGTAACAGATCATCGGATATACCGGTGGGATACAGATAGAGCAGACGAAGCCATTCTATATCGGTATGCCCAAGGAGTTCCTGCAGAAGACGAACCAGGTTGTCATCACCGGGCAGATCATTGCCGTAGGCTGTGAGATCCTGGGCAATGAGGGTCAACTCCCGGACACCGGACCGGCCTAACTGCTGCGCCTCATCCACCAGATCAGCAACTGTCCGGCTGCGCAGATTTCCCCTGATGGACGGGATCATGCAATATGAGCAGCGATTATCGCATCCCTCGGTGATCTTCAGGTACGAGCGGAAGTGGGGGGTGGATAGCCGGCGCCCCGAAGAACTGTCCATCAGGTATCGGGACGGGCGCAGGTCAAGCAGTGCATTGCCGCCCTTTTCAATCTGCCGGATAAGCAGATCAATTTCCTGAAAACCGTTGGTGCCGGTGAACAGATCCACTTCCGGCAGCTCCTCCTTCAAATCAGCGCCATAGCGCTGCACCAGGCAGCCGGTCACCACCAGCAGCTTGTCAGGGTCTTCCCGCTTATATTCACCAAGTCGAAGTATCTCGTCCACAGCCTCTTCAACTGCCGGCGCAATAAAACCGCAGGTGTTGACCAGCAGCAGATCGGCATCGGCAGGATCCGCAACAACGGTATAGCCGTCATGCTCAAGACGGTTGAGCATGATTTCCGAATCAACCAGGTTCTTAGGGCATCCCAGACTGACGAGATGAAGTTTTTTCATTACCTCTATTATTGAAAATTGTTATGGGAATGGCATAAAATGGCTTTTGCGGGCGCAGCTCATGTCTCGTAGGCCGAGAGTATACATCTATAGTTGTCAGGGAACCAACAAAAAAAGGGCTGCAGAATACCGCAGCCCTTTTGATCCAATGATCTCCTTCCTAGTTGTGCTGACTAGCCAAGCAGCGCATCCGCGAAGGGGTTTGCGTACAGCAGGATAAATGCGATAACCAGACCATAAATGGCGATGGACTCAACCAGGGCCATACCAAGGATCATGGTGGTGGTGATAGCACCTTTGGCTTCGGGGTTGCGGGCAACACCGGAGCAGGCGCCATTGAGACCATGACCCATACCAATGCCGGCGCCGAGCCCGGCAAAACCGATTGCATGTGCGGCACCGATACAGACAAGCGCGAGATGAATTTTATCCATTGTGAATTTCCTCCTAACGTTGATTTATATTTGGCCTTCTTCGTAAAACTTGATCAATATATATTTATGGATGCACTGCATACTGTCAATGAGCATGTTCCATGGCCTGTGCGCAGTACAGAACCGAAAGCAGGGTGAAAACAAGGGCCTGGATCAGGGACACCAGGACGCCAAGGACCAGTATCGGCAGCGGAGCAAAATAGGCCCCGGCCAGCATAAACAGAACCGAAAGCAGGGTTTCCTTGGCCATGATATTGCCAAAAAGTCGCATGGAGAGTGACAACAGCCGGGCAAAGTTTGAAATCAGCTCAATGATGAGCATGAAGGGAACGAGCACCGGGACCGGCCCCATGAAATGCTTGATATAACCTACGCCGTGATAGCGTATGCCCAGGATATGGTGAACAACCCAGACCATGATGGTCATTCCCAGGGTAATATTCAGGTTCGAGGTCGGCGACATGAAACCGGGTATCAGCCCGATCATATTGGCCACGACAATATAGAGGAAAAAGGTCGCCAGAAAGGGAAAAAGCATGCGCGCGCGTTCGCGGCCCATGTTTTCGGCAACAAAGTTTTCAAGACCGCCGATGAGGACTTCCCAGAAATTCTGCCCCTTGTTGGGGATGATTTCCATCCGCCCCATGGTCAGCTTGGGCACAATGATCCAGAAAGCCATGACCAGCCAGGTGTAGGTCATATACGGCGTGCATAACTGCTCCAGCAGTCCGTGCCCCGTGGGGGTGTGCGGTACCGGCAGGCCCAATGCCTCAAGAATAACGTTGATAAATAGAATTGGATGTTCCATAAAACTACGCCCCTTTAAAACGTTGTGTAGAGAGAAGCATGCTCCCCTTGCTCAAAACGACGATAACAACGCTGAGCATGATGGTCGACAGGCCTATGACCAGACCGACGATATCAATGCTCACCCTGGTTATCAACAGGTACATTACAACAGCCAGCACTGCCAACCGGCCATAAAACTTAAGGAAGAACTTGATTTTTTCCAGTTTCTTGACCGCCCGCCAGTTCATGCCGGCCTGGCTGAAGTTGACCATGAACAGATCGACATCCCGCCGCAGCATGAAAAAACTGACACTGGCCAGCAATCCTCCAATCAGGATACTTTGTGCCAGGGTCACGGAAAATATATACCAGGAACCGGCTGTCAACACCGCCAGCAGCATCCAGTTGAAGCGCTGCACATGCCTGAGCAGAGTCGAACCCGCCTCTGCCGCCATGTTCGCACAATCCATACTATCCTGCTGATTATTTTTCATCCGATATCCGTTTGCTCAGCTGCCAGAGATTTCTGAACCCGGCCGCAATGCCAAATGCCAAAAAAATAAACGTCAGCCAGGGAGCAGTTTTACCGTCAAAAACCTTGTTGTCAAGGTACCAGCCGATCCCTAACCCGATAAATATGGAGAAGACAAAGGTCATGCCGACATGGCTGTAGACCCCGAGTTGCCGGAAGATTTCCTTTCGTGTTTCTGACATGGATCACTCCCCATCCCCTCCAAGGAGATTAAAGCGTTTCAGTGGTATCACGACAAGCATTCAAACGCAATGATTTTTTTACTAATCCGCTAATTTTTTGAATGACGATTCAGTCATATTCAGTGCCTTTTCCAGCTGTGAGCGGTCATGCGCGGCCGATACGAATGCTGCTTCGAACTGTGATGGAGCAAGCCAGATACCCCCTTCCAGCATCTGACGAAAGTGGCGTCCGTAGCGATCGGTATCCGCCTTCATGGCCGATACAAAATCAACGACCGGATCTTCACTGAAAAAGCAGGTCATCATCGAGCCGATTCGATTGAGTACGGTGGGAATGTTGGCACTTGCGCCTATTCGCGCAAGCTCTGCGGCAAAAAAATCGCTTTTTTCCTCAAGGGCATCATAAAATCCGGGTTTGCGAAGCTCCTTGACCAGCGCAAGACCGGCGGCCATGGCCAGCGGATTGCCGGACAGCGTACCAGCCTGGTAAACCGGGCCATCCGGGGCAACAGTGTCCATGATATCCTTTCGGCCGCCATAGGCGCCTACCGGCAGTCCACCGCCGATAATCTTGCCCAGGCAGGTCAGGTCCGGCATGATGCCGAACCGCTCCTGAGCCCCGCCAAGGGCCAGGCGGAAACCGGTGATAACCTCGTCAAAAATCAGAATAATGCCCATTTCCCTGGTCAACTCGCGCAGGGTCTTGAGAAAATGCATTTCCGGGACAATAACGCCCATGTTGCCGGCCACGGGTTCAACAATAACGCAGGCGATATCGAGGCTGTCATCGCGCAGAGTCTTTTCCAGGGTATCAACATCATTATAGGGAATGGAAAGAGTATTTTTGACGATATCCTCCGGCACTCCGGGGCTGCCTGGAATGCCAAGGGTAATGACTCCGGAGCCGGCCTTGACCAGAAACGAATCAGCATGTCCGTGGTAGCAGCCGTCAAACTTGACCACCACATTGCGCCCGGTAAACCCGCGCGCCAGACGAATTGCACTCATGGTGGCTTCGGTCCCGGAATTGACGAACCGGACTTTCTCCAGGGACGGAACCGAATCGCAGACCAATTCGGCCAGCTCTACTTCAAGGGGCGTGGGAGCACCGAAACTTGTGCCATCCAGTGCTGTTTCCCGCACGGCCTCAACGACTGCCGGATGAGCATGTCCCAGGATCATGGGGCCCCACGAACCGACAAAATCAATAAATTCGTTGCCATCTACATCGGTGACAGTCGCGCCGCTGGCTTTCTGGACAAACAGCGGGTCGCAGCCCACGGATTTGCAGGCGCGGACCGGGCTGTTCACCCCTCCGGGAATCACTGTTCGGGCCCTGGAAAAATACTCTGCCGAAAGATCTGTCTTCATCGAAAATACCTCATTTTGAGCACTGGTTGCGGAAATGATTCAGCAGACTATAGCATGGCTTTTTTTCATCTGTCAAAACGAAAAAACAAATCACCCCGTCCGGACACCGGCAGGGCCGGCCACAGTCTGTCTCTCACCGTGCAACAGCATCACGGACGGCATAATCCCGGACCTGGAATTTTTCCTTGTCACCATACGTCGTGCAATGTAGAGTAATGGGGTAGCGCAAAATTCTATTTGTAATGAATGCTTTAAAATCAGCCCGGGCGGCCCGGTTTTACCCCGCCGGCAAAAGTATGCAAGGAGATGACAATCATGGCAAGTGACAAGGTAATGCAAATTTCCGACAGTGAATTCGACAGCAAAGTCCTGCAGGGAGACCTCCCATGTCTGGTTGATTTCTGGGCGCCATGGTGCGGTCCCTGCAAAGCCATCGGACCGGTGATCGATGAACTTGCCCAGGAATACGACGGCAAACTCTCCATCGTTAAAATGAATGTTGATGACAATCCGGCGACCCCTGGAAAATACGGTATTCGAGCTATCCCTACCCTGATTCTCTTCAAGGATGGCGAAAAAGTGGACCAGATAACCGGAGCTGTCGGCAAGGCGCAGCTTACCGAACTGATCGGCAAGGCGGTTTGATTTTTGTAATCATTCCTCCCTGCCACCGCCCCACTGAAGCGTTCGATCCCTGCCCATGCAGACTGCTGATTACCAGCTGATTATAATCGGAGGCGGTCCGGCTGGACTGACCGCGGGATTATATGCCGCCCGTGCCCGACTGCGGTGTCTGCTCGTGGAAAAAGGAGCTCTGGGCGGCCAGGTCCTGACCACCGACTGGATAGACAATTATCCGGGCTTTATTGAAGGCATTTCCGGTTTTGAACTGGTTGAAAAAATGACCTCCCATGCGGCCCGTTTTGAACTGGAAACCATGATAGCCAATGTCTCTTCCGTTGACCTCCAGGAAAAAATCAAGATCCTTCATCTGGAAAACGGTAAACCCCTGTCTGCCCAGAGTATCATCATCTGTACCGGCGGCAGCCCCGGCAAACTTAACATCCCCGGCGAAAAGGACTTTACCGGCAGAGGCGTATCCTACTGCGCCACCTGTGACGCCCCTTTTTATAAAGACCAGGAAATTGCCGTGGTTGGCGGAGGAAACACTGCTATCCAGGAAGCAGTGCATCTGGCCAAATTCGCCCGCAAGGTTACGGTCATCCACAGGAGGGAGGAACTCCGGGCAACACAAATTGTCCAGGAAAAAGCATTTGCCAACAATAAAATAGAGTTTATCTTCAACGCCGAAGTAACGGAGATACAAGGCGGCGAAAACGGCGTGCAACATCTGGTGCTGGCTCACAAGGACGGAACCGAATCCATCCTCGAGGTTACCGGTATATTTATTCTGATCGGCGTTGATCCAAACAACGAACTGCTGCCGATGGAAAGCCTGGAAAAAGATACATATGGATTTATCGTTACCGATACTGAAATGAGAACCAGCCTGCCCGGCGTCTTTGCGGCAGGCGATATTCGCAGTAAAAATTTCAGGCAGGTTGTCAATGCTGCCGGGGAAGGTGCCACAGCAGAACTTTCAGCTGAACATTTTCTGGCAAACCTGTAACAGCGGCATCCCGCACGTCACTCTTTATATTGCAAATTACAAGATTCAATCGCATCCGACTTCTGTCTCCAGGTAAACGGCCATTGCGTATGGCGCAGCATTCAGGAACGACCATGACACGTTTTTTTAACCACTTTTCAGTTACCAGCCGTCTGGCGCCGCTTGTTCTTCTTCTTTTCCTGACAATTTCTCTTACGGGATGCGCAACCCTTTCGGAATGGTTCGGGTTCAGCGACTCTTCAACTGTGCAGAAATCGGCCGCAAGTCTCGCGGTCGAAGGCATGGACGCCTTTAACGTAGGCAGTTACCACTCCGCCCTGGAAAGCTTTGAGGAAATACTCGACCGTTACCCTTTCAGTCCCGAAGCGATGCTCGCTGAGCTGAAAGCGGCGGACTCACATTACTACCAGAATCACTTCCTTGAAGCCAAGGTCCTGTATCAGCAGTTTGAGGAACGCCACCCCACAAATGAGGCAATCCCCTACGTCATGTTCCAGATCGGCATGTGCGACTTTGCCCGCGCCGACCGGATAGACCGGGATACCAGTGGAGCAAAAGACGCCATTCAATCATTTTCCAGGCTGTTGCGGGCCTATCCCGATTCACCGTATACCAACGAAGCAAAGGCCCGGATCCGGGCGGCCCGGGAGTTTTTAGTCAATCACGAGTTTTTTGTTGCAATTTTTTACCTGAAAACAGACAGGTATGACGAGTCGGCGCACAGGCTGAAGTATATCCTGGCCATGTACCCTGACTCCACCGTTGCCCCTAAAGCAGAGAAACTGCTGGCGCAGATCGAAACGGGTGATCCGCCGAGGATCGGTCTTTCCAGATGGCTGCCGAACCTGTCCATGCCCGATTGGCGGTTGTTCGGAGCAAAGGAAGAAGAAAAGCAGGACGAGTGATCAGACCAGGGCATCCTCAACAATCTCATCAAAGGAAACCTCCATAGCCCGCACCGGACAGATGGTGACGCAGAGGCCGCAGCCCGTACACTTATCCGGGGTAAAGATCACGGCCATATCCGGCCGATGCAGCGAGAGTGCGCCAACCGGACAGATGCCGGTGCAGGCGCCGCATTGAAAGCACTTGCTTTCATCGCGCCATATCTTACCGGCCAGTCGCTCCACCTTGACCCCGAGGTCCTTGAGATAGCTCAAGGATTCCTGCACATTCTCCCTGCTGCCTTTGAGTTCAATGATCATTATCCCTTCTCTCTGGGGCAGGATGTCCGCCTTGAGGATATTGAACTCAACATCAAAGCGGGTGACCAGGAAATAGATTATCGGTTTATCGCAGGTCTCCTTGGGAAAGCGTAAAAAATAAATCCGGGTATACATAATCTCACCTTCTATTATCTTCAATTATCGATACGAAATAAAACGGTTACCGCGGCCAGATGCCGCAAGGAACTTCTTTACCGCGCATCCAAAGTTGCCGCCAGTTGTTTTTCCAGCTCATCAACGGATTGCTCCGTATTCACCGTTATCAGGCCGGCCGGATCCAGTTCCGACGGCGGTTGAAAACGTTCTTTCTGCCGCAGGTATATCTCCCAACGGCCATCCGAAACCGCCAGGGGATCTCGCGCCCGGACCGCCAGTCTTTCCCGGACCGCCTGGTCGCTGCAGACACACTGGATAAACACCCAACCGGCGCCAACTGAAGCTGCCAGCTCAAGCACCCGGGCCCGCTCCTCCCTGCTGGCATAAGAACCGTCGAGGACCACTCCCCTGCGCCCAGTCCTCAATTCATTCGCTGCCCGGTCCAGCAACTCCTGATAGGTTTTGCGCGAAAACTCCCTGGTATAAATTCCCTTGTTGAACTTATCGGGCTGCCGGCTGACCGGATCAATACCGGCCAGCTCCTTTCGGACCAGGTCGGTATTGAAATAGGCAAAATCACGGCGCCCGGCAAACCGCGCGGCAAGAGTCGATTTTCCCGACGCGATCAGGCCGAAAAATACATACAGCGTGGGCATCCTGTTACCGGGTTGTGTATTGCTGCGCAAGCTGAAAGTATTTGGCGGCGGCATCCAGGTTCTGCTGCCGCACGATCTCATCCACAGCCGGATCATTGGCCGTGAACAAGCCGATCTTGCCGCGAACATACGCACGATAACACTTGTAAAAATCTAGCATCTCCGCCAGTCCTCCGTCACCAGACAACTTCGTAAAACGTTCTATGCAGTAGTTCGACAGCTCCTCCAGACCCCAGTAGTCGAGATCCATTGCCAGAAAGCCCACGTCACTGGCGACGTCACAGTACCGGAAGCGCTGGTTGAACTCGATGCAGTCGTAAATATATACCTTGTCGGCCAGACAGATGTTGGCGGAATAGAGATCACCATGACAATCGCGGACCCGGCCCCGGGAGATCCGTTCAGCGAACAGATCGCTGCGGGCGAGGACTCCGCGGGCGTACGATGCTATAGTATCAAACTGATACTGGGAAAGGGCATCACTGCCGACAAAATCCCTGGTCTGGTCAAAGTTTTCCAGCACATTGACACCCACCGCTTCGGCAGTTCCGAAACGATCGATATCCGCGCTGCGCTCAGCCCGCTCGTAAAAAGGCGCCAGCACCTCCACCAGGCTGTCGATATGACTGTGTTCAAGCTTACCCGCCCTGATAATATTGACCATCATCCGCTCTTCGGGCATTCTGGCCATTTTCACCCCGTACTCCACCACCTCGCCCTCTCCGTTCAGGCAGTAGGCATCCCCCGCCCTGTTGACGGTTACCAGGTCCAGGTAGATATCCGGGCAAAGCCTCCGGTTCAGAAGCAATTCCTGTTCGCAGCAGTGCCTTCGTTTTTCCAGGGTGGAAAAATCGAGGAAACCGAAATCCACCGGCTTCTTGAACTTGTACACGTAATCGCCCGCCAGAATGACGAATGATATATGGGTCTGAACCAGGCGGATGTCGAGCGCTTGGTGGGGGTACACCGACTGGTCGAGAAGAGCCGTGATAAATGGAGGCAGATTGTTGCTGGCCATTATTTTCTCCGAATATGATTGTTTGTCGTTGCGGCTGCTGGCAACTAACTTACCCTACCAGATCAACCAGGCACCGTAAATGTTTACCAAAGGGCAATCCCGTGGTAAAGTCTTCTCTTGCAAAACAGCAGGAAAAATATGGCAAATAGTCACAGGCGAGCAACCACCCATTGCGCTTTTACCAACATTTATCGTGGTTACAGGGTGGTGCAGGTCCGCGAAAAAGGCCTGCCGCTATACATCAGGCATGCGGGCAGGCCGATGTAAAGGAAAAGCGGGCCCTGTGACCGCTTACAAAATATGAACGAACAGGAACTCCGAAAACTTCTGACCCTGGTGCGGGACAAAGCGCTGCCGGTCAGCGAAGCCGTTGACCAGCTCCGCCACCTGCCCTGCGAACAGATAACCTCGGCCCGCCTTGACCACCAGCGGCAGCTGCGCACAGGCCTGCCCGAGGCTGTTTACGGGGAAAACAAGACTGCGGTCCACCTCATCGAAATTCTCGCGGCCCTGCTCCGGCAGAAATCGGTTGTCCTGGCGACCAGGGTCTCGCCGGAAAAAGCCGACGAGGTAATGCGCCGCCTGGACGGCCTGGCCTATCACGACACCGCCCGGGTCCTGACCGGCAATGACCGGTATATTCCGGAAGAATGCGGTCGGGGAACAGTGGTCATTGTCACTGCCGGCACCTCCGATCTGCCGGTGGCCGAAGAAGCGCATATTGCCCTGCAGCGTTTCGGCCACCGGGTGCAGACGGTCTACGACGCCGGTGTGGCCGGACTGCACCGGATACTTGCCCATACCCGGCTGCTGCAGGAGGCCTCGGTTATCATCGTGGTCGCCGGCATGGAAGGTGCGCTGCCCACCGTTGTCGCCGGCATGGCGAGCGCTCCGGTTATTGCGGTCCCGACCAGCGTAGGGTACGGAACCGGCGCCGGCGGATTCAGCGCCCTGCTCGGCATGCTGAACAGCTGCGCACCGGGCCTGGCAGTGGTTAATATCGACAACGGTTTTGGCGCAGCCTGTATGGCTGCCGCCATCAACAGAAAAACAAAGACATGATGATCTCGCTGAAAAACCAATGAACCTGCGAAAATGCTCTTTTGCAATAATGCGGCCCACCTGCTCCGTCAACAGGTCAATTGTTCCAGGGAAGACAAAAAATAAGCCGCCGCCATTGCGTTATTATTCCTATAGTTTTATATTGCCGGATTTCATCTGAATAATAATTATTGAAACAACAACCTAGACCTTTTCAAGAGAACCTCCAATGAATACAACGCTGAAGCTGAAACTCGGCCTGGTGGCCGTGATCATCATTTTTTCCATCCTGGCCATTGTTCCCTCGTTTTATCCCGGCGCGCCGTCCTGGTGGAAAAAATACCTCGCACCGGAAGGACTCAAGCTCGGACTCGATCTGCAGGGAGGCGTCCACCTGGTACTGCGGGTTGATCTGCAGGAGGCTGCGGAGAAAACCCTGGACATGGCCGCGGGGCAGCTCAAGAGTTCGCTCGCCGAAAAAAATATTACCGCTGTGGAAATCGATTCCGGGGATCCCGGCACAATTATTTTCACCCTCCCCAACACCGGGGCGGTAACAGCGGTCCAGCAGTTAATGGCCGATGAATTCGACAATCTGGATATCAAGGTGGATGCCGAGAAAGGAACCTTTCCGCGTATAACCATCCGGCTGATGCAGGATGAGATTGACTTTATCCAGGACAACGCGGTGACCCAGTCCCTGGAGATCATCCGCAACCGGATAGACCAGTTCGGGGTTGCCGAACCGGTTATTCTCCGCCAGGGTGAGGACGAGATCGTTGTCCAGTTGCCCGGCGTCAAGGACCAGCAGCGCGCCATGGACCTGATCGGCCAGACTGCCCAGCTTGAATTCAAGCTGGTGGCCGACGACACCGGCATCAACCTGCCGCAACTGATCAATACCGCCATTACCAATGGCCAGTGGCAGGCCGAGGGCGACCGCAAGGATCTTAATCTTGCCCTGCAGGGACAGATCCCTCAGGGGACGGAGATCTATTTTGAAAAACGCGTCGACAATGTTACCGGGATCGAAACCAAAATTCCCATCCTCCTGCACTCTCAGGTGTTGATGACCGGTGACGTGGTCAAAAATGCCCAGGTCAGAATCGGCGGCAACTTTAACGAACCCTATGTCAGCCTCGACCTGACCGGCACCGGCGGCAGGATGTTTGCCGACATCACCGAAAAGAACGTGAACAAAAGGCTGGCCATTGTCCTGGACGATGTTGTCCGCTCCGCTCCGGTCATCCGGGAACGGATACTGGGCGGCAGCGCCCAGATCTCCGGCAGC
Source organism: Desulfobulbaceae bacterium (assembly GCA_023544645.1). Taxonomy (GTDB): domain Bacteria; phylum Desulfobacterota; class Desulfobulbia; order Desulfobulbales; family Desulfobulbaceae; genus UBA10518. Next base: position 76,364 of record JAMJFO010000002.1, on the reverse strand, counting down.
TTCACCCACGAGGAAGCTACAGACCTGGCTATTGTCCTGCGGGTCGGCGCCCTGCCGGCGCCTCTCTATCCCATCCAGAACCTGACCGTTGGCGCCAGCCTGGGCCAGGACTCCATTAACAAGGGGGTTACCTCGGGCCTGCTGGGCGCCATGATGGTCCTGCTGTTCATGGTCATTTACTACCGTTTGTCAGGGGTTATAGCTGATCTGGCCCTGGCCCTCAACATTCTCCTGCTCTTCGTCGGACTGGCAATGCTCAGCGCAACCCTGACCCTGCCGGGCATAGCCGGCATTATTCTCTCCATCGGCATGGCGGTGGATGCCAATGTCCTGATCTTTGAACGGATGCGGGAGGAATTCGCCCTGGGAAAATCCGTCAAATCCGGGGTTGACGGCGGTTTTAACAAGGCCTTCTGGAGCATCGTCGACTCACAGGTTACCACCCTGATCACCGCCCTGGCCCTGTTCATGTTCGGCACCGGGCCGATCAAGGGCTTTGCCGTCACCCTCTCGCTGGGCATCATTTTCAACCTCTTTGCCGTATTGTTCTGCAGCCGGCTGGTCTACGAATCCCTGTACAGTACAAGATCGCTGAAAGAGCTGCATTTCATGCAGTTCATCAAGAAGTCCAGCTTCGATTTCATGAAAATCCGCAATATCACCTTCGGGATTTCAGGAATTCTTGTCCTGATCGGCCTCATTGCCTTTGTCCAGATCCTCCGCGGCCAGGCCAACCTCGGCGTTGATTTTGCCGGCGGCTCCATGCTCCAGTACAAGGCCGAAAAATCCTTTCTTCTCGAAGATGTGCGGAATGCCTTTACCAGCCACGGCTGGACCGATATTGCCCCTCAGCACGTTGAAAACGAAAACCGGCTGATCCTCAAAGTCAAAACACCGGAAGAAAAGGTCGGCCATCTCGGCAAGGACCTGACCCAGGTGCTCACCCAGGAAATGCCGGACAAAGGATTTGTCCTGGAAAGCCAGTCAGAGATCGGCTCCTCCATCAGCGCGGTTCTCCGCAACAAGGCCATCCAGGCTATTGCCATATCACTGCTGGGGGTCCTCTGTTATCTGGCCCTGCGGTTTGACCTCAGTTTCGGCATTGCCGCGGCAGCAGCCACCTTCCATGATGTCCTGGTGGTGCTGGGCATCTGCTGGCTCCTTAACATGGAGATCACCCTGCTGATCGTCACGGCCCTGCTGACCCTTGCCGGTTACTCCCTCAACGACTCGGTGGTCATCTTCGACCGTATCCGCGAGAATATTCAAAAGAAAAAGGAAACCAACTTTTTTATGATCATCAACAACAGCATCAACCAGGTGCTCAGCCGGTCCATGGTGACCTCGCTGACCACGGCCCTGGTGCTGCTCTCCCTGTATTTCTTCGGCGGCACGGCAATTAAGGATTTCAGCCTGACGCTGTTGACCGGCGTACTGGTGGGCACCTACTCGTCAATCTTTGTTGCCAGCCCCATCCTCAGCTTCTGGTCCCGCAAGGAATAGGATATGACGGAACAGTTGCCGGACAATTTCCGTCAGATAACCCGGGATGAACACTTCTGCTTCTCCTGTCATCCCGGAGTCCCCTGTTTCACCGAGTGCTGCAGGCAGCTGGACCTGGCGCTGACCCCCTATGACGTGCTGCGCCTGAAAAACCGGCTGCAGATGCATTCCGGCAGTTTTCTCGAGCAGTATGTCATCATTGAATGGGACGAGCGGATTGTGTTCCCCCAGTGCTACCTGACCATGGTTGATGACGGCCGGGCCAGCTGCGTTTTTGTATCGGACCGGGGCTGCAGTGTGTATAAAGACCGTCCGGGCGCCTGCCGGGCATATCCCGTGGGCCGCGGCGCATCACGCCGGGACCATGCGCAGAAAACAGCCGAACGCTATGTCCTTGTTCAAGAACCCCACTGTCAGGGTTTTGCGGAACCCATTGACCATACCCCGGAAGAATATCTCAGGGACCAGGGACTTGATGCCTATTCACGCAGCAACGACGCGGTCATGTCCATCCTGCAGCATGAACAAGTGCAGCAAGGATTCCGGCCCACCCGCAGGCAGCTTGACCAGTACATCCTGGCGCTCTACAATCCTGACCAGTTCCGTCAGGAAATGAGCGACGGCCGGATTTCCATGCGCGGCCCCCTCGGCCCGGGTGAAATACAGGGGCTGGCCGGTGATGAAGAACAGCTTCTGCAACTGGGGATCAGCTGGCTGCTGCAGGAATTCTTTGACCAATGATCTCGGGTGACGATTGTCCTCTCGGCAGGGAACGGACAGACAAACTATGGGAAATCAGCAAACAGTATTGCGAAAGAGAAGGGGGCTCGCACGGTCCGGACCACAGTGAACGGGTGTATTTCACGGCGCTGTCCCTGGGCCGGGAGCTCAATGCCCGACTGGATATCCTGGCAGCTGCCGCCCTGCTGCACGACATAGGCCGCCGCCATGAAACCGAAAGCAGAGGCGCTGTCTGTCATGCCCGGAAAAGTGCGGAAATGGCCGGACCGATACTGGAACAGCTTGATTTCGCCCCGGCAGACATCGAGTCAATACAGCAGTGCATCAGGTCGCACCGGTTCCGGGGTCGGGAAAGGCCGACAAGCCTTGAGGCCAGAATCCTTTTTGACGCAGACAAACTTGACTCCATCGGCGCGGTGGGCATTGGTCGGGCGTTCCTCTTTGCCGGCCAGATCGGTGCAAAACTCCATGACGCGGAGATCGACCACCGAAAAACACTGGCCTATTCGAACGAGGACACTGCGTACAGGGAATTTCAGGTGAAAATGTCCCAGGTGCGGGATCAGATGCTCACCGCGGCGGGGCAGCAACTTGCCCGGAAACGTCACCGGTTCATGGAAATATTTTTTGATGAACTCAATCGGGAAATTTACGGTTCAGAACTATAAGATCCGCATGCCTGCGTACAATTGATGGACTCGTAAAAAGTCCATCACACACTTGGATAGTAGCCAGATGCTGAAACTCGTTATCTTTGACTGCGACGGAGTCCTCTTTGATTCCCGCGAGGCCAATCGGTCCTATTACAATCATCTGCTGTCCCGCTTTGACTGCCCGCCCATGGACGAAGATGAAGTGGACTATGTCCACGCCCACAATGTAACCGATTCCGTGCGGCACATTTTCCGCAACCATGTCCATGTGCAGCAGAACCTCGTTGACCGCTATCGGACCGAACTGGACTATGCCCCTTTTCTGCAGTACATGATAATGGAACCGGATCTGATGGAGTTTCTCCAATTGATCAAGCCCCGCTACCATACCGCGATCAGCACCAACCGAACGACCACCATGCCCCTGATCCTGGACATGTTCCATCTGCGGCCATGGTTCGAGCAGGTAGTCACCGCCCTTGACGCTCCAAGGCCGAAGCCGGCGCCGGATGGTCTGCACATGATCCTCGATAATTTCCGGATCGATGTTGCCGAAGCAATCTACATTGGTGACAGCGAAGTGGACCGCGAACACACCAGCAGCCTGGGCATGGAATTAATAGCCTTCAGAAACCCCGGCCTGGAGGCCGAATACCACGTTGAAAATTTCATGGCCATTCCGAAGCTCAAACCATTTACGCCCATGGCGGAACAAAAATGATCCTCTCCTTTGAACACGATATGCTGGTCAGCGATCCGGACCTGGAAACGGGCGAACACCATGTCCGCCTGTTTTTCGAAAAATCTCAACTGGTCCATTATGATTCCATCGATATTGATCATTCCCGCTGCATGAACGCCGCTGCGCCCCAATTTGAAAAACTCGTCGAGGAAGGAGTCGCCCGCAACCGGCAGGTTCTTTCGGATCTCCTTGCCAAACTCAACCGGGAAGGTTGTGAGAATCTGCAGGACATCCTCGCCATTCCGCAGGGATTTCAGAGCAAACTTCTCCACACCATCAGCCATCTGCTGGATGGCTTTTTCGGAATTGATTCCAGATTTTACGATATGGATGAAATCTCCCACTGGATAACCGGAAGCAGGAGGAAAATGATAGCCGATTCACCGGAAACGTGCTGGCTCATCAGGGTCAAGGGTCAACTGGTTTACGGTCAGGGGTTTGAAAAGGAAAGCGACTGACCTGCCCGGCCGGACAACATTATCCTTCTTCCTCATCCATGCGCTTGATGCCCTCCATGAGGATCATCATGAAGTCGCCGATATCCTCAACTTCAAATAAGGAAGGGGGAATGCCGCGGAAAAAATTAAATCTCCCCCGCCGTTCCCGTAGCAGTGCAAAAATCGCTTCTTTGTTTTCCCGCTCCTGAAACTTGGCGCCAATGATCGCTCCTTCCCGGAACGCGACCCTGCCGGTCCCGCCGGCAGCATCCAGGATCAACTTGCCTGTTTTCTGGTGCATGTGGAAAAACTGCAACAACTCGGAAGGTGAAATCTCACTGATCTCGCCGCTGACGACAACTCCGTTCCGTTTCCCGTCCTCTTTTCCCTGAGCAGTGCTTTCACTGTCCGGGCTTTCCCCGGAGGCTGCATCATGTTCAAGGTCCAAAATCTCAGGATTGTCCTCCATCTGGAATTTGATCAAACCCGTACAGCCGCCGCAGTTGAATATTTCATCTTTTATTTCTTCAAATCCCGTTGCGGCGGCGGGAGCAATGGTATTGAAGAGGAGATTGGTCATCTCGCGTATAAGAATAAGGCAGGACGCGTGACCCATGGGCATCTGCACTGCCTGCCCGGTCAACACGAAGAGATCGTCAGCAGCATACAAAGGGCAGCTGCGTTCACTAACGACCTTGAAAGCCACGGAGAATTCATTCATAACACTTTGCAACCTTGTCCAAACTCACTGATAAAACTGCATACTTTATTCTTTTTACCATATATGCTCAAACTATTGCTTAACTTTCAAAGAGAAGGCGACACTTCTTCGCCTATCTGTTCATTTTGATGGAAAAAGCTCCTTGTTTCAAGGCATGGAATCCGATACAATGTCTGACAGTAAAAATACCTTTTCCCTGCAACCATTTTTGCAGCAACAAACCAGTTTCACAGGCAGAGTGCCCGCAGACTACATCACCCTCAAGGGATAATATATGGCATCAGGTGCACAGCAGCTCACTGCAGATTTCGAGCAGGTACAGAAAATGCTCGAGAGATATCCGGACATCAAGATCATCAGGACAGATGGCGACCCTCCTGACCAATATGACATTGAATATACCATCAAGGGTTATCGGACAAACTCCGATGGCACGGCTTCTCCGGACAACAAGCATCAGGTGCACATAACCCTGCCTTTCGGCTACCCCCATTTCCCCCCGACAGCCAAACCCATCACCCCGATATTTCATCCCGACATCGATCCGGACGCCATCCGTATCGCCGATTTCTGGCAGGAAAACCATTCATTGGCCGACCTGATCATTCATATCGGCAAGATGATCTGCGGCAATCACTACACTAAAGAAGAACCCTTTAACCAGAATGCTTTCGATTGGTTCGAGGAGCGTAAATCATGGCTTCCTTTTGACCTCCTGGAACCCCGGGATGAGGAAGAGGAAATGACGGAAGCATCACCCACGCAAGCCGAACCGGAGCACGCATTTGTTCCAGCCGCAGATCTGGATATCCTCAAGGACGATATTGACTTCTCTTTTGATGAAGATGAAGAATCCGGGGAATCGGGAGATGAAATTTCTTTTGACATCGAGGAAGATTCCGGCGACGACCTCACCTTTGACACTGGCGAAGATAATGCAACAGAACCATTTGATTTTCAGGACAGCGGAGACGATGAAATCGATGATCTCTTCGGCCTTGAAGCAGATGAAATACAAGATGACATCTCCTTTGACCTGGCTGACGAATCTGAGGCTGAAGAACCAGGCGACGTAGCTTCTTCCACCGAAGATCTGTTTGATCTGGATACCGAGGAACCGCCGGCGGACACAGCCGCGGAAACGAAAACGGAATTTGACTCCACCGACATGTCTTCAGCTTTTGAGGAAGAATCTTTTACCGAACCTGAAGAAGCTGACTCTGTTGATATACTGCTGGATGATCTTGCCGGTCTTGAAAAGGAGGAAACAGCTCTTGATTTCGACATGACCGAGGAATCCATGAGCATGGACAGTGAGGAGACTGTTGATCTGTCCGGCCTGGAAGCCGAAGATGACAAGGCAGCAAACGAAGACGAGACAGCCGAAGCCGCCGAAACCGCCGGGGATGAGGAAAAAATACTTTCTGCTCTCAGTCTTGACGAAGATTTCGCCTCGATCGGCAAGCCCGCCGAAAACTCCACTCTCATCCGGTCGCTTATTGATCAGAAACAAATATATTCCGCCAAAAAAGCGCTGGCCGAACTCCATGATCCGGATTCGCTCCCTGACAGGAAAGAGCTTGAGCTGACCATTACCGACGCCATCGGCGAGGCAGAGGAATTGTATAAAAAAGCGGATAAGCATGAGCAAAAAGGGGAGCTCGAAAAAGCAGGCATCATTCTTGATCTCGTTGCCAACATCGCAATTGATTTTCCCGGCCTTGATTTTTCACGAAACCGTATACGGGAATCAATGATGGCCGGGGGAATGAAAAAATCCGACAGAACTGCGGACGAAAAAGTGACGGAGCAGACGCCGGCAGGCAAACCCGGAGCAGCTGCAGAAAAAGATAGCGGAACAATAAAGAAAAAACGTCGCCGGCCCAGATCCAAAGTGCCGGCACGGCTTGTTGTCACCCTGATACTGGCTTTCCTGCTCTGCGGCATAGGGGCTGGAGCGGTATACATTTATCAGAGCGGCTCCAGGAATGTCCAACTTGCCGGGAACAGCTTGCAGCACGCGGAACAGCTTGTCAACAGGAAGGAATTCAAGAATGCCCAGAAAGAACTTGATGCCGCAAGATCCGCTTTGGAAAACGTTATCATATTCCATGGCACGAAAAAGGATACCATCACCGACAGAATTCAGGAAATCGCCGGCTCCAGCATCTTCAAAGAGGGCCTGCAGGGCCGGGTCTTGTACGGTGACCAGTATGTAAGTGTAGAGACGGCCAAGGCCATTGATCAATTCAACATCCACAAGGATCAAGCGGAAGGGCTGCTGAAAGCCGGGAATCCTGGCCAGGCAGTCATTGCCTATGAAAAATCTCTCCCCTACGCTGATAAAGCCGGTTTTACTGAACAGGCCAACACCATTTCCCGCCGGGTGCACGAACTTCGCCTGGAAATATCATTGAGCCAGGCGCAACAATTCGAGGACAAACAGGACTGGCTCAATGCGGAAAAAGCTTACCTGAGCGCCCTGGAACTGAGCAAAAACATTTCATCGCCGGAGAAACAGAGTGCTATAGCCGACCGCCTGGCCGTCTCTTCGTACCGTTATAACCACCAGGAAGGGCTGAAGGCGATAAACAACTCAAAATGGCAGGAATCCATCAACGCGTTCCAGAACGCACTGACGGTTCTGGATGCGCATCCGCATATCGTTCCGGAAAATGAGAAAACAGAAATCCGCAAGCTGCTGATTCAGTCACACCTCTATTTCAGACTTGCCGCAGCAAAAAAAGCATATGAGAATAAGGAGTGGGACATTGCTCTTGAAACCTACAACGATGCAGTTGCCCTGTTGGAAAAAAATAGAGGTATTCTCGGCCAGGAAGGGGAGAACAACATACAAAAAATCAAGAAAACGATTTTGACCACCCACGTAGCCAGGGAACAGGCCGGGGTCGCGGCCAACAGGGCTGAAGCCGCTCTGGACAAAACCGTAGAACATTATCAGACCATCGTGGACCTCATCGAAAACAGTCCATTCACAGATGATGAAACCCTCGCTGCGATCCTCGATGATGCCCGGACCCAAACCACCGAAATAAAAAACCAACTGCTGATCAGCCAAAAAGAAAAATGGCTCCTGGATAATTATGAAGAGATCTTTCGCGACAATTATCCTTCGGCAAGGTCATCTGAACTCCGCAACCCGAAAGTGCGCTTCATAAAGCGGGATGACGACATCATGTTTTTCAACCTGAGCTGCAGGGAACTGAAACAGGGAAGCTTCTTCCGCCTCGAGCTCTACTATCAGCATGACCTGAGCAAAGACAAATGGGAACTCTATTCAGGAAAAATTGAAGATATGCAGCCGGAATAAAGGGGAGCAGGATTTGCCCCCGTCAACTCCCGGTTCTTGTATGAATTTCAACCAATGTATTCGCCGCGGGAGTTCCGGTCCGTCTGCCCATTGACAGGACCGGGTCAGGATCAATGTCCGTGATGATGATGGTGATGACCGCCGTCCGTTATTTCACCACCTGCCCTGGCAAGAGCTTCCTTTAAAACAGCATCCGCGGACTGCAGAAAGGACTCGGCCTTTTGCAATAAACCGGCAAGTTCCTTTTCACCCGCTATATCCATGGTTGATGCCCATTTTGCAAATTCCCGGCCATGACCGATATTGTGCTCTATCCAATGCGGGAGAATAACCCGCAGCTTCTCCAGATCATTCATTTCATCAACACCAGATTGCTTATTATCATTATTTTTTCTGTTCCCGGTTGAGAACAACCTTGCCCCCGAGAAAATCAATCCTGGATATAACCACATCCGGAACAGACAGCGGCTCTTCAAAAAAGGTTGTCAACACCACTCCTTCATCGGTAACCTGCAGCGAGGTTACGTTGTCCATAACCCCTTCCTGGTCCCCGTTATTCTCTATAACTACACTGATCTGACACATTTCTAATCCATGGTTTCCTAAATTAAAAACCTGAATTCTCCTTTTCCCAACAGTTCATGCAAATGGAGAATCCCCTGCAGCCTCTTTATTTCGTCTACGACCGGCAGAACCGTGATTTCGTGGCGCTGCATGATGCTCAGGGCATCAGCGGCCAGAAGGCCGCCGCTTATGGTTAACGGTTCTGTTGTCATCACATTGCCAAGATCCAGGGTGTCGATACCTGTGTTGCGCAGCACCAGCCTTCGAACATCGCCGTCAGTGATAATTCCCTGCAACAGACCTTCATCATTTACGACCAGCACCGCGCCCAGATTCTTGTCGTTAAGCTCGGCAACCGCTTCCGATACCGTTGCCCTGTCATGCACCAGGGGGATCTTTCCTCCAACAAGCATCACCTCTTCAACGGCAACTTTGAGACGCTCACCCAGGCTCCCGCCGGGATGATTGCGCCTGAAATCCTCGGCCTTGAACTGCTTGCGTTTGAGCAGCGATACTGCCAGGGCGTCCCCGAGGGCAAGAGCGGCGGTAGTGCTTGATGTTGGCGCCAGTCCCAGGGGACAGGCTTCCCGGGGAACACTGACGTTGAGGACAGCATCCGCACAGGCGCCCAGCGTTGATCCGGGGTTACCGGTCATGGCGATGATCCGGACAGAACGGCCCTTGAGGTTTGACAACAGGCTGTTGAGTTCACCAGTTTCCCCTGAATAGGATATCGCCAGGATCACATCCGAAGAAGAAACCATGCCCAGGTCACCGTGCATGGCCTCGACGGGATGCAGAAAAAAAGATGGCGTACCAGTTGAGTTCAAGGTTGCTGCAATTTTCTGCCCTATAATACCGGATTTGCCGATACCGGTGATAACCAGACGGCTCGGGCAGTCCATGATCAAAGCAACGGCCTGTTCAAACTCCCGGCCGAGACGAGCCCTGACTGCTTCAAGACCTTCTATCTCAATGCTCAAGACCTCCCTGGCCAGTTCAACGGTCATGCTCCCTCCCCAAGGTCAATTACCGTCCGACCTCTGACCATGCCCAGCAGCATCCGGTCAATTACCTCGTCAAGTTCAAGCAACCCCACTGTGCGGCTGATTTCATCAAGAAACTGCATGTCCCATTCATCGGCCATTTTCCGCCAGATCTCCTTCCTCCGGCTCATGGGACAGCGTGCGGAATCTATTCCGATCAGCTTCACCCCACGCAGGATAAAAGGATAGACGTTGAGCGGCAGGTCGCCTGATGCTGCATTGCCGCAGCAGGTCACGGTTCCATCGTATTTTGTCGACTTTATGACAGTGGCAAGAATTGGTCCGCCAACAGTATCAACGGCGCCTGCCCATCTTTCCCGAAGCAGCATTCGGTTACTTCCGATGGCGGCCTGTTCGCGACTGAGAAAATCCTCTGCCCCGAGTTTCCTCAGCAGGGGTTGTTCCGCTTCCTTGCCGGTAGCAGCAACAACAGTGAACCCCAGTTCCTTGAGCAGGGCCACGGCAACGGACCCCACACCACCGCTCGCTCCGGTAACCAGGACCGGGCCCTGATCAGGCTCCACTCCCATCGCCTGCAAAGCCATCACGGATTGGGCTGCTGTAAAGCCGGCAGTGCCGATCTGCATACTTTTCAAGGCGGACAACGATGATGGCCTGCGCATTACCCAATCCGACGGAACCCGGATAAATCTGCCAAACCCGCCGGCTGTATTCATGCCCAGATCATAACCACTGACCACCACCTGGTCACCAGGCAGAAATGAATCGGCGCTGCTCCAAATAACGGTCCCGGCAGCATCGATCCCTGGAGTATGTGGATATTTTTTAGTCACGCCTCGATTTCCCGAGGCCGACAAGGCATCCTTATAGTTCAGCGATGAATACTCAACCTGAACAACAACGTCGCCGGCGGGAAGATCATTAATCTGCCGCTGCTCAATGCTTCTGGTAAATGTCCCGTCTCCCTGTTCTCGCACAACCAGGGCCGGAAACGATGTCGAATCCAAATTCACTTTATCGATTGCCCATCAATATCGGTTATCTCAATATCACCTGCCAGCACGGAATATATTTCTCCATCAGATGTCGTCAAACGGTACCTGCCGTCGTCCAGCAGCCCGCCACCGACACCAAACACACGCCTTCCATCATGCTCCACCCAACAGAGATTCCTGCCCCGCAGTAAATCACGCTCTTGCCAGTGTTCAAGAACTTTGCCCGGACTTTCACAGAGCAAGGCTACCTCGACCAGTAGCCTACGTATCAGAGAAATGAGCAGATCATCCATAACATATTGCTGACCTGTGATACAATATAAGGATGTTGCAATATCCTGCAATGGTTTGGAGAAAGATTCAAAGGAAGTGTTGACATTGAGCCCGATGCCCACCACAACAAATGGCACGCCGTCGCTCAACTGGTAGGGAGCTGCCTCTGTAAGTATGCCGCCGACCTTCCTCCCTTGATGGTACATGTCATTGGGCCACTTCAGCAGAACACGGACTCCCGTGAAGGTTTCAACCGCCTCAGCGCAGGCAACCCCTGCGGCAAGGGTAACAAGAGGAAGATCATCAATTGGCAGTTGCGGGCGTAGGATTGCCGACAGATACAATCCACCGTGGGGAGAAGAAAAACTTCGCGCATTTCTCCCCTGCCCGCCTGACTGCCGGTCAGCCACAATGACAGTTCCGTGGGCAACGTTTTGCGACCCGATCACCAGGGCCAGTCGATTTGTCGAATCAACCAGCGGATATCGAATAATCTCGAACTCTTTTCCGGAGGCTTCCATCATTTTCGAAAATGGCTCTTACTCAAACTCAGCTGAAATTTTTTACAAACATATCGTACCTGCTGTCATGTCGAGTACCCTTGCAGGGTATAAACTCCGCGAAGATATCTTATCTCTGACCAACCCGGATTCCGCACATTGGTTCAAAATTACAGATATGCATAAAATTCAGGTTGTGTACACTATTGCGGCTGATTTTGGTATAGAGTCACGTTTTCAAAAAAAAAACAGAGACCAGGTGGTCTCTGCTTCTGAAGGTCTATAACAAAGTAAAATAATAAAGTTAATTATTCACCTTTTTTCCCTTCTTCGTTTTGCGCACGACCTTTGGCCGCATACATGGTCGTTGATCCGGAAGACCAGAAAGTCAGTTTTCCTTCCCGTACCAATTCGTTTGCCACATTCTTGATTACCCGTGGTTTGGAGTCAGGATCACATGCATAGAAATCCTTGATATACAACTGAGGCTTGGGCGCATTTAGAGCTTTCTTGACGATCGCTTCCTTCAATTCTTCTTTACTCATAGCCATAATGGCCTCCTTTTATAGGTGAGTTTGAAGGTGAGAAGCCCGGCTTCCCCTTCAGGAGAAGCCGGGCTTTGAAAATACTATCCCGGTTATTTGGTATACGCGTCTGTGGCGCTGGTATACTTGAACTGTGTAGTGGTTCGCCAGGTTGTATATGCAAGGCGATAATCGTCAACACATTTGTCGGTAAACGGAATATTGCATTTCTCGAAGAACTTCTCCCAGCCGATGCGCTCGGCCCATTCGCCGACACGCTCGTACTTATGGGCATCTTTAGCATACACTTCGAGAATGTTTTTCACTGCTGAAACAACTTCCGGAAAACGGGGTGTGTTGTTCGGCAGGAACGGAATAACCATCTTGGAAAATTTCGGGGCAGATTTTGCGTTGGAAACCTTACCACCGACCAGTATGGCGATACCGTCACCATCGGGATCAGCAAGGGGCATGGCCGGGCACATCGTGTAGCAGTTACCACAGAACATACACCGATCGACGTTGACCTTGAGCGACTTCACTTCCTCGCCGTTCACCTCTGCCTTGGCCGGTTTAATGGCTCCCAGCGGACAGGCGGCGATGGCCAGCGGCAGCTCACACACACCGCTGATGCGTTCATGATCAATCATCGGCGGCTTGCGGTGAACGCCAAGCAGGGCGATATCAGATGCGTGCACGGCGCCGCACATGTTCAGGCAACAGGCCAGGGCAATACGGACCTGGGCCGGCAGCTTCATTGAACCGAAATACTCGAACAGTTCGTCCATAACAGCCTTGACCGGACCGGAAGCATCGGTTGCCGGAGTATGGCAGTGAACCCAACCCTGGGTATGAACGATATTGGTCACACAGGCGCCGGTGCCGCCCACCGGAAACTTGTTGCCGCGTCCTTTGAGGTCGTCGAGCAGTGGTTGAACCTTATCCTTGGAATCAACCATGAACTCGACATTGTTCCGGGTGGTAAAACGCAAGTAACCGTCACAATGCGCATCGGCGATATCACACATCTCGCGAATCAGCTCAATGGAAATCAAGCGGGCTGATGCAGCACGGACGGTATAGCATTCAGCGCCTGTTTCAGAAACGTGAACCAGAACGCCGGGCTGTACGATTTCGTGATAGAGCCATTTGCCTTTATTATCTTTAATAACCGGCGGCAGGAATTTGCTGTAATGTGGGGGACCAAGGTCCGTAATTCTTCCTTCCATCGGATTATTCGGATCGTAACCCATGATAGAACCTCCTTATCTAAAATTTATATATTGCTTAAAATAAACTATTATAGCAGTTCCACATTACATAGCGTGTTTTTTCCTGAATTCCGCTACGTTACGCTCAAAACCACCCTCAACTTCCTCTTCCTTCCAGAATACATAAGGATTGGAACGGGGCTCGGTTACATGCTGAGCCACGGGTTCAACGCCCATAACACTGAGAAAGGTCGGCAGGCCGACACGCTGCATGGTTTCACCAACACGCTCGCGGTTCTTGCCAACTTCCATCCACCAGTCCCAGATATTCTCGATGACATCGATGACTTCCTGGAACTCGCTTTCCTTGTCAACCTTGACAAAAGGAATAATCATGGTGGCGAACTGGGCGCCGTCAAGGATCGGGGCTTTGGCGCCGACGCAGACAGTGGCGCCCTTTTCTTTACCCGGACGCAGAGCGCGGGGCATAACATTGATGCAGTGCATGCAGCGGTTGCATTCGGCATTGTCGATCTTCAGCTCATCGCCTTCCATCCACATGCAGCCGGTGGGGCACAGGTCCAGAACTTCTTTCTTGATGTCAAAAGCGCCCCAGTCGCGGCCGCTGTGAGCGCCGCCATTGGAGGGGTAGTTGCCGGCAACATATTCTTTTACCGCTGCCTGATCGATACGGATATCATCCTTCCAGCCCCCGATAAGGGCAAAGTCGGAACGGGCTATAGCCGCGACACAGTCATTGGGGCAGCCAGAAAATTTGAATTTAAACTTATAGGGAAATGCCGGACGGTGAATCTCATCCTGGTAGTGCATGGTCAGGTGGTAGCAAACTTCCTGGGTATCGTAGCAGGCCCACTCGCAGCGGGACTGGCCGAGGCAGCAGGAAGGTGTACGCAGGTTGGAGCCGGAGCCGCCCAGATCCTGTTTCAACTCATGGGTCAGATCCCAGAAAAAGGGCTCCAGATTCTCGGTGCGGGTTCCAAGCAGAACAAGGTCGCCGGTTGATCCGTGCATATTGGTCATACCGGAACCGTATTTCTCCCACAGATCACAGATTGCACGGAGGTTTTCGGTTGAATAGTACTTTGAAGCCGGCTGGTTCACACGTACGGTGTGAAAATGCTCAACACCCGGGAACTGAGTCGGAACATCGGAGTAACGGCCGACGATGCCGCCGCCGTAACCGAATACACCAACAATGCCGCCATGCTTCCAATGTGTAATTTTATCCTTGTACGACAGTTCGAGCTGCCCCAGAATGTCCCAGCATTCCGGCTTCGTCTCAGCCTGGCGCTTAAGGTCGCTGACGAAACTCGGCCACGGACCGCTCTCAAGCTGATCCAGCAAAGGGGTATCATGCTTTGCCATCAGTATTCCTCCTTTTAGTGCAGTTGATTTTTTTGCCTAATAAAATATTTCAACAGGTATACGGCAAGGCAGCCAAAAGGGACCGACCAGAAACACCTTCCCCATTGAATCCTCATTCAGTTTGAAGAACTTATCCGCCCGGAATCCCTTTGTCAACAAAAAATCGAAATTCACGGATTTCTCTGAATTACTATTCATTCCTGAGGATTTTTCAGGCATCCTGCAGTCTTGAGAAAGGTGTATTCAGGCGATTTTTTATCCAGAACTCCTCCCTTGCCCATGCTGTCTGCCGCCATCTCCTGCAACACCAGGGTGGCAAGAACCTTGCCGAGCTGCACCCCTTCCTGGTCAAAAGAGTTGATATTCCAGCAGAATCCCTGATAAGCGATCTTGTTCTCATACAGGGCCAGAAGAGCTCCCATGGCAAAGGGCGTCAACCGGTCGGCAATCAACACACTGCTGGGCCGGTTGCCGGCAAACCGCCGGTTGGGATTGTCGTTCTCCTGTCCGGCGGCAAGGGCCAGGGACTGGGCCAGCATATTGGCAACAAGCTTCTGCTGCGAGGTTGTCCCGTCCACGTCGATGTCCCTGCCGTACTGACTCTGCCGAAATCCGATAAATTCCGCCGGGACCACCGTCGTGCCCTGATGGAGAAGCTGATAGAACGCGTGCTGCCCGTTGGTGCCCGGCTCCCCCCAGATGACCGGACCCGTATCCCAGCCAACCGGCTGTCCCTTCCTGGTCACTGATTTTCCGTTACTTTCCATGTCGCACTGCTGCAGATGGGCGGGAAAACGGAGCAGCGCCTGGCTGTAGGGCAGGATGGCCACAGTGGTGTGGCCGAGAAAGTTACGGTTCCAGATGCCGACCAAAGCCATCAGCAACGGCACATTCGCCCGGACATCCTTTTTTTCCGCCGCGACATCGACGGCATGAGCGCCCTTCAGTATCTCGACAAAAGCATCATACCCCAGGGTAAAACCCAGGGTAACTCCGCCCACCATGGAGGTCGCGCTATAGCGACCGCCGATATAGTCAAACATGTGAAAGGAACGGAGATAGCGCCGCGGATCATCCATGGGGCTGCCGGCGCCGGTAACGGAGAGGAGATGCCGGGCCGGATCCAGACCGGCGTCTTCGAGCGCGGACCGAACCATTTGCTCGTTGGTCAGGGTCTCCAGGGTTGTCCCGCTTTTTGACACCACGTTGAACAGGGTCCGGGACAGGTCAACATTATCCAGAATCTCGGCGGTATCATCGGGATCGACATTGGCAATGAAACGGGCCGACCTTCCTGCCGACTGGTACCTTTTCAAGGCCATATACAATGCCCTGGGACCCAGATCCGACCCTCCTATCCCCACCTGCACCATGGTGGTATAGGATTCCCCGCGATGATTGACAATCTTTCCCTGGTCGAGTTCCAGGAGGAAATTCTTCAGTCTGGCCAACTGCTCTCCAGCCTGGGATGTCGCCTCCGGATTGCAGGGGGCGCTGGAAAAAATATCCCGGCATGCGGTATGCAGCACCGGCCTGTTCTCGCTGGCAAAGCCTTCGATCCGGTTCATGGTCCTGCCGCTTTTCATGGCCAGAAACTGCTCGACCAGACCGGCCTCGTCGGCCAGCTGCTGCAGCAGGTCCAGGGTCCGGTTATCAAGGCGCTGGGTGGCATAGAGAAAATCAAAGCCGCAAACCGAGGCGGTATATTGTTTTATCCGCTCCGGTCCCAGGGCGCCAGGCGCCGTCAGGTCATAAGGTTTTCGAGCCAGCTGGGCCAGCTGTTTGCAGCTGGGCAGTACGTTAAAATCCCTGAACTCCATACGCCTCCTCTGTTAAAATCCTCCCAGCCTCTTCAATTCATTGATGGTCGCCCCATAATCATCCTGTCCGAAAACCGCGGAACCGGCAACAAATATATTGGCGCCGGCTCCTGCAACATCGGCAATTGTAGCCGGACCCACCCCGCCGTCGACCTCAATGCCGGCCTGGCTGTCGATGGCGTCAAGCATCCGGCGCAACTCTTTGATTTTACCGAGAGAAGACTCGATAAAGGATTGCCCTCCGAATCCGGGATTGACACTCATCAGCATGACCAGGTCAAGATCGGGGAGAATCTGGTCAAGGGTGGTCAGCGAAGTGGCCGGATTAAGAACCGCGCCCGCTTTTTTACCCAGATCCCTTATCTGATGAATGGTCCGGTGCAGGTGGGGACAGGCTTCGACATGCACTGTTATCCAGTCCGCCCCGGCAGCGGCAAAGTCTTCAATATACCTGTCGGCATCGGCGATCATCAGGTGGACATCCAGTGGAAGAGCGGTAACCTTGCGCACAGCTTTGACGACCAGGGGCCCGATGGTGATATTGGGAACAAAATGTCCGTCCATGACATCCACATGGATGACATCGGCTCCTGCATCCTCGACAGCTTTAACCTCCTCTCCCAGACGGGCAAAATCCGCGGAAAGAATTGACGGTGCGATCATCTTACTGTTCATAACCTCTCCCGGAAATAATCCAAAGTTCTGTTCACCATTTCCCCGACACCCTCCACCCGGTCTTCAGCGCCGGAACTCCATCCGGCGTTCATATTGCTGGCCCGGCAGCTGCCGGACCGCTCCCTTGAGCTCAAGACCAAGAAGCAGTTGAAAAACAGCAGGTGCATCATATCCTGATTGACGAACCAGTTCATCTATGGCGACCGGGTACACATCCAGGCATGAAAGCAGATGTTTTTCCCGCTCCTGCAGCTCTACCGGCAGCTCGCCGGCAGGAGCGGCCTGATCGCGGTTATCCAGCACACCTGCCATATCAAGCTCTTCCAGAATATCATCGACACAGTTGACCAGTTTGGCTCCCTGCTGCAGCAGACGGTGCGTCCCGCGGCTCTTGGCGGAATCAATCCGCCCCGGTACGGCAAAAACTTCCCGCCCTTGGTCAAGCGCCAGCCTGGCAGTAATGAGCGAACCTGATTTCAAGGATGCCTCAACCACCACTGTGCCAAACGAAACCCCGCTGATAATCCTGTTCCGCTCAGGAAACCTGAAGGCATCAGGGGGAATTCCCAGAGGGTATTCGCTCATGAGCAATCCATGGGCGGCAACTTTCTCGAACAGTGCGGCATGCCGGGGCGGATAGATTACGTCAACTCCGCAGCCAAGCACCCCGATAGTGGGCCCGCCACCTGCCAGCGCGCCGGCATGAGCCTCGCCATCGATGCCCATGGCCATGCCGCTTACCACGCAAACTCCCTGCCGGGCCAACTCGCGCGCCAGTTCAAAACTCACCCGCTTGCCATAGGACGTGGCTGCCCGCGAACCGACGATTGCCACTGCCGGCCTGCGCAGGCTTGTTGTATCACCCCGGCAAAACAGCGCGACCGGAGGATCTGCTATATCCGACAATCTCGCCGGATACTCATTATCGGCAGGACACAGGACCCGGCAATGTTGCAGGGCATTTTTTTCGACCTCCTGTCCTGCCCGGCTCCTTGCGGTTTCAACATGTGCGGGATCGATGATCATGCCGGCCAGCTTCCGCCCTACACCTTCGACCGCAAGCAACTGTTCCGGGCGTGCCGACAGGACTCCGGCGGGCGAACCGAACTCCTCGACAAGGCGATTGACAAGAGTGCACCCCACCCCGGGGAAAAACAACAGGGCCAGCCAGTCCAGAAGGGGCTGGCCCGGAGAAGACAAAGAGGGCGGATGAATTTGATCAGGGCCGGAAAGCTGCGACACCATGCTTTTCACGTGCAGCTCACATCAATCCCCACTGACCGGCGGCCGATCAATCGGTCATGAATGAACGAAGCTCACCGCTCCTGGTGGGATGGCGCAGCTTACTGATAGCCTGGGCCTCGATCTGCCGGATCCGCTCCCTGGTGACGGCAAAACACTTACCGACCTCTTCCAGGGTATGATCGCACCGCACCTCGATGCCGTACCGCATCCTCAGTACCTTTTGCTCCCGCGGAGTCAAGGATGACATAACCTTGCACAGGCAGCGTTTCAAACTTTCCGAGATAGAAGCTTCCTGGGGATCCGGATGCACATGATCCTCGACGAAATCACTGAGCATGGTATCTTCCTCGTCACCCACAGGGGCATCCAACGAGATCGCGTCTTTTGCTGTTTTCAGAGCAATATGCACCTTTTCCACGTCCGTGCCCAACTGCTCGGCCATTTCTTCCGGAGTGGGCTCCCTGCTTTCGACCTGGACGAAATCACGCGAAAACCGCAGCATGCGATTGATGGTTTCGATCATATGCACCGGCAGGCGGATGGTCCGCCCCTGGTCGGCAATACCCCTGGTAATGGCCTGCCTGATCCACCAGGTGGCATAGGTGGAAAATTTATATCCCCGCTTGTAATCATATTTCTCCACAGCCTTCATCAGGCCGATATTGCCTTCCTGGATAAGATCAGGGAGCTGCAGGCCGCGATTGAGAAATTTTTTGGAGACCGAAATGACCAGCCGCAGGTTCGCCCTGACCAATGATTCCTTGCCTTGTTTTGCCTCTTCCCGCCCCAACTCCATGTCCAGCAGCAGGTCACTGAGCACCTCGCTGCCAACACCCACGGTTTCGGCAAACTCCACGGCAACCCTACGCTCGATTGCCTCGGGATCAGGGACCGTTTGCTCGATTTCGGCCTCCTTCTTGTCGCGCTGCAGGGCTGAAACCTTCGCCTTGTTAATTTTCAGGCCCAGCTCCTTTATGGCATCGGCGACACTGAACAACCCCTTACTGCAGAAATGATATCCTTTAAACAACTCGGCAATGGTGAGACTTGTCGCGGTAATCCTGTCCAGCAGCTTTTCCCGTTCGTCCAAGCCGACACCTGCATCGTCGAGCCGACCACACATTTCCTGGATTTTTTTATCCAGCTTGTTGGCCTTTTCCACCGCTTTGAGAAATTTATCCTGAATTTTCGCCGCAGCTTTTTCATCATTATCCGAAAGCCCTTTGAGAACCGCGCCGATTTTGATTTTTTCCTTCCGCAGTCCGTCAGCCAGGTTGTTGAGCATATCAACCCCGGGTCTCATGCTCAACACCGCCTGCTGAACACGCATCTCCCCATGCTCGATGAGCTGGGCGAGGGCTACCTCCTCCTCATGGGTCAACAGGGACAGATTACCCATTTCCTTGAGATAGATATTCATGGGATCAATACTGGAACCGGCCTGTCTCCGGTCGACTCCGGACCGGCGCTCAGTTTTTCTGCGCCCCCCCCGGGAGGTTACCGTGCGGCGTTCGACTTTGATGTCTTCGGGAAGATCAGCCAGCACCGGATCGTCGTTTTCGTCGGAGTCCGGATCAGCATCGTCCCCACTTTCAAAGATACCTGTCAGGTCCGTATACATGGAAAATTCTTCATCATTTTCCGGTATGGACAGATTAAACCGTTTACCGGAAACTTTTTTTTCAGCGGCCATGCGTTCCCCCCTTCCTCAATAATAAGCTCTAACCCATTGAAGACTTCAATGGCCGGTCACGTCAGTCGCGCCCCCGGATACGGCGGGAAACCCGCGTACGGAAAACACCTCCCGGCACACATTGACTTGATTGCCAATTGACAACATTTCTCAAAATACCAGATTTTATATTTCTTTCAACAAGTTATCACAAAAATCAAGTATTTTTTCCCATCTCCTGCTTCTGCCGGAGTAATTTCATGAGCAGATCATGGTCGCCGGTCCTTTGCGCTTCATTGATACACTGCATCAGAGCGGCTCCTTCCTTCTGTTTTTTTTCCGCCCGGAGCCACTGCAGCAGCTCATCAAGCATCAGCCTGGCTTCCTGCACGCCGCCGTCTTCGTTGACCTGGCCGCCGGCAATGAGCAGCTCAGCCACGTATGCTCGCTCACTGCTCTGTTCCGGCAGCATGGACAGCAGACGGTCGGGAGATGGAATCCCTTCTTCCGCCAGCTGCCGCAGACAGGTGATAATCTCGCTGACCGGGTCAGCGGCAACAACTTCTTCCAGCCCCCCGGCCAGCAATTCATCCAGAAACTCAGGATAATAGACCAGAAAATCAACCAGCTGGCGCTGCTTTCTGGGGAGCTGCGCGATGCTCAGCCGTGCCGGCCTGCTGCTTTCACGGACCCCTTTTCCCTGCCGCTGCATGCCTTCGGCAAACTGCGCCCGGGGAATGCCAAGCATTTCGCTGAAATGGGCCGTCATCAGGGAGCGTTGCATGGGATCGCTGGCCGCGGCGACAATCTCCTGGAGCTCCAAGGCAATTCGATTCTTTCCCTCCAGGGTCATGCCATGCTGTTTAACAAGGTAATCATAGGCAAATTCAGCAAGCGGCGCAGAGCCGTCAACCAGCCGATGGATCCCATCCGCACCCTGCTCCCGCACCAGGCTGTCCGGGTCATGTTCAGGAGGCAGGAGCGCAACTCTGGCGTCGACCTGTTCCGCCAGGAAGAAAGGAATCGAACGCATGGCCGCCTTCAGGCCCGCACTGTCGCCGTCGAAAAGCAACACGACCTCATCACAGTAACCGCGCAGAGAGCGGACATGATGGCTGGTCAAAGCAGTCCCGAGGGGGGCAACCACATTGTCAAAACCATGCGCAGCAAGCAGAAGCAGGTCAAAATTCCCTTCCACCACGATGGCCCGGCGGCAGGCGCGAATCCCGTCGCGGTGCTGGTAGAGCCCGAAAAGGAGCCTGCTCTTGTCGAACACCGGAGTCTCCGGCGAATTCATATACTTGGGCTGACCATCACCGAGAATGCGCCCCCCGAAGGCAACCACCCGGCCGGTCATGTCCAGGATGGGAAAAAGAACACGATCCCGGAACCGGTCGTACCAGCCGCCGCGGTCATTTCTGACCGCAAGCCCGGCCCGTTCGATATCGGCAATGGGCAGGCGAAGACGCTGCAGGCCGGAAGTAATAAAAGTCCAGCCCGCATCCGAAGGATCAGGAGCATAGCCCAGCCGGAAGCTGTGCATCATATCAGCTGATACCCCTCGATCAGACAGATAAGCCCGGGCTTTTTCGGCGACCGGCGATTGGGCCAGATATTGCTGATAGATTGCCGCCGCTTCCTCGTTCACCCGGTACAGCACATCCCTTTCCCGGATGCGCTTGCGGTCCTCATCGCTCAGTTTCGGTTCCGGCAGGTCGATCTGATAACGCCTGGCCACCTCCTTCAGGGCTTCGGGGAAGGTCAGACGGTTGTATTTCATCAGGAAGGAAAACACGTCACCGGACTCGCCGCAGCCAAAGCAATGAAAAAACTGCCCCTGGGGGTTGACGGAAAAGGAGGGCGTTTTTTCAGCATGGAAGGGGCACAGGCCGGTCAGACGGGAACCCGCTTTTTTCAGCTCCACATACTCGCCTATCACCTGAACAATATCAGACGCCTCACGAACCCTGTTCTTTACTTCTTCACGCAGATGCGATGCGGTCATAATATTTTTGCCTGGAGATACAATGTGAAAAAACAGGTAGAATACGATATACTATAAAAAAACAAGTCAACTCCCGAAGGGATCGGAACAATTTGCTCCAGGAAGGCATTGCCGGATATGCAGGATGACATTAACAAGCAACTCACCTTTGAGATCAAAAAAGAAATGGCAGACCGATATTTCGGCTTCCGCAAACTGATCGAAGAAGACATCCAGGAATACGGCAATCAGGTCTTCACATCCTTCAGGCGCCTGGAACAGAAAATCGGTTTTGATCTGGTCCGACTATACATCTTACTTAAAGACGAAGATCTTATCCATGAATTTTTCCAACTGGCCGGCCTGGAAGAGAGGATCTTTTACGACCCCTACCTGACCGAGTCGCAGACCTTGAGAAAAAAGGTTTTTGCCGGCCAGAAGATCCGCGGCCTGACCAGGGCGGGACGTTTCAAGAACATGATCTTCGACACCTACGATGCCCTGGTGGCCGATGTGGACGAATACCGCCGCAACCTGATGAAACTGGCGGATGAAAGGGAAACTATTGCCGAAGAGATCAACCAGTTCTACCACAAGCACGACCTTGGAACCATGATGGATTTTCTCAGGGGACTTGACGGATCGGAACAGTATAAATCGGGAAGCATGGAAGGAGGGATTATCCAGCAAAGCGGGCAGCAGCTTGATGAAAAGATGAAGGTCAAACCGCCCCCGCCGGTGGAGGAACTTCTGCCGGCCATCCCTCCCATCGCTCCGCTGGCGCAGATAAAAGGCCGGCTGAAAAAAATCATTGAACGGGCATACAAACTCCATAATCACCTGGATCTGAAGGAAATAGCCCAATCATGATCAGTGCGGCAACGATGCCTGTCGCTGCGGCCTTCCTCATGGTGGCAGCAGGGCTGACCATGCTCGTCGGCGGCGGAGAGATCCTTGTCTCCGGCGCAACCCGCCTGGCCCGCCGTCTGGGCATAACCGGCTTGACGATCGGCCTGACGGTGGTGGCCTTCGGCACATCCGTGCCCGAACTTTTTGTCAGTCTGTCGGCCACCCTGCAGGGCCATCCGGATATCATGATCGGCAACATTATCGGCAGCAATATTGCCAACATCGGACTGATTCTCGGCATTGCCGCCATGTTCAGGCGTCTGCAGATGACCCTGCAGGAGGTCTGGACCGAACTTCTCCTGGTGGTCGCCGGCAGCATTGTCCTCATGATCTGCAGCTCCCAGGGGCATTTCCCCCGTGTTGTAGGACTCATTTTCATCCTTACCCTGATCAGCTACACTTATTTCACCTTCCACAACCGGAAGAACAACGCAGACACCGGGCGGGAAACTCCACCCCCGGCAACAACAACCGCATCTTCCCTCCTCCCCCTCCTGCTGGTATTCGGCGGACTGATCCTGCTTACCCTGGGTTCGGACATTTTCATCAGGGGCGCCGCCGATGTTGCCCGTCACTTCGGCATCAGCGAACTGGTCATCGGCCTCACCCTGGCTGCAGTGGGCACATCCCTGCCGGAACTGGCCTCAAGCCTGTCGGCCCTCAGACGGAACGAATCCGGATTGCTCATCGGCAATGTTATCGGTTCCAATATGTTCAACCTGTTCATGGTCATGGGACTCACCGGTCTCATCCGCCCCTTTTCCCTCTCGGACCAGCTGCTGCTGCGTGACCTGCCGATCATGACCGCCTTCACCCTCGCCCTGGTCGCCATTCTCCGGCACGCCGCGGGGACAAACAGGTGGCATGGCCTGCTGTTTTTTACCTGTTACTGCGCATACTGCTTTATGCTGCTGTAAGAAGCAAGATGCATGAATGGCAATAAACTCTCTGCACATCCAACTCAGGACGCCTGACCGGCGACTTGACTTGTCCGGGAAACACCTTATTTTTTGAACAGATATTTTTGATGGCGTCGTAAAAAGTCCGATCTACTGCGTCATAGCGGGTACGGTCAATGCTCGACGTACCATATGTACGCCTCCACTTGGCCGTACCCGCTATTCCTTGTATATCGAATTTTTTACTTACCCATCTTTTATTGTGTGATGGAATTTTTACGAATCCATCATTTTTGAACGATTTCGTTTTTACATACAGGAAATAAAAAGAATATGAACACTCTGAAAACATTTATGCTCATGGCGGCCCTCACAGCCCTGTTCCTGGTGGGAGGGCAGCTCATGGCCGGTCAGCAGGGAATGGTGATCGCCCTGGCCCTGGCCCTGGGGCTGAACTTTTTCGCCTACTGGAACAGCGACAAAATGGCCCTGGCCATGAACAAAGCCCGCCAGGTCAGTCCGGAGGAGGCCCCGGAACTGCACCGGATAGTCGAACACCTTGCCTCCCAGGCCGGGCTGCCCAAACCCAAGGTCTATATCGTCAACAACCCCACGCCCAATGCCTTTGCCACCGGGCGCAATCCCGAACATGCCGCCGTTGCGGTCACCACCGGCCTGCTCAAGATGATGGAGCGAAAGGAACTGGAAGGCGTCCTGGCCCATGAACTCGGCCATATAAAAAACCGTGACATCCTTATCAGCAGTATTGCAGCGGTCATGGCCGGCGCCATCAGCTACCTGGCGACAATGGCTCAATGGGCGATGATTTTCGGAGGTCGGGGCCGCAGTGACAACGGCGGCAATCCGCTGGCCGGCCTGGCCATGATGATCATTGCTCCACTGGCAGCAGCCCTGATCCAGATGGCGATATCCAGGAGCCGGGAATATCTGGCCGACGCCCAGGGGGCAGCCATCAGCGGCAATCCGCATTCCCTGGCCAGCGCCCTGGAAAAACTGACCACCTACAACCGCCAGCTGCCGATGCAGGTTAATCCGGCTTCCGCACAGATGTACATAGTCAACCCCTTGTCCAAGGGCATGCTGGCCGGCCTGTTCTCCACCCATCCGCCGGTTGAAGAACGTGTCCGCCGCCTGAGGGCTATGTAAAGATCACAAGCTATCTTTTTCGCACCATCACCGCCCAGCTGCCGTCACCGAGCTGATTCCTGCCCAGGAGTTCATGCCCCTCGTTTTCGATGGAGCGCGCAACATTTTTGACCGGGGCTCCGTCATCGAGGATAACCTCCAGCAGCTGTCCCGGCTGCATCCTGGCCAGCTCGACCTTGACATACACCAGGTTCATGGGGCACCCTGTGCCGACCAGGTTCAGGCTTTTAGCGGACTCAGTATCTTTATTTCCCATCGTCAGGCCCATCTTTTGTCCGAACAGGCGCGCATACCGCGCCCCGGTAATCAACCGGGCTGGTGATAACCGGCTCCCGCCCGCAGACCGGGCATTCGTCCTGGCGGGACAGTGCGATTTTGCGAAATTCCATGGCCAGGGCGTCAAAGGTCAGCAGGGTATCGGTAAGCAGCCTGCCGGCGCCGGTCAGATACTTTAACACCTCCGTGGCCTGGATCGTTCCCAGGATGCCGGCTATCGCTCCCAGGATACCGGCCTCGGAACAGGTGGACACCGCATCTTCCGGGGGCGGTTGTCGAAATACGCACCGGTAGCAGGCTGACTCGCCCGGCAGGACGGTCATGGTCTGCCCGGCAAACCGCAATACACCGCCGTGTGAAAAGGGAATTCCAGCCAGAACACAGGCGTCATTGACCAGAAACTTGGCCGGAAAATTGTCTGTGCCGTCAACAACAAAATCATATTCGCTGACAATGGACATGACATTGTCGGCGGCAAGCCTGCATTTATGGGCAGTCACCTGCACTTCAGGGTTCAGGGCCCGGAGGGTATCGGTGGCCGAGTCGACCTTGGGGCGGCCGACATCCGCGGTCGCATGGAGGATCTGCCGCTGCAGGTTGGACAGAACAACGACGTCATCATCAACAATGCCGATGGTGCCCACCCCGGCGGCGGCCAGATACAGGGCAACAGGCGAACCCAGCCCCCCGGCTCCGACCACCAGCACTTTGCCCTGATTCAGGCTGATCTGGCCTTCCACTCCCACTTCCTTGAGAATGATGTGGCGGCTGTACCGCTGAAGCTGTTCGTCCGTGAAATCGACCATCACCCCACCGCTTCGGAGCCATTATCAAGCAATTCAACAAAGGAACGGGGATCAAGACAGCCGCCGGCAACCATCACCCCCGCCACCTGGGGAATTGTAAGCAGTTCCGCCGTATTGCCGGCATTCACCCCACCCCCGTAGAGTACTGGACAGCCGGAAAAAATCCCACTGACATACTGGATGGCGCCGGCTATCCCGACAATATTTCGGGCAATTTCCAGCTGTTCAGCATCCGCCGGAGTATACGCCACGATCAAACGTTCCAGGTCACCAGGTTCAATGGCCGCCGCCTGCTGCCTGCTCATCTCTTTTTCCACGCACAAAATCGGCCGGATATCTTCCGCCAGGGCCTCACTGGCCTTATTGGACACATCCTGAATGCTTTCATGAAAATACCGGCGCCTCTCCCGGTGGCCGATGAGTGCGTAATCAATCAGACCCTTCATCCAGGCAGCGGGAACGGCCCCGGTATAACTGCCGGGAGGATACGGCGAAACATCCTGCACCGCCCAGGACACTCCGGAAAGATTGTCAATCTGTCCGCGCAGAGGGTACAAAAAAGGAAACGGCACCGCCAGGACAACCCGGATGTTGTCATGGGGGCGGTAGCCGGCGCTGAAGTCTGCCAGCCATTTTTCCGCCTGGGGCAGAGACAGGTTGGCCTTCCAGTTTGCAACGATGAGCTTTTCCATTACTGCCTCCCCTTCTTTCACCCTTCTTGCATTTCAGGGTAGATTCATTTTTGATCCTGGCCCATGGACTTCTTCAACTCCAGCATTTCGGGAAACGGCGACACGGAATCTGCGTGAATTGAGGAGAGCAGATCCCGGGGGTGATTGACAAAATCATTTTCCAGCTCAAAATTACCAAGAAATTCCTCATTAAAGGTGGTTATCAGATTGAGATGACCCCAGCGGGACAGATAGTACACAACAAGCTTGGGCAGCGCCGTATAGATGTTTTCATGGGGGAGCGGATCGACAAAACTTGAGTCCTTCAGTTTCTGGCTGGACAGGGTCTGTGATTTATAAAAATTCTCCATGAAAATCAATTCAGGCGGCAGCCTGACACTGATCCCGAACCAGTTGAGAATGCTTGCCAGCCACTGCAGAAAAAATTTCCCGGACCGGACAACCGAATAGGGAACATACAGTTCCCGGGGACGCTTCAGTTCCAGGTAGGAACGGATCGTCAGAATGAGATCGACCATTTCAACAGGATCACGGTCGACAAAATGGTAAGTTTCCTGGCTGAACTCTTCGCGGTTATCCAGCACATGGTGGACAAAATAAGGTATCTTGTTGGAATTGGTGTAGGAATGCTTGACACCCTTTTTGGTGATCATGAACGGCATGGCTTCATCGGCTATGGAAAAAAAGAGCCGGTGAAACCCCTGGATCTTATGGTCATGCTCGCCGTAGACAATGGCCAGTCGAATAATAGTAAAATCCAACCCCTGGTGCTTTCCCATGTACTTGAGAGTGCGCTCGGCCATTAGTTTGGACTTGGCATAGTTGTTGAGCGACGGGGAGAGCGGCAGATGATCTTCTTCGGAAAGGTTTTCACCGTTGGGCAGGGTTGAAGCGGAGCTGATATGGATATAAGGAATTCCGAGGGCGCAGCAGGCGCGGGCCAGGTTGACGCAACCCAGATAATTCACCTCAAAGGCAAGCTGCGCATCACTGTCCAGAGAAGCAACGGCCGAGTTGATGACAAAGTCCGGTTTGACATTGGCAAGGTAATTCTTGATATCTTCGGCATTGCGGATGGAAAGCTTCTTGCTGCTGGGCGCCCGGATTTCAATTTCATCCACGGTCTGCGTTTTAAAATAATGGGCCAGTGTCCCGCCGATCAGGCCTGAACCGCCGATCAGAACCCCCAACCTTTTTTTCCCGGCCTGAACCCCGGAAAAAGATGTTATGGTTTCATCCTTCATTGCCCTTGCCACTGTGATTTTAAATGGTCACAGGCACCCCAGATTGCACACGCAGGAATATTCGCTACAGCCCGGCTGCGGGCATGAGCGATCGTGTGGAGATATGGCCCCTGTGACCATTTACAACTTTTTGGGTAATCATATGGTTCAGTTACATACCCTGCGAGGAGTTCCGTTGTTTTTCGCAACTCTTCTACAGGCTATATAGCATAATAGAAAAGGAAATCCACTGCTTTTATACAACTTTTCCTCATGGATAAACGTCCCTTTTATTGACTCCCCTCCCTGCAGACGGTATATGATCATTTCACTCTTCTTAACACTCAACTGTTAAATAATGATTACCGAAACCCGTGGCAGAACCAACTAGCCCGCATGCCTGTCCGCAAACGTGCATCGGGACAAACCGGACTGATGCGAAAAAATATCAGATTTTTTTTTGAACCGCTGCAGGAACTGATCTTTCCCTCATCCTGCCTTGAATGCGAGCAGCGCCTTCCCTGCCGGGAACTTCCACTTCTCTGCAATGACTGCCTGGCCGATATTTCCTTTCCCTGTTCTCCCTGCTGCCCCTGCTGTGGAATGCCGTTTTCGACCGGGCAGGACCATTTCTGCGGCTTGTGCCTGAAAAAATCCTTTGCCTTTGACCTGGCCAGGGCCGCGCTGCATTATACAAAACCGGTCACCTCGCTCATCGGCTCGCTCAAGTTCAACGGAACGCTCACCGGGCTTGCCAGCCTGGCCTACCTGGCGCGGAATGCGCCGGGGAGAAAAGATTTACATGAGCCGGATCTCGTTCTCCCGGTCCCCCTGCACATGCAACGGCTGCGCCAGCGCAAATTCAACCAGGCCCTGGTTATCGGCAAAGCCTGTTTTCCCGATTACCGGAGCAGTATCCGCGTCGACATTCTAATTCGGCACCGGGCCACAGCGCCTCAAACGGCTTTAAACGGCACTGAAAGACGAAAAAACCTCTCAGGCGCATTTTCTCTCACAAATCCCGATCTGGTAAAAAACAAGATGATTTTACTTGTCGATGATGTCTTTACTACTGGATCTACGGTTAATGAATGCGCGAAGGTACTGCGCAGGGCAGGGGCAAAAAGGATAGAGGTGTTTACCGTGGCAAGGGCGATTTAGATGTGCAGGTTTCGCAGAGTATCTTCAGTTCGCTTGTCTTGCTCTTTGAGAGAAGTTTGCAGTGGCAGTCAATAATGTTCCAACTTGAAAAGAAGATTTTTGGAAAACCCTTATCAGGTATAACTCTATAGTAATCCTGAATCCGTGACGCCTTTCAGTTTTTTTTATTGTAATTACTTGTTAATAAAATGTTTTTTGATATTGACAGCCTTTTTGCTCCATTCGCTCCGCCGCCCTTCGGAGCGCCCAATAACGGCCCATCTGCTGTGTTGGCAACTCGTTGATATCACATAAGGATAATCAACATAGTTGCCGCCTTGCATCTGGACCGTTCTTGAACGCTCACGGATCCAGGGTAATAAAAGAAATGCTCCTG
Organism: Desulfobulbaceae bacterium; assembly: GCA_023544645.1. GTDB lineage: Bacteria > Desulfobacterota > Desulfobulbia > Desulfobulbales > Desulfobulbaceae > UBA10518. The sequence goes on along the minus strand of JAMJFO010000002.1, from coordinate 46,871 downwards.
ATAATGAACAGCGGTTGCTGCTTCCTAATTCTGGATAGTGGCGTTCTGGGCGGTTTTGTACTTTTGAGCGTCAGCAAGAAGGATGCTTCCTTCTGACCGCAGCGTGCCGTAAAGCCGGGACAGGTTTCTCTCTGCCATTTTCCTGGTGCCCTTGGGGATTCGCAGAGTATACTTTTCCCTGTCAAGCGGAGTCTTTTCCTGCAGGAGTTCCTGGTTCAGGCTTTGTATTATCGTGCTGCTTGAATTGGTGATACGGGCAACAGTGTCAAAACTCAAGCCTGGGCCGACAGCAACTGTATCGTAAGAAACCGGTCGATTATCCTTTATATCGGTGAAGCCATACACTTCAGGCTCTTTGGCAATAATGATTGCTGCAATCAATTTTGGTACATAGCGTTTTGTTTCCAGAGGGAGGATGTCCCCCTGGGCAATCTTCCAGAAATCCCTGCTCTTGGATTTTCTAATGGCGTTTCGCAATCTTCCGGGACCTCCGTTATATGCAGCAACAGCCAGGAACCAGTCCCCGAACTCCTCATAAAGGTCGCTCAGAAAGGCGACCGCTGCCCTGGTGGATTTTTTGTCATCGCGTCTTTCATCGATATATTCCGTAATTTCCAGGCCATAGTCACGGCCTGTATATGACATGAACTGCCAAAGCCCTACAGCCTTCGCTTTAGAAGTTGCGGTCTGGCTGAAGCCACTTTCGATCATTGAAAGATAGACCAGGTCTAGGGGAAGGCCTGCGGCTTCAAGCTCTGCCACAATCATGGGGATGTAGCGTCCCGAGCGGGCCAGCCATTCACTGAAATATTTACGGTGTGCACCCTGAAAAAGCTCGAGATAAACCTCAACCTGGCTGTTAACGGTAATCGGGAAATCGTAGACAACATCTATTTCGGCAAGGTCCTCTATCTCTACCTCCTGGATAACTCCTGTTTGATGATCTTCCCAATTATCCGTCGACTTGAGCGCTGTCAACTCCTGCTTGAGCAAGATTTCAGGTTCTGTGTTACCAGAGGAAAAATCCATGCGTTCAGCAGGTTCCCGCGCTGCTATTTTTACTTCTGGTTTTGTCTCGAAGCGAATAATTCTTTCCGGACGTGGGGGGCGTGCTGAGACTTTGATCGGGCCACCTGTTTTGATCCAGACACGCTTTTTGGATTTTGCTTTTTCTGCCAAGGCATAAGAAGAGTCTTCCAACTTACTCCAGGAACGCTTTTTGGGAATAGCGCATCCGGTAATAATGGCCAGGCAGATCAGGATTGGCAGAATTGTCAGTAAACGCATGATATCAGGCAACAGGTTTTTGCTTTCTTATGATTTATATATGCAAAATTTGAACCATTTTTACGCAAAAGAAGATAGTCTATAAATTCAGCTAATTGTTATTTTGGTTGATATTTGAATCCTGGTTGAAAGCGTAAAAGCTGGTTAAATCGCCACCCAATTTTCGTGTTTTCACCATATAATTTGGCAAAGGCAGATTTGATGGACTCGTAAAAAGTCCATCACACACTAAAAGATGGCTAAGTACAAATTTCGATATACAGGTAAGCGAGCTTGCGAGACTCCGAGGAATAGTGGTGTCGGCCAAGCGGAGGCGTACATATGGTACGTCGAGCATTGGCCGTACCCGCTATGACGCAGTAGATCGGACTTTGGCCCGGGCAATGCAACACTGGTGAAAATTATCAAAAACATGGATTGGTCATGTGCCTCCCGCCGCCCTGCGGGGTGCTGTCCGGCGTTCACGGGCTCAGGATTGCATTAATCACAATCAAAAAAAAGCTTATTGTTTGACGATTGTGAAATAGCGGCAACTGCTGGATGCCTGATAATCCGTTCCACCGAAATGGCGTAAAATTTTTCCCTGATCTGATTTGTCCGCCCGATAGCCTGGACCCGGTACTGTAGCGCTACTTCCTTTTCAATAACTGTCGGCGCAGTGAAAACGCCCTCACCTGCCTGGCCGAAAACTTTCAGCAGGGCGCTGTCATCAAACTCACCGCGTATTACCGGCTGCACCCCTGTTTTTTCAAACCAGTGATCCAGCATGCCCCGCAATGGACTCATTGCCATGGGCAGCAGCATGGGCGCCCCGTCAAGGGAAGATGGAAAGCCGTCCCGAAGAGGCTTGGCAAGCTTTTCCACCCCGAAAAAAGATACCCCGCATTCCCCCAGGAGATGATTGTAGGCCTTGATACTGATCCCGGGAGGAAGCGGGCAATCGGTCAAGACAATATCAAGATTATGGAGAGCCAGTTCGGCAAGAAGATCCTTGTTTTTGCCCTCGTGACAAATCAGGCGCACATGATCCGGCAGATTTGCCGTCGGCTCCAGCAGTTTTCGCGCGACAAGCTTAGGAACAACATCGACAATACCCACTTTCAATGGCAGGGGGCCGGCAATGACACGTCCCTGCAGGGAGTCAATCATTTCGCGGCCCAGGGAAAAAATCTCATCTGCATAGCGAAAAACGAGATGGGCCATATCGGTTGGTTCAAGATTGCGCCCCGCCCGCCTGAAAAGCTTTGCCCCAAGGCTTTCCTCAAGCGTTGAAAGTTGAGCGCTCACCGTTGACGGAGCCAGGCTGAGCCTGGCGCTGGCCGCGGTAATACTCCCCTCGCGCATAACCGTCCAGAAATAAAACAGATGATGATAGTTGAGCCATTCCATAACCTTTTACCTTCCGGCCAATTTTTCGATTCGTTTATATCGAATATATATAACCATAATTATCTATTTGTTCTAACCATATTTTCCATTATATTATTTACTACGGCGTTATGTACAAACTTTCCTCCCCCAAAAAATCCGGCCCGATGGGCATTTTTTCCCATGGGCCGGATAAACAACAACAAATAGGCGCACGTAACCTGAGGTGTAATCATGGATAGTTCACAGCTTTTAGGATTGACAACTTTTGCCTATCTCTTTGCAGCGGTTATCTATATAGCCCTCTTTGGCTTCAAGGCTCCCAGAATAGGCCCTGTGGCGACATGGGCAACAATTGCCGCGTTTCTGATCAATACGGCAGGAATCGGCATGCGGTGGGTCGAGTCGCACCAGATGGGAATCGGCTATGCCCCCCTGTCCAACATGTATGAATCCCTTGTCTTTTTTGCCTGGTCCATTGCCATTTTCTACCTCGGCCTGGAATATAAATACAAGAATCGCTTTCTCGGCGCCTTTGCCATGCCCTTTGCGGCGCTGGCCATGATTTTGGCTGAAATGAAAAATCCGGCAATCACGCCTCTTGTCCCGGCCCTGCAGAGCAACTGGCTCATCGCCCACGTGGTCACCTGTTTCATCGGCTACGCCGCCTTTGCAGTGGCTTCCGGCTTCGGCGTGGTATACCTCCTGAAAAACAGGGAACAATCAAAGGATACAGCCGGGAATCTCCTGGCACAGCTGCCCCCATTGAAAACCATCGGCGACATAATCTACAAGACCCTTGTTTTCGGTTTCCTCTGGCTTTCGGCCGGAATAATCACCGGCGCGGTCTGGGCAAATTCGGCGTGGGGAACTTACTGGAGCTGGGACCCGAAAGAAACCTGGTCACTGATCACATGGTTTATTTATGCCGCGGCAATACATTTCCATCTTACCAAGGGATGGGCAGGACCAAGAATGTCCTGGTTCGCAATCATCGGCTTTGCATCTGTAATGTTCACCTACTATGGGGTAAATTACGTTCTTTCCGGATTGCACAGCTATGGATAAATCTCTAAATAATTCAGGTTCCTGATTAAAAAAGCCAAAATCCGTTGCCTTTTCCGCTCACTTTCCCGTTAGAATGTATCCTCATCCATAGTATCGGGATATGCACGCTTATTTATTCAGTGCCTCCGATTCGCCTTTGCGGCAGATGTCGCCTCTAAAGAAAAATATACTGACTTAAGGATAAATCCTGAAGAAAACACGCCGAAACTTTGTATTAGGTCTCCCGGGTCCATCTTATTGGCTAAAGCATTTGGACTTTGGGCGATTTTCGGTATAATATCGACCATTACGCTTTGTAAACTTTGGAGGAAAACATGAGTATACGTTATTTCTTTGTATCTGTGACCATAGCTCTGGTTGCATCAACGGCGCATGGACGCTGGTTTCAGGATAAACAGGATATTAGCGGAGTGGTTTTCAGTCATGACGTCCATTTTGAAGCACTTGGGACCAACTGCGAGTATTGTCATAATGAAGTTTTTAATATGATTCCCAAGAAAAACCCAACGTATACCATGGAAGACATGGAAGAAGGGAAGTCCTGCGGTGCCTGCCATAATGGCAAACGGGCATTTTCAGTTAAAGGGGACTGTATATCGTGCCATGCTGATGAAATGGTATGGGAAGGCGATGAGATTGGCAAAACAGCATTCAAACATTCGATCCATCTTGATATGGAATACGGCTGCGACGACTGTCATCCTGACCTGTTCAAAATGAAAAAGGGCAGCCAAAAGATGACCATGGCGTCCATGGAAAAAGGCGAAACCTGCGGGGCCTGTCATGACGGTGATGCCGCTTTTTCAGTAAAAGGTGATTGTATAACCTGTCATGTCGGGGCCATAGAAATACCTATGACAGATAAAAATATCGGGGAAACCAAGTTCCCCCATTCAGTGCATATCGATTCGGGTTATGGTTGCAGTGATTGTCATCCTGACCTGTTCAAGCCGAAGCAAAATGGCCAGACCATGACAATGGCAGCCATGGAAAATGGCGAATATTGCGGAGCCTGCCATGATGGTGAGTCTGCCTTTTCCGTAAAGGGGGACTGCGCAACCTGTCATGCCGGTGATCTGACCTGGGAAAATAAAACTATTGGTGATACGATTTTCAGCCATTCTACCCATATAGAAATGGGATATTTATGTGATGACTGCCACCCGGATGTGTTTATCCCAAAACACAAAGCTCAAATCATGAAAATGGATAGCATGAGCAAGAAGAGCGAATATTGCGGAGTCTGTCATGATGGCGATACCGCTTTTTCCATCAAAAGGGATTGTGACACCTGCCATATAAAGAAGTAGGTGCAAAATATAATACAGTAGCTCACAAAGGCAGGTCCATTGACCTGCCTTTGTTATTTGGGAGGCTCGGCCAGGATATCATTGACGATCTCTTTGACCTGGGGGTCGTGGAAAAAAGGGGACATCCTATATTCATCCTGTTCAAGAAGGGGTTGTTTTCTGCTGTTGCAGGATTGGCAGAGGAACTGAAAGTGCACCGTGCCTTCCCGATCCTTCTTTTTCCAGGTCGCCATGTTCAGAGCTCCATTCGGCCGGCATAAAGAGCGGCTCCCAGAGCACCGACAATGTCCGGCGCGGGCGGGGAATCAACCCGGACGTTATCCAGCCGCTCGCGCAGCAACTTCACCATGCAGGGATTGCGGGCCACACCTCCGGAAAAAACAATTAATTCACCGTAACCCACCCGGCCGAGCATGCCGACAATCCGGTTGACCACGGACAAATGCACTCCCCGGGCAATATCCCCGGGGGGCGAACCGTGATTTTTCAGCGAAATCACCTCGGACTCGGCAAAGACCGTACACATGGAGTTGATCGCCACTTCCTGTGTTGATGCCAATGCCGCCGGACCGAACTCATCCAGCCGAAAGCCAAGCGATGCCGCCATAATCTCCAGAAATTTCCCGGTGCCGGCGGCGCATTTGTCGTTCATCTGGAAATTGCTGACCCGGCCCCGTGCATCCAGGGAAATGACTTTGGAATCCTGACCGCCGATATCGACCACAGTGGTGCACTCGGGAAAATGATGCCGCGCCCCCAGGGCATGGGCCTTGATCTCGGTGATGACCTCATCGGCAAAATGCTTCCGGGCAAGGTGGCGGCCATAGCCGGTAGCCACCACCCTGACAGGATTGTATCTGCCGATCATCTCCAGGGCCTGACCGTGGGGATCAAAACCGCTCTCGGAAATCTGCTGGTCGACAAGCTGCCCGTTTTCCAGTACGGCAACTTTGATGGTCCTTGAGCCAAGATCAATACCAACGTGCATGGCTACCCTCGAATCTGCTCAAGAAAAGCTTCGATCCTGGTCTGGAGTTGGCCGACGTCTTCGGGTGAATAGTCCGATTCGATGGACAGGTAGGGGATTCCTTCTTTTTCGCAGGCCTCCCGCACTTTTATTTCCTCGATGTTATAGGTATGGCAGAACTGCAGAGAGTAATGCAGGATGCCCTGGGCGTTGGATTTCTTGTACTCCCTGAGTATCTGGTCGATGCGTTCATCATTGGGCGTAAAGCAGGAACAGTCTATCTGCATGTAGCGGTCGGTAAGAACATCGAGCTGCTCATCAATGGTTGAACCGCCCTCATCGATCAGATCCTTGAAATACCTGGTGCCGATGCAGGACTCTTCATTCACCACCACGGCCCCGGCTGTCTCTACCAGATTGTGCACTTTCCAATTGGGCAGGGCCATGGGCGTGCCGGAAACCATGATTCTGGGAGTATCGCCGCCACAGAAGCCTGTACCTTTTTTCACCCTTTCTTCCAGTTCGTCGCACAGTCCGTTGACTTTCCCGGCAAACCGGACCGGCTCGTCATAGAAGGCGATCTGCTCTATCAACAGTGCGTCCTTGCCGCTGATCGGCACCGGGCTGTTTGCCCTGAGCCTTGTCAACCGCTGCAGGGCCTTGCGTTTGTTATTGATCACCTTTATGGCTCCGGCAAGGTCATCAGCGGAGATGGTCGTCCCACACACCTCTTCCACCTTGTTTTTGAATTCATGCACCTCCTCAAGCCAGAGCGTTTTGTCCCTCTTGTTCTTCATCTGCGGAATTTCCATGACATGGGTCGGCACCAGCCGGTCGAGGAGTTCCCAGGTCTTTTTCTTGGCGTCGCAGGTGGTCTCTCCATAGACAAAGTCGACAACCTGGAAATAGGGGCAGATCCTGCCGGCCTTGAAACCATAGGCTGACTTGACCATGGGACAGATGTTGCGGGGCAGGATCTTTTCCGCATCGGGAACCGATCCCTGGGAGCCGCCGCACAGACCGACGCATACACCGCCAGCTGCGACCACCACCTCTTCAGGAATATAGACGCAGAAGGTGCCCACCACCGGTTTGCCCTTCTCCTTCACCGCCAGCATCTCCTTGATGCGGCCCCCGAAAATCTCGGATACCATGTCATCGAAATACTGCATAGCCGTCGGGCGGTTGGCTTGAGAGATATACATCTTGTCATACACTTCGCCCAGCATCTGCCGGGCCTTGTCAAACCTGGGAACATCCATGCCCAGCCCGGCCCACATTTCCGGGTGGGGTTTCACTTCAAATGGCGTATCAGTCATCGTTTTCTCCTTATCTTTATGCTGAGTGAAACTAGACGTGCCGGGTTATGGTTTTTCAACCGGCAGCCCCGCCTCTTTCCAGTCGGCGAAAATGGCCTGGTTGATATTTTTGTACCCCAGTTTCATGAGCTTCCGGTACGCATTGTAGCTGCGGCCGCCGGAATTGCAGTAGACGATGATGTTCTTCTCCTTGTCCAGGGCACCGGATTGAGAAGCGAATGAAGCGGCCGGGATATTGATGGCGCCCGGGATATGGCCTTCGCTGAATTCTTCGAGGTCCCGGACATCGACCAGGGTAAAGGTGCCAGCGTTGCCGGTAATCACGTCATGGAGTGCGGTCGGGGAGATTTTTGTGGTTTCAATCCGTTCCTCATAGTTCGGGCCGGCGTAGATCGGCAGTCCCTTTTCCTCCCAGACCGGCATGCCCTCGGCATAAACAAAGACATTGTCATAACCAAGCTCCATGGCTTTTTTCGCAGACTTTCTGCTCTTGCCGCACTTGACGCCGTTGCAGTAAAAAACCAGCCGGGCCGATTTGTCGGCAGGGAGGTTGTCGAGGTGCTCGCTGAATTTTTTTTCCGGGATATTGATTGCCTCCCTGATATGCACCTCTTCGTATTCCTCGGGATTGCGGGCATCGATGACGAGCATTTCCCTGCCGCCATCCAGCTGCTTTTTGAGGGTATCAGAGTCAATGAGCCCGTAGCCGTCCTCAGCCAGCTGATGATAGGTAATGGTGTATTTGAAGGAAGCGGGGTCAAGCCAGTCCAGGGTTGTCTCCCCCACCTGGGCAAAGGGATACATGAGATAGTTGACCGGTTCCCCCTGCTGGGGAGGATTAAGGGTAAGATCGCGGCCCTCGCCGAGCCTGATCCGGTACGCGTCAACGCCGCCCCAGAAATAACGGCGGTATTCCACTGTTTCGGGGTCATCCAGGTCGAGCTTTTCCACCAGCATCATTTTTCTGACATCAGCGGGATCGACCGTTACCCAGCCATGGCCGGGCAGAAAAAATTCGGCCCAGCAGTGCTGCCAGGTGGTAATATCCACGGTCTGCGTCTTGCCCATGCGGATGCCGAAAATCTCCCGGGCCGGCACGCCCGCAGCCCGGGCCAGGGCAACGTAGATGGAGCTGATATCGGCGCATTTGCCGCCCGGGTCCCGGAGCAGCCGGAAGACATCGCCAAGCCCGCAACCACGGGTATCGGGATTGCGGTAGGTGTTTTCCACCGTCCAGTCATAGATGGCTTTGGCCCTGGCAAGGACGCCCTGTTTGCCTTTGGTGATTTTGTCCGCCAGTTTTTTTACTTCGCCGTCGATGGGACCAAGGCGGGTGGGGGCCAGGTAGAGGGCGTAATCCGCCGGATCCCAGGCAGCTTCCCGAACCGGGAAATCACGGCCGGCCACCTCCTGCCGGTTCGCCAGGAAAGAGAAGGAAAGGGTGCGGCTCGGCGCATCCTTGTCCCATCGGGCATAGAGCATGGGGGTTTTAAAGACCTTATCCGTATAGACCGCGGCCTCGGCATAGTTGCCGGAGATTTTCACCCCGGTAATGTCCTGGTCCGCGTCCGATACCGGGTAGGGCACCCAGAGTCGCGCTTCTTTTCCCGCGGGCTGCTGCGACAGATCAAATTCAAGATCAACAATGCCGGAGACTGTCCCGCCAAAGGCCGGCAGTGAAATAAAGATAAAAAATGCCGCCAGCAGAGCGGTACGGTGTTTTTTCATGATAAACTCCCTTAAAATAATTGTATTGAGGCGGTAATCCGCTCCTTTATATATTGATGACGCTGTCGGCCACCTGCATGGAGGTAACAATGTCCAGCATGTTGGTGGTCTCGCCGACCTGTTTTTTGTCCAGCAGCCGGAAGTGGTTCAGGCAGGTGCCGCAGACCAGGATACTGACGCCGGCGGCGGCCAGCTCCTGGAGAATCTCCACCGCTTCGGCCCTTTGGACGCACAGCTTGACCCCGCTGTTGACAAAAACAAGCCGCCACAGCTCCGGCCCCATCTCCTTCAGGGTCTTGAGAAAGTTGATGAGGAGAGCAGTACCCAGACCATCATCACCGTGGCCCATTTTATCCGTTCCCACCATGACCAGAATTTTTTTGCCCCCGCCTCCAGCCACGGCAACAAGCTCGGAATCCGTCATGATCTCGCAGGCTTCATCTCCGCCGGTACCGGTCACCCGGAATTCACCGCCTGCCCGGGCCACCGTGACCTGGAACCCCTGGTGGACGAGAAAACGGCTGACATTCTCCCGGGCGGCCTCGTTGTCAACGACAACCGTGACGGCGGCCGGCCGTTCTTTTTCCAGCATCTCTTTTACCTGCAGCACCGGGGCCGGACAGGCCAGCCCCAGGCAGTTGATTTCCCTGGTCATCTCTTTTCCTCCGATTTGAATGGCGTCACAAAATGTTCCGGCGCCGTTACTCCACGACAATTCTTTCTCTGGGTTCAGTTACCACCTCGCCGACCATGGCTGCGGTTTCGACGCCTGCGGCGAGCAGCGCGGACCGCAACCGTTCTGCTTCGTCCGCAGCCACCGCGATCAACAGCCCGCCGGAGGTCTGCGGATCAAAGAGCAGGTCCTGCACGGCCGGGTCCACGCCCGGCGCAAAGCGCACAAACTCTCCCCGGAAGTTTCTGTTGTTATAGGCCCCGGCCGGGATCAACCCCATGGCCGCCCACTCCAGGGCCTCCGGGTAGAGCGGCAGCGCCGCCGGGTTGATTCTCACCCCGGCGCCCGAATCCACCACCATTTCAGCCAGGTGCCCGAGAAAACCGAAGCCGGTGATATCGGTGCAGGCGCTGACCGGATAATCCGCCATGATCTCGGCCGCCACCCGGTTCAGGGCCGCCATGTTGCCGGTTACCCGGGCGGTGATTTCGGCCCCGGCCAGTCCCGCCTTGATGGCGGTGCAGACAATACCGGTGCCCAGCGGCTTGGTGAGCAGCAATCGATCGCCCGCCCTTAATTTTCGTTTGAAGAGGATGCGCCGAGGATGGATGAATCCGGTTACGGACAGGCCGAACTTCAGCTCCGAATCATCGACGGTATGGCCGCCGACCAGAACCACACCGGCTCCACGCAGGGTGGACAGCGCTCCTTCAATGATCTGGCGGAGGACTGAGATATCCATGATTTTGGCCGGGAAGGCGACGATGTTCATGGCGGTCTTCGGCATCCCGCCCATGGCGTAGATATCGCTCAGGGAATTGGCAGCGGCGATCCGGCCGAAGGCATGCGGGTCATCGACCATGGGCGGGAAAAAATCCAGGGTCTGGACCAGAGCGAGCTCGTCGGAGATTTTGTAAACCCCGGCGTCATCGGCCCGTTCAAGACCGACCAAAAGATTGTCGTCCACCGGCAGGTCAAGTCCGCAGAGGGCGCGGTCCAGGTCACCGGGAGCGAGTTTGGCGGCGCAGCCCGCCCCCCTGACAGTCCGGGTCAGGCGTGTCGAATCTCCGGTCATACTGTTTCACCTGCCTGGTGCCGGATGTTCAGCGATTTTGCGCAGTTATCATGGACCAGTACAATAACGGCCTGGCAGCTTGGAGCTGGAGCATTCATGAGAGCTTCCTCCTTCATGGATCAGATGCATTTTTTGCCTGAAAAGACAGGTCGCCTGCATCCTTGATCCCTGATGGGTTGAAGCCCTTACTTGAGGGGCGAGTTCAACGGAGAAGGGGAAAAGGGAGCATTGCGCCTGTCATCCGCGCCACCCGGACCGGGTGACGTGTCAGACGCAATAATCAGTAAGATGAGTGATGAAAATATGTCATTTTTGCCTGGGGCTGAGTTTAAAATTTATTTCAACACACGCTATTTACAAAATTATCTCCTATGGGTCAAATAGGAAATTTCTATCAAAAGAAGCCGTGGGAGGAACAAATAACGATAAAAGAGATGAAAAGAACAGGCACTAATAGCGCGTAATCCTACTATTCCTGTTCATATACAATCGGGAAACCATGCGCGGTGAACCGGAAAAACATCCTGGACTCACCTTTTTCCCTCAATCTTGCATGCGTCTTGCAATCAAATTTTCAGGCAACATAAACTTTCTTGAATACCGCTAAAGCTCGGTCAAAAGAATTTTTAACAATTCTCCAATGAGATAGGGGATAGGAGAGGGTTAACTTCCCGGTATACCGTATTTACCCCCTCACCCCGCCCCTCTCCCCCGTTTCGGGGGAGAGGGAGAAAAATAGCTTGGTTTTCGCACGAACTGAGGATAAGCGGTAATCACATAACCTTTATCAACCAAATACACTTTGAGGAGCGGCCGGCCAGGGCGCTGAAGTCAGATGAGGGATTTTACGCTTGCAGGAATAATAGATTCCACCCTCCGGGAGGGTGAGCAGACTCCGGGGGTCAGCTTCTCCCGCGAGCAGAAGCTCAAGATTGTGCAGCTCCTTGCCGCATCAGGGGTGGATGAAATTGAAATCGGCGTGGCAACGCCGCGGTCACCCGAACTCCTTTCGCTTGTTAATGAGGCTGCGCTTATTGCCCGGGGAACGAGCCGGATTTCCCTCTGGAGCAGATGCCTCACGGAAGATATACAATTCGCGGCCCGCTGCAATCCCGACACCCTGTCGCTCTGCATGCCGGTATCAGACATCCACCTGCAGGAAAAGCTTCATCGTGACCGGCAGTGGGTACTGGAAAACCTTGACCGCTCCATAACAAATGCGCTGGAACTCGGGTTTGCGACTGTCTCCGTTGGACTGGAAGACGCGACCAGGGCTGATCCGGACTTTCTCCACCAGGCCGTTGAGGTCATCAGCCGGGCAGGCGCCTCGCGCCTGCGCCTGGCCGATACCGTCGGAATTGCCTCGCCGGCAATGATTGCCCGCCTGGTACAGGCACTTCAGGCCACTACCCCCATCCCCATCGGAGTTCACACCCACAACGACTTCGGCATGGCCACAGGTAATGCTGTTGCGGCCCTTGAGGCCGGCGCCCAATGGGTAGACGCGACAGTGCTCGGCCTGGGAGAGCGGGCCGGCAACTGCCGCCTGGAAGAGCTCACAGGGTACCTGAGCATCATGGAGAGGGTTGATCGATACAGGCCGGAATTCCTGCGTAATCTGTGCGATACCGTGGCGGAAGCGGCCGGTGTAGTGATATCCGCCAGCCATCCGATGGTGGGGGACAAAATATTCACCTGCGAAACCGGCCTGCATGTCCAGGGGTTATCCGCGGATCCCAACACCTACGAACCGTACAACCCCCTGTTGCTGGGACGGAGCCGAACCCTGCTCTTTGGCGGCAAAACCGGCCGGGGCGCGGTCAGAAACAGACTGGCATCACTGGGATTCAATATATCGGATGATGAGGCGGAGGAGATTGCAGTTGATATCCGACGGGCAGCCGGTTCAAGAAAAAATCCACTGAACGAACAGGCCCTGGAACTGCTCGCCCTGGCCAAAGGATTGATTAAAACATCCTCGGCCGCGTAAGTCCGTATTTTTTAATACGGTAGCCGATCTGGCGCTGGGTCAGCCCCAGTTCCCTCGCGGCCCGGGCCTGCACCCAGCCGTGACGCTTCAGCGCTGTTTCAACTTCGCGGCGCTCCATATCCTCAAGTGATCGGAGAGAATGCCTTTCCTGGTCCGGAACCTCTTCATGGACCGGGCGGGAAAACGGATTGCCGGGCGGCTCGGGCAGACGGCTTGCCTCATAATACAAAACAGAATGCGGCAGATCGCTTACCTTGATCACCTCGTTTTCAGCCAGGATGACCAGCCGCTCGATGAGGTTCTGCAGTTCACGCACATTGCCGGGCCAGGGATATCTGGTGAGAAAATCGAGAAACTCCCTGCTCATCCGCATATTCTTATCATTGCGCCTGTTGCTCGCCTGGAGAAAATGATCAAGCAGCAAAGGAATATCCTCGGCCCTCCTTCGCAGGGGAGGCAGGCTGATCGGCACCACATTGAGCCTGTAGAACAAATCGCCGCGGAAACATCCCATCTTCACCGCTTCTTCAAGCTCAACATTGGTTGCCGCCAGGATGCGCACATCCGCATTCAATGTCCGGGTGCCGCCAACCCTTTCAAATTGTTTTTCCTGGAGCACCCGGAGAATTTTTGCCTGCAGCGCCAGGGGCAGCTCACCTATTTCATCAAGAAACAATGTCCCGGAATGGGCCAGTTCAAACCTTCCTGGCTTGGATATCACAGCATCGGTGAAAGCCCCTTTTTCGTGGCCGAAAAGTTCACTTTCCAGCAGATTTTCCGGCAGGGCGGCGCAATTGACTTTAATAAAGGGATTATCTTTTCGCCGGCTGGACTGGTGAATCGCCCTCGCAACCAACTCTTTCCCTGTTCCCGATTCACCGGTCATGAGGACCGTGGCGTTGCTCGGCGCCACTTTTTCAATGGTCCAGAACACCTCCTGCATGGGTTTGGAATGGCCGATGATGTAATGCCTGCTGTAGCGGCCATGCAGTTCGGCCTTCAGGTTGCGGTTTTCATTAACCAGCCGGGCTCTGTCCCTGTTGATGGCGCGGTGGAGGCTGAGAAACTGGGCGACAAGTGTGGCCAGGACCGTAAGAAATCTCACGTCTTCTTCAAATGAAATTTCAGGCCCGAAAAGCCGGTCAACCGTCAGCACACCGACGACCTCCGCCTTAAGGATGATCGGTACGCCGATAAATGAAATGGTCGATTTTTTTATCCGGTCACGCGCGCCGGTACGGTTCAGGAACAGAGGTTCACTGTTGATATCGGGCACGATGAAAGGGCATCCGCTCTTGAAGACACGCCCCACCACCCCTTCCTGCGGGCTGTATACTCCCCGCTGCTCCTCTTCCACCGATAAACCGTACGAGGCCCTGATGGTAAGATTTCTGCCTTTTTCGTCCAGCAGGACCAGGGTCGCCCTTTCCATCTGCAGGGTTTCATGCAGCACCTGAAGTATATCCGAAAGCGTTGAGTCGAGATGCACAACCGTGCTGATCAACCGGGCAATCCTGTGCAGTGCCTCCACTTCCAGAACCGCTGTTTCGCAGCTCAGCGACCTGTCTTTATTTTTTCCTGCCTCACCAGTATGCATTGCGCGTTTCACCAACGTATATCCATGGATTACATCCTGAGATTGCTTATTGCTGCAGAACAAGCAAATTCCGTTCCATTGACCCCCTTGCGCCCATTTTTTCAAAAAAAATACAAGAAAAACAATATATTATAATATTACGAGACGCGCCTTACCCTCGTTTTTTTTGTTACATATTTGAAATATTTCCATATCCTCCGGCCATATTGTTGACAAAATTGTCACGCACAGCGACGGAAGCCGCGCATGTTTCTGCCTGTCTGGCCAGGATGATACTGCTTGCGGCCAGACCCGGAAGGACTGGCGCTGCATTCATCCCGCCAGGGTTAACCCGGTCTACAAAAATGTCGACTTCCTTCCTGAATGTAACATTAGCAACAATCCGGAACAGGCGTTTCCAGAGCTGTATTCGCCGTTCTACAAGTCCACCATCACCTAAACTGTTGTTTCAAAAAGACAATCAGAAAGTTATGCCATATGGCATGCCCTTTGCGATAAAGAGATCAACTGCGCTGCTGTCCGTGGCTCTATTTCCATGGTCAGGGCCTGTTGCCCGAAATGAGAGCCGGCAGAGACCGGTCATGTTCAATTTTATACCGGAGGTGAAAAATGAGAAAAGTAGCAATTTACGGCAAAGGCGGGATTGGGAAGTCCACCACAACCCAGAATACGGTTGCCGGGCTGGTGGAACTGGGCAGGAAGGTCATGGTTGTCGGCTGTGACCCGAAAGCGGATTCGACCCGTCTTCTCCTGGGCGGGCTGGCCCAGAAATCCGTCCTCGACACCCTGCGCGAGGAAGGTGAAGACGTTGAACTCGATGATATCCGCAAGCAAGGATACGGAGGAACCTGGTGTGTTGAATCCGGCGGACCGGAACCCGGAGTCGGCTGTGCCGGGCGGGGCATCATCACCTCGATTAACATGCTGGAGTCGTTGGGCGCCTATGAAGAAAGCGAAGAGCTGGACTATGCCTTTTACGATGTTCTCGGTGACGTTGTCTGCGGCGGCTTTGCCATGCCCATTCGCGACGGTAAAGCCCAGGAAATCTATATCGTGGTTTCCGGCGAAATGATGGCCATGTATGCGGCCAACAACATCAGCAAGGGTATCATGAAATTTGCCCAGTCCGGTGACGTGCGCCTGGGCGGCCTGATCTGCAACTCACGCGCAGTGGACAACGAACAGGAGATGATCGAGGAGTTTGCCAAAAAACTCGGCACCCAGATGATTTATTTTGTGCCCCGGCACAACGATGTGCAGCGGGCCGAGATCAACCGCAAGACGGTTATCGAATGGAAACCGGAGGTTACCCAGGCCGATGCCTACCGGGGTCTGGCCAGGGCCATCGACGAAAATAAAAATTTTGTCGTGCCCACCCCCCTGGAAATCGAAGAGCTGGAACAGCTGCTCATGAACTATGGCCTGATGGAAGCTGCCTGAGAAAAAGAATTACCACTGTTTACATACATGGAGACGAAACAATGATGATAATGATCAGATCGATAATCCGGCCGGAAAAAGCAGATGCGGTACTCGCCGCCCTCATGGACGCTGGTTTTCCCGCAGTGACAAAATATTCGGTAGCCGGCCGCGGAAAACAACGCGGCATCAAGATCGGCGATATCACCTATGATGAAATACCAAAAGTCATGCTGATGAGCGTGGTCAACGACGAAGACAAGCAGTTTGTCATTGATACCATCCTCAAAACAGCCAAGAGCGGTGAAAAGGGAGCATTCGGCGACGGCAAGATATTTGTCAGCCAAGTGGAGGAATCCTACACCATCAGCACCGGCGCATTGGATGCCGTAGCTGCCACCGAGGAGGTCCCGGCATGAAAGAGGTTATCGCCGTAGTGCGCATAAACATGATGAACCAGACCAAGCAGGCATTGACCGACTGCGGCATTGACGCATTCTTTGCCCACGAGGCGCAAGGCCGGGGCAAGGGTTTTGCCAATCCCGAGGTGCTGGAAGGGGCCGAGCAGGGATATATCGAAGCAGCGGCGCTGCTCGGCGAAAAGGGCAAACTGTATCCCAAGCGGCTGGTAACAGCTGTTGTCGAAGACGATCAGGTTGCCTGTGTTGTTGAAACGATTATCAACACCAACCAGACCGGCAGACCGGGCGACGGCAAGGTATTCGTGGTCCCCCTGAGCGATGCCGTCCGGGTGCGGACTGGTGAAACCGGCGCCAGGTCCATCGCCTGAGCATACAAGGAGACAAAAATGGCAACAACAACGAAAAAAAAGCTGGTGCAGTGGGAGCCTGCCGATATCAAGACGGAACTCCTTGAGAAATATCCCCCCAAGGTCGCCCGCAAACGGGCCAAACAGATAATGATCAACGAGGCCCTGCAGAAGGAGACCCCGTCGCTTACGGCCAACGTGCGCACCATACCGGGCATCATCACCATGCGCGGCTGCACATACGCCGGCTGCAAGGGTGTTATCATGGGACCCACCCGGGACATCGTCAACATAACCCACGGCCCCATCGGCTGCGGATTTTATTCCTGGCTGACCAGGCGCAACCAGACCGAAGCCGGGCCGGATGGCGAAAATTATATGCCCTACTGCTTTTCCACGGACATGCAGGAGCAGGACATCATCTTCGGCGGCGAGAAGAAACTGGCCGCGGCGATCCAGGAAGCATATGATCTCTATCATCCCAAATCAATAGCGGTGTTTGCCACCTGTCCGGTAGGCCTGATCGGGGATGATATCCACACCGTCACCGCCAACATGAAGGAAAAGCTGGGCGACTGCAATGTGTATGCCTTCAGCTGCGAGGGCTACAAAGGCGTCAGCCAGTCCGCAGGCCATCATATTGCCAACAACCAGGTTTTTCGGCATATCGTCGGCGAAAATGACACGGAGAAGCCAGGGAAATACAAGATCAACCTTCTGGGCGAATACAACATCGGTGGAGATGGTTTCGAAATTGACCGGATCTTCAAAAAATGCGGGATTACCTGCATCTCGACCTTTTCCGGCAACTCCACCTATGACCAGTTTGCCTCAGCCCACACGGCTGATCTCAACGCGGTCATGTGCCACCGGTCCATCAACTATGTGGCGGACATGATGGAGACCAGATACGGGATTCCCTGGATCAAGGTGAATTTCATCGGCGCAAGATCCACGGCCAGAAGCCTGCGCAAGATCGCCGAGTATTTCGGCGAGCAGGAGCTGATCGACCAGGTGGAAGAAGTCATTACCGAGGAAATGCCCGAGGTGGAAGCGGCCCTGGCCGTTATCACCCCCCGGACCGAAGGCAAGACCGCCATGATGTTTGTCGGCGGCTCCCGGGCCCATCACTACCAGGACCTTTTTGCCGAACTGGGAATGAAGACCATCTCGGCCGGCTATGAGTTCGCCCATCAGGATGATTACGAGGGCCGCCAGGTGCTGCCGAATATCAAGCTTGATGCCGACAGCCGCAATATCGAAGAGATCGAGGTTGAACCGGACGAAACCCGTTTCAAGCCGCGCAAGAGCGACAAGGAAATGAAAGCCCTGGAAAAGGCCGGATACAGGTTCAAGGAGTACGATGGCCTGGCCCCGGACATGGACAAAGGCACCCTGATTATCGACGACCTTAACCAGTACGAGGCGGAGAAACTGGTGGAACTGATGAAGCCGGACATCTTCTGCGCCGGCATCAAGGAAAAATACTCCATCCAGAAGCTGGGCGTGCCGATGAAGCAGCTGCACAGCTACGACTCCGGCGGCCCCTATGCAGGCTTCCAGGGCGCGATCAACTTTTACCGGGAAATCGACCGGCTGGTGAACTCCAGGGTCTGGGGCTACATGAAGGCCCCCTGGCAGGAGAACCCGCAGCTGTCGGCTTCCTATAACTGGGAATGAAATAAAGCCTTTTAGCTGATTAGGCTGAAGGTGTTTAGAAAATACCTAACAGCCTATAGCCTAAACAACTAAACACCAAAACCAGAGGTTTTTAAAATGTTATTACGACATACCCCTACAGAAATAACCAAGCGCAAGGCCCTGACCATCAACCCGGCCAAGACCTGCCAGCCCATCGGCGCCATGTACGCATCCCTGGGCATCCACGGATGCCTGCCGCACAGCCATGGCTCCCAGGGCTGCTGCGCCTATCACCGCAGTACCTTGACCCGGCACTACAAGGAGCCGATTTCCGCCGGCACCAGCTCGTTCACCGAGGGCGCCTCGGTTTTCGGTGGCCAGGCCAATATGCTGCAGGCCATCAATAACATATTTACGGTGTACAACCCCGAGGTTATCGCCATCCATACCACCTGTCTGTCCGAAACCATCGGCGACGATCTCCCCCAGATCAAGAAAAAGGCAGAGAGGGAAGGCAAGATACCCGAGGGCAAACACGTCATCAGCGCCTCCACCCCGAGCTATGCCGGCTCCCATGTCACCGGTTTTTCCAGCATGGTCAAATCCATGGCCATGATGGCCGAGCCCACCGGCAGGAAGAACGGCAAGGTCAATATCATCCCCGGCTGGGTGGAACCTGCTGATATGGAAGAACTCAAACGACTCACCAGCCTGATCGGGGTCAAGACCATCCTGTTTCCGGACACTTCCGGCGTTCTCAACGGGCCGCTCTCCGGCGAGTACAAGATGTTCCCGGAAGGAGGGACAACCGTTGCCGAATTGAAAAGCACCGGTGACTCCAGGGGCACCCTTGCCTTGGGGGAATGGTGTTCTGCTGATGCGGCCCGCTGGCTTGACACCAAACACAAGGTGCCCTGCAGCGTGCTCGATATGCCCTTTGGCCTCAAGGCCACCGATCGTTTTATCGATGCGCTCAGGACCATCGCCGGGGTGAATATTCCCGAGGAGATTATGCACGAACGCGGCCAACTGGTGGACATGATCTCGGATATGCACCAGTACCTGTACGGGAAAAAGGTGGCCCTGGTGGGTGATCCGGATCAGCTTATTGCCATGACCGAATTCCTGGTATCCATGGACATGTGCCCCATCCACGTGGTCACGGGCACCCCGGGCAAGAAGTTTGAGAAACGAATCAGGGAGCTTACCAGGGACATGGGCTGTGAGGTCAACGTCAAGGCCAAGGGCGACATGTTCCTGCTCCACCAGTGGATCAAGAACAAGCCGGTCGATCTGATCATCGGCAACACCTACTGCAAGTATATTGCACGGGACGAAGATCTGCCTTACGTGCGCTGGGGCTTTCCCATCCTGGACCGGCAGGGCCACCAGTATTTCCCCACCGTGGGCTACAAGGGCGGACTCAGGCTGCTGGAGAAGATCCTCGGGGTCCTGCTCGACCGCAAGGACCGGGACGATCCGGAAGAAAAATTTGAACTGGTCCTGTAACTGAAACCGGGGACGGATAATAAATCCGCCCCCATAATAAAAAGAGGGCGACGTGACCATCATTCCCTTTCCCGACACCCCCAAGGGATGCAACTGCAGGGCACCGGTGTGGCTCACCCTGGCTGCGGCCCCGCAGGCAGCGGCCCGCAGCCGTTTCTGCAAAGAGGACAAACCGCTCCCGGCAGCGCCGTTTTATGAGGCACTTGCCGGGATTGCAGACCTGGAGGCTCGAGGAAACAGCGTCGCCGGGCTGGACCTGAACGGCCCCGGCGACCCCCTGGCCACATGGTCCATGACCGAGGATATTTTGACCTTGCTGAGGAAAAAATATCCTGATCTGCCCGTGGGGTTGACAACCCTGGGCCTGGGCCTTGCCGAACACGCCGCGCAAATGGCTGAATATGGAGTTTCCCGGGTCACTCTGCTCATGGACGCTGTTGATCCGCAAACGGTCCGAAAATTGTACACCTGGATCCGGCCGGGAAAACGGAACACTCCCCTTGCCAGGGCAGCAGACATCCTGGTTGACGAGCAAGCCAGGGGTATCGCTGCCTGCAGGGCGGCCGGCATATCTGTCTCCATCCGGACTACGGTCTACGGTGGGGTCAATGATAATGAAGTTGAAGAAATTTCTTGCCGGGCTTCAGGCCTCGGAGCGGAATCAATTACCCTGCTGCCCGGAAAAGCATTGTTGAAAGGGGAAGAGCAGGTCCACCGGTCCCCGGCAGAAGTTATGGCAACCCTGGCGAAGAAAGCAGGCCGGCATTTCAAGGCTGTAAGCCTGGAGACGGCGGCAGACCGGGACGACGTCATCCCCCTGGCCAGCCAGGGCGCCATGCCCAGGCCCACCGGAGCCAGGCCCAATGTTGCAGTGCTCAGCGCCAACGGCATGGATATCGATCTTCACCTCGGCCAGGCCATCAAGGCCCTGATCTATGGGCCGAGGGAAGACGGCCTGCCCTGCCTGCTCCAAGCACGTGATCTGCCGGAGCCAGGCACCGGCGACAACCGCTGGCAGCAGGTGGCCGCGATCCTGGATGACTGCTTTGCCCTCCTGGCCGGCCATGCCGGTAACAAGCCGCAGGAGATTCTCGGCCGTCACGGCCTGCCCCTGCTGCTCATGGAGGACAATGTCGAGGGCACGGTGGACGCCCTGTATGGAGGCGGCAGGAAGGGAAAACGAAAAAGATAAAATTTTTTGGGGATCTGCCTGTTTGTCTGGAGGCTCAGCCCCAGATTGAATAGCGCTGCAGACTAACCTGTTACTTTAATGGAGATACACAAATGGCTATACCGGAACGTCAGATAATACTCTGCCAGAGCTTTCGTGTGGCTGGCGACAAAAAAGGGATCTGCCACAGGCAGACGGATGGATTTCTCCAGTACATTGAGGAGGAGGTCCTGGATCGCGGGCTTGACTGTCTGATCAGTGCAACCACCTGCCTCAAGCAGTGCGACAGCGGCCCGATCATGGTTATCCAGCCCGAAAACTGGTGGTTCAAGGGAGTGGACAGCGAAGAAGCCATCGATGCCATCCTCGACGGCCTTGAGGACGGCGAACCGGCAGGCGACTACCTCGTTTCATAGACTGCGGGAGGGTCTGCCCATGTACGACGCACATGAACTTCCATTGACATCTCTGGTCTCGATCCGGCCAATCCAGGGATGGCATGAGTTTCTCGAGGCCGGCAACAGATATCTGCATACGGCAAAAGGGGCGTACAGCAACCGCAGAAGGATTTTCACCGCCCCCATCCTCTATAACATCATTGCCATGGCCGTGGAAAAATTTGTCATGGCCGCCCTGATGCGGCACGGAACAATGCCATACAACCATACCATGGTTGATCTGGTCGAGGCCATGGAAGAAACATTTCCCGGCGCCATAGCGGATATTCGGGAAGGGCTGCTTCACCTCGATACATATCAGGATATTTGTGATCCCTGGGAATTCACAATAATCGAACCGGCAATGGATGACATTCAGGCCATGCTGGAGTTGGCTGAAAAGCTGCAGGAACTGGTGAAGAACGACCTGATACAATGAAGTCCATGGAAGCGCCTGTCACCATCCGTCCCGCGGTTCCTGAAGATATCGACGCGCTGATACCTCTGCTTGCGATCCTCTTCAGCATTGAGGAGGATTTCGTTTTCAATGAAGGTCTCCAGCGCCGCGGCCTGCAGATGATGATTGATAACGAGCGGAGGCGCATTCTGGTGGCCGAGACAAACGGTAAAATAATCGGCATGTGTTCGGGACAGCAGACGATATCAACTGCTGAAGGCGGACCGGCCCTGCTGGTGGAGGACGTGATAATCCATGCAGAATATCGCGGATTGGGTATCGGCAGGCGGCTCATGGAAAAGGTGGCGGAATGGGGCAAAATGAAGGGGGCGTCACGGCTCCAGCTTCTAACAGACCGCAACAACACCCAGGCCCTGAAATTTTACACAAAACTTGGCTGGCAGGCCACGGAACTTATCTGCCTGAGAAAAACTTTCTGAATTCAGGAACCTACCTGTCGTCCCTGCCACTGATCAATGTGGCCGGGTTAATGGTCCCGCCGCCGAACTTCTGATTAATCCGGTCAACGGCCTCATTCAGGAACCGGCTTCTTTCACGCTGCCGGGTTTTACCGAACAGATCCTGCTGGTGGCTGCTGCCGGGAGCGCTCAGGTTGCTGACACTGATCCCGACCAACCGCACAGATTTGCGGCCTGCCTCGGTCTTTCCCAACAGCTCCCAGCCCTGGCGGAAGATCTCCATGGTATCGCTGGTCGGCTCTGCCAGGGTCCGGGATCTGGTCCTGGCGGAAAAATCATGGAATTTTATTTTAATGGTTATGGTCTGGCCCCGGCGTTCATGGCGGCGCAGCCGTTCTCCCACCCTGGTGGCCAGTTCCAGCAATTCCCGCCTGATAACGACAAGGTCTGTAAGGTCTTCGCTGAAGGTCTCTTCATGGCCGATGGATTTGGCTTCCCGGCTCGGGACCACCGGCCGGTCATCGATGCCGTTGGCTGCAAGGTGCAGGTGGCGACCATGACTGCCGAATTTTGCGGTCAGGATCTCCGGAGCCAGGCGGGCCAGGTCTCCAATGAATTCCACATTCAGCAATGCCAATGCTTTGATGGTCTTGCCGCCGGCCCCCCAGAGTTTATTGATGGGCAACCCGGCCAGAAACTCCCGTTCCCGGCCGGCTTCCACCACGGTCATGCCGTCCGGCTTCCGGAGGTCGGAAGCTATCTTGGCCACCAGCTTGGAGGTGGCGACCCCGGCAGAGGCGGTCAGGCCCGTTTCCCTGGCAATCATTTTCCTTATTTCCCGGGCCATGAACTCTCCTTCCCCAAAAAGTCCGGTGGAGCCGGTGACATCAAGAAAGGCTTCGTCCAGAGAGATCGGCTCCACCAGCGGGGTGAAACGATGAAAAACGTCCATCACCATTTGAGAAATCTCACGATAGCGATTCATTCTCACCGGCAGAAAGATGGCCCGGGGGCAGAGTCTGCGTGCCTTGACCGTAGCCATGGCCGAATGGATGCCGTATTTGCGGGCTTCATAGGAGGCGGCCGATACCACCGAACGTTCGGATGTCCCCCCCACCACCACCGGTTTGCCCCGGAGTTCCGGATTATCCAGAACCTCCACCGATGCGTAGAAAGCGTCCATATCAACATGGATGATGGCGCGGGGTTTGCGGCCAGGCTGCGTGATCATGAAGTTGCGGCGCCTGCAACCATTGACGATTTATTCACCCAGTTCCGGATAGACAATCCTCAGCGAGTTCTTCCCTTCTTTTTCCTTGAGCTTTACCTGGAGATCGAGCCGGCTGTTGCGAAGCCCCAGGGCCAGCATAGAGCTCCCTCCTCCACTCTCGAAATGCAGAATTCCACGGACCAGCTCAACGATGCTGTTGAACTGATCAACTGTAGGGGGCGGCAACTCAATCTTTTCATCTGCGACCTTGAGGACAGCCTTGATCTTATTCCCTTTTTTCTTGAACGATACCTTGCGCGCCTTATCGGTCACCCCGTACATGAGCGCCAACGCCAGATATTTGACCGCGTCCTCCTTTATATCGGTGGATGGCGCCTTGGACATAGCCTTCAACTGCGCGGCAAAATCGGTCTCCAGGTAACAGTCGCACATTTCCTGGAGTTTCTGGTGCAGATTAGAATCTTTCAGTTTCATGGTTTTCTCCTTTGAGCTGGGGTCGGTATTTCTCAAACAGTTTTCATGACAAATTTACATTTTCCTCAAAAGCTGCAACCAGGGGCTGTTGCCCTTCAGGCGACAGCCCCTGGTCCTTTTTCGGTCAAACAAGAATGTCGGAACTCAGATTTCTGTACCCCTGACGCATCCTTTTTGAAATGGCGACAAGACAAAACGGCTCGTTCACTTCCCCGGATTTAAGATAATCATGGAATTCATAATCCAGTTTATCCATTTCCGGCTCAAGCAGCCTGCACCATTCACCGCGGCAGACGGAGCTTAATACTACAGTATTGTCAATTTTTTGCTCAAGTTCTTTATATGTGGTCATATATCTCACCTCCTTGCAAATTACCTTCTCTCCATACTTAAAACAATAATACCGGTAAAAAAAAAAATCAGGAGGCGCGCCTGATAAATCCATTTTACGCATTTTCCGTCCCTGGCAACAGACGATCACGGATCTCCACGGAATTCCGCGGCAAAAAACCGTTGCGACAAAATGCCACATTGTGGTGTACGGTTTTAAAAGTTATTTTAATCATCTTTGAGGCGATATCTTCATGTTCAGCTTGACAGGTTGCATATCGCTGAATCAAAAAAAGCTGAGAATTGGAAAAATGAGATTGAATTGCTGGGAAGTAAAAGAATGTGGTCGTCAACCGGGAGGACATAAAAGCCGGGAACTTGGTGTATGCCCGGCCACGACGGAAACAAAAGCCCATGGGTTGAATGGCGGCGTTAACGGCGGCCGCGTTTGCTGGGTTATTGACCGTACCATATGCCACAATCAGGTTCAGGGTACTTTTACACAAAAACTGAAAGGTTGCCTGCAATGTGATTTTTATTCTGCGGTGAGAAATGAGGAAGGAAGCAATTATCTGCCCTCAAAGGAAATATTGGCGATAGTTAGGTGAACCCTGCAATATCAATACGCTCCCGGGCCTTTTGCCGGATACGTATCACAGATCACCAACGGTGAACATGAGCAATTCCATGAGGCAAAACCCATCATTTTAATAAAAAAGGTCATCCTGCAATATTGCATCAAGGCGCGGTCTGGCAACTCAATATTGTTCTCCGCACCGGAAACCATCCCAGGAATCATTTTCTGTCTTATCCTGAAGAAGGTTCTTTTTCTGAATACCTGCCCCACAATATACAAATAATTTATATGATCCAGTTAAGAATTTTACGGAAAAATAGTGTTTCGGCTCGCGCCATCAGGTGCCACATTGTGACATGTGGCAGATAAAAAACAACTTGTGGAGGAAATGTATGAAAAAAATATTTGCTGTCGCCACCGTTACCGTGCTGACCATGTTTATGGCCGGCCAGACAGCGCTGGGCGAAGTCGGTCAAAGATCCACCATGGCCAAACTTTGCGCAGCCTGTCACCAGCCTGAACCGGGCCTGATGATGGGGTTTCTTGACAATATCTCCCTGAAATCGAAGATCATTCAAATGGATCTCATGTCCCACAAGGAAATAGTCAAGTTCAACGATGACACCAGTGTCAAGTATGTCGAGGACTTTGCCGACATCCGCAACTATCGGACCAAAGGATTCCAGATCAATTTTACCGAAAGCAATGGGGAGAAAATAGCCAGGGAGGTTATCCGCTTTGATATACTCAAGGCCATTGCTGATGATGAAAAATTGACCAGGGAACAATTCATGGAACAGCGGCGGAATCCGCAGGTCAGGGTGTATGACGTTCGGCCGCCGGTCAAATACCAGATGGCCCACATCCCCGGCGCCGCCATGATGCCGGCTCCGGCCTTTGACAAGTTTATTGACAAACTGCCGCTGGACAAATCCACCCCAATTATTTTCTATGGGGTGGGCGGATGCCTGAGTCCAACCGCTGCCATGAAGACCAAGAGTCTCGGCTATGAAAACGTCAGGATTTATACCGGCGGCTACCCGGACTGGGTGAAATCGGGTGAGTACGGGATCGTCGAATCAGCCTGGCTCCAGCAGGCAATCACCGACAAGACGCCTTATGTCCTGGTCGATCTTCGGGACCCTGCGGACGTTACCAGGGGACACATCCCGGGAGCAGTGGCCATCAGCGCTGCTCAGCTGACTGCCGCCAGGGAGATGTTCCCGCCGCAAAAAAATGCGCCGATAATCCTCTATGGCCCAGGGAGCGAAGAGGCAGCGCGCGAGATCCGCTCCTGGGGCTATAAATTTGTCCAGCTCCTCAATGAATCCTTTGATGCCTGGCAGGCTGCGGGGAAACCAACGAAATCAGGATCGGCCCTGAGCAAAATCGACTATGAACCCAAACCGGCGCCAGGAACCATATCGCCAGCCGATTTCAGCATCATGGCCGGGAAAAAACCCGACAATATCATCCTGGTGGATGTGCGCAACCCGGACGAGCTTGAAAGCGGCTCCATTCCAGGAGCCATCAATATTCCCGCGGACCTGATCGTTCAGAAAGTCAGCAGACTGCCGGAAGACAAAGAGCCGATTCTTTACTGCAGCACCGGGGCGCGGGCTGGCATGGCCCATACATCTCTCAGCAATATCGGCCGGAAAAGCCGTTATCTGGACGCAATAATCGAGTTCAAAGGTAATTCCTTTGAGATTGTGCAATAGAGCCGCAATCAATCAAACCGGGACCGGAAATCACCCCCGGTCCCGGACTCACTGCAATATAACCGGCCAACACGACAAGGCAACCACAAGCAGCGCCTGCTCCCTGCTTCAGCAAAAGGTCACAGCGGGCCGCGGATCCACGAAAAAGCCTTTATTCGGGAACATCCTGCTCTCCGTTCTCCGGCACCAGTGATACAATCTTCCAGCCTGGCGCCGGATCAACCTCCTTTTCCACGGTGAAAACCGCAAGCTCCCCTTTGGGGGAGACCGCAAAAAGTGGGACAGACCCTCCCCCATACTTTTTTTTATACGAATCGTAGGTAAACGTCTCGGTCAGTTTTGTCGAACGAATTTTCCAATCCTTGGCCAACAGGGCGGACAACCTGGAAAATGTTACATCCTTGCCGAAAAGTTTACTTCCCACAAGGTGGCGCGAAGCCCGGCGCTCGTCGGCCAGATCCTTCTCGCTGGATGTCTGCAGGGCATAAACCCGGGTCACGCCCAACTCCATCCGGTAGTGCATGCAGGCAAGAGTGTTCAACGAGCTATGCGCTGAAAGGGCAAACATTCTGCCCATACCCACCAGATCAAGGGTGCGGTCGGCATGCTCTGAAACAGGATTGCCGTAAAATGCTTCCAGCCCTTCCATCCTGGCCTTGCGGATTTTTGCCCAGCTGGCATCGACAAGAAGGGGCCTGAAGCCGGCCTGGAGCAAAGCTTTTGCCACGGCCTGGGCCACATGGTTGGCGCCGATGATCAGCACGCCCTTGGGGTCGGCCTCGGAAACTCCCAGCATCCTGGCAATGAATCCCGCGGTGGCGCTCTGGAGCACCACTGTTCCCATAATTACCAGAAAAGTCAAAGGCACCAGCAGAGGCGCCTCGCTGAAACCGGCCTCTTCCAGGCGAATGGCGAAAAGAGCGGCAATGGCGGCAGCGACAATGCCTCTGGGTGCTATCCATGCCAGCAGATGTCGTTCGGGCCAGGTGAGTTTGGAACGAAAGGTGGAAACTATCACGCTCAAGGGACGGGCAAGGAACTGGATGGCCAGAAGAACGAAAACCGCCGGCCAGCCGAGCCGGGAGAAGTCAGCAAAATCTATTCTGGCGGCAAGAATGATGAACAGTACGGAAATCAGCAGAACACTGAGGCTTTCCTTGAAATCAAGGATTTCATCCACCGGCACTTCTTTCATGTTTGCCAGCCAGACGCCCATCACGGTGACGGCCAGCAGACCGGATTCATGGTGGAACGAGTTTGAAACGCTGAAGACAATAAACACAAGGGCCAGGGCAGCGACGTTGTGGAGATATTCAGGCAGCCAGTGCAGCCGCAGCACCGCTCCGTAAAGATACCCGCAAACTCCTCCCAGGCAGAATCCCACAGCGATGATCTTGCCAAAGGCAACAAGGGTGTGCCCCATGGCATTGCCGCCGCTGCCCGACAGGATGAATTCATAAACAAGAACCGCCAGGATGGCGCCGATGGGATCTATCATAATCCCTTCCCAGCGCAGCACATTGGCAACCGCCGAGGTGGGGCGGACTGTTCGCAGCATCGGCACGATCACTGTCGGCCCGGTCACCACGGTAATGGCCCCGAAAAGGAAAGACAGCTCCCAGGAGAAATCAAGGGCAAACCGGGTGACCACGGTGGTTATCAGCCAGGTGACCAGCACCCCGAAAGAGACCAGATCCCTCACCACCTGGCTGAGTCCGGCAATCTGATGAAACCGCAAGGTCAGGCTTCCCTCAAAAAGGATCACCGCAACAGAAAGGGAAATAAAAGGAAACAGCAGGTCGCCGAACAGTTCGCCGGAATCGAGCCAGCCCATAATCGGTCCGGCGATAATGCCCGTCAGCAGGAGAAAGAGAATCGCCGGCAGCTTGACCCGCCAGGCAAGCCACTGGCATGTAATACCCGCGAAAATCACCAGGGAAAGCGTCAAGGCTGCGTCAACCTGCATCGATCTTCTCCTTTGTTAGAATTCGACCACCTTCCAAAAGAGAAAAATACCATGGCGCAAGCAAAAAGCCACGCCATTTCCGGTCAGCTCGCTGCTTCGAGCACCGCGCTCAAAAACTGCCGGGTTCGCTCATTTTGCGGATTGGTCAATATCTCCGCCGGGTCTCCCTGCTCTTCAATACGTCCGTTATCAAAAAAACAGACCCTGTCGGCAAATTCCCGGGCAAACGCCATCTGATGGGTAACCAGGAGCATGGTCAGGTCATGGGCGTCCCCGATATGACGGATGACGCCGAGCACTTCGCCCACCAGTTCCGGATCGAGCGCCGAAGTCACCTCATCAAAAAGCATGACCTTGGGCCGCATGGCAAGGGCGCGGGCAATGGCGACCCGCTGCTTCTGGCCGCCGGACAGCTGGGCCGGATAGTGATCCACCTTGTCGCCAAGGCCAACCATGGCAAGGAGCTCCCTGGCACGTTCTTCCGCCTCGCTCCTGGTCAACCCCAGCACGGTAACCGGCGCCTCCATACAGTTTTTGAGGGCAGTCATATGCGGAAAAAGATTAAAATGCTGAAAAACCATCCCGATCTTGCCCCGGATGGAACGCAGATATCTTCGATCCGCAGGCACCAGCTTCTCGCCTTTGCGCATATGGGTCAGCGGTTCGCCGTCCACCCAGATACACCCCGCGTCGATAGGTTCAAGGGTCATGAGCATGCGCAGGACCGTCGTTTTCCCGGAACCGGATGCGCCGATTATGGCAACTTTTTCTCCTTCCGCAACCTCAAGATCCAGTTTATCCAGAACGGTCAGCGGGCCATAGGATTTAGTTACCTTGTCAAAACGAACCATGGGCTCTGCAGATTGCGCTTGGGTCATACCGGTTCTCCATGACGATATTTTAGCCATTGCTCCAGCTGCCGGACCAATGCCGCGGAAACCAGACTGAACACCAGAAAGAAAAGGCCAACAAGGGTGATGGGCTCCGTGTATTGAAAGCTTTCGGAGCCAAGTATCTTTGCTGTCTGCATCAGTTCAAGAACGGCAATGGCCGACAGGAGCGGGGTTTCCTTGAATAAAGCGACAAGGTGATTGCCCAGGGCGGGCACAACCGGAGGGACGGCCTGGGGGATAATGATATCTTTGAATGTCACATAGGGTGACAGGTTGAGCGCAACCGCAGCCTCCCACTGTCCCTTTGGGATATTTTCAAGTCCGGCCCGGTACACCTCGGCGCAATAGGCGCTGTAATGAAGTCCCAGCGCCAGTATCCCCGCGGTCATGGCCTTCAGGGTAACGCCAAATTCCGGGAACACGTAATAAATAAAGAAAATCTGAATAAGCAGGGGTGTTGATCGAAGGAACTCCACAAAGGCCGTTGCCGGCCATAAAATCCATGGCAATAAAGACATTCGCAGAACAGCCAGCACGAGTCCTATAACCACCGCAAGCGCGAACCCGGTGATTGTTGCCTGCACGGTCACCAGCGAGGCCTCGCCAAGTACCGGCAGGATTTCCAGGGTATACTCCCAGTCCCATTCAAAATTCATCAACCCATCCTCCCGCGGCTCAGTCCTTTTGCCGCATAGGTCTCAAAAGAGCGCATGGCCGCGGTGATCAACAAGGATATGGCAAGATAAAAAAGCAGGACCACGGAGAATATTTCCACCGTGCGCAGGGTATTCTGATTCAACTGCTGGGCCTTGAAGGCGAGATCGGACAGGGAAATCATGGAAACCAGGGCTGTTGCCTTGAGCAGCTCTATCAACAGATTACCCCACGGCGGAATCATATTGATAAAGGCCTGGGGCAGGATGACCCGCCGCAGGGTCTGCATCCTGGACAGATTAAGGGCCCGGCCAGCCTCCCATTGTCCCTGATCAACCGCATTGATTGCCCCGCGCACAACTTCGGCTCCGTAGGCGCCGCTGTTCAGTCCGAGAGCGAGGACAGCCGCGGCAAAAGGTGACAGCACCAGACCGAACTGGGGGAGGACAAAAAAAAGCCAGAATAACTGGACAAGGGCGGAGGTTCCCCGAAATACCTCAATATAGGCAATCGCAAGCCAGCGCAGTGGAAAAGGCCCGTACATCTTCATTATCGCTGCCGATAAAGCAGCGATAACGGCAACAACAATACCGGCGCCCGTCACCTGGATTGTAACCCGGACGCCACGAAACAGTTCCGGCAGCAAATCCCGGATACCGGAAAAGGTCGCTATCAGCAATCCGGCCGTCACCCCGATAATCAGGACAACGACCAGTCTGGTTGAACACCGCGGCATCTTTGAAACCAGAAAAAGAGTCGGATTATTCGTCGGCGCACAGCTGGGCCGCGCTCTTCTCCGGCAGGTTTGAGCCGTCAAAACCGAATTGCTTGATCAAACTCAGATGCTCCGGGGTACCGATAAATTCCCCCAGCACCTCATTAACCGCATCGCGCAGATCGCTGTCTTGCTTGCGGAAGCCGAAAGACCCTTCTCCCCGGTATTTTTTGCCGTCATGGACAAAGGTAAAAGGATCAGCGCGCTCAATGTCCTCATCCTTACCGGCCATATCCCTGGCCGTCAGCGAGGTAAAGGCCGCGGCAGCGACCCTGCCCGATTTCACCGCGGCAACAGCTGAGGCAAAATCAGGGACCACAACCCGGTTTTTCCGCTTCATTCCAACCAGTTTGGCGTGTTTTATTTCAGCAGTGCCGGCAACAAAGGCCACCTTGACATCTTTAGCCACCGCCTCCCGATAATTTTTGATTTTCTCAGGATTGCCTTTTTTAACAACAAAGGCCTCGCCGATGCCATAGGTAGGATTGGCAAAGATGATCTGTTCGCACCGTTTCGGAGTAATGTACATGGAGGCCACGATGGCATCAAAACGGCCGGCCTTGAGGCCGGGGATCAAAGATCCCCATTCGGTAAGAACGCCGTCAACTTCGGTGATACCAAGTTTATTCATCACATACTTGAAAACCTCCGGGGACTCCCCGGTCAATTTCCCGGAAGATGTGGCATAGGAGTAAGGCGCCTCATTGGCAAAGCCGACGCGAATATAACCTTCCCGGCGAATCTTCTCCAGCGTGGTTTCGGCCAGGGCATCGGCAGCAGAAAAGAGAACAAAGGTCAAACCTGTCACCATGATGGACAGACAAAATAATGATTGAGTGATCCGGCGCATAACAAAAGCTCCTTACGTCCTGAAATTGAAAAACGGCATTACTATTACTCTGCCCCAAGATGGAAGATATAATATTTCATCCGATCAATGTCCAGGTGTTTCTTGAAGCATTTCCCGAGAGAACAAATCAAACCGCCGGACCATGACAATATTAACCAATAATAACAAGACTATAACGTCAAACCAAACCAACTATAATATATCTTACTGTTGATACTCAAATCACTGTCCATTCTGTCATAGCTCCACTGTTGCCGCGAACCGGCTGAACCCGCCATCCTGTTTGCCGGGATGGGGACAGGATAGTCGGTACGGAAAAGATGATGCCCCCTAATGAAAAGGCAGGGCGGAAATTTTGTTTCTCGCTGGGAGAAAGCTGCTGTCCGTTTATAACCGAATAGGGAAAATTAACGACCACTCACCAGAAACTGGCCACCTTGACCATAAACTGACCACCATTCCCTCGGCAACGGATCAGTCCTGCGCGGGACGTCGACGCGGCGCCGGTTAAAAAACCAAAATTTTTCAACCCGTTACTCCCTCTCTTTCCCTTTTCGCCGGGCCAGTCCCAGAATGGCACAGGACTTGCCAATACATTATGGCGACCAGTTTATTCCCGCCATCCTGCAGGGAAAGAAAGCGGGATAAGCGCGACATGCGTGCCATCACCCACGCACGCCGCCGGACTGCGCATTCGCTGCAATTCAGCACAAAGCTCGTTTTCATCCGCGGCCGCATGAAAACACCGGGTATGGCTTGCTTTTGAGGAGTTGCGGTGAGCAACCGTCAATACAAATAACGCAAAGCTCTAAGAGGGGGAACTACCAATGAAAAAACTGTATTCTACCATATTGGTCAGCGCAGCGCTAATGCTGGCTGCCGGAAGCGCCGATGCAGCTACCCGGGTGTACACCAGCCAAAAATATGTCTTTTCGACCGATGATGTCCAGTGCGATACCAGCCTGTTTGGCACGGGATGCCTTGAGATGGCCAACCCGCTGATCGATGCGGACTTCTTCAAGGATACCTATACCCATTACGCCATTGACTCTGCCTACGGTTTTGACGTCCGGGATTTTGATCCCGGCGTGGCCATGGATCCGCTCCCGCGGGATGGCATTTATGAAGAAGGCTATGTTGCCGATATTCTGGATGGTTATGGCAATGTCACCGGCATACACTGCAAGAATAACGAAACACCCGGATACCTGACCGGCATGCTCAAAGGCGAGGTCATGGCCGGACTGGGAGGGCTCAGTGTAAAAGCCGGTTCCGAGCATTACTGTGTTATGGACCACATCTGCAACGCGCCGTGGATGCCGCCGCTGGTGGAGGTGATGAAAGACCCGGACACCGGCGAACTCCTGAACCTGGGCGATTATACCACCCGCATGAAGGATGACG
This sequence comes from Desulfobulbaceae bacterium, assembly GCA_023544645.1. Lineage (GTDB taxonomy): Bacteria > Desulfobacterota > Desulfobulbia > Desulfobulbales > Desulfobulbaceae > UBA10518. Next base: position 13,792 of record JAMJFO010000002.1, on the reverse strand, counting down.
GCAAGATCCTGTACCAGTGGGGCAATTACAAAAAACGCCCAACCACGCTCCGCCTGTACAAACGAATCCCGCTGCCGGAGGAATGGAAGATTCCCGGCGCCAATTACAAGGTAGCCAGGGCAACCCTGACCATCACCCACCGGATCACCACCAGCCCCAACGACCAGATCCGGCCCGAGGATTTTGAAAATGAATGGGCCACCGGCATCAAACCGGGCTATACAGTGGACGCCCTCGGTCGCTGGTTGTCCGACAAGGATGCCTTTGAGGGTGACGGACATTTCATCCCCGCCGGCACGGTTCTGCGCGATCCGGCCCTTATGGACCTGGAAAACGGGCGGTCTGCCGACCAGTGGCTGGGCTTCACCAACGCCTGGTACACTTCGCTGGACCGCGACCCCTTCGGCGGCGACAACCCGCGCTACCGCCTGAAATCAAGCAAATACGGCCAGGACATACCGGGAGTCGAAATCCCCTGGTACACCAAGGGCGCCCTCGCCACCACCACCATTGATCTGCTGGCCTGGAACGAAACAGACCCGTTCACCCATGAGCCGATGGATCCGCCTGTCCCGTCGCCGCTCACAGATTCGGCCAACTGGAACAATTATCTGGACCTTAATCCCTATGATCCCGCCGATACCGTTGAGGATGGTCTTTCCTGGGCCGAGGGCTCGCCGTTGACCCCGGACTTCGACCTGATTATTTTTGTCAAGGGCGAGTACAGCGGCACCGAAATCATGGATGCCCAGCTCTCCATCGAATGGGAGGATCCCGCTTCCACGGTGCCGGACGAAGATCCGCCGACAGCCACCGAACCTGACATTATAACGGTGTACGAAGCCGATTACAAGGACGGCCAGAATGTCCTGAAAATCAAGGCAGGGAGCGATGCCGGAGAAATTGCCAACCTGGTTGCCATCTACGGCGGCGTAACCTATTCCCTGACCTATAGCCGGAACAAAGATATTTTTTCAGGTAGTTTTCCCACTTCATATTACTACCCCACGGTGGACATTGTATCCGAAAGAGGTGGAAGCGTAACGGTGAACGTGCAATAGGAAAACGTTCCGACCTGCCGCATTCTTCCCGCCGGCAGCATAATTCCGACAATCTGCTTTTAAGCAGATTGTCGGAATTTCTCAGCTCCACAGCAGCAATGCCGCTGAAACAGGTATGACAAACAGCTCTCGTCACACCGGGCAGAATGGCCTCTGTGCAAGAAAATCTTTTGGCGGAGGTTTCCCATGAAGAATGAACGACAGATGGTATCCAGAAAGGGAAATCGAACCGGAAGCTGGCTGTTTGCTCTTTTTCTCCTCTTCTGCTTCCCCGGACTTCCCGTGGCCGACACCGGTCAGGGGATCAACGCCTTCAGCGCCAAGATGGTTACCACCATTCAGGGACACACCACCGTGGCCCACATGACCATCCAGGGGGAGAAAATGCGGATCCAGATGACCGGCGGCCGAATTTTTTCCACCATGATCGCCCGCTACGACAACGATCTGCTCTGGCTTATAGCGCCGGCGGCGCAGCAGTACATGGAGCTGCCCCTTGATTCCATCGGACTTGGCGTGCCACATTTTTTCCATCCGGAAACCTCCATCAAAAAGACCACAATCGGCGAGGAAACGGTAAGCGGAATCAAGGCGGTCAAATACCGGGCCACGGTCAGCATGGATACAGTCAAGGTTTATGAGGGCTTCCTGTGGGAAGCAATTGACAACCCCGATTTCCCGTTAAAATGGGAGGAGCCCGGTACTTTGACCGTGGTGGAATGGCAGGAAAGATCCTTTGCCGCGGCGCCTGACTCCTTTTTTGAAATCCCGGCAACTTACCGGCGAATTGAACAACCAGTCGCCTCTCGTTCTTCGGAAAAACACCAGAGCTTAAAAGCCTATCCCGCGAAGAATCGCGAATCCGGCCTATCTCAATAAAACAAAGACATTGCGGAAGAGTTGTTTCCCATTCTCGTTTTCCATGCGATCTGCCCGACATGGAGTGTATTCGGCCCGAACAATTTTTTCCCAGCCTCACCCTTTTCCCGCATTACCTGACAGGAACCCCCCTGCCGGACATCCATTTCCCTGTCCGCCCCGGCCTTCCTATCTCACCAAGAGCTCGACATTTTATATTTGCCATATACCCGTCCTTGCCATACAATGAAAATGGACAGCAGGTTGCGGCACATCCAGCGATGCATTAAGCAAGGATGCCCGAACCGAGACAACCCTGTATACTTTTTTCAATTCTCATTCAACAGGTTGCGGATGAAAACGCGTCGGAGTCTTGCCAGACGCATTCTGGTGTGCATGCTTTTTGTCGGATTGCTGCCGGTCATTCTGATGTCCATCGAAAACTATGTGTCCGGAAAAAAAGCCATCGAGAATTCCGAATACAGCCACCTGGGATACGCCCTCAAGTCTCGCCTGACATTTCTCGAAGCCTGGCTTCATCACACCATGAAAGAATTGGGGTTCGCGGCCCAGAACAGTTGCTCGCTGACGGACTGTGCCGGAGAAAAATCCGATCCCGGCCAGCGCAATCCAACCTGCCGGGCCCTGCAGACTGTCATGCGCGGCCACGGTGTTTACCAGTCTCTGGCGGTCTATGACCCTGACTGGTCCGTCCTGGTCACAACTACGGAAAAAAAAGATGCAGTCATACCCCCGCCACCCGATAGCCTGAAACACCTTTTCAGCCAGGCCTCCGGGTTCACTTCGGGACCCCCCATTTTCATCAACGGCAGCGCTATTGTGCCGCTCTGCCAGCCGACTTTTGATGAAAAAGGAAACATTCTGACCTATATCCTGGGATATCTCGACATCAAACAGTCACTGGACAGAATACTTGGTAAGTCCAGCGACATCGGAGAAACAGGTCATTTTTTTCTCCTGGCCGACGACGGCACCTATCTCTGGACCCCGAACAGGATGGAGCATCTGATCGGCACCAGGGCCATCATCCCGGAATCCTTATATATCGGTCCGTACAAACAGGTAACCCATTATCCCGACCGTGACGGCACCAGGGTCCTGGGCATTACCGCCCTCATCGAAGATGATTTTTCCTGGCTGCTCCTGGCCCAGATTGACGAAGACGAAGCCTATGAAGTTCTCAGCACCAGGGTGATGGTCGGCGTTGTTACCGGATCTCTCATGCTGATCCTGATTGCCTTGGCCAGCATCAGGTTGTCAAAGCGCCTGTCTCAGCCGCTGCGCGAACTTGCCCGGGTTGCCCACCACATATCCAGCGGCAGCATGCAAGAGCGCGCACCCGAGTTTGCCGAGGAAGAAACACACGAAGTCGGCATCGCGTTCAACACCATGGTCGACCGCCTGTCCGCCAGCCGGCGCGCACTTTCCAGGTCCACCGCCCTTGCCGCTATTGGCGAGCTGAGTTCCAGCATCGTGCATGAAATGCGCAATCCGCTGGCATCAATGAAAATAAACCTCCAGGCCCTGGCTGACAAACTCAGGGATGATCCATTGTACGCGGAACTGTCTGCTATCAGCATCCAGCAGGCTGACCGGCTGGAAATCATGCTGACCGATCTGTTAAAATACGGCGCCCCTTTTGAACTTAAACTTTCATACACCACGTTCGACCAGCTTGCGAAAAATGTACTCCAGCTCCTGGCCAACGAGGCGAAAAATAAAAATATAACCATACATCTCGATGATCAGCTCAAGGACTGCCCCCTGCTGCTCGATATCGAACTCATGACCCGGGCGCTGACCAACCTGGTCAACAATGCCATCCAGTGGGCTCCTGAAGGCGGCATTATCAACTTTTCCGGCTACAGGGCTCCCGGTGAAGATGACTGGGCATCCATCAGGGTCAGGGACAACGGACCGGGAATCCATGACAGCCAGCTGCAGAAACTGTTCAAACTCTTCTATTCAACGAGAAAGGGAGGAAATGGCATAGGTCTTGCTAATGTAAAAAGGATCGTCGAGTATCACGGCGGCTTTGTTTCCGGAGGCAATGCCCGGGAACGCGGCGCCGTTTTCTCAATACTTTTACCCATTGGAGGACCGGAAAGTTGAGCAGAATTCTTATCATTGATGATGACCTGGCGCTCTGCCGATCCCTTGAGCTGCAGCTGAAGCTCCATAACCATGAAGCTGATTGCGCCTGCGATGTGACCGAAGGACTTGCGCTGGCATCATCAATTGCTCCCGACCTGATGCTGCTCGACATCAACCTTCCCGGCCAGGACGGCCTGAGCGCGCTGCCCGATTTTATTCAACAAAACCCGCAGATGCCCGTAGTGATCATGACCGGTGAACCCGGCAATCAGCTGGTGGTGGAGGCAATGCACAACGGCGCGGTGGACTATCTCCGGAAACCTTTTGAGCTCAATTCCCTCCTGGATGTCCTCAATACCTTTGCCGGGCAGAAGGGTTCCGGCCACCACGCTCTGGAACCGGCGGAAGAACCGGCAGCTGGTGACACTGCTGTTGAAATGATCGGCGCCCATCCCCTGATGACGGCCATCCATAAAACCATCGGCCTTCTCTCCAGAAGCCGGGTGACGGTCCTCATCCATGGCGAGTCCGGCACCGGCAAGGAGCTTGCCGCGCGCATTCTTCACCAGGCATCGACCCCGGGTCAGCCCTTTGTCGGGGTGAACTGTTCCGCGGTGGTCCCGACTCTGCTGGAAAGCGAATTTTTCGGTCATGAAAAAGGGGCATTTACCGGCGCCGACAGGGTCAAGATAGGCAAACTGGAGTATGCCGGCGAGGGCACGGTTTTCCTTGATGAAATCGGTGACATGCCGCAGGATCTGCAGGGCAAGCTATTGCGCGTTCTGCAGGAAGAAGAATTTGTCCGGGTCGGCGGCCTCAAGCCTATTCCACTCAAGGCCCGGATCGTCGCGGCGACCCATTGCGATCTTGAACAGCTGACCAGAACCGGCCGTTTTCGCCAGGACCTTTTCTACCGGTTGGCGGTTTCGACCATTGAACTCCCGTCCTTGCGTAAACGCCGGGAGGACATCCCCATGATCGCTGAATTTCTGCTCCGCAGGATCAACAGAAAACTCCATCATCCGCTCACCGCAATTTCCCAAGAGGCCCTGGACTATCTTTCCACCGGCGACTGGCCGGGCAATGTCCGGGAATTGGAGAATGTGCTGACCCGCGCCGTGGCTTTGGCGAAAACCTCGATTTTATCCAGGGAAGATCTGGGCCACAGCCCCCGGGCTGCCTGCGAAATGGAAAGCGCGGCGCAATCGCTCTCGCTTGTTGATGCGCAAAAACACCATATCCAGAGGATCCTGACGATGAACCGATGGAATATTACCCATTCCGCCAGAATTCTGCAGATATCCCCCACCACTCTCCGAAAAAAAATTGCCGATTTTCAGCTGAAACCTGCTAACTGAAAAGACTTACTGCTCACAATTTAAGGCATACAGCGGGAGATATCCGCACGAAACCCGAAACCAGCTACTCCATCTTTTTCAAGCCGATGGGATTCGGCGCCATGCGCACGTACTCCTTGCCCTGGGCGACGATATCCAGCGGAAGGCTCGCCATATCCGCCAGATCGATGGTCATCTCTTTCAGAACCGATGCATCGACGATCTTCACATAGGTCCGACACCCATCGCAGGCGGATATCCGGAATCCAGGCTCCTCCTCCGGCACCAGGGTATTCAGATTCGACGCGTTGGCAGTGCCGCAGTTCGGACAGCCTATGAACCGGTAAGGCCCCACCGTACCGCAGTAAGAACAGTGCAAAAGGCGCCGGGGACCTTCCTCGATTGAGGCAAGAGCAGGGCGTGCTGAACAGAGGGGGCATTGTCCATCCTCCCATTGGCTGCCGTCCTGCCCGGAGTTCTCCCGCAGGGCCAGAAAGTAGGGCCTGCTCAAAAGAAAAAGGATTGTGCTCAGTTCAGCTTCGGTGCAGGGAAGGGAAATGTCTGGAAGTTCACCCAGCGGAAGGCGCATGAAGTCTATATCGCCGGCCTCCAGCGCCCGGTTCAGCGGCTCAAACTCCTCGCCGGGCAGGTCAAAGATGGAAACAAACAGCCGGAAAACCGGACCGGCGCTTTCCCGCGGATATGCCCTGGAGTCCTCCGGCGACATAGCCGCTCTCCCTTTTGGCAGAAGTTGGGCAGCCTCTTTTTGAAAGCGCTGCCACCTGGCGTAGAACTCCAGCGGATCCTTAAGATGGGGCCGTTGTTCGATCAGAGCCTGCATATCAATGGTCATGGGTCTCCTTATGGAATTTTAGGATAGGTTAAAGTGGTCACCTCGCCGGCCAGGCCTTCTTCGAGGAAAATCCTGAGCTGCTCCTTCTCGGCGCCAGTGAGCTGCAGGGGCTTCAGCACGGTGTTGCCCTCCCCGCCTCCGGCGTTGAAGAAATCTATCACCTCGTCCAGGGTCGCGTAAACACCGTTGTGCATGTAAGGAGCCGTACTGGCGATTTCCCTGAGCGTGGGGGTCCTGAATGCTTTCCAGTCTTTCTGATCCTTGGTGATAAGGTATCGTCCCGGATCCTCGGCCAGGGTCCGGTATTCCTCGAAATGATAGACCTTGGCGACAAACCGGCGCGTTGCCGCGATCCGCGGATCTGCCAGATGCTCCGGATTCTCCCGGACCTGAAGAGCGTGGAAGCGGTCATCCGCCAGATTGAAGCCGTAATGGCACTCAGTGCACTTGCCCCTGCCCGTAAATATTTCATACCCTTTCAATGCCTGCGGCGAGAGAGCCTGGGTTTCACCCGCAAGGAACCTGTCAAGGGGAGCATCCCGTGAAATAAGCGTCCTCTCGAACGCGGCAATGGCCATGGCGATACGCTCCCGGGTAACGTCACCGTCGCCGAAAACCTCCTTGAACTCGGCCACGTATTCCGGCACGGACCGGATTTCCTCCTCCAGATAGTCCAGGTTCTGGTTCATCTCAAAGGCCGACATCATCGGAAACAGCGCCTGATCCTCGAGGGTCGACGCCCGTCCGTCATGGAAAAGGTATTTCTGGAAGGCAACGTTGATCAGCGTGGGAGAGTTGCGCCAGTTCCTGGTCGTGGGATAGTGGAGCGATATCTCCAGTTCGTCGCTGTAGCCCTGCTCGGGGACATGGCAGGTTCCACAGTTTGTGGTCCCGTCGCCGGATAACCGCCGGTCAAAGAAGAGCTTCTTGCCCAGTTCAACCTTTGCCGGGGTCTGGGGATTCTGTTCCGGGACCGGCACATCCCTGAACGGTTCCAGGTGACCGGCGAACCCGATCACCGGCAGACAGAACATTCCCAGGAGCATCCAGATTATTTTTTTCATTCGGCTACCTTCCAGCCTGATTCAATTCTTCGTCAATGATCTTTTTGAAGTAGTCAAAGGGCCGCTCACCAATAATCTGCCGCCCGTTGATGTAGAAGGTCGGGGTGTTGTAAAGATCCATGGACTCGGCAAGCTTTAAATCCCGGTCAATTTCCCCGGCATGCCTGCCGTTGTCGATGGAATCGGTGAATTTCTTCACGTCAAGCCCCAGCTCTTGGGCATAGGAAATCAGGCTGGCCCGGTCCAGTTTTGGAGAACGGGTGATCAGGATTTCGTGCATCTCCCAGTATTTCCCCTGGTCCAGGGCCGCCAGGGACGCCTCTGCCGATATTCTCGCGAAATCACGATACTTGTAGGGATAGTTCTTGATAACCCGCCGGATTTTTCCCGGATAGGTCTCCATAATCTGCTTGACGGTCGGACCGGCCGCCACACAGTGCGGTCATTGAAAATCAATAAACTCGATAATTGTAACCGGCGCGTCTGCCGGTCCCTGAGACGGAGAGTCGCCTATCGGGACATCGAACCTCTTCTCCGCGGCATAAACCATACTTGACAGAAGCAGGGTAAAAACACATATCAGTATTTTTTTCACCATATTCGACTAAAGAGGGGAGACGGTCTCCCGACTCCCCTTCTCCCTCATAAAGAATTATTAATATTCAAGGCTACATCTTCCCGGCCGCTTTCATCCATTTGGGATATTTCTTTTTGGCGGTCTCCAGCGGCAGGGTGCCGCTCACCATGATCCGGAACGTTCCCGGATTAGCCAGCGTACTGAGATAGATATGGACCGGCACGGCGATAACAAAGATGATGAACGCCACATTGTGCACAAGATGCGAAAGAAGCATCACGGTCGCATTTTCCTTCATCAGCCAGATGCCGAAGCCGGAAAGAGAGATGGCTATCCCGGCCAGCAGAATGGCCAGATAGTAGAGCTTCTGCCCGGGATTGTATTTCCCCATGGGCGGGACCTTCACGTTTTTCGACAGGTACCCTCCCGCCACCTTGAACCATTGCCGGTCGTCGGCGTCGTATTCAAAGGCATCCTTGAGATAATGGCGCATGGAGTACAGGAGGGACAAACTGAAAATCACTCCTCCCCAGTTATGCACCGTTTTCATGGTATTGAACCCGCCGAACACGGAGCCGACAGACTCCATCTGGAACAGGAAGGCGAACCCCGTGATGATCAGCAGGATGCAGCTTACCGCCAGTATCCAGTGGTTCAGTATCTCGTCAGCACTAGATTTTCTTACCATCTCTGCCATGTCACACCTCCTCTTCCTCGTCCTTGTGGGGGCCTACAGCCAGATAGTGGATCGCCGCGGCAGCGACCACACCGCCCAGACCGATCACTGACAGCGGCTTCAAATACGTGTGCCAGAAGATCACGCTGGATGGGATGGCCGGGTTTTCCTTCATCCCGTAGAGTTTAGGTTCTTCCTTGAACGCATAAATCGAGCCCAGGCCGCCCAGATCCTCTTCACCATAAATAGTGGTGAAACCATCTTTTCTGGCAGCGCCGATGAGCTCATCCCGGTCGCCGAACCTGAGCGCGCCGGTGGGGCAGGTCTTGACACAGGCCGGTTCCATTCCCGCGCCGATCCGGTCGAAGCAGAGGTGACATTTCGTCACCTTTCCTTCCGCATCATAGCGGGGCACATCGAACGGACAGGCGGTGACGCAGAGCTTGCACGCTACGCATTTGTCGCGGTCAAAGGCCACGGCTCCTTCCTCCGTCCTGTACAATGCACCCGGAGCGGGACAGATCGTCATGCAGCCGGCATCCTCGCAGTGCATGCACCGCCTGCTGACAAAGAGCCATCGCACATCATTTTTCTGCGACGGCACCTCGTTGTACCGGATGATATTGAATGCCGCGCTGGCCAAGTCAGGCGGGTTTTGAAAAGTGCCGTTGTTTTTGGTACTGATGCCCGGCAGCTGATTCCAGGATTTGCATGCCGTCTGGCATCCCCGGCATCCGATGCAGACCTCAGGGGTAACCAGGATCGCTTTGCGATTTTTCGAATTATTATTTGCCATGGTTCACCCCCTATGCCTTCCGGACGTTGACCATGAAGGCCTTCGTCTCGGGTATCATTGTGTTCGCGTCGCCCACGGTCGGGGTAAGCAGGTTTGAGCTGTCATACCCGCTGCCGTCCTCAGGATACTGCCAGCCGAAATGCCAGGGAAGGCCGACCTGGTGAACCGTCGAGTCCGCTATCTTGAAAGGCTTGAACCGTTCGGTGATCATTGCCACCGCTTTTACCTCTCCGCGTCCGGAGACAACAACGACTGTCTCACCGTTGCTTATCCCCAGCTCCTTGCCCAGTTCGACGCTCATCTCCACGAAGTTCTGCGGCTGCATCTCCAACTGCCAGGAGCAGTGCCGCGTCATGACGCCGGTCTGCCAGTGCTCCGACACCCGGTAGGTGGTCGCAACGAAAGGATAACGCAAGTCGCAGGAATAAAAAGCATCCATATCGTCGCCAAAAATCTTGATGGTCGGGTTGATCCGCTGCTTGGACATTGAGTTCTCTTCGAGCGGACATTCCAGCGCCTCATAGTGTTCGGGGAATGGTCCTTCCGAAAGGCCGGGCCCGAACACCGAAGCAACGCCGTCGGGTTTCATGATAAAGGGGAGTTTGCCTGATTGCCCCATGGGCGGGGCTCCTCCATCGGGAACGTCGCCCACCCATTTTTTATCTGCCGCGTTCCACGTCAGCACTGCCTTGCCGGGATCCCACGGATTTCCCTGAAGGTCAACCGAGGCACGATTATAAATGATCCGCCGGTTCACCGGCCAGGCCCAGGTCCAGTCCGAAAAGAGGCCGAGGCCGGTGGGGTCTTCCTTGCCGCGCCGCGCCATCATGTTGAAGGGCTTGCCGTCCTTCATGATATAGGAGTTGCAGTAAAGCCAGTTGCCGCTTGAAGTGGATCCATCATCCTTCAAAAAGGCAAAGGATTTGACCAGATCCCCTTTCTTGCCGACAAGTTGACCGTTGCCGTCATATACATCTTCGAGATAGTATCCGTTGATCTCCTTGGCCACGGCATGGGTATCGATATGCCTGACCTTGCCGGCCGCGTCTTTCTCGCCGTAATCCCAGCTCAGGTTGACAACGGGATCGGGAAAAGCTCCGCCTTCTTTTTTGTAGAGCTCCCTCACCTTGAAAAACAACTCATTCATGATCTCGGCGTCGGGCCTGGACTGGCCGATGGGATCAATGGCCTTGTATCGCCACTGCCCCCACCGTCCGGAATTAGTGATGCTCCCTTCTTTCTCCACCGAGGAGCAGCACGGCAGCATGAATACCTCGGTATCGATTTCACTGGGATTCAGGTCCGGGCCGCGCCAGAATGAACCGGTCTCATTGTCAAAAAGATTGACGTTCACCAGCCATTTGAGCTTGGTCATAGCCATACGCGTCTTGTTGGAATTCGCACCCGAACATGCCGGGTTCTGCCCCCAGGCGAAGAAACCTTCGAACTGTCCCTCATACATCTTATCAAAAAGGTTGAGCCATGATGCATTCATGCCGTCGTCCAGCTTCGGCATCCAGGAGTACCCGAAATCGTTCTCCCTGGTCGCAGCGGAACCAAAATGGGCCTTGAGCAAGCTGGTAATATACTTGCCGCGGTTGGACCACCAGTTGGTGCTGTTGGGATCATTGGTTTTCGGTGTGGTCTTCTCTATATAGGTCGCGAGGTCAACCAGAGACGCTTTGGGCGTCGGCAGGTAGCCGGTCAGAATATGAAACAGGATGCCGTGGTCCGTGGAGCCCTGGACGTTGGACTCTCCGCGCAGGGCGTTAACTCCGCCGCCGGCCCTGCCCATATTCCCGAGCAGCAGCTGGATAATGGCCATGGTCCTGATGTTCTGGGTTCCCACCGTGTGCTGGGTCCAGCCCATGGCATAGCATTCCGTCCCGACCCGATCCGGTTTTCCGGTGGAACCGTAAAGTTCGTACACAGCCATCAGCTTGTCCAAAGGCGTCCCGGTAATACTTGACACCTTTTCCGGGGTGTAGCGGAGATATTGTTTCTTCAGGTGCTGGAACACGCAGTTCGGATCCTGGAGGGAGAGATCCCTTAAGGGCACGCCGTTTTCATCTTTCTGGAAAGCCCAGGTTGATTTGTCATACTTCCTGTTTTCCGGGTCATACCCTGAAAACAGTCCGTCCAGATCTGCCGGAGTTTTGAAGTCCGGGTGCACCAGGAACGAGGCATTGGTGTAATTGGCGACGTATTCTTTGAAATAAAGGTTGTTTTCCAGGATGTAGTTGACCATGCCGCCGAGGAAGGCGATATCCGATCCGGAACGGAGCGGCGCGTAGAGGTCCGCTTTTGCGGCGGTCCGCGTAAAGCGCGGGTCAACACAGATCAGTTTAGCGCCCTTTTCCCGGGCACGCATGATCCACTTCATTGAAATGGGATGGTTTGACGCCGGGTTGCCGCCCATTGCCAGAATGACATCGGCGTTTTTCAGGTCAATCCAGTGATTCGTCATTGCTCCGCGTCCGAACGACTCTGCCAGAGCCGCAACAGTTGCAGAGTGTCAGATACGCGCCTGGTGTTCAACGTACACCAGGCCCCATGACCGAACAAGTTTTTGAATCAGATAACACTCTTCATTGTCGAGGGCCGCGCTGCCCACGTGGGCGATACCGTCTGTCCGGTTGACCACGGACCCTTTTTCCACCGTCTTGAAGGTCCGGTCCCGGGTGTCTTTAACCAGACGGGCGATTCTATCCAGAGCCCAGTCCCATTCCACCTCTTTCCATTTCGCCGCGCCGGGCTCACGGTACAAAGGCTTCATAACCCGCGTATCGTTGTTCACGATCTGCATCATGGATGCGCCCTTGGAACAGAGCGTGCCCTCGCTGATCGGATGATCAGGATCACCTTCCGCGTTAATGACCTTACCGTTTTCCGCATGGACGATTAAACCGCACCCCACGGAACAGTAAGGGCAGATGGTGGTGGTCTGCTTGGCGTTCTTGATCCTCAACTCCTGGGCATAGGCCTTTGCAGGATCGAGGTTTACGCCGAGCGTTCCAACCAGTACGGTGCCGCCGGACAACTTGATAAAATCCCGCCTTGATACTCCCATTGAATCCTCCTTTCTGATTATCAGGATTGGTTTTACGGGGTTAAGTAATAAAACAGGGCTGCTTCACTCATTCAGTTGCAATGAAAATACTTTTTTAAAGTTTCTTCGTGGCAGTTTCATGTGTTTCGGCCTCCTGTGCCTGCTGGTGATTGGATGATTGAGAGAGATGCGTATGTATTGCCCGAGAGACTGATGGCCTCGGGCCGGTGACCCGTAACATCCGGCGTAAATACCCGGCAGCAGAGCTGTCTCGTTGCAGTGCGGAAAACAATGAAAATGTGAAATCACAAGGGGGGGGAACGATCGTTTTACATGCAGCCAGGCGGCAAGCAAAGAATAGAGAAGTGCCGGGCCACGGCGGGTCCTCTTCCGAGGAGGGGGATGGGCAGGATGTCAGTTCGTCTTCCATCATTTTTTCAAGCAAAAAATGCGGCCCGTTTAGAATAATTATCTTTCTGATCACTTTAGTATCATTCTATGCCTTCCCGGCCACCGGTTGCAAGGAAAAAACAAAAAAACTATTGATGTAAAACAGAAAACAACACCAAATGAATAGACATTCATTAATAAACAAAGCAATTTTAGCAAGTAAACATATGTCAAAATTGGCACATGTCGATACTGCAGTAATACAGTGAAGTATATATGATAAAAAAATGAAAAATGTAGACGTTCGTTTATAGAGGAGGGTTGTTACCAGACAATATTCTTTATGCTCACATATTACATTTATCTCTCTGTCAAAATATTAGATTTAATTGTAAGCCTGAATATTATAGTTCGGCCGTAAAGACCCACGGGGGAAGAGCAACCGCGCATTGCGCTTTTACTGATATCTCAACTTTCTGAGTTGATCTATTTGTCTGGAATCATGAAGTATTTATATACTAATTATGTTGGAACAGGCTGTTAGCTGTTAAGGCTATAGGCTTTTAGGGCCGGTTTTAGCAAGTACCTGAATCCGTGACGGGTAATGAGGCTTGGCCTATTTTAACCCGAGTTTAAAAAAAAATACCGGCTTGTGACCCATGCGGTGGTAAAAATTCTCCCGCCGGGATAACAACGCCTGCTGTTCTTTGACAATCTGACAAAAAATTCTCCAAAAAACGGGAAAAAGGGCGCACTTCTCCTTTTGTTTTCTATTCCAGCGCCAGCCGGCCTTTACCTATGCCGCAGCGGAAAGCCGGGAATACACCCGGCTGAAAGCCTCGAATGCCGGACAGTGCCGGCTGAAACGCAGCTTGAGGCGGCGGGCGGTGCTCACCAGCCGGGCCGCCAGGTAAATCAGCTCCTGGATCACCGTTTTCAACCGGCGCCGCTTGGCTGGATGCCTGACCGGCGAATACTCGCCAAGCAGTCCCAGTTGTCCGATGAGCCGCAGGATA
>JAMJFO010000029.1:38078-39972 GCA_023544645.1 Desulfobulbaceae bacterium | reverse complement strand
TCGAATCCCTCCTGGCGTACCAGAAAATCAAGCACTTAGCCTTCTTTGGTTAAGTGCTTTTTTTATTTCCGTGTGTGAAAAAGTGCGGAAAAATCTCACAAACAAGACCGTGTCGTATATGACGGGACAACAACGGATACTATTCCAATCGATTGATTTCATTATGTTATTTCAACACGGTTGTTAGTTGTTTGAGGCCCGAGAAACTGATTGAGAATCAGTTGACCACGCTGATATTGGTCTCCAATGTTTCTTCATCATCCCAGGTAACGATGGTTCCTGAATTGATGGGGAACTCCTTCGTTGCGCTTTGCAGACCCCAGGGTTACCAGCTGAATGTGTTTTGATCAGACATGTCCAGCATGTCAAGATGAGGAACACTCTCCCGGATACCCTTTGTCCCGATAGAAAATCAACTTCATGTCGTTGTTTTATCTATATTGAGCACTGGGTCAAAATTAAAAAAAATTATATTTTGTACGCAAGAAGCCTCAAATATCATGGCTAATTGCAGGCAAAATATAATAATCAAATTGACAAATTATATTTTGTATGCGATAAGCTCTATAAAAAGAAGCGTGTCGCAAATGAAAGGTAAGCAGAAATTAAAAACTCTCGGTCCAAGGTTGGCCTTTCTCGTTGCTGAGTTATACGAGCAGCAAAAGACGGTCTTTTCCAACCAGGACGTGGAAACGATTACCGGCCTGAGTCCTAAATCAGCCAGAGGGCTTACGATCCGCCTCGTGGAAAGGGGACTGGCGACCAGGCTCAAACCGGGATTGTTCATCCTGGTGCCGGCCGAACTTGGCCATGAGCGGGATTATCTTGGCGATCCATATGTCGTTGCTGCGGAAATTGTCGGCGGCTCCGATTACTTCATTTCCCATGCTTCTGCCATGGATATTCACCAAATGGTCACCCAGCCACAGCTCGTGGTGTATACGACTACAACTCAATCTATTCGCCCTCGATCCATACTCGGAACTGAATTCCGCTTCGTGCGCTGTAAACAAAAGGATTTTTTCGGCACAATGGACCACTGGGCAACCAAGACGAAAAAAATCAAAGTCAGTGATCTTGAAAGAACCGTGATCGACGGTCTCAGACAGTCGGAATATTGCGGTGGCTTCAGCGAAGTAGCCAAGGGGTTCTGGATGCGGCGGCAGGATATGGACGTGAAAAAGCTGGTTGAATACGCTTTGATGCTGGATATCGGAGCGGTTTATCGCCGCCTCGGATACCTGCTGGAGTTGTTCGAGACAAAAGAAGAAGACCAACTGGAATTGCTGCGTAAAAAACTCACCGCCTCCTACGTCCTCCTTGATCCGATGATGCCGGCCGAGGGAAACTTCATCGCCCGCTGGAGACTTAGGCTCAATGTAATCCCAGAAGAGATAGAAGCGATAATAAGGACCTGATCAATGATTCCCCAACGGAATATTTCATTACTCTCAAACCGTCTTGCCAAGAAGGGCGGTCGTCGTATACCGGAAGGCGTGCTTGAGCGGGACTATAGCCTGGCCTGGTTCCTGGTCGGACTCGCCCGATCACCACTCTGAGAGGCTCTTGCCTTCAAGGGCGGCACCGCGTTGAAACGTTGCTATATGGGAGATTATCGTTTTTCCGAGGACCTCGATTTTACTTTAGTCAAGGCAACATCCCTGGAAACGATTCTTGCCGAACTGGAGATGATTTCCTCAGAGGTTCACAAGACTTCCGGCATCATTATTCGTTATTCCCGGGAGGATCGAAAATCACATCAGAACAGCCATACTTTTTATCTCGCCTATGAAGGCCCATTACCTGGCATGACGGTCAAGGAAGTGAAGGTGGATACCACCATCGAGGAAAGACTTGTGCTGCCCTTAAAGGAAAGGCCGGTCTTGAAAGGCTA
>JAMJFO010000029.1:0-37982 GCA_023544645.1 Desulfobulbaceae bacterium | reverse complement strand
ATCACCATCGAGGAAAGACTTGTGCTGCCCTTAAAGGAAAGGCCGGTCTTGAAAGGCTACGAGGAGTATGAAGACCTCCCGGATGACGCAACTATTCTGGTTTATTCCTTGGAAGAAATTCTAACGGAGAAAGTGGTCGCCCTGGCTGACCGAGCCCGAAACGAACCGCGCGATCTCTATGATGTCTGGTATCTTACGGAATTGGAGAACATGGACCTGTCAGCCCTTATCCCGGAGATCACGGCAAAGCTCGAATACCGGGGAAGAGGGCTGGATGGTATGGGCGAGGAATTCGGCAAGAAGGAAGCGCGTTTGAAAAAGTTGTGGCAGATGCGGCTGGCAAATCAGATGGCCGAGTTACCTCACTTTGAAGAAGTTTTTCGTGCCGTGCAGCGTACCTTTCGAGGTGCGGGCTTGACTGGGGCATAATTTTTAACTGCTGCGCTTTATTCTGAAAATCGTTGATCACCCCTTGGACATAATTCCAAAATATGGCTCCGACTGTTTAGGCATTTTATGCGCTAACTAGTTGCAATTTGCTAAAATTTCGGATTATTAGTTTCGAAGAGGATATAAAATGGCAACCACTTTTGCATTACCTTTTTTGTGTTGTTTACAGTCGGCTTGAAATTCTTTCTCCAGGGGAAATACTAAGAGTAGTTATGGTACGTATCGGAATTCTCACTTGTTCCAACGCCACTCAGGATCTAGGCTGTTGTTCCGCCAGTTGCCTGGCGGATTTCAGAAAACGGCGGGGCACATTTTCTGACTATCCAGCGGAAGAAGAACTTGTTTTGGTTGGAATCATCAACTGTCCGGGGTGTCCAACCTTGACCGGCGCTGACAAGTTATTGCAGAGAATCAAAGGGCTGACGGCGTTCCGTTTGAATGCCATCCATTTTACTTACTGCATGAAGGCCCTCTGCCCCTTTCTTAAAAAATACGAAAAAGCGCTGACCGAGGCATATCCCGACATTAAGCTCATCATCGGCACCCACCAGGAACATGTGACCCCTGAGGAGTACCGGAAGCGGGTAAAAAAACTCTTCTGTCAGGACCGGAAGAGTATGGCCGATGTGATTCTTGGCAAGGATTAAGGAAGAACACCATGACGGAGATGCACAATGAAACAATATGTGTATTTTTATTTTATGAAAAATGAATCTGAAAAAATCGGACGGATTGTTCCCGAACATATCGCATACTGGCGCAATTGCAACGCACATGGATACAAGGGCTGGCCGTTCGCCAACCGTTCCGGCGGCATGATCTCTTTTTCTGCCGCAGGTCCGGCAAGCTGGAAGAAATCGTGGCTGAAATGAAGAAGTCCCTGCCTCCGAGGAAGCAGGGAGGATGGCTCATCGGAGCCAGTTTACAAACCAAATATCTCGACCTGACGCGGAAATAAAAATGAAAATCATCGGCATAATCGGCGGCATCGGCCCCGAATCGACGGGAGATTATTACAAAGCGATAATTTCGGCATTCAATAGCCGCTATGCCGAGTTGGCCTACCCGGAAATCATTGTCTACAGCGTAAATCTTAACGAACTCCTGCGGTTTGTTGAGGCAAAGCGCTGGCCGGCGCTTGCCGATTGGCTGCTGGAAAAAATTTTCGCGCTTCACCGGGCCGGCGCCCAATTCGCGGCCGTCGCCTCCAACACGCCCCACATCGTTTTTGAGGAGATAAAAGCAAAATCACCCGTACCGCTGGTCAGCATAGTCGAGGCAACGTGCCTCAAAGCCCAGGAAATGGGGTTGAAAATTTTAGGATGCACCGAATTGCCGCTGATATTAACGGAAAGCCAATATGACACTCCCTTTTTAAACACTTCGGAGATACATTGCGAGAGCATAATATCGTATTGTATCTCAAACGGATAAAGGACCATCCGGTTGATATTGGGGAAAACGGTTTTATCGGGCCGCATGCCACCATCCTTGGGGCTATGCTGGAACCTTGTTCTTACATCGCTACCGGCCGGCCATATTGCAGGGAGCCCGGATATGCTCCGGGTCGGTGGTAACAGTGGGCGCTGTTGAGGCAAGGAGATATATCTCATGGAATATTCAATTACTCCGATAACCGACCAAGATCGCGAATCGATCATAGACATATTCAACTATTACGTGGAAAACTCCTTTGCCGCCTACCCTGAAAACAAACTCCCTTATCAGACATTCGATGTGTTTTTGCAAATGTCGAAGGGTTTGCCGACAGGATGCATCAGAGATCAGAATGGTAAAATAGTCGGCTTCGGAATGTTACGTGCCCACAACCCGACCTCTACGTTTTCGCACACTGCCGAAGTGATGTATTTTATCCATCCGGACCACACGGGAAAAGGAGTGGGGAAAATTTTGCTGGCCTTTCTTGAAAAGGGTGGCCGTGCCAGAGGCGTTACAAATATCCTGGCCCATATATCGTCCCTCAATCCCAACAGTATTAAATTCCACCAGAAGAACGGGTTTGTGGAATGTGGCCGTTTCAAGAAGGTCGGCAGGAAAAAGGGCCGGGAATTTGATACAGTATGGATGCAAAAAAATCTCTGATCCTATAATTTGAGGCAGATTATGAGTGAAAAAGCACACTATTATCCCAAAGAAGAGCTTAACCTGAAACCCATTGTCGACGGCGCCAGGATGTGGGGCGTTGCCCTGGAAAATACCCTGCTTACCTATTTCGAGATCGAGCCAAACAGCGAGTTTGCCATGCACAGCCATGAGAATGAACAGATAACTCTGGTCCTTGAGGGCGAGTTTTTTTTTCAAGGTTGACGGCCGCGAGATCAAGGTGGAGCAAGGCGAGGTCATCGCAGTCCCCGCCAATGTGGAGCACGGGGCCTTCACCAGGGGAAAACCGGCCAAGGCGGTGGATGCCTGGTCGCCGGTGATGGAGAAATACCGGAATGTCTGAGTTTACTGACTCTCGCTGGGCGGATCATGATTTTTCTCTGGCATATCGCGATGAGGCTGGCTCCTACATCCCTTTTCGGAGCAGGATGATCGAAACCGCGGTATCATTATACAAATTCTTCATCCCTCAAAAGGGACTTACGACCGTTCTCGACCTGGGCTGTGGCGATGGCTTTTTTATCGACGCCCTGTTGAATGACCACCGGCCGACGCACGCGGTTCTGGTTGACGGTTCGGCAGAGATGCTAACAGCGGCTCGGCAACGCTTGGCAAGCCGGACGGCAAGAATAGATTTTATTAAGGCAAGTTTTCAGGAGTTACTGGACCATAATCCACTCACCAATGCGTTTGATTTTATTTTTTCCTCTCTGGCCATTCATCACCTGAATACGGAAGAAAAGGCAGCGCTCTATAGTTTCATATACGATCGCCTCGGACTTGGAGGACTTTTTATCAATTTTGATGTGATGTTGTCGCCAACCGCAAACCTGGAAGAATGTTATCTGTCACTCTGGGCCGATTGGATCAAAGAGCATTCCAACCCCGAGAAAATTGACCAGCTGCTTCCTATTCCTGAACAGTATAAAGACAATCCTGACAACTTGCCGGACACTCTCTCCTCACAAATAAAGGTTTTGGAGGAAATTGGTTTTCAAGAGGTAGGCTGCTATCTTAAGTTCGGGATTTTTTCCATGTTCGGCGGTCGAAAAATTCAGGCCCCTGACCCGGATATTTCCTCAAGAATAAATAAACGGGACACGTTACATGAAGATTCCCATTTATCAAGTTGACGCCTTCACCAGTGTCGTATTCAGCGGCAACCCGGCGGCGGTATGCCCTTTGGAACAATGGCTGCCGGATGCTACCCTGCAGGCGATTGCCGCGGAAAACAATCTTTCGGAAACCGCCTTTTTCATCCCGAAAGCTGGTCATCACGAACTGCGCTGGTTTACCCCGATAACGGAAATAGATCTCTGCGGCCATGCCACTCTGGCCTCGGCATTCGTGATCTTCAATTTTCTTGATCCGGCAAGCGACGAAGTTAGGTTTTTCTCTCCCAGAAGCGGCAACCTTACAGTATTTCGGGAAGGCGATCTGCTGAAAATGGATTTCCCGTCCCAACCGCCAAAGGGATGTGCGCCACCGGCTGATCTGGTTGCCGGACTGGAGGTCGAACCTATGGAGGTCTTGCAGGCTGAAGATTATCTGGCGGTGTTTGGAAGCGAGGCGGAAATTTCGGCGTTACGACCCGACCTGCAAAGGCTCTCCAATCTCGATAAACGCGGCGTCATTGTCACCGCCAAGGGCGACCGGGTCGATTTTGTCTCCCGGTTTTTTGCCCCCAAATTCGGGATCGACGAAGATCCGGTCACCGGCTCGGCCCACTGCGCTCTGATTCCTTACTGGAAAAGCAAACTGGGGAAAAGCACCTTTCACGCCCGACAAGTTTCGGCCCGGGGCGGCGAATTGTTTTGCAAGGATCGCGGCCGCCGGGTGACGATCTCAGGCAAGGCGGTCATCTACCTGCAAGGCATGATAACCATTTAGACGAGGACCGGAAATACCGTGCCATTCACCCTTGATCAGGTAATTCTATGGGGCAGATCCATGGATGAATATATTGCCATGTTTGATCTGTCGGCACAGGATCTAGCCTCCCGCATCCTGAGCTGTGCGGACGGCCCGGCCGGATTCAATGCGGAAATGCGAGCTGCGGGGCGGACGGTGTTTTTGGTCGATCCCGTCTACCAGTTCAACGCCGAAGAGATTCGAGATCGGATCGATGCGGTATATCCAACGGTAATGGAACAACTTGACCAGAATCTCGACGATTATGTCTGGACAAGGATCCCGCCACCGGATGCCTTGGGCAAGCTAAGGCTGGAAACCATGGAAAAGTTCTTGGCGGATTTTTCAGGTGGAAAAAAGGAAGGGAGATACCGCCCCGGTTGTCTACCGGCTCTGCCCTTTGAAGACCAAGCATTCGACATTGTCCTGTGCTCTCATTTTCTCTGTAAGAAAAAAATTACAACTGTCGCAAAAAAGAGGCGTCACTCTTGGGAATGCCTTGGCAAAATGATACAATAGAAGCAAAGATACAAATACTTTGCGAGGCAACCGGAGGACGTATGCTTCTTTTTTTGCATTCGATGCGGATGTGGTTTTGTGTAGCTTTTTTGTCCGTTATTTCATCTATTTGCGTTGATTCTGCCAGTGGGGGTGACAACCCCGGGCCGACATACGCTTCAGTGTTGCAGGCTGATGCGGATACGGCAGAAATCAACACCTGTCTTGATAATGCAACAAAACTCTGTGAGTTGGAACGGGACTATTGCCTGATGAGTGTGCAGGAGAAGGTTCAGTACCACCTGCGAAGATGTTTGGAGGAAAAGTGGGCCTGTAATATTTCGTGCAGCACTGATTTTGCTGATTGCGCGGCCACGGGAACTCCGCAATCCACATGCAGTGACCAGAGGGAAATATGCAGTAATATAAAGTGTGTGGATGAAGGTCATCGGTGCCGGCTGGATGCAGTAAATGGCACTTATGAGCAGCTTTCGGCAGAAGCATGTGGCGGCAACTACGGAAAGTGCATAGAGTATTGGTATGGTTATTGTGCTTTTGAGGGAAACTACTAGTGTCATGTCAACAGTCTGGGGATAAATGGCAGCGGGAAATTTTCGTGGACATGAGTAGAAACGGCCACAAATAATATTAATTTTGGTATCGTTTTTGCATTACTCCTTTAGAGGTTTCTGTTTTGTGAAAAGTTACTTAATCCATTTGGCGTGGGTGAGAATCATGTTGTCGAAAAGTGGAATATATGTCGCTGCGGCTATAATGGTGCTGACTCCCCTGATTTCGGCTGCGCAAACAGGATCAGGCTTTCAACCTGGTGAGCGGAAATTTACTGTTATCGGGACCGGATTGAATAATGGGAAATTGGACCGTACCGGGCTCGCATCTTCTTGGAGTATCGAGCGGTTTCTCAACCTGGAAAAGGTTGTCAGGCAGGACGGATCGTTTATAAATATTCCGGATGGCCGTGACTGGAATGATTCCCCCAGGGTGATTGCGAATTATTATTTCGGTTCTGACGCATGGGTCCCTCTGGTAGGGCTGTCAATGGGCTATATCCAGGACGCGGAGGAAGATGACCGCTTTGTTGCCGGATCGGAAATCGGTATTAAATATTTCATGAATCAGACAACCTTCCTCTATGGGCTGCTGGAATATCAGTTTCACATCAACGATGTAGTTGATGTGAGGGACATCTATGAGAGTGGCCGCTTTGTTTACGGAGTCGGTCTCGGTCTGACTTTTTCATACTGACAGAGTGATTGCTGTTCCAGGCTGACCGGGGCTGGCGGGAGGTCTTCATTTTTGTATGAAACCGCAACGCATGGCAGCGCCTGTCATCGGGATCTATGCCTTCAGCCTCTGGGTTCCCGCCATCATCGTTCACCGGCCTGATCAGCCCTTTTTCCCGTTTTTTTCAAAATTCAAAATTTCCTGTAAGGTCTCAACATGGCGAGGCGGTTATTGTCTGCATGTAACTGCGCATTAGTCGCCTTTGCCGGGGAATGGCCGGAAAAAAGAGCGTGATCGACGGAAATCTGACAATTTTGGTTTTATGGGACGGTCTGCTCTGGCCGCTGCTCCGCCTGATGTTCTTTATTTCCCTGGGCGTGATGGTGGGCAACTTTATCGAGGCCCTGAACTGGACGCGCCAGGTTGCGCGAGTTGCCAGGCCTCTCACCAGACTGGGCAGACTTTCACCCCTCAGCGGCGCCGGATTCTCCATGGCCTTTTTTTCCGGCGTGGCTGCCAATACCATGCTGGCCGAGGCGTACGACCAGGGTAAAATGTCCAAGCTGGAACTGGTCCTGGCCAACCTTTTCAACAGCCTGCCGCGTTTTTTTCTCCATCTGCCCACGGTGTTTTTTCTGACCGCGCCGCTGATCAAAGGAGCCGCCGTCATCTATGTGGGATTGACTTTGACCGCTGCAGTTCTGCAGACCGGCCTGGTTGTGCTGGCCGGTCATTTTCTGTTCAAACCCCCATTGCCCGCGTCGCGGGAGGAGCAATCAGGAGGAGAGCATGAGCCCGTGACCTGGAGGCTGGCCCTGGCCAAAAGCTGGACCCGTTTTCAAAAGCGGATCGGAAATATAATGATATTCACCGTTCCCGCCTATGTCCTGTTTTTCTTTCTCAACCGGTTTGGTCTGTTTGATCATGCCCGGAATTTTCTTGCTGACCATGTATCATTTCTGTCCTGGCTCAACCCGCAGACGCTCGGGATCGTGGCGCTGCATGTAGGCGCTGAATTTACCGCCGGTCTGGCAGCGGCGGGGGCCCTGCTGGATGCTACCAGCATTAGTTACCGGGATGTGGTCCTGGCGCTTATGGTCGGGAATGTGCTGGCCACCCCGGTACGGGCTCTCCGGCACCAGTTTCCCTACTACGTCGGGATTTTCAAACCAAAACTGGCCGTCGAACTTATCGTGATCAGCCAGGTTTCCCGGGTAGCGGTCATCATTCTGGTGACTGCTGTTTACGCTGTTTTCACCGCATGAAGGCAGGAGATATCTGTTGGGCCAGGAGAGTGTGACCTGAAAAATGCTTTTTAAACGGGCTGACCCCGGACTCCCTGGAAATTTTCCATGAAATATTCTGATGAATAAGGCATGTTTTAGAAATGGGTTTATTTGATTTCAGAAAACCGAAATGGCGCCACAAGGATCCGGCGGTGCGGTTGGCATCCATCGAAACCATCGATCCCCGGGAAACCGAGCTTCTTGCCGAGCTGGGCCGAACAGATCCTGACCGGGCGGTGCGTCTGGCCGCCATCAACCGGCTGGCCGATCTGGCAACGCTTTCCCGGCTGGCGGAAGACGCAGGCCCCGAAGACCTTCCGGTTATCGCCGCCCGGAAAGAAACCCTGCTCTACGACCGGATAGCCGGCTGCCGGGCCGCTGAGGAGTGGCGGGAAGACCTGGAGCAGATCACCTCCCCGGACCTGCTGGCAGAACTTGCCGTCCATGGGGAGCAGCCGGATGTTCGCCTGGCCGCCGTCAACAGGATAGACGATCAATTTCTGCTGGCCGAAATCGTCAAGCAGAACTGCGGGAAAAAACCGGCCATGGCGGCGTTGGAGAAAATTATTGATGAATCTCTCTTGGCTGACCTCGGCGAAAACGCGGCCAGCAAAACCTCCCGGCGGCTGGCAGCGGACAAGATTGCTGCAATGGTAAAGCAGCACAATCCGGTCAGCGACCAGGAAATCGTTGCCCGCAAATTAAACGCCCTTATGGCGGAGGCCGCCCGACTCAACGACAGTCCGGACATGGATGGAGCGGCGCTCAGACTGGAATCCATCAAACAGGAATGGCAGGAGCTGGACAGTGAAAACAACCATCCGGCCCACGGGGATTTCAACCGGATATGCAATGATTTCGATGCCGGATATAAAAAAATAGTGGATCAGCGCAAGGCTGAACAGGCAGCCGGATTCCAGCGGTTCCAGGCCCGGCTGGAAGAAATATGCGCCACCATTGAGCGGCTGTCCTGTTCCACGGAAAATGATGCCGAAGCGGTCAAGAAGCAGGCCGCGGCCGACTGGGCAGCGCTGGTTAACGATGCCGGGGGCGGGATGGCGCCCGATGCAGCCACTGCCAAACGGTTTGTGGATGCCTGCCGCGCTTTTGACGCCAACCGGGAACAGATCGACCTTGAAAAAAGGCGTGTCGAGGCCATTGAAAAGCAATTCTCCGGGATTCGGGAACTGATTGCGAACCACGATCTGAAAAAAGCCGCGGCCCGGCTGGCGGCGGCAGAAAAGGACCTGAAACCGGCGGCGTTCAAATTCTTCAGCCGGACCTTCCTCGACAAACTGGTGTCCGACACCTCCCTGGAACTGAACCGGGCTGAGACAGCAGTTCGCACCCGGAACCTGTCCAGGCGGCAGAAAATCTGTGAGAAGCTGGAGGATCTGGCCGGGGCCGAAAATCCCCGCCATCTGGAAAGACGGCTGCAAACGCTGACCCAGGCCTGGCAGCAGCTGGCGAAACTGGACGATGCCCAAGGGAAAGAACTTGAGCAGCGTTTCGAGAAAATCGCTGCCGAACTGACCGAAAAACTCAAAACCCTTGAGCACGAAAAAGACTGGGAACTCTGGGCCAATTTTACCCTTAAGGAGAAATTGACCGAAAGGGTTGTTGCGCTTGATCTTGAGGAAAACCTGGAAACCGTGGTCAACGTGATCAAGCAGTCCCAGGCTGAATGGAAAGAAATCGGCCCGGTTCCCCACAAAGAATCCCAGAGATTATGGGATGAATTCCAAAGCGCCTGCAACCGTAACTTCGAACGGGCCGGTCCCTACCTTGAGGAACAGAAAACCCGCAGGGTGGAAGCCATGAACCGCCGCCGGGAGATCTGTGTTCTGGCCGCCGAACTGGCGGAATCCGATGACTGGCGGAATACCGCCCGGGCCATCAAGGGATTCCAGGAGGAATGGAAAACTCTCCCCCATGGATCGCGGCGCGAAGAACAGAAACTCTATCAGCAGTTTCGTCAGGCCTGCGATCATTTTTTTGCCCGCCGCCAGGTGCACTACCAGCGCCTTGATGAGGAACGGCAGCAGAACCTTGCGGCAAAGGAAAAGCTTTGCGAAGAAGCGGAGCAGTTGGCGGCAGCGCCCCGGATTGAATATCCCGGGGAATTCAAACGCCTCCAGTCCGCGTGGAAGAAGATCGGCCCGGTTCCCCGGCAGCAGTCAGATGCGGTCTGGAAGCGTTTCAGGGCGGCAGGTGACGCTTATTTCCAATGGCTTGCAGCAGAAGAGCTGCAGAATCTGCAGCGCAAGGAAGAACTCTGCGCTATGGCGGAAAAGCTTGCAGCCCAGGCAGCCGCGGCAGACGATCAGCAGGAAATTGCCGCCCGTCTGGCCGAATTGCAGCAGCAGTGGAAGGAAACAGGGCCTGTGCCGCCCGACCGGAGCGAAGCTGTCTGGCAGCGCTTCCGGGCGCCATGTGATCAGTTCTTTGCGGCCAGACAGGAGCAGTATGTAAAGGAAGAAGAGCAGCGGCGGTTAAACCAGGGCCGCAAGGAAGAAATCCTGGCCGGGGCGGAGGATCTGGCCGGCCGGGGTAAAGACAGGGAGACGTCCGCGCAGCTGCAGGAGTTGCAGAAAGAATGGTTTGAGACAGGTCCGGCCCCCCGCGGGATCAACAAAGAGCTGGATGGCCGTTTCAAGGCGCTCTGCGATGCCTTCTTTGAGGGACGTCGCCAATATTTCATTGATCTGAAAACCGAGCAGCTGGAGAATCAGAAGAAAAAAGAAAGCCTCTGCCTGCGCCTGGAAAATATCCTTAACCTCTCATACAAAACGGGAGACCGGGAACAAGGCAAGGCCCTGTCGCTTGCCGAAGAGCTGAAACTGGCCATGGAAGATAATTTCATGCTGGCCGGTCGCCGGGATGAAAAAAAGGATATCGATGAGGAGGTCAAGCGGATCGAGCAGGAGTGGAAAACGGTCGGACCGGTACCGCCAAAACAGATACGGCCGCTGACGGGACGTTACAAAAAAGCCCTGGACGCCTATTATTCCAGCCGCCGGCAAAAATAAGGCTGTTTTCTCCTTTCCCTCTGCGGACAAAAAGATCGGAATGGAGGCATTCTGCCCGGCATGAAGAATAAATAAATCCACCCCTTACCTCGGAAACACGGCCGCATATACAGGAAAACAGCATATTCATGAGCCAGACACGATTCATAGTGGCGGGAAGCTTTATCGACGGCAGCGGCGCCGATGCGCGCAGAAATATCTTTCTGGCCGTGGAAGACACCATTATCACCGCCATCGGCTCTGCATCAGACCTTCCCGGCAATGACCGGGCGGCAGTCGACGACTTCTCCCACTGTACCATTGTGCCGGCCCTGGTTGACTGCAGCGTCTCCCTGTCGCGGTCTCCGTCCGTGGACAGCAGGGTACGGCTGTCCTCCGAAAAAACCACCTCCGGGGAAAAGGCCGCCATGGTTGAGCGGCATATCCGCTACTGCCATGCGCACGGTGTGCTGGGAGTGGCCGACAGCAATGCTCTACCCGGCCTGATGGAACCTTATAAACAAAAAAACATCATTGACATTCGAACATCGGGCAGCGATTTTCTCAGGATCGATTATTCCGGCAATATCGAAGACGAGGAACCCCCAAATCCCCGGCTCAGCCATGAAGACCTGTGCCGCATCCTTCAGCTCAGAGGCGGGAAAAAAGCGGTTGTAGCGGCCAATGGCCCGCAGCAGGTAGCCGACGCGCTTGCGGCGGGATGCGATGCCATTGAACAGGGATACGGCATGGGCGAGGACAATCTGAGAAAAATGGAGGAAAAGGGTGTGCTGTGGATTCCAAGCGTAGTGCGGGCCAAAAATGGTCTGGACGGCGCGGGCACCGGCGGGGACGTGTGCTGTCGTTTCTCTCAGCGCTATGTGGCGCCGGGCAAGCCGGTCCCCGGCGCGGAAACCTTCTGGAAAAAGATGCTCGCCGAACAGCTCGCCCAACTGCGGCTTGCCCAGGCATTGGGGGTGACAACTGCTGTGGGAACCGGCGCCGGCAGTGTCGGCATACTCCATGGCGAATCAATGGTCGAGGAAATGAAATTGTTCATCAAGGCCGGCTGCCCGCTGGCGGAAACCATCCGGTGCGCATCGGAAATCGGCGCCCGATTTTTCGGCATGGAAAAGCTGGGCCGGCTTACTGTCGGCCGGAAAGCAACATTCCTGATTGCCAGGGGCACCGCGCAGCAGCTGCCAAGAAAACTCTCCTACCTGGAAGGCATCTACGTTGACGGCTCCCCCAGCGCCGCGTATCGTAAAAATCCCGGCGGTGCGGCATGATCGTTATCAGGTAGTACACTTTTTCTTCATTAGCGCAGATGACGGCCTCTATAGCTGTCCCGGTGATTATCCCAGCGGTCTCCGCGGCGATCCCAGCGTTTGTTATGCCCACGTTTTTCATAATAGTGCCTGTCGCCTCTATGGGACCAGCTTCCTCTATACGAACGGTCGGGCCACTGCCGGTAATGGCGGGGGCGGTCTTGTATGACCACTACACGGCCCCGCTCTTTTCGGGCATCAATGAGCATGCCGATGGTGCCGCCGACAAAAGAACCGACAATCACTCCTTCCGGGGTTCCGGTAATGACGTGGCCTATGGCCGCGCCGCCGACTCCTCCAATCAGCAATCCTCCAGGTCCATAATTGTGGCGCGCTTGTGCAATGCTCACGCTTGCCAGTACCATAAAAAATCCTAAAACAAATGCAGTTAATTTCGTCATGGCCTTGCTCCTTTGTAAAGGTTGATAAATTTTCTCTTTACCTACAGAATAAAGCCGGAAAACTGCTTTGGATACCCGACATCGGGTCATGTCGCCCCCCATATCGACCTGAAAAAAGAATGAAATGATTTTTTTTACGATTGCGTGGAAAAATAAGGAAGCCGGCGTTTTCCTCTTCCGAGTCATGCGCCGGTTGATGGTACCTCGTCAAAGGGTATGTAATTGCATGATATGATACCCGGAGAATTCCCTGGAAGAATATCGTGAAGACTGCCGACACCGTGCATGCTTTTTTCACCGCCAAAGAATATTGTCAACAGCATGCCCATCAGCAGCAGAAGTCCGAGGATAAATATAATGAGATCCTCCTTTTTCATTTTCCCAAGGCTTGATACGTTTCAGCGGTAATCATAAACCTGAATACGTGAGCGTGTGAGAACGGTACAGATGCACCCTGAAGAGAAGGGCATAAACAAGGCGGCAACAATGTTGATTATCCTGGTGCGATATCAACGTGTTGCCAACACAGCAGCTGTGCCGTTCTCGTGCGCCCCGCAGGGCGGTGGGGTGAAGTACGCAAAACACATATGAATCATGATAAAAACGACAATACAAGAAATTACAAAAGAAGACTCCCGGAAGCCGTCACGGATTCAGGATAAAAAAATGCGGCCTGCTCAGCCTCATTTATCCGGAACAGCTGTTTTCCTGATGAGATAAATGCCGTCGCGAATGGTCAGGAACAGCTTCTCCGACCGGTCGTCTGTGTTCACCCTTTCATTAAAGTCGGCAATTGCCCGGCTTTCATCGTCCTGCGGATCGAATATTCTGCCGTACCACAGGGCGTTGTCGGCGAGGATCAATCCGCCGTCTCGCACAATCCGCATGGATTCTTCATAATATGCAATATAGTTTTGTTTGTCGGCATCGATAAAGACAAGATCGGTCTGCCCGTCCGGCAGGGTCTTGAGAATTTCCAGGGCCTCGCCCCGGCAAAGGGTGATCTTGTCCCTGCCGGCGCTGCGGTCGAAGAAATCCTGGGCGATCCCGGCATGCTCGGGGTTGTGTTCGATGGTGAGAATCCTGCCTCCGGGAGGGAGCGCTTCGGCCATGGCAAGGGCGGAGTAGCCGGTAAAGGTGCCGACATCAACGATGTCCCGGGCCCCTGACAACTGAACAACCAGTTGCAGGAACCGGCCCTGGACCCGGCCGGTGAGCATGCTGGGGTAGGGCGTATTGTTCAGGGTGAACCGTTCAATCTCTTCGAGCAGGGAAGACATGGGCGAGGTGTGATTGGCAGCATATTCCTCGGCCTCACCGGCAACCGTATCCATAAAAGAGTAGATGCCGGTCGAAATCTTTTCCCCGGGCGGGGGAGGGATGTCAGACTTTGTGCTCATGGTATCACCTTCATCTGTGATCATTTACAATTTTTCCGGGTAATCATGTCATTGAGTTGCAAGCCGTGTGAGGGGTTATGATTTTTTTGGTTTGCTTGTCACGATAATCATGGTGCGCGGGAAGTCCAAATTTTTAATGCCTGTCTGCATGCCGCAAGAGCCTGTTTGACCATGATTCATTGTTTCACTATTCTCGCGGATTGGCTATACTTACCACATGTCACGATTTCGTAAAATTATCCTTTTTGGGGTCGGCGGGTTTGTTGCGCTCAACGTCCTTGTTGCTGCGTCCCTGTACCTTTTTGTTGATACCGATGCCTACAGGTCCCGCTTCGAAGAGACGGCCTCGAAAATTTCGAATATGGAAGTCAGCGTTGACGGACGACTGAAGACCGGCTTCTTCCCGGGTGTGCATGTCACCCTGGGGGATGTGCACATTCGTGACCGTGGTGTTGTGGTTGCCTCGGTCAAAGAGGCCAGGTTGGAGATCGCTCTCATTCCTCTGCTCCGAAGGGAAGTCAGGATCAGGAGTATCGCGCTGAAACACTCCATGATCTCTGTCGAACGCGACCGGGAAGGCAATTTCAACTTCGAGAAGCCGGACGCGGCCGGAGCCGCCTCATCCGACCTGAAGGTCGCGAAGATTTCCCTCTCGGATGCAACTTTTTTCTACTCGGATAAGCAATCCGGGCAGGAGTATGAGGCCGGAAATTGCGATCTTTTTCTGCGCGGTCTGCGTTTTTCGCGCGGAAATGCCCCCTTCTCTCTGAAGAACCTGTCATTCACCGGAGCCCTGACCTGCGGAGAGATTCGGATTGACGACTTTGCCGCGTCCGACCTGAAGATTGACGCCGAGGGAAAGAACGGGATCTTCGACTTCAAGCCGGTCACGATGCGTATTTTCGGCGCGCAGGGGTCGGGGAGCATCCGGGCGGATTTTTCAGGCGCTGAACCCCTTTATCACCTCCGTTACTCGCTGCCGCAGTTCCGCATCGAGGAGTTCATTAAAAGACTGTCGCCGCAGCAGGTCGTTGAAGGGACGATGGATTTTTCCATGGACCTGTCAATGCGGGGAAAGACAGTGAACGAGGTAAAGCGGTCCATGAAAGGGCAGGGCGCCCTGCAGGGTGAAAATCTTACGCTCATCGGCCGGAACCTCGATGAAGAGTTAAACCGGTATGAGTCCAGTCAGAACTTCAACCTCGTGGATGTGGGCGCCTTTTTCTTTGCCGGGCCTGTGGGCCTGGCACTCACCAAGGGATACAACTTTGCGAGCCTTTTCCAAGGGGAGGGTGGCAGCACCGAAATCCGCGAACTCGTCTCCGACTGGAAGGTTGAGCGGGGCATGGCACAGGCGCAGGATGCGGCCATGGCAACGGACGAGAACCGGATCGCTCTTCGGGGGAGGCTCGATTTCGTTAATGAGCGCTTCGATGATCTGGTCGTGGCGGTGATCGACGCCAGGGGCTGCCCGAAAGTGACGCAGACAATGCATGGCGCCTTCCGTGAACCCGTGGTGGAGAATCCCAGTATACTCAAGACCCTCACCGGGCCGGTTAGTGAGGTGTTCATGAAGGCAAAGGACCTCGTCACCGACGGAGAGTGCGAAGTGTTCTACGACGGCTCGGTGAGTGCGCCGCAATAAATATCCATGGCAGTGGAATCGGCTTTAATCGCCGGTCATCTCCCCGGTCAATGTCTCGACGCGGTTTCTTCCCTTGTCTTTCGCCCGGTAGAGGGCGTCATCGGCCCTTTTCAACAGCGAATTCACATCATCATGCGGCTCGAACGCGGCGACCCCGAAACTGGCTGTCAGCTTGCCGGCCGTATCGAATTGATGCCCGGCGATGGCCAGCCGCAGTTTTTCAGACGCTTTTTCAGCGGCCTGTATGTTCGATTCCGGCATCAACACCATAAACTCCTCGCCGCCCCAGCGCGCCACGGCATCAGCGGTGCGGATGCTTTTTTTCACCAGCCCGGTGACAGCCAGGAGCACTGAATCGCCCACATCGTGGCCAAAGGTGTCGTTCACCCGTTTGAAGTAGTCGAGGTCGAACATCACCAGCGACAGGGGTGTGCCATATCTTTTTACGCGGGCCACTTCTCTCTCCAGCATTGCGGTGAACTCCCGGCGGTTGGCGATGCCGGTGAGACTGTCGGTGGTGGCGAGCAGGTGGATTTGCTCTTCAGCCATCTTGCGATCGGTAATATCCAGGGCATAGACACGGATGAGATCGAGTTCCTGAATGTAGTGGGTATGGAGCTCATAGGTTGCCTCCCCGCTTTCGGTTCCAATCTTGACTTCGCTGATCATATCTGTTTGCTTCTCGCCTTGCCAAAGTTCGTTAAATTCCGACAACCCGTTTAAAAACGGGTGGGACCATGCCCTTGAGTTAAGAAATGTCGTGTTCAGGTCCGGAAAGAGTTTTTCGGCTGCCGGGTTGGCATAGGTCACCTCGCCCGAGGAATTGACCTCGATCTCCGGGATCGGGGTCAAACGGGGGAACGATGCCAGGCGGCGTATCTCCTCCTGCGCCTGCTGGCGCTCGACGCCATGCCGGATATTCAGCAGCAAATCATCCATCTGGTAGGGTTTGAGCAGGTAGGAAAACGCGCCCTGTCCGGTGGCCTCAATGGCGCTGTCCAGTGAAGCGTTCCCGGTCAGGATGATCGTTTCGGTCAGGGGCGAGATCTCCTTGATACGGGCCATTACATCCAGGCCGGGCATATCCGGCAGCATCAGGTCGATCAGGGCCAGGCTGAATTTTTCATGCTCCGCCGCGGCAATAGCCTCCGCGCCGCGTCCAGCGACAAACGGTTCATAGCCCTTGATCCTCAGGATGTCGGCAAGCGTCTTCCTGAGGTTGAGGTCGTCGTCAACGATCAGGATTTTTATTTTCTGTTTCATCGCCAATAATCCATCATGCCGTAGCCAGCACATTCTGTAATTTCCCGATGCGGATTTCCTCGAGCACCCGGAACAGGTCATCCGTTTCAAACGGCTTGTACAAACAGGTATAGGCGCCGATCTGGCGGCCCTGCTCAATCGAATTTCCCATTTCCTGGCGGTAGCCGGTCATCAGCACCACCGGCTTGGCCGGATATTTTGCGTGGATATCCTTCAGCACGTCCACGCCATTCACCCCTCCCAGCTTGAGATCGAGGACGACGGCAAGCTTGTAGTCCTTCTCCAGATGGTCCAGCACTTTCCGTGGTTCACTTTCGGTTTGAACACTGAAACCTCGCAGGGTCAGAATATCCTTCAGGGTCCTGCTGAATTTGGGATCATCGTCCACGACCAGAATG
This sequence comes from Desulfobulbaceae bacterium, assembly GCA_023544645.1. Lineage (GTDB taxonomy): Bacteria > Desulfobacterota > Desulfobulbia > Desulfobulbales > Desulfobulbaceae > UBA10518. The sequence goes on along the minus strand of JAMJFO010000029.1, from coordinate 21,025 downwards.
CTTTCCTCCTTCTTCAGCAGGGAAAGAAAGGAAAGGACCATCGGAAAGTTGAGTGGCTTGTTCAGCACGGCATACGCCCCGGCGCCTTTCGCCTCTTCCATGATCTCATCGGTCGTGTAAGCGCTGACCAGGACGACGGGCAAACCGGGGATGATTTGCTGCATCTGTTTCATCGCCTCGACGCCGTTGATGCCGGTCATTTTTATGTCCATGAGCACACAGTCCGGCGGATTGCTCCCGGCCTTTTCCACGCCTTCCTCGCCCGAGTAGGCGGCAATGGGCTCATGTCCCTTGATTTTCAGGATGTCGCAGGTTGTCTTGACGATACGACGGTCGTCGTCCACCACCAGAATTTTCATTGGCTCCTCCTGTTGCCGTTCATCAGAACTCTATTTGCAGGCGCGGGCCATCCCCGGATGTTATCCGGCATGGTCCGCGCCTATATTTCAAGCACATCGCTGCCGCTCGGCAGCACAACGGTGAATGTGCTGCCCCTGCCCGGCACGCTTTCCGCCTCCACGCTGCCGCTGTTGGCCCGGGTCAGATTCTTCACTACCGCCAGCCCCAGACCGATGTGGCGCGCCTTGGTGGTGAACAGCGGCTCGAACAGCCTGGTCTGCTGTTCCGGCGTCATGCCGGCGCCGCTGTCCCTGATGCTGATGCGCAGCGCGTGCCGCGTTTCGTCGGCGCGGATATCCAGCGTGCCGCCTTCAGGCATGGCTTCCACCGCGTTGCTGATCAGGTTCCGGAACACCTGATGCATGTGCACCGGGTCGGCGCGTAAGGCGGAGAGCGTTTTCGGGATGTCCAGCTTGACAGTGATCGAAGCCGGAATGTCGTATTTGCGCAGTGTCTGGCCGATCACCTCAGCCATATCGATTTCATCGGGGCGCGGTGGTTTGGTGCGCACCGCATCCTGCAGGTCGGATATGATGCGTTCGGCATCCGCGATCTCCTCCTTGATGATGCCGAGATATTCCCTGGTGGTCTCGTCCGCCTCCGACAGAACGGCCTGGAGGAAGTACACGGCATTGTTCATCACGCCCAGCGGGTTGCGCAGTTCGTGCCCCATCGTGTCCGCCACCCGGCCGAGGAGCGCCAGCTTTTCCCTGCGGACCAGTTCATCCTGCGCCGCCAGCAGCTGCCGGTTTTTTTCCTTGAGTTCTTCATGTTGCTGCCTGAGCGATTTTTCCGCCTGGTCAAGCGCTGAGATATGCGATCTCAGAGGGTGCAGCAAAAACAAATACAAAACCGGAGAAATCAGAACGGCAAGTAAAAGTCCATCGGCCACATGTCCTGCGTGTGACGGCAACGGCGGCAGCAGCTCAAACAGGAACATGATGGTTATTTCGGCAACCATGATCGAAATCGCCACAATGAACAAATTCAACGCCGGAGAGCGGGAAAAGGGATCCTGGGCCTTTATTCTTCCTTCCTGTTCTCCGTTCCGTTTTCCAGGGAATTCTCCTGCCTGTTGCAGCTCGGCCGTGCGTATTTGCAAGGGTTTGAACACTAGAAAAAAAAGAACGGGAAAAAGCAAAACCGTCAGCAGTACGCCATCCAATATACTTTTTATCAGCGGCGGTGCCTGCGGCAGCAGCTCTAAGAGGAACATGATGGCTATTTCGGCAACCATGATGGAAATCGCCACGATAAAAAATAATCGAACAGGGGAACGCCAATGGGATCCCTTGAACTCCGGCTGCTCCCGCAATGGCTGGTTGTTTATTTCCATTAAGCCGCTCCTGGAGTTGAACTGTTGCCTGGCAGCGTGACGGTAAACACGGTTCCTCTGCCCGCCTCGCTCTCCACGTTTACCGTGCCGCCATTGGCCTCGGTCAGGTTCTTCACCACCACCAGCCCCAAACCGATGCCCCGCGCCTTGGTGGTGAACAGCGGCTCGAACAGCCTGGCCAGATGCTCCGGCGTCATGCCGCTGCCGTTGTCGCGGACGCTGACGGTAATGGTTCCATCCTGCCTGTTTTCCATTGCGCGGATTTCCAGCACACCGCCGCCAGGCATGGCTTCCACCCCATTGCTGATGAGGTTGCTGAACACCTGGCTGATTTGCATGGCATCCACCCGGAGAGGCGGAAGCGCCTCGGGGATTTCCAGCATGACGGACACGGAATCCGGTAACGGCAGCTGGCGCATACTCCGCTCTATCACTTCCCGCACCCCCACAGCTTCCGGTTGCGGCGGTTTGGAACGCACGGAATCCAGCAGGTCGGACACGATGCGATTGGATATCGCGATCTCGTCCTTGATGATGTTCAGATATTCCCTGGTGGTTTCATCCGTATCCGACAGCACGGTTTGGAGAAAATACACCGCATTGCTCATCACCCCCAGCGGGTTGCGCAGCTCATGCCCTACGCTGCCCGCCACCTGCCCCAATACCGCCAGTTTTTCCCTGCGCACCAGTTCAACCTGCGTATCCCGCAATTTGTCGATCATGGCGTTGAAGGTGTCCGCCAGCTCGCGGAATTCGTCCTTGCTCCGCACAATCACCTTCTGGTCGAAGCGTCCCTGCTCCACCTGTCGCACGCCCTTGACCAGCGCTCCCAGCGGTCGTAAAAAGAATCGGCCCAACACCACCAGCATCGCAGCCTGCAGCAGCAGGATGACAAACACGATTAACGCCATATTCCGCGCTATTTCAGAGATAGGCGCAAAAATAACATCGAGCGGCTGTTCCATCAGTAAAATCCAACCGCTGCCAAGGTAATCCTTCATACCGCTTTGCCGCAGCTCCACTGCCAGCACTTTGCCTTCGTCGTGGGAGGAACTGGCAGTAACCCCATAGGCTGCCCGCCCGTTTTGCATGTCCGGTTGCGCAAGTGGCGGGATGCGCAGCAAAGGATGCGCATCATTACTGCGGCTGCCGATAACCTCGCGTTCCTGATTAAGCAGATGTACTTTCGCGGAAGGGTCGACATAATCGAGAATGTTTTGCACGGCGCTCCAGGTGTAGTGGGCAACCACTACTCCCACTACCTTATCTTTATTTTTGCCGGCGTAAACAGGCGACGCAAAAATCACGATCGGCTCGTTGGTTTTCGGGCAGAGAAGCTGCCCTGAATAGTAGATTTCACCCTTCATGGCTTGATCAAAGCCGATTTTACTGGCCGGATAAGCGGAGATATGCTTGGCACTGCCCATGGGCTTGGGGCCAAGCAGCGCACGACCAGCCTGATCGAACACCATCAAGACCTTCCATGGCCCGGTCACACGCTCCCGTTCTTCCATTTCCTCCTCTAGTTGCTCCTGCACCGGATTTTGCGGGTGCTCCACTGCTTCCCGCAGCAGTTCATCCGCCGCGATCATGCTCACGTCAAGATAAGCGCGGTACATGGCGGTATCGATTTCGCGCATGACACTGGAGGCGCTTTGCACCTGATCCTGGGTGATGTGCTCCTGCAATACGGAACGCACCTTGAAGAACAAAGCCGCGCCGAGCAGCGGCCCGATGATCAGCGCCGCGGCAGCCGTACTCAACCCTATTTTGCTGGCGAAACGCATTTACGCATCCTCTGGGGGTGAAGTGATGCCAGGCAGCGTGACGGTGAACACGGTTCCCTTGCCCGTTTCGCTCTGCACTTTGATCGTGCCGCCGTTGGCCTCGGTCAAGTTCTTCACGATCACCAGCCCCAGGCCGATGCCGTGCGATTTGGTGGTGAACAGCGGCTCAAACAGCTTGGCCTGTTGCTCCGGCGTCATGCCGCTGCCGCTGTCGCGGACGCTGACGGTAATGGTTCCATCCGCCCTGTTTTCGATTGCGCGGATTTCCAGCGCGCCGCCGTCAGGCATGGCATCCATCCCATTGCCCATGAGATTGCGGAATACCTGGCTGATTTGCATGGCATCCACCCGGAGAGGTGGAAGCGCCTCAGGGATATCCAGGCTGACGGACACGGAGTCCGGTATGGTCAGCTGGTGCAGAGTATGGTCGATCACTTCACTCAACACCACAGCTTCCGGCTGCGGGGGTTTGGATCGCACGGAATCCAGCAATTCGGCCACGATTCGGTCGGATACCGCAATCTCGTCCTTGATGATGTCCAGATATTCCCTGGTGGTTTCATTCGCATCCGAAAGCACGGTTTGCAGAAAGTACACCGCGTTGCTCATCACCCCCAGCGGGTTGCGCAGCTCATGCCCGACAGTGCCGGCCACCTGCCCCAGCATTGCCAGTTTTTCCTTGCGCAGCAGTTCGTCCTGCGCCTTCAGCAATTGCCTCGTCCGTCCCTGCACCCTGGCTTCCAGCCCTTCATTCAGCTTGCGGATTTCTTCTTCCGCCTTCTTGCGCTCGCTGATGTCCCGCACCGAGGCCAGGAAAAACACCTTTCCATCCACCTCCATGCGGGTCATCAGCACAACGGCGGCAAACGGACGGCCATTGAGTCTCTGGAATTCCCATTCATAATGGTAGGAGCCTTCGCGCATGGTGGTCATGATTAATTCCGAGATCTTCTCACTGGAGAGACGCCCGTCCGGTTGCCGTTCCGGCGAAATGTTCCATGGCCCGAGCGCGGTGAATTCGTCAAGGCTTGATGCGCCGAACAATTGCAGAGCTGCCTGGTTTGCCCGGACAAATTTCCACGATGGCGGCTCTGCTATTACCAGGGCATCACGCGAACTCTCGAACAGCAACTCGTTTTTGAGTAAACTGGCCCGCAGTTCCTTTTCCGCCTTCTTGCGCTCGGTGATGTCCCGGTCAGCCCCGAAATAACCGTGAAAGGTCCCGTCATTGCCGACAATGGGCACACCGCTCGATTCGAGGACAACCGTATGGCCATCTTTATGGATGTTGGTATTTTCTATGAAAGAAAAGGCTTCCTGCCTGCCGGTGATATCTTTGAAAAGTTCGGCAACACGCTCCCCTTCTTCCCCAGGCATGAAATCAAAGGGAGATTTACCCAGCATTTCTTCCGGTTCGTAACCCAGGGTATCGCGGATCCTCGGACTGATATAAACGTAATTGGCATGTTCATCGGTCTGCCAGACACAGTCGCTTGTTATCTCGGCGATATGGCGGAAACGCTCTTCGCTTTCCTGCAGCCGCTGTTCCATTTCCCTGGACCTGGTGATGTCTTCTATCTGGGCAACCAAATGGACGGGGTTGCCTTGCCCATCCCGTACCAGAGAAACGCTCAGGCGTATCCATACGGCATGACCGTCCTTGTGGAAATAGCGCTTTTCCATCTGGTAGTGGTCAATTTCTCCTGCCAGCAGTCGTGCCACATAATCCACGTCGGTTTGCAGATCGTCCGGATGGGTGATGTCCTGAAAGGTCTTGCCCAGCAATTCCTGCTCCGAATAGCCGACAGTCCGGCACAGCGCGTCATTGACTTTAAGCCAGCTTCCATCCATCCCTACCAGCGCCATGCCGATGGCCGAGTTCTGAAAAGATTTGCGGAAACGCTCCTCGCTTTCCTGCAGCCTTTCTCTCTGGACGAGAATCTGGCGACGGGACTGCGCCAAAATGATTATTGAGACCAGCAATCCAATGAGCATCAGCACCAAGCCCACTGGCAGGCCGGTTTTGGCGGCCACTTCCCATTTCCATGAGTGGGCGTCGATATCCATACCCAGCAGGGCGACCAGCTTGCCGTTTTTCGGGTCGGTCAGCGGAACCAGGACCGAAACCCACTCGCCCCATCGGTCGCGGACCGGTCCTTCGACTATTTCGGTTTGGGTGTCGAAAGCCTGTAGAATTTCTGGTGATACCTCCTCATAGATCTGCCCGGCGGGGGATTCGTCCTCTGAACCGACTGGTTCGCTATCCACAAAGAAGAAGACCGCTCCGTCATCCCTGCGGCCCACGAGGTAGACGAACCTGCTTTGCGGGTTGGCAGAGTTGACGGCGGCGAGCCGCTCCTTGAGCCGCAGATAGTTCGGTGATTCGAGGTCGGCTTTGGTGCCGGTAAGGGTTTTGACTTGCTCGACATCCATGGCCTGTGACACCAAGCGCGTCTGCTGGAGCAGATTGGCGCGCAGCTCGCGGTCGGTTCGGGCACCCATCAACCAGGCAAACAGCGCACCGGCGGCAAGCGTACACAGCGCCAAGGCGAAGATCTTGAGCCTTATGTGTCCGGCATCGGAGGATCGATTCCTGTCGGTTGTCATGATGCCTGCCGTTTCAACCTGACGCACCAACGTGAATGGGGAATCCTGTCACACCACTCCACCTTGAACCGCGCATCATCTGCCCGCATGGTCGTGCCATGAAAAATCATTCTTCATCAATTTCGCCAATTTCTTTTTTAAAGCATTCCGGGCAGATCCCATGGCTGAAGTCCGCTTCCGAGTGACTGGAGATAAATTCCTCCATCTGGCGCCATGTATCCTTGTCATCACGTATTTTCTTGCAGTACGTGCAGATCGGCAGAATCCCCTCAAGCTGCCTCACCCTGGCAAGGGAAGCCTCCAGTTGCACGACCTTATCCGCGATTTCTCTCTCAAGCCTGTCGCGTTCCGTGATATCCCTGGAAACATGAATAAACCCGGTGATATCACCTGCCTTGTCCCTGGCGGGATAGATATTCACTTCGACCACCGTCTCGTTGCCATCCTTGTCATGTCTGCGTTGAACGGTTCTGGAATTGCCGGTTGCAAGGAATTCCCTGAGCGGGCATGGCTCGGCCGGAGGTTCACAGGCGGATTCCCGGTCATGGATGACAACATAACAGGAATTCCCGACGATCTGCTCCATGGTGAGACCGGCCTGATCAATGGCCGTCCTGTTGGCCCATAGTATCTTGTAATCCATTGAGATAAGGAAGATGCTTTCGGTAATCCCCTGGGTTACATCATCGAGCATCTGCTTGGATATGCGCAGTTCTTCATCAACGCGCTGTTTCTCGATCGCCCGCTGGATGTGCATGAGCAGCTGGTCGATATCATAGGGCTTCAGCAGATACGAGAAGGCCCCCAGGTTTGTCGCTTCAACAGCCGAATCAAAGGTGGCGCTGCCGGTGAGGATGATGACCTGGATGGCAGGGTATATGGTTTTGACTTCCCTGAGGATATCAATCCCGGATATGTCCGGCAATCCGAGGTCGGTAAGAATCAGGTTGACAGGCTTTTCCTTCAGCAGGGCGAACCCTTCCGCTCCATTCTCCGCCACCAACATTTCAAATCCCCTGGCTTTCAGGATATCGAAAAGGGTTCTTCTCTGTCCGACATTATCTTCAATCAAAAGTATGCTTGTTTTATTGCTCATCCAGCACCTCGCGCACCTTGATCCCCAGGTCTCTCATGGAAAAAGGCTTTTGAATAAAATTGACTCCTTCATCCAGCACTCCCCTGTGGGCGATCACGTCAGCAGTGTAGCCGGACATGAACAGGATTTTGATGTCCGGGTGAACACCGTGCAGCTGGTCCGCCAGATCGCGGCCGTTCATTTCGGGCATGATCACGTCGGTGATGAGCAGGTGAATTCCCCCCGTGTTATTTCCGGCAAGGTGTATGGCCTCGCTGGTCTTGTCTGTGGCCACGACCCGGTAGCCCAATTTTTCCAGCATCCTCCTGGCCATCTCCATGATCGCCGGTTCGTCTTCCACCAGGAGCACTGTTTCGCCCCGTCCTTGTGGGGCTTGGGTAACAATGTCCGCCCTTGCTTCTTCAGCTTCGCCTAAATGGCTCGGCAGGTAAATTTTAAAGGTCGTTCCTTTTCCTGGTTCGCTGTAGACGTTGACGAACCCGTTGTTCTGCTTGACAATGCCGAAGACCGTCGCCAGCCCCAGGCCGGTGCCCTGGGCCGCGTCCTTGGTGGTGAAAAACGGTTCGAAAATATTGTCGATGGTTTCCCTGTCCATGCCGCAGCCGTCATCGCTGATCGCCAGCATAACAAACTCGCCGGGGACAAAACCGGCATGATCGTCGCAATATTCGGCGTCAAAGGTCACCATGCCGGTCTCGATGGTAACTTTGCCCACGCCGGCAATGGCGTCCCGGGCATTGACGCACAGATTGGCCAGGATCTGGCCGAACTGGGTAGGATCCATGTTGACCGGCCGCAGGCTCGATGTCGCCTGCCAGGACAGATCAATGTCCTCGCCGATGAGGCGCCGGAGCATCTTGAGCATGCCTTCCACGGTCGAGTTCACGTCGAGCACTTTGGGGCTGATCGTCTGCTTACGGGCAAAGGCCAGCAATTGTCGGGTTATTTCGGCGGAACGCGTGGCTGCCTTGAGAATTTCCTGGAGATCGGAATGCAGCGGATCAGGCGGGCTCGCCTTGTCCATGGCCATTTCCGTGTAACCGATGATGACGCTGAGCATATTGTTGTAATCGTGGGCCACCCCGCCGGCCAGCCGGCCGACGGATTCCATTTTCTGCATCTGCTGGAACTGGGCTGCCAGCAGCAGGTTCTCGCTTATGTCGCGTTTCACCGCCACATAGTTGACGATCCGCCCCGCAGCGTCGCGAACAGGGGAAATGGTCGCATCTTCGGTGAAGAAAGTCCCGTCCTTGCGCTTGTTGACCATGCGCCCGATAAAAGTATTGCCGCCGGATATGGTTTCCCACATTTTTTTGTAAAAGGCATGGCTCTGTTTGCCGCTCTTCAGCATGCGGGGGTTCCGGCCGATCACTTCCTTGCGGGTATAGCCCGTGACCTGTTCAAAAGCGGGATTGACATGCTGGATGATTCCTTCGGAATCGGTGATGACGATCATTTCCCCGGTCTGCTCTATTGCCGAAAGAAGACGTTCGCGCTCGGCGTTGGCCCGGGCCTCGGAGTGTTTGCGTTCAGTGATGTCGCGGATGTTGCATTGGATGACCTTGGAGTGGTCCACCAGGTACACATTACTGACGAACTCCACCTCGACGATCCGCCCGTCAGCGGTTTCCAGCGGCAAATCCTCGTAGCGGATGTATTCGTTCTTTTGCAGATCCTTGAAAGCCTCCTTGGAAGAGGAAATGTCTCTGAATGTGCCGATTTCCCAGATATATTTACCCCAGAAGTCGTCGTAGGAGTAACCGAGCAGTTGCGTCAGGAAAGGATTGACATCCACCACTTTGCCGGTAAAGGCATCGAGAATCAGGATACCGTCCCGCGCTGATTCAAACAGGCGCCGGTAGCGCTTCTCCGAATCCTGCAGCGCCTTCAGTGTCTCTTCTTTTTCCCGCAGAGCTTCTTCCAGCAGAGCAGACTGCCTTTTCAATTCAATGTTGGCAAGGCGGAGCTGATTTCCGCTGTTTGTGTCCGACATACTGACTACCTTGATAGTTCTGTTTATTTCGTTACGAGAAGGCGGAATAGAGCATTTTTAAACAGATGGCCGGGGTGGCTTGATTTTTTTCTGTTCCTGATCAACCTGCCGCTTTATCCGTTTGTTCCCGGTTCCCCCTCCTCCTGCTCATTTCTCCTGTAAATGATGTTTTGCCGGAATTTGCTTTATGGTTAAATAATAATACTCTGATTATATAAATATTGCAAATTTCGGGCCAGAATATGCCATTCTGCCCAAATTTTGGGCGATGCGGAAGAGGGAAGGGATCTCGGGGGATATTTTCCCTGGGAATCAATTTGAAGAAGGTGAAGGAAGAAGATGTCGGGCAAGCCGTCAAGCGGCTAAATAGTGTTCATCCGGAAACGAGGCGCGTGGTGCACTTGCAATTTGCATTCATCAGAGTGCGGTAAAAGGAATAAATAATCCTGTCGCCATTTTTTTCGAACAAGTAAGCTGATAAACTTTGTCTTTTTCGTCTTATTTGTTATGAAAACCACCATATTTGGTGGCGGGCCCGTCAAGGTTCAGCCGATCCGGTGCGCATTCCAGTGATTCCGGACATCTTCTTCGGTGCTCGGCAAGGACCAATGGGAAAATACGCCCCCTTTACCTGGCTTCATCTCTCCCCCGGGTGGAGAGGGGATGGTCCGGTCTTGATGCCCCGGCGCAGTCGGGAGTCCCGCCTCCTGCCCTTTTATTCTTCATTCACAATTTCTTTCACCCCTTTTCCTATGCCTCAGGCAGCAACTTTTGTTTGACTTCCTGTTTTTCAGGATTGTATAATATTTTGGAGGCGCGATATTTTGCATTAAGCTATGTCTATTCCTGCCATGCGGCATGTTCGGAAAAAAAGGTGAACAGATCCTTGCTTCTTTCTTTTCGTATCGGTTCGTCAGGAGTAGACGATGAATGTTATGATCGCCCGCCGCAAGGTCGATTCAGGTTGTTATAGATATACATTTTGTAGGTAACAGGAGAGCCCATGTCCCTTTCATCGTTTTTCCTGAGAATGTCTTTTTGTGCAGCCGCGTTGTGGGTTGCAGTTCCCTGTGGAGCTCTTGCCCGGGAGTATGAGGCCCCCTGGGCGTTATACATTTCGGCGCTGCAGAGTGCGGCGCAATCAGCTAGAGCCGTAGCATCAGCTAGAGCCGTAGCCTGTCGTGAAAATGCCAAGGAGCTCTGCGAATCGGAACGTGACTATTGCCTGATGAGTGTGCAGGAAAAGATCCAGTACCACCTGCAGGAATGTTTCGAGGAAAAGCTGGCCTGTGGCACTTCGTGCAAAACAATTTTTGACAACTGCGTGAGTCAGGGAACCCCGCTTTCCGAGTGCAGTGCCCAGCGAAATCTATGTGATGCCACCTGTGAAACGGAAGGGAATCAATGTACGTTGGATGCAATCAATGGTGAATATGATCAGCTTTCGGCGGAAGCCTGTGATAATAACTATGTAAGGTGTATTGACTATTGGTATTCCAGATGTATTACCGAGGATGTCTTGCCCATAGACTGAATCCATTGGGCGCACGACAATGGCACAGCAGATGTGGCGTACTCGTACGCTCCGGAGATCCACAAGCCCGCATGCACCGCTCACTCCAGCCTTCGCGGCCAGGCTTGCCCTGTGCTGGCTGCCGGGACTGTTTCCGAAAAAATCGTAAGGATGGCGTTTCTGTGTTTTTTCGAAGAAGCGGACAGGGGAAATTCTCAGAACGTTGATTTTGACCATGAAAAGGGAATATCAAGGGCAGAAAATAGAAGGTTTTTGGATTGTTATATTGATAATTCAGTACGGTGGATTTGTCCGGCCCCCCTCTGGCCAAAACAGTTTGAACATGGAAACGAGAGACAGCAGGATTTTGTTTGCAATTCTTGCCAATGCCTTTTTTGCTTTTATGTTTTTCATTGGTATAAACATGCTTGAATCAGATGTGTTGGCCAATGATTCTGTAATACGATGGCAAATAGTTAATGTGGATAGTGCAGGTGACGTTGGCAAATATACTTCAATTGCGCTAAACAATCTCGATTATGCGATGACAAAGCTATTTTGATCAAACTAACTGTGCTCTCAGGCTCCTCGCCAAGACGCATGGCAATGGCGGCCGAGCGAGCGCCGTCTTCAACCAGTCGCTGCCAAGCGGCTCTTGCGAGCAGTGACCAAAGCTATCTCCGACATGGCAAAAACACCGTTAAGCAAAATCAGTGCGATGAGTATGGCAATGTCCAAGCAAAATCTCCCGTGAGTAAAATTTAAGCATCAGAACGAAGCGCACGAAAATTTCAACCCGGGGAACCCGGTAGATTCAATTTCAAAGTGCACCACATGACTTAATAATAGGACGCGGCAGGGCTTCTGGTATATTGACAAGTGCGACCAACTCAGAGCCAGGAGGAACCTGCCATGCCCTGCACATCATACCGCACAGGGGCGATATGTCATCAGTCATTTTAACGGGAGAGTCTGTATACGGGAAATACCCGCAGATCGAATCGCCATCTTGCGACAGTCCGCCGGGAGCTGCGTCGAGAGAAATCACGTCATCCCTGACGGTTTATTGGTACGATTGGACACGTGTTTCAGCCCTAAAAAACTGGGTAAGGCCCGGCACTATGTCCTGTAGCAGGTGAAGTCATTCTGGAAGAACCTGTTCGGTCGCAGGATAGTCTTAGAACGTTGATTTTGACCCTGGAAAGGGTATTCTAAGGGCAAAAAACAGAAAATTATTGTATTGTTATATCGATACTTCAGGATGTTGGCCTGGTCCGGTCCCGAATGGACGGACGACCGGCCCGGGTTCGCTTATTATTTTCATTGCATTATTTCTATAATAGAGTATATTTGATTTATATGATAATATTTATCAGATAGAAGCACATCCCTTCCGGTTGTCCTCGTTAACCTCGTTGTTCCAAAACATCGTTCGTTTCCGTCGATGTTTCTGCTGATCAGTTAATTCAAGAAAATATATAACTTAATTAGTCTGGACATCCAGGCTTACAGTCAAAATATCAAGGTGATAATTTGGCTTTATAACAAAAGGTTCCCCATGGGAACCCTGTACAAAGGAGTAGTACAAAATGGCTGAAGGAACAGTAAAGTGGTTTAACGACTCGAAAGGTTTTGGTTTTATTGAGCAGGATGGCGGTAAGGATGTATTTGTGCACCATTCCGCAATCCAGTCCCAGGGCTTCAAGTCTCTGCAGGAAGGCGCCCGGGTGACCTTCGATGTAGTTGACGGTGCCAAGGGACCGGCAGCAGAGAATGTTGTCCCGCAGTAAGAACTGATAACGACATTACCAAGACCCCGCTTTCAGCGGGGTCTTTTTTTTTGCCCATTGGTTTTTATCATAGTATTCGGGGGCAGACCCCAGGCCCGACCCCTACTCTTGATTGAAATTCCGGCGAGAAGAAAAGAGCCGGCCTGGCCAGGGCACAACCTTCAACATCCTCCTTCATAAATTTTGCAGTATTTGAGCAGATCGACCAGGGTCAGGTCGGCTATCACCCTTCTTGACTGGTCCAGCACCGCGATCTCCTTGACATTGTTGCTGATCATGCGCTGCAGTACCGTATTCACATCCTCGTCCATGGAGGCGCTGACAGTTTCTTTCTGCATGAGATGGGAGGCAGTTTCAGAGGAAATCATGTTCATCAGGTGACGGGCGTGAATTTTCGGCTCGTGATAGGCATGCAGAACGTGCCGTTCCAAGCGCCCGAGGGAAATAACCCCGCCAAGGCAGCCCTCATCATCGACGACATAGAGCAGCCTGGTGTGCGCCGAGTTGGCAAAGGCCGCGATGATCTCTTCAACCGTTGACTGCTCGGCAATCACAGGCAGAGGACGTGCCTCTGTTCTTTGTACCAGATCAGCCACCGACATTGGCGGTTTTTTGTCACTGGCATCGACCATAATTTTTCCTTTTTCAGCCTGCGCCGGCTTCCCCGGTCCGGAAGAGAGCATACCGGACCCCGAAAGGAGCCAGCAGTTCATTGATAATCACCGAACCCAGAACTGCATTGACCATCAATTCAGCCTCGGCAGTCAAGCCGAAGATGTCGCGGGCGACCAGAATCAAACCGACCGTCACCCCGGCCTTGGGCATTAGACAGAAGCCCAGGTATGTTCGGATTTCACGCGGCGCCCCGGACATCCAGGCACCTATCCGGCAGCCGATAAGCTTGCCGGAAAAACGGCCTAGGATAATGAGCAGGGCGAGACCGGCGGCCGCGCCTATCACTTCCAGATCAAGATGCGCTCCGGCCAGTGCGAAGAACATGCCGAAAAGCGGCTCTTCGATGCTTTCGACGACAGCGAAAATATCTTCCTGGCGGCCGACGAAATTGGTCACAGCAAATCCCAGCGCCATATCGGCCAGTAACGGCGAGACGCCAAGGCTGAGGGCCAGGCCGCTCGCCAGCAGGATCGCGCCGATAATTACGCCCAGCATTGCGGCGCGGCGCTTGACAAAGGGCATCAGCCTGCTCAGGGCCGCTCCCAGGATTGCGCCAATGGCAAGGGAAGCCAGCAGGGCAAAAACCGGCATGAACGTAACTGCCTGCCAGGAAACGCCCTGACCCTGCACCAGGCTCCTGGCAATCGCACCGGCAAAAGCAAAAAAGAAAATGGCCAGCGCATCGTCCAGGGCAACCACGCCGAGAACGATAGTAGTCATGGGACCCCGGGCCCGGTATTCATGGATGATGGCCAGCGTCGCCGCTGGAGCCGTTGCGGCGCTGAGCGCTCCGACAACCAGGGCCAGGGGAAAATATACAGTGAGAAAATTTCCCTTCACTCCGGGCATCACCCAGAAGCCCAGGCAGAGAACAAGGGTGACCAGAACAAATGCCCCGCCTGCTTCATTGATTGCGATGAGGAGAATCTGGCGGCCAAGGCGTTTCATCTTGCCCAGATTCAATGATCCGCCGATGGAAAAAGCGATTATGCTCAGGGCGATGTGGGTCACCAGAACAAGGTCCTGCTCCACCATTTTTCTGGGAAACAACCCGATCACGGAATGTCCCACCAGCATCCCCATGACCAGATAGCCGGTCACCCTGGGCGCCTTGCAATAGCTGGCAATCTCGCCCCCCAGGTAACTCAGGAGCAGAAGCAGACCGACGTAAACCAGGGCGTGCGGTTGAAATGAAAATTCCATTAGACAGATCCACCCGGCCGGTTCGGCTCGCGGTCCCAGCTTTCGCGGTTTTCAAGAGAAGTCTCATTCATATGCTATCCATTATACCATAGAAGCCGATGATACAAGTAATCTGATCTTTCGGGAAATCCGCACCACCGACGAAGCCCGTTCAGGTGGGTTTTTAGTTCTGAAAGATAGGTATTCCGGAATTCCCCCCAGGTTAACGCTCCTCCTGTATGCATGATCAGTTCATGTTTTGCTATAAGAAAAAATCTGGAACTTATCAATAAAGGTGCCGTGACATCCTGCTCCGATGCGAATGGCCTGGAGTTTATCCTGCACCGGGGACTGAATTTTTTGGCGACAGGAAAGCGAAAAGTATTCTGAGGTCCCCCCAATAAAACGGACAGTTTAATGGGGGGAACCTCAACCTGACCCCCATGCCTTTTCAAAATCGCGCCATATAAATATTCTTTTTTGGCGCAATTATTTCAATTACGCCACTTTATCCGGCGCAATTCCCGAATCGCAAAGGTGTAAAGATGATGGCAAGGTGAAAAAAGAACTGAAAGGCAGGTGTCCGAAATATTACCGGCCGGATGACAACGCCGGCGAAAATCTTTAGCACGCTGATTTTGGACATAAAAAAAGCATTCTAAGGGCAAAAAATAGAAAATTATTGGATTGTTGTGTCGATAAGCTTCATTGATCTCTATTCTGGTCATTATTGCAACTATTTTTCTTGTGGTTTTGCATAATGGTCATTATTATAACTATAAAGCATAGCTTAACAGGAGTGCTATCATGCAAACAATTGAGTCTTTCATTCCGATAACCAAGGCAAAGGCAAAGCTCTTAGATATGGTTCGTCAGTTACACGACACGGACGACACCATAGCTATAACCAAAAACGGGGTACCGGAAGCTGTTATGCTGTCCATGAAAAAATTTGAAGGATTGCTGGAGACTATTGATATCCTGGCCGATCCAAAAATGATGAAACAGCTTAAGGGCTCCGCTAAAGATGTGAAGGCAGGTCGCTTGATTGATATTGAAAAGGCGCTTGAATGAAATATCAAGTCAAAATAACGACCTATGCCAACTCCCAAGCCAAGAAACTCAACCCTGAAGTAAAAAAAGCAGCCAGAGAAGCCTTAAGAGAGCTTGCTGAAAATCCTTACCTCGGCAAGGAACTTCAACGCGAATTAAGCGGCTTTTGGTCTTACAGGTTTTTAAGGTATCGAATTGTGTACCAAGCCGACCCTGAAGAAAAGATTATTATTGTATGGGCTATCGGCCACCGGCGCGATATATACGAAACCCTTGGCAGCCATCTTTTGTAGAAAAAGAGTGCGGTAGTAAAGAATAAATAGTTCTGCCCCAATTTTCTGTAGTTCACGCCAGTATTCGAATTACTCTCCTCGTTCCTCGTTCCTCGTTCCTCGTTCCTCGTTCCTCGTTCCTAACCCGCTTTGTGCTCTACTTCTTCACCCTTTGCCTTGACCGTGAGGCGATTACACCGTATAATCAAATCATATCGTGAAGCGAATAAAGGGTTTTTATGTCTCAATACATTTGGCAGTTGAAAAACTGGCCGGAGTTTTCCTGGTCGGCTCATGAGCTTGAGGTATCACTGGGCAGGGCCAGATTCCTGCAGGGTAAACTACTTGGAAATATCCACGCTCTTGGATTCACCGCCACCGATGAAGTGCGGCAGCAATATCTGGTAACGGAAGCTGTCCAGACATCGGCCATAGAGGGAGTCCAATTGGATACGGGTGCTGTACGGTCATCGGTTGCCAGACGTTTAGGTCTGCCGACAGCCGGGCTTCCGGCTGCGACTCAGCAAACCGAAAGCCTTGTTGACCTGCTTCTGGACGCTACTCTCAGATTTGACCGACCGCTTACTCCTGAACGTCTCAAGCGCTGGCAGGCGGCTCTTTTTCCCACCGGGTATTCCGGCCTCAGAAAAATAATAGTAGGAGACTGGCGCAAAAGCGAACTGCAGGTTGTATCCGGACCGCTGGGAAAGGAAAAAGAGCATTTTGCGGCTCCCCCGCCCGAAAGACTTGAATCGGAAATGAACCGTTTCTGCTCCTGGTTCGGTGCATCGTCTTTACAAGTTGACGGACTGTTGCGGGCAGGTCTTGCCCATTTATATTTTGTCACCATTCATCCTTTCGAGGATGGAAACGGCAGAATTGCCAGGGCTGTTACCGACATGGCCCTGGCGCAGGATGAAAAATTGGCCGACCGTTTCTACAGCCTGTCCGGTCAGATCATGAACGAGCGGGACGAATACTACACGATTCTTGAACAAACCCAGAAGGGCAGCGGGGATGTCACCAAATGGCTGTGCTGGTTTCTCGGTTGCTTTCAACGTTCTCTCGAACGTTCGGAAAATCTACTGGAGAACGTTGCCATAAAGGCACGGTTCTGGCAAAGGGCCGGGAATTTGCAATTATCCGAACATCAGCGAAAGGTGATCAACAGACTGCTTGATGCAGGCCCCGGCGGTTTCGAGGGTGGGCTCACAACACGAAAATTCGCCGGTATCGCGCATGTAAGCCGTGCCACCGCCTACAGGGAAATTGCGGACCTGCTTGCCAAGGGCATCCTCCGGCAGAATCCCGGCCGCGGCCGCAGCACCAGTTATGATCTGAAGTGGGAATAGAGTGGAAATTGGATGTCCCCATTTTTTCTTATTTCTCGAGCGGCGTATCAGGTTTTCCGGAAAACGGCCAGCAAATTCATAGACCGTTGATTTTGACCCTGATTAAGGCATTCTACGGGAAAAATAGAAGATTGTTGAATTGTTATATCGATAATTCAGTACGCCGGATTGGCCCCGCCCGAACCCTCGAACCTTTGCAGCCGGACTCTCGCAGATTGACATGGGAGGGTACGAATTTCCTGAGCAGGAAGGGTTTAAGAGGATTCCATCTAATCCGGTAAAAATAATTTTCACTTATCTGCCAAATCGGTTATATTTATTACCAGTTTACATATTAATCGGTAAAAAATATTCTCAGGAACTTCTGCCATGCTGGATATACTCAAGGAAATAATTCTTGATTTTCAAGAGGTGGATTTACCGTTCGGTGTGCCCAGGCAAGTTGATATCACCTCCTTGCCCGGCAAGGCGACAGTATGCATCGGGGTTCGCCGCAGCGGCAAATCGACCTTCATGTTCCAGCTCATGCAAAGGCTGTTGGAAGAAGGGGTTGATCGCCGGAACATTCTGTATCTGAATTTTTTCGACGACCGCCTGCACAATCTCCGGCACGACAGTCTCGGCATCATACTCGAAGCGTACTTCTCTCTCTATCCGGAAAAAAAGAATACTGAGAAAGTCTTCTGTTTTTTCGACGAGATACAGGTCGTCCCAGGTTGGGAGCCGTTTATTGACCGCCTGATGCGCACGGAAAAATGCGAAGTGTACCTCACAGGATCTTCCGCGCACATGCTTTCAAAAGAGATATCCACCCAGATGAGCGGACGGGCGGTCACCTGGGAAATATTTCCTTTCTCCTTCCGGGAATTTCTTGATTTCAAGAAGGTCGAAAGCAGAGGCTCCCTGTCGACGAAAAAACGTCTGAACATCCAGAAGGCTTTCAACACTTATTGGGAAACCGGAGGCTTCCCCGAGGTCGCCGGACTCGACCGGATGATGCGGATAAAAACGCACCAGGAATACTGGGGCTCCATGCTGTTTCGCGATCTTGTCGAACGCCACGACATATCTCACCCCAGGGCTGTCGCCGACCTGGCGCACCGCCTGGTGGACAACACGAGTTCCCTGTATACTGTCAACAAACTTACCGGCTATCTGAAATCATTGGGGCACAAGGCGCCCAAATCAGCCGTTTCCGATTATCTGGCCTGGTTCGAGGATGCCTATATCCTGTTTACCGTTCGCATCTTCGACGCCTCCTTGGCTCGTGCTCATGCCAATCCGAAAAAAATCTACTGCATCGATCATGCCCTGGTGACCTCGGTCA
Source organism: Desulfobulbaceae bacterium (assembly GCA_023544645.1). Classification (GTDB taxonomy): domain Bacteria; phylum Desulfobacterota; class Desulfobulbia; order Desulfobulbales; family Desulfobulbaceae; genus UBA10518. Next base: position 2,643 of record JAMJFO010000029.1, on the reverse strand, counting down.
GTTCAGGCATTCTGGTTAACAGCGGACACTTGCTGGAAAACCTGGTGTTCATTGCTCTGCGCAGGGTCGCGCAGGATATTTTCTACTTCAGGAGCAAGGCCGGCCGGGAAGTGGATTTCATCGTCCGGAATATACTATATGAAGGAAGGAAACGGTCCCGCATGGCGGTGCAGGTCTGTGAATCACTGGCTGATCCGCAGACCAGAAAAAGGGAAATCAGAGCCCTCTCCGAAGCCATGTCCGAGTTGAAACTGACAGAGGGCACGATCGTGACCCGCAGCGAGGAAGAAAAGATTTCCGCGGCAGCCGGACAGATTAATGTTCTGCCGGCCTGGCGATTTCTTTTGCATCTGCCGGATACAGCTTAGACAGGAATACTTTACGGATTAGAAGTAATCAGGCCATTTCATGGAAGGGTGAACGATGCGTAATATAACAATTTCGCCGCCATACTCTGCATAGGGAACGATGAATGGCAGGCCGGGAATCACCAGTTCTCTGGTGCCGGCAACCCGCTCTGGCCTTCCCATACCGGGTTGCCCGCTCAGGAGTTGAATGCTGTCCCTGATTTTTTGCGCGACATCCCGGGCGCTGCCGGGGCTGGCCGCCGCAATATATTTTACCGCAGCCTCCAGGTTGACCAGCGCCTTCCTGGCCCACCTAATCCGCATTCACCCCCCACTTTTGAAATCCTGCCCGGATCTCTTCGGGAGAAGCAAAGTCGCCATCCCGCATTTCATCGAGACCGGCGTTAACCTCGCGGATAAACCATTCCTCATAGCTCAAAAACCGTTCAATCGCCTGATTGATAACCCATGTCCGGGACCTGCTCAGGCTTTTGGCCATTGTGTCGACACGGTCCAGTGTTTTGTCTTCCATGCGAATGGTTGTGGTCTTCATATCATTTCCTCCGGACATGATAGTCGTTTGTATTCAGATGTATTCATATAAAATACAATGCTGCCTGAGGACGAAAATTGCAATCCGCCAAGCCAATTTAGATGCATCTCCAGAATCTGTTCAGCCGTCCGACAGCTTCAATCCCTCAAGTTCGACCGTTTAAGCAGATTCACCAGATAACCGGACTGTTTTTCCGACGAAATTCTTTCCGGCATCGCGGTGGCTGTTGCAATAATTCTCACGTCTTCCTGGTCCAGATATTTCATTTTAAAACAATGAGTTGGGCAATGTTGTCAAGAATAATGATTTGACACTATTTCCGACCCCTCCCGAGGTCAGGATTCTCCCAATGTTGCTATTGCTCTCATACGTTGCACAATTATCGGCACCCTTGCCTGGCTTGCCGCATCTGTCGGCATATTGCCCGGTAGAGCCTCACGGAAGTCGGGATTTTCCAACAATTCCCGGAATCGCCGGGCGAGGTGAATCCTTAACTTGAGAGACGCCTGCCCTACCTCTGCTGCAACTTCCGGCCTGCCATCCAAAATCGCCACGATATCCTCTATATCGTGACTCATCATGAAATCATTATTCCCCCGACCATCAAAGGCGGCAAATTTGCAGGCAAGAAAATATGGCGCGGTGATCATCCGGATCTGTTTCCCCGATGGCAGTTCATGAAAAGCAGCAGCTTCCAGTGCCTCTGCATACCAATGACTACCAAAACCAAGGATGGCTGGTTCCGTCGGCATTACGTCTAAAATGATATTGGATGCTTTCCATCGACAAATCGGGGCATCTTCGGTGGAGTCTTCATGGAAACCATGTTCGCGCAGCAGTTCCGCTAAACGATAATAATCAGCTAATGTTGCCGCTTCCGTTATGACATCAACATCATGTGTAAGGCGGACAGGCGGCGCAGCCAAATCTGTCAGGAGCAGGCCAACAGCACAGCCACCAAGGAAAACCAACCTGTCGGCAAGTTCTCCAAGTTGGACAACGGTGCGTTCCAGTATATCGAGGTTAGGATTCAATATCCTGGGCATAATGATACTGACTCAAACGTTTTTCCAGCTCATCAATTGCAATTTTTTGTTCGCGTGCCCTGCCGCCTCTGATTGCATCGACAAGGACGAGAAGTTCATACAGGTTACTATCCGTTTGGGCAGCGCTCGGAGCATGTCTGCACAGAGGAGCGAATGCAATCCCCCGAATATTCCCCTCCGGGAATGGCCAGACCGGGGGCGGCTCATTACTGCTGTCTATAAATATTTCATTGAGAGGGGGAGCGGCATATCCCGTTGGAATGCCTCGCGTCAGTTCCCCTCGTTCGACGGTAAAAACATATTTAAGGCCATGAACAAGGAATTCCTTCAGATTTCGAATATTGGGCACGATTGTGTCCCCTTGTTGTACGGCAAGGCGCGAGTCCAGAATTCGTTTTATCCCGGAATGCACTTGCGAAGGGCTCATGGACATTTCAACCCCAAGGGGTGCATATGCCCAAGACCGACTACCGATCGCGACCAGTTTCAATATAATGAGAATATCTTGAGATTTGAGCATGCCTTTACGTTCCTCATTCTAGATTCTAGAATATAGAATAGCATGATCTGAAAAAATGTCAAATGCCGTTTCAGATTTTATCTTCATTAATGAATTCGCAAAAAGTCATCAAGAGTGATGGATAAGCACCCATGTTCATATGAACATGAGTATAAACAAAAAGCCCCAAATGCAAGG
>JAMJFO010000028.1 GCA_023544645.1 Desulfobulbaceae bacterium | reverse complement strand
CATTGGCATAGAGGTCTGAATCAAGTCGCTTATACGTTATTTCCTTTTTCGGCGCGCAGCCGGAAAGAAATGCCAAGAAGGCGGCCGAGAATAACAATATTGTAATTGTTGTTCTGGTCGAATATGAATAATGTAAATCCATGTTGTTTTTTAAAATATTGATTTATTTTGATAATCAAAAATTGTAGATTGACTATGTTGCAATTGTAGATAAAATTTACCATTAAAACTGGCTTTTTTTCAAGAAAAAACGTAAAGATTTAATTTCTTGACCAAAATTAAGATTATTCCCGACCATGTACATTGATTGCCCACCTGTTGGGAAAACTTGATCCGATAATGCTGCGTTTGTGCAAAAAACTCTTTGTTCTTCTGCTCTTTTTTGCTTTTTTTGCCGTTGCGGGAGCAGGAGCCATTCTCTACTGGGTGGTTGTCGTCGATCCGGGGCCTGAAATTGAACCCTCCTATATTGAAGGGATCCTCGGCCGTGAAAGCCCGGTTTTTTATCGGGACGGAGTCGGGAAAATCGGAGTCCTTTTCCATGAGGCGCATCGCCAGTACATCCCTTTTCAGCAGATCCCCACTTCCTTCGTTAATGCCATCATTGCGGCGGAAGATGCGCAATTTTTTGACCATTTCGGCATTGATTTTATTGGCATTGCCAGGGCAATGCTAGCCAACATCAAGGCCGGCAGGGTCGTCCAGGGTGGAAGCACCATCACCCAGCAGACAGCAAAAAATCTGTTCAAGCGTGAATCCAGGACCTACCGGGCCAAGCTGAAAGAACTGCTGCATGCCCTGCAGCTCGAATATCATTACCCCAAGGAAAAAATACTGGAATTTTATATCAACCAGTTTTTTGTCAGCGGCAACGGCCACGGCCTAGGGGTTGCCGCACGCTACTATTTTGACAAGGATGTTGACGACCTGACCCTGCTGGAAAATGCGTTTATCGCCGGCAGCGTCAAACGGCCCAATTATTACAATCCCTTTACCAAGTCTTCGGAGGAGGCGGAAGCCACAGCCCGTAAAAGGGCAAAGGAGAGGGCCGCATACGTCCTGCGAAACATGCGCCGGCTCAATTTTATCTCTGACGCGGAATTTGCCCGAGCGGCAGGTCAGGACATTGAATTCAACCGCGGCCGGATGTCCTTTGCCCTGAATACGATTATGGACCTTGTCCGTGACGGTTTGTCCACTCCGGAAATAACCCGGGCCCTTGAGGAACATGGAATCAGCAATCCCTCGACATCCGGTATCAGGATTTTTACAACCATTGAAAAGGATCTGCAGGAGGGCGCGCTCACTGCCCTTCGTGGAGAGCTCTCCCGGCTGGACATCCGCCTGCGCGGTTATGATCGTCAGGAGGTGCAGAGAGAGTATCTGAACCTGGAATACCCGGGTGACACCCTGGTGGACCATGGCGCTTTTCTGTTCGGCCAAATCAGGAGCATGGAGCGCGAAGAAAGCGGCGAACCGTTGATCAGGGTGGATCTGGGGAGCGAACACCCTGAAGCCCGGATCGACCGGCAGGGCCTGGAAAAAGCGCTGACCGCTCTGGTCCGGTTTACCCGGCAGCGATGGAGCAGCGCCGACAAAAGTGATATGCCCCTGCTGCTCGATCAGCTTAAAGAAGGCGACAAGGTTTATGTCAGTGTCCGGGATGTTGAACCTGACGGCGCCCTGCTGCTCGACCTCGAACGATTCCCGGAACTGCAGGGAGCGGCTCTGGTCCTGCAGGAAGGCGGTATCAGGGCCATGGCCGGCGGCATGGAAAACCGGTATTTCAACCGCGCCGTCAGTGCCAGGCGGGTGATGGGCTCCACTTTCAAGCCTTTTCTTTTGACCGCAGCCCTGCAGCTGGGCTGGAGTCCGGTTGATATGCTGAATAATAGCCGTAATGTATTTGTTTATCAGGATATCCCCTATTTTCCCCGTCCCGATCATATCAGTCCGCATGGCGAGGTATCCATGAGCTGGGCCGGTGTCACTTCGGAAAACCTTGCCGCTATCTGGCTTCTGTATCATCTTACCGATCATCTAACACCCCCGCGTTTGCGGGAAGTGGCTGCCCATTTAAATTTAGCCCCGCAACCCGATGATCTCTCAGGACGATACGAATATTTCAAGCAGCGGATCCGCGACCAGTATGGAATTGTGGTCACCAGGGATGTTCTGCTGCAGGCTGCCTACGACCGGGCGGTGAAAAACCTCGAAACGGATTTTCTTTTTGCAGGCATGGAGCCGGCATACCGGAAACTGAAAGAATTGCCGTACGGGCTGCATTTTGACAAGTATGCCGAAGAGGTGAGTCAACAGCTGGCGGACAAGAAGCTCTCAAAATGGGAACGGAGCGAATTTGAGCTGAGGCTGGCGATTCTCGGTCGGAGCTATTTGGGCCTGCAGTCGACAATGGATGCCCTGCAGCAGAATAAACGTTATTTTGAGATTGAAACCTCCCCGGTTCAGGCGCTGGATCCACTTGCCTTTCTGGACAGCGAAAGCGGTAATCTTAAACCGGTCGGTCTTTTCTGGCGGGATGAAAACGGAACGGTTGTTTTTTCCCTGGATAAGCCCGGGGAGAACCGGACCCTGATTCCCGAACAGACCATGCGGTCCACACTGCAGGGGATGGAGCCGGACAGGCGCCGGGAATTCTGGGAAAATGTGGAGCTGGACGGGGACATAAGCGTGTATGCCTTCCAGCAGGTTACCGATCAGATGGCCAGGGAAAGAGAATTCCTGTTTGCGGAAAAACCTTATTCCATGGAGGTCCTCAGCGATATACGCGATTATCGCATACTGGTCGGTCTGCAGTATCTTATTCATCTTGGCAGGGAGACGGGGATCCATTCGAAACTTGAACCCGTGCTTTCCTTTCCCCTGGGATCAAATGTTATCTCCCTTCTCGATGGGGTTCGCATGTATGAGACCATGGTCACCGGCACACGATTTACCAATGCGCCTGAAACGGAAGAAGATGTATTTTACAGTGAATCTCTGGTGGATGGGTTGTCGGTTATTGAACGCATAGAAACGATTAATGGCGAAGCTGTTTACTCCCGGCAGACCGATGCAAAGGAAGTTGTTGATTCCTACACTTCGACTTCGGTGGCAGATATTCTTCACAATACGGTCAGGTACGGAACCGGCAGATACGCGAGAGATTTTGTCCGGCTGCGGAGCAGCGACCCGGAAAGACAGGAACTTCTTGACCGGTTGAACCTCCCGGTGCCGTTACTGGGCAAGACCGGAACGTCCAATGAATTCACCAATGCGGCTTTTTTCGGCTACATACCTGTCCTGGCCGAGGATGGGTCATCCCTGCATCTGCCCGGAGGGTACACTGTCGGTGTCTATGTCGGATTTGACGACAATAAGCCCATGAAAAAGGGAACTACCCGTATCACCGGATCAAGTGGCGCGCTGCCGACCTGGAGCAGTATCGCGATGACTCTGGTCAACCAGGATGATGCCGGGAACAGGGTTGATCTGGCAGATCTCAGTTTTAATGGTCTGCCTCTGCGTTATACCGATACCGGACAGTTTTTTGTGCCGGTTGCCCCCGACCTCGGCGGGAGAGCCGTCCCGTCCCGGGGCATCCTGAGAGGGTATGTTGTTCCTTCCATGCCGGCGGTTCTAGCCTATGGCCGGGTGGCCGGCAGCAGTGATAATTTCGAACCGGACCGACTGTTCAGGCCTTACTGGAAAAACCGTCAGCCTTGAAGAACGGGGCAGGTCATGGGCCTGCTGCTTTTCCCGTCCTTCTGTGGCTGGTTGACGATCTCTTTGCTTATCAGGCAATACTCCCGGCAGGTCAACCGCTGCCGGTCCGACCATCAGCGTTTTTCCGAAAAAGAATTGTCCGTTCCCGGTTTTTCTGATACTTTCTGAGAACCAATCAAAAATATTTGCTGTTCCGGCAGAGACTTGCTGGCGGAATTGCATAATTGTGGAGAAACGGAACCGAAAACCATGTGCAACAACTGCAAAAAGAAAATTTCATTTTTTTGCTGTCTTCTGCTCGCCTCCCTTGTGCTGGGCAGTTGCGCGCCGAACAAGAAGACTGTTGATGCCTATCGTGACCCATCGGACACCAGGTCGGCTGCCCAGGCGCCTTCCAGCATCCCCGGGCCTGATGTTGATCAACAGAAAATACAGCGGGATGGACCGTCAGCCCTGCTTCCATCACGGCAACAGGTTTCATCGACAGAAGAAATTAAGGCAGATGCAGTGCTTTCCCTGCTTACCCTGGTTGATGACCGTATCGTGGAATATGAAGGGAAAACCGCGCAATGGGAAAAATTTACCGCCGAGGCCGCAACTGTCAACCTTGACCGGGAACAGCGGGATACAATAACGGATTGCCAAATTCGGCTGATAAATATACTCAATGGCTATAACGACCTTCACCGGATGCTGATCCGTGAGAGCAGCGGGCAGAGCGTTGATGCATCGGTGATCGAAAAGTTTGTTGCCGCCAAGCGGCAGGACATACGTTTTCTGGAGAGCGATTGTCAGCAGATCATCACGGCTGACCGGCAGCCCGGAGGGTGGATCACCGGGACCCTGGACAGGATCCTGGTAGAAAAAGAAAGCGAACTCCAGGAAAAAATGGCCTCCGGTGACTATCAGCAGGTTATTGAGCTGTATGGCTCCCTGCCCCTGGAGCAGGGACAGCAGCCTGCCTATCAGACAACCTATAATTATGGCCAGGCCCTGCTCAGATCCGGTCGCGAAGAGGAGGCCGCGGAAGTATTCCGGGAACTGCTGGCCAGCCTCCAGGAACAGGATCTGATCCAGCGGGAATTCAAACTGATGCAGCTTATTGCCGATATCCAGTTCGGCATGCAGAATTACGAAAAGGCCTTTGAGCGGTATGTCGACATCATTAACCGTTACGCGGGCCTGGGCGAGAACATTGAATGGGTAAGAAAGCAGCAGTCCATGATCAGTGCCCGCAATTCCCGGGGGCTTGAAGTCAGAAATTTTGCCGAACTCATGAGGGGCTACCTTGCCTACAATCCTGAACGCGACGCCTTCAAGGTATCACTCCAAGCCAGCCGTTTCCTGGCTGATTTCCCGGATTCCAGCATGGTTCCCACGGTCAATCATATCATGTATGAATCCAGGGATCGTGCCGAAGCCTGGTTTGCCGGTTTGCTGCAGCGAATCAGGATGCTCAAAAATGAGAAAAATTACCAGGAAGCTCTCCTGGCTATTGAGCAGCTGCCCATGCATGAAATGCCCCCGGACAAGAAGGATTTGATCCGTACACTATCAGATGAGCTGACCGCTGCCGACTACGAGGAGGCGGAAACGAGGCGTTTGGCACAGGAAGAGGCCCTGCAGGATACCTGGAGCAGGGGCCAGGATTACCTGCGGGCAAAGGAGTATGACCGGGCCATCGAGGTATTTTCAACTCTTGCGGATACCTCCTATGCCGACAGGGCGAACGACAAGATTGCCGAAGCATCGCAGTTGGCCGCCCAGGAAGACAGAAGAGTGGCCGCTGAATATTTTGTAGAGGCCGGCAAGGCAACTGACCAGGAAAAGCGGATTGACCTGCTTTTCAAATCCCGTCAGCTGCTCCAGGGAATTTTGCAAAAATATCCTCAGTCCGGTTTACTGGATAAGACTGAAAAAAATCTGGAACGGATAGAAGAGGAGATACGATCCATTAATCCTGAGCTGTTGTCTGAACCTGACGCGGGCGATCGGGAAAGCATGCAGCAACCAATGGAAACGACAATCAATGGCGTACCGGTCAGGAATCGGAAAGAGCAGGTACAGACAGGTTACCCTCAGCCGTAGCGTACAGGAGCGAATGTGATGAACAAGAATAAAGCAATTTTCATACTGGTGGTATTGCTTATTATCGGTGGGATATGGGGATCGCTTGCCGATAGAAAAAAAATCGTCCTGGAGAAGAAATTACAAGAGACGGTTGAACAGATGCAGAAACTGACCGATCAGAATTCCCGGCAGCGTGAACAGGTGCTCGGCAAGACAGCCGAACTGCAGGAAACACTGGCGGCCAGGGAGGTGCAGCTGGACAAGGCCAGGAAAGAGCTTGTTTCGCTGCGCAAGGAGATCAAGGTTCTTGAATCACAACTTTCCGCCTGTAACGCAGCGATTCAGAAATTAACCGAGGAGAGGGACGCTCTCCGGAGCGGTCTGCCTGAGCAGGAAGTTTTGCCGGCAGAGGGAAAAACGGGCAAGGATGACGGTGCTGAACCGGATTCTGCCAAGGGTAAACCAGAAGAGGTCCAGGGGGAGCAAGTTGGAGAAGCACAAAAAAACAGGGAAACTGAAGTGCAGTCCCTCCTGGAGCAACTGCAGGCGGCAGAGCTGACAATTGACCGGCTGCGGCAGCAGCTGGATGCTGAAAAGGCGCAGATGATGGGACTGGAAAAACTGCTGGAGGAAAAGAATTCGGCCATGAATGAGACTTCGCGGAAAATGGACCGGTTAAAGATCAATATGGAGGTTCTTCTTTCCAAAATTGGTGACCAGCGTGACGCTTTGCAGCAAATCCAGGAGGAAAAACGTAATCTGGTCAAGGAGCTGGCCGCCAGGAACGAAGAGGTTGCCGCACTCCGGGAAGAACTCATGCGGCAGCCGGTCCGGGAGTAAATCCTGTTTCCGTGCAGGTGGTGCTGCAGGGTGCTGATCAGGGCGGCCGGTGATGATGAAGGCCTTTGTGCTGACAGAATATGCGGATATCCTTAAAGAACCTGCCTCCCTCAGGCTGTCTGAACTGCCTGTGCCGGAAATCGGCGATAATGAAATTCTCATAGAGGTTGCGGCCTGCGGCGTATGCCATACTGAACTGGACGAGATCGAAGGTCGTGTTCCGGCCCGGCTGCCGGTTATACCGGGCCACCAGGTTGTGGGCCGGGTGAGAAAGACCGGCCCTGGAGCCCGTCGGTTTCAGTCCGGTGAACGGGTTGGTGTTGCCTGGATATATTCATCCTGCGGCCACTGCCGTTACTGCCGGGGTGGATTGGAGAATCTGTGTGCTGATTATCGCGGGACCGGGGTGGATGCGGATGGCGGGTATGCCGAGTTCATGAAGGTTCAGGAAGATTTTGCCCATCCCATCCCACCGCAGTTCTCCGATCTTGAAGCCGCCCCTCTGCTCTGTGCAGGCGCCATAGGTTATCGGTCGCTTCAGTTGAGCGGTATCAGGGACGGCGACAGTCTTGGTCTTACCGGTTTCGGCGGTTCCGGTCATCTTGTCCTGAAAATGGTCCGGTACCGTTTTCCCGCCTCCCGGGTCTTTGTCTTCGCCCGCAATCCTGCCGAACGCGATTTTGCCATGGAACTGGGGGCCGTATGGTCCGGTGACACCACAACACATTGTCCTGAACCCCTGCAGGCAGTCATTGACACCACGCCGGTATGGGCTCCGGTGATCAGTGGTCTGGATAATCTTGCTCCCGGGGGCCGGCTGGTGATAAACGCGATTCGTAAGGAGGCGCTTGATCAGCAGGCGCTGCTTGGCCTGGATTACGCCCGCCACCTGTGGAAGGAAAAAGAAGTGAAGTCCGTGGCCAACATAACCAGGCGCGATGTCTCGGCCTTCCTGGAACTCGCCGCTGATATGGATATCCGTCCCCACGTTGAGGTCTACGAGTTTGAAGACGCCAATCAAGCGCTGTATGACCTGAAGTGTAAAAAGATCAAAGGGGCAAAGGTCCTGAAGTTTGGCTGAATCATTTTTTTCATATTCAGATTCCCTTTGCCGGACTGCTCCAGATGCGGCAGGCAGGATTTTGATTGAGTGGTGATGATCAACGGTTTGCCTGGCCGATGCTGTGAAATCTGTTGTCCGCAGTCTCAGGAAGTATTTTTCCCCCCGTTTTGCGGAGAGGTTTTGCTTCTCTGGTACTTATGGACCGCGCGGTTGTGCTCCTTGAGTGTTGTTGAAAAATGATGGGTGCCGTCGTTTTTGGAGACAAAGTAATAATAGGGAGCATCGGCCGGATGCAGAACCGCGGTAATCGATTCCTTGCCGGGGTTGCAGATGGGGCCCGGGGGCAGTCCTTTGATAACATAGGTATTATAGGGTGTTTCGGTCTGGAGGTCCTGCCGGGTCAGGTTCCCTGAAAAATTTTCCATTCCGTAGATAACCGTGGGGTCCGACTGCAGTCGCATCTTCCTTTCCAGCCGGTTGAGAAAAACACGAGCGATAAGAGGCCGTTCCCCGGGGTCGGACGTTTCTTTTTCCACGATGGATGCCAGGGTAACTACCTGGTGACGAACCAGGTCCGGCGCGCCGTCTTCGGTGACCTCTTTCCAGACACTGCGGAATCGGCTGACCATCATCGCGATCAGTGATTCTTCCGTGATTTCGCCGCGGGCCAGTGAATAGGTGTCAGGGAACAGGTATCCTTCAAGACTCTCCAGATCGAGGCCAAGGGACCGGATGAACTGGTGGTCGGTGGTCAGAGCGGCAAAACGGTGAGGGTCTATCCAGTTTCCCTGCTCCAGGATAGCGCCGATCTGGCGGGCAGTCATTCCCTCCGGTATGGTGACCTGGTGCCGGAGAACCTCGCCCTTTTCCAGCAGCCGCAGTATCTGCAGGGGGTTCAGGCCCGGGGGAATTCGATACTCACCGGCCCTGAGTCTGGCGGAAGTCCCCGACAGGCGGGCCAGAGCGAGAAAACGGATGTCATCGCGTATCAGCTCCTGGTCGGCGAGCAGGGTTTTGATCGCCCGTACGCCTACGCCTTTGGGGATATAGACAACCGTATCAGTCGCCGCGGGGGATGGCGTAAAGACATAGGAAGCAAACCAGATCCCGCCGGCCAGAAGAACCAGCAGGCACAGCCCTATCCCCCGGATAATCGGCCTCATGAACAGCGGGCGAGTAATGGCCTAGGCGACGGCTCGCTTGCCCTTGCCGGAGCTCTGCTTGTTGCGGCGGCTGGGCTTTTTCAGCTTGCCCAGGGCAAGTTCAATGACCTCGTCCATGTTTTTGACCGGATAAAACGTGATCTTTTTACGGAGTTCTTCCGGGATCTCCACCAGGTCCTTCTGGTTTTCCATGGGAATGATCACCTTGGTAATTCCGGACCTGAGGGCGGCGAGGGCTTTTTCCTTGAGGCCGCCAATGGGCAATACCCTGCCGCGCAGCGTAACCTCGCCGGTCATTGCCATGCCTTTTTTGACGCATTTTTTCCCGATGGCCGAGTAAAGGGCGGTGGCCATGGTTATGCCGGCAGAAGGCCCGTCTTTGGGGATGGCGCCGGCCGGCACATGGATATGGATATCAATCTCGTCAAAATAACCGGCTGACACTCCCAGTTCCTTGATGCGGCTCCGGCAGTAGCTGAGAGCTGCCTGGGCCGATTCTTTCATGACATCGCCCAGCTGGCCGGTCAGGATAAGTTTCCCCTTACCGGGCATAATGGTTGTTTCTATATGCAGCAGCTCGCCGCCGACTTCGGTCCAGGCAAGGCCGACGACCAGGCCAGGATGCCCGACAGTGTCCAGTTCCGCATCCGGGAGAAATTTGGGCGGTCCAAGATACTTGTTGAGGTTGTTGGCAGAGACCGTATATGGTCCTTTTCCCCCTTCGGCGATCTTGCGCGCGATCTTGCGGCATATTTTGCCCAGTTCCCGTTCCAGGTTCCTGACCCCGGCCTCATGGGTGAACTGGCTGATGATCAGTTTCATTGTCTTGTCGTCGAGCCGGATCTGGGCAGGTTTAATGCCGTTTTCCTTGATCTGCCGGGGAAGCAGATACCGTCTGGCGATCACCATTTTTTCTTCCAGGGTGTAGCCGGAAAGGCGAATGACCTCCATCCGGTCCATGAGGGGGCCGGGAATTGTATCGCTCATATTGGCCGTGGTGATGAACATGACCTTGGACAGATCGAACGGCAAATTGAGATAATGGTCGGAAAAGGTTGAATTCTGCTCGGGATCCAGTACTTCAAGCAGGGCGGAGGACGGGTCACCCCGGTAATCGGCCCCTACCTTGTCGATTTCGTCCATCATGAAGATCGGATTGTTGGTTCCCACATTCTTCAGTCCCTGGAGGATGCGCCCGGGCAGGGCGCCGATATAGGTCCTCCGGTGGCCCCTTATCTCGGCCTCGTCGCGCATGCCGCCCAGCGACATCCGGTAGAACTGCCGGCCCATGGCTTTGGCGATGGCCTGACCCAGGGATGTTTTGCCGACGCCGGGAGGGCCGACAAAACAGAGAATGGGACCCTTGGTGTCCTTGTTGAGCTTGCGCACGGCCAGGTATTCAAGGATGCGCTCCTTGACCCGTTCCAGCCCGTAATGGTCTTCATCCAGGACTGCCGAGGCGATCTTCAGGTCGAGCTTGTCCTTGCTGGAGTTGCTCCAGGGCAGGTCCAGGATCCAGTCAATATATGTCCTGATAATAGTCGCTTCCGAGGCATCCGGATGCATCATCTCCAGGCGCTTGAGCTGCTTCTTTGCTTCCTTTTTGGCATGCTTGGGAAGTTTTTTCTTTTTGATTTTCTGCTTCAGCTCTTCGATTTCCTGTGAATAGGCATCTTCATCGCCCAGTTCCTTTTTCAGGGCATGCAGCTGTTCGCGGAGAAAATATTCGCGCTGTGATTTGGACATTTCCTGTTTGGCGTCGGACTGGATCTTGGCCTGGACAGTGGAAACCTCAAGTTCCTTGTTCAACAGATCGGCAACGAGCTTGAGCCGGGCAACGGGATCAATGGTTTCCAGAATCTGCTGGGATTCGCTGACCTTGAGCCGCAGGTTGGAACCGACCAGATCGGCCAGGCGTCCGGGCTCTTCGATGTTGTTGATGATCATCATCAGGTCCGAGGAGAGAATGCCCCGCAGGGACATGATCTTTTCGGTCTGTTCACGCACCGTGCGCATGAGGGCTTCAACCTCGACGGTGATTTTGACCTCTTCCGGTTCCTCCAGCAGCTCGATCTCCACCCGGTAATGCGGATCCTTCTGGATGAATTCCTTGATCTGCGCCTTGGACAGGGCCTGAACCAGAACCTTCAGCCTGCCGTCGGGCAGTTTCAGGGTCCGCATGATCATGCTCACCATGCCGACCTTGTACAGGTCATCCGGAGCGGGACTGTCCTTGGTGGCGTCTTTCTGGGAAACAAGCATCAGCAGCTTGTCGCCGTTCATGGCCTCATTGACAGCCTCGATGGACCCGGGCCTGCCGACAAAAAGAGGGATGATCATGTAGTTGAAGACGACAACATCGCGCACCGCCATGAGCGGCAGGGCGTCGGGGATCTCCAGATCCTGGATGTTGTCTCCGAAATCATCCATGCTGGTGGACAGAGTATCATTAAATTCCACGTGTTCCTCCTCGGAACAGTCTCTTGGAGACTGTATGGCTACTTGTTGAAAGGTGGGTGAGAAAGTAAACACAAGACCGCCTTTAGTCAAGGAATGTCGAGTCAAAGATGTGAAAACCCTTTTTTCTTGTATTATTTCCTGTTCAATATACAGTGGATGAAATGTCGTTACGCATTGCCAGGGCCGGCACAATATGATGCTTTTCGCTGCAAGCCGGTAATAATGAACGAATGCGGCAACTGAGGAAAACGTAAAGTTTGACGAACCGGGAAACATGTTTGAACCACGATCTTTTTTTGCATTAATTGACTTTGTCCACGGGGACCTGTTCAAAGACGCTGATCATGTCTGGGACGGTTTGCGTAATCTGAAAGCATACATGGACAGGGAAAAAGGAGAGCCCCTCGCCCACCCGCTTCTCTCTGATGGGATTCCCCTGGCCGAACCGCTGGTGCTGTACGAAGGGGAAATTTACTCCGGCCGGGGCTGCCGGATTGAATATGACAATGTGACCCGCGGCGGACTCAAGATTGTCAGGGACGGCGAACTGCTCCCCGGCGCATCGTTGATCATGGCCGGAGCGACCATCCTGGGCAGCCGTATTCAGATCGGCAGGGGGGTCTTGATCGAATCCGGGGCCTGGGTGCGGGAACCGGCTTTTATCGGGGACCACTCGGAAGTGCGCCAGGGCGCGTATATGCGCGGATACTGTCTGGTGGGCAAACGCTGCGTGATCGGGCACACCACCGAAGTAAAGCATTCAATTTTTCTCAATGACGCCAAGGCCGGACATTTTGCCTATATCGGCGATTCCATCCTCGGCAATGATGTGAACCTGGGGGCCGGGACCAAGCTGGCCAATCTGCGCTTTCTTCCCGGCGAGGTACAGATTAAGTCCTCGGGGGGGCTGGTCGGCACGGGACTGAAAAAATTCGGCGCCATCCTCGGCGATCGGGTTCAGACCGGCTGTAATTCAGTGACCAGCCCCGGAACCCTTGTCAGTCCGGAAAGCTTCCTCATGCCGAATGCGACCGCGCCTTCCGGGTATCATGGTCCGCGGACCGTGATACGGTAGATTGTTCCTGTTCCCGGCGCTGTTCCTCTATGGCGCCCATCACATAGAGGTTGTAGATCAGGCCGAAGAGAATGCCGATGGTAAAGAAGATCCTCAGTATCCGGTCCCAGGGCGGTATTTTGCCCCCCGTGGTCCGGCGGATAAAAACAACGACCAGGTAGGTAAAGGCGATCTCAAAAGGAAGGGTGCTGGCCAGGGCCGTCAGTGTGCCCATGAAGATCGATCCGTCCGGCATTTTGCCGAGATGAAATAACATATAGGCAAACGCCGTCAGAACAAAAGTAATTTTTTCGCGTACTGTTTTCATATGAAGAACACATCTGTTGTCATTTTTCCTGATACTGTTCCTGCCCCGCAGGTGCTCACCTCCCTTGTACCGGTTTTCGATCAGGTTGTCTACTGTCAGCCGGTTGAAAACGATGATCCCGGAGAAAGCCTGAACCCGCTGGGCGCGGGAATGACTGAGCGCCAGCTCTGTCGTCTCCATGCTCCGGCCCCGCTGGGAGAGGACCGGGAGCGTTTTTTGCGCCTGGTCAAGGACCTTCGGCAGCGGCCCGATGATTATGCCGCGCAGCTCTCCCATGTTTCCCTTGCCGGCATGTCGGCCGGCAGCCGTCCCGCCAGTGAATCAAGGAGCACCATTCTTTCCAGCCTGCTGTCCGGTCATGGCATTGACAGTACCAGGCAGGAGTTAAGGGAAAACCTCCTGTGGCAGGCAAGGCTGGTGCTGAAACTGGCAGAACAGCATGACCTTGACCGGAAAAGAATTGAAGAGGATATGGAGAGCATCCACCAGCGTGAACAGAACATGTTCTCCGGCTTGAGCAGCGGACCTGATAACCTGTTCTCCATGACCGGAAGACTTTCCTCACCGGTGGCGGATGCGGACAGGATGCAGCGGCTTCGGTTGAAGGCATGGACCCGGCTGTTTGCGTTCGCTACGAATCCGGTGGATGAAGCAGGCTTTTTTGTAGCCACAGACCCGGACGCGGTGGACCGGATCGCCGAAGAATATGAACGTAGTTCCGGCCGTGCGCCTGATGTGTTTTGCACCCTTCCCCTGCCGTTGAGGCATCCAGATCTGGACAGGCTTCTGGCGCAGGTGAAACAGTTTCAGGAGGAGGAAGCAGCGTTGGTGGAAAATCTCCGGGGCCTGCTGAACAATCCGGGCCAATCTCCGAAACTGTCGCAGGATTGGAGCGCGGCCATGGACAGGTATTTCCCGCGGCAGGAATATGGCCGTTGTCAACTTGTCCTGTATGTTTTCCCTGGGGTCGGGCTGAAACAGCTGTTTCTCGACAGTTTCGGCCATGACGAGCATGAGTTGGAGGGGGATATTGGCGGTGAGCCGTTGCGGGATATTGTTGTCGGCCTGCTGACAGGGCAATAATCCTCTTCCCTGCGTTCCATGGCCGCCTGATGCACCGGACCTTTGCCTCATTCTTTTTTCCGTTCAATGTCCTTGCTTCCCTGTGCCGGGCATTTCTTGCCAATCGCCAAGGCAGCAACAAGTGGCTTCCGCTTCCTCCTGTCGCACCCAGGGTGAACACCTCGCTCTCCATGGAGCAGCTTGCGGCCGGGGTGGACCGGATAATCGGTCTTGTCATCGTGAATACCGCCCACCCCTGCCTCTATTACAGCTATGCCCGCTGTCGTGCCCTGCGTATCCGTGGATATCCCGTGCAGCTTAATATCGGACTGCACAGCCTGCAGGGAAAGAGGGAGGCCGAAGGTCATTGCTGGATCAGCTTTGAAGGAAGGCCGCTTTTCGAAGAAAAAGATCCGCACGAGATGTACCCGGACAGGATGGGGGAGCACGGGGATGTTGTTTACTGGGCGAGACTGAAGGGTGCCGAAGGGGGAGAGTTTGTCCGGCTTAGAAAAGAATAAGGTATTCATCTTTCTTCCTGCCTGTCAACCGGTTTCCGCGGTTTATTTATTTGGGTTCGAGAGTAATAATGCCTTCATCCGCCTGCAGGTCCATTCCGAACCGGTTGAGAAAATTAAGTCCCAGGAGGCCAAGACCGGGACGGTTGGGCAGGTCAATGACCAGCGCTTTGACATCGGGGATGATCCAGCCATGCAGCTCAACTGATGAGAGGGTTACTGTATTGGCATATACGGTCCCACCGGCGGTCTGGACCTCCTGTTGATGCATGCTTAGAGTATCTTCTATCCCCAGGGCCTCAACTGTGGAGTATGGTATTGTAACAAATGAAGCGCCGGTATCAATCAGGAAATCGTGTTCAATACGGTCGTTGACAGTTGCGATGACCGGAATGTCCCTGGAGCCCGGCTGGAACTTGATGACTATTTTGTTTTCCTGTCCCTTCAGGTCTGAAATACGATCAGCCAGCATCATCCGGGTTTCCCTGAATTGGTCGGGATATGCTCTCTGGTACAGAAGGCTTTCCGCAACAGCCCAATCCCCCCCTGCCAGGGCGAGTTCCACCGCAAGGAGTTGCAGTTCCGGAGATTCGTTAAAAAAAGGACGGGCCCGATCATACACATCCCAGCCCCTTGAAATGTTACCACTGTCCACGAGGCTTTTGATCCATCCAAGATAGAGTTCAAGATGAAACCGGGTCAGTTTTTCATTTTCCCCTTCCAATGACCGGCGTATATTTTCGCCGGGTCCTTCCATGAAATTGACTGCCGTCACCGGTCCATAGACATTCCGGGTGGCCAGGACAACGTTCATCAGCAGCTCAGGGTCGCGGGCCTCCCAGAGCAGAGGCTCTCCAGTAAGCGTTGCTATGTAATGGTATGCACTCTGGTCCATTATAATGTTCACCAGTTTTGATATGAGAGGGTATATGTTTTCAACTCTGAGGCGCCGCGGTGTATCTTCGGGCGAGAGCTTCGGGGAGTGCCGGAATGCTTCGGCAAACATCTGCAGCTGGCCCTGGGGTGAAGACTCTCTTCCCTCGGTAAGGGCAATGGAGAAATACTCTTCCCGGCCGCCGGCAAAGGTTTCATTGTAGAAATCATCAACATAATTTGTATAGAGAAGGTTTGCTTCCGAACCCAGGGGCCACATGTAAGCGCCATCCAGGATATCGCCGAAGGACCAGCCCACAACCATTCCGTTCTGGAGGAACACTCCGGGGTCCAGGCGGCCGGGCAGGGAAATGTATATGAAGGCTCCCTGGACACCGGAAGGGGTCAGGGACATCGGCTTCGAGAGTAAACCGGTGTCAATGGAGAGCAGCCTGACCGGCATATCCTGGTTCCAGGTGGAAAAGCCGGGTCCCTGAAATTTGCCTTCACCGGCAAGATGCCATAAACCCACGGCATCTCCTCTGCCCCAGAGGCCTCCTTCAATGGGGATTGCTTTTTCATTGCCCACCGTAAAAAACCAGTTGTCCCCGCCGATACATGCCCGGGAAGGCAGAGCCAGCCACGAGCCGTTGATGACCGGGGCCGGAAATTCTGAAACAATAACGCCGCTGGGACTCACGATGGACACCCTGCCCACGATGAGATCCTCGTCCGGTTCCGTTTCCTGTTGCGCCTTCGGGACTACCTGGCCGGCACGGGAGGGTTTTCTGCTCCTGTCCGGCTGCCCGGCCGGATCAATTTCCAGGGGCCGGGCAGTATTGTTTTCCCGGGCGGTTTGGCTCCGGTTTTCAGCGTCCGGCTGCCTGGTTCGGGGGGCATTGAAAAATTGTATGGCCGAGGTGAGGATAACGCTCAGGATCAGCGTTATTATGATGATGGCAAGCCACTGGCTTTTATGGATTCTGGCAGGTATACCCTTGCGCATTGGTGAGCCGCACTGGCAGCAATAGACCGAATTGTCCAGGTTTTCCGAGTGGCACGCGGGACAAAAGATCCTTTTTTCCGTCATGTTACCTTCTCTACCGCCCGGATGATTGTGAATAGCAACGAGCCACTGGACAACCACTATAAATGTTGGTTAAAGCGCAATGCGTGATTGCTCCACCCCGTGAGCATTTACGGACAACCTGCCTGCACTGTAATCTGCCGCTGTTTATCAGTTCAGTATCATGTTATATTTTATACTTAATTATTACAAGAAGGAAGGTGTCGGCCACTATTATCAAGCCTGATATTCAGATTATCCTCTGTTCAGGCTACAGTGAGATTATCAACAGGGAAAAGACCAGGGACATGGGGGTTGCGGAGTATCTTGAAAAACCGGTTATCATCGATACCTTGCTCAAGACTATCCGGCAAGTTCTTGACAGGTAAGGAACGATAACCGCAGAGAAAACACCAGCAGCTGTTCCGGGGCAGTCAGGAGAAAAGGTGACGGGGTGCTGTACCTCCGCCTTTATGCCTCGCAGGGTTCTGGAGCTATGCGGGGCGGAAATCTGTTCAGGGAATTCATGGCATGGGCCAGACAGCCGCCGGTGCACTGCTGCCGTTTTTTGTAGATGCAACTGACGCATTCCGCCATGCAGCCGAGCTGTTTATAGGGCATGGTGATTTTCTTGTAGTAGTTGAGAATCTGCCGGCGGGTTCTGAAATGATCAAGCCTGGAATTCAACGTCTCGGCCAGGGGGAAGCAGTGCCAGATATCCAGGCCGGGCCCCACATCGATGATCGGATCGCAGAGTCCGCGGAAACCGTCCGCTGACTTGGTCAGGACCCCGATCTCCTCTTCCGTGAACATGCACAGGGTCAGTCCGCAGTCAAAACCCAGGAGGATGTCCTTTTTGACGCATTCCCGGGCCATGGCCACGATGAATTTTCCTGTTTCCCGGTACTTGGCGGTGGCGAGGTGGGAGTTTCGCGTGGGGCCGACAATGGGCTGGGCAATGCCTACCCTGATGCGGCGGAGCAGGTTATATTTTTCGATATAGTCAATGAGATACCGGTAATCCATGGACGGGCCGGTGAGGGTGACGCCCACCTGCACCCGCTGGTTGAATTTTTTCAGGGTGTAGCGGACCTGCTCCCTCTGCTCCTCCGTGTCTTTGGCCTGGGGAGAGACGTTGCAGAGAAAGGAAAGCCTGTCCCGGGGGAGTTCGCTCAGGGCGTCGGTGAGTTCCTGCTTGAGCATGCCGTTGGTGAAGATCTGAACGCGGAAGTTCCGGTCCATGGCCTCTTTGACAATGTCCAGGAATTCAGGGTGGGTGGTCGGCTCGCCGCCCAGCAGCCGGAGCTGGTATTCCTCGGAGCGTTCAAGAAAATCCATGACCCGGCGGATGTTTTCCCGGCTCATGATATCGGCGCTCTCCTGTTCGGTGGAAAGACCGATACGACTCCTGGCAAAGCAGAAAGAGCATTTGCGGGGGCAGTGGTTGGTTATGAAGATGTTCACGTTCAGGCTCCCTGCAGGCGTTCGCCCGCAACGTAACAGACCGGCTGATTATCATCGGCGCTGATCAGGTTCATTTTGCCGAGGCAGGTGATGACCTCGTCGGAATATTCCTCTGCCAGGGCATGGCGCATCTGTTTTGCCGGCAGGCGCAGCCAGTGGCCCCTGCTGATGCAGATGTCGAATCCACGGGCCAGGGCTGCCTGCCACTTTTTCCCGGCATGGTCAAGTTCCCGGGGGACAGATATAACGGTCGGGCGGCGGGCGGTGATTTTTTCAATGGCCAGAAGGTAGCCGTCGGGATCTGCTTTGCCGGTGAGCAGCCTGATATCCAGGTGGGGTTCAAGTACCGCTGCCCCGGGCAGGGGAAGGGTCCGGTTGAGTGATTCGAGAGCAGCCAGTTTCCTGTCAAATCGTGCCGCCGCCCGCGGGTCGCGGGCCGGGGGCGCGGTGAGGAAGGTTGTGTAATGCCAGGCGCCGCTCTGGAACAGGCTGTCCACCCTCCGGGGGTTATCAAAAAAATCAGCCGGCGCATGGATACCGGTACGCAGCACCGAAGCCAGCGGCATCTTGCCGCTGAACCGGAGAAGGGGTTTGTCATCCACCTGATTGCCGACCCGCATCCGTACATCCTTGCCGGCAAGTTTTCCTTTTGCTTTCTCCAGTTTTCGCCATTCTTCGGGACGCGATGCCCGGACGTCACCCTGCACGCATCCGGGACAACCATGGGCGCAGGGAGAGGCAAGGTCCAGGACGATCTCTTCATGGCTGACGCCGTGCGGGGAAGCATACCATGGGGCAGCGGCGTAGATGGAGCGGCCGTTGAGATTGTAGTAGCGGCCCAGCGTCCGTGCCGCGGTCAGGGTGATCTGCATGGAGCGTTTGTTCATCCAGGGAGTTGCATGGACCTCGTACTGGGGGACGGGATTGAAGGTGTAGTTGAAATCAAGGGCCTTTTTCCTGAGCGCAGTTCCGTTGAGCAGCTGCAGCTCATTGAAGAAGATTTTTGTTGGATTCTGCTCCAGGGCAAAAAGGATGCCCCGAAAAAACGACTCCATGGTCTCATGGGGCAGGCCGCATATCAGGTAAATGTTGAAGGAGGCGCCTGTTTTATGGAGATAGGTTATTCCTTCCCTGAACCGCTCCCTGTCAAAGGGGCGGGTGATCGCCTCATTGGTCTGCTCGTTGATGGTCTGCAGCCCGATGTCGATGATGAATCCCTGCTTGAGATGGCCGGCGATCTCCTCGGTTATATGCTGGGCATAGGCCTCGACCAGAATGACCGCTCCTTTCCGGCTTTGGCGCAGGGCGGTGAAGAACTCCGATATCTCTTTCAGCCGCCGGGGGTTGCTGTTGCACAGAATGGGGTCCATCAGATGAAAGTATCCGGCCCCCTTGTCCACCATGTATTCCATTTCGGCGATGACCCTTTCCATCGGCGCGCTCCGGACCTTCCGGTTGTAGCCGCCTTCAAAGCAGTAGCCGCAGCGAAACGGGCATCCTCGCGCGCCCTCGATCATCACCCCGAGCTTTTTGGCGCAGAGCCTGGGGTCGATGAGTCCGGCCAGAATAACCGAGGGAACTTCATCCAGGCCGGCGACGATCTCCGCCGGGCCGGTGAATGCGGGTTGCGCCCCGGGCGTATAATAATGGAGTCCGGAAACCCTTGCCGGTTCAGCAAGGGTATTTGCGTCTTTGTCCCACTGCCGGAGAAACTGGCCAAAAGGTATTTCGCCTTCACCGTCAATGATATAATCGAAACCGGGCAGGGCCAGGAGGGGATTGGTCACCGAGTTGGTCACCTCCTGCCCGCCGGCCAGGAGGGTGACCCCTGGCAGGATCTTTTTTATGGCTGCTGCCAGTTCAATGACCAACTGCCGGTTCCAGATGTTGACCGAAAAACCGATGATCCCGGGATGCATGGAGGTTATAACCGCCAGCAGCCGGTCCGTGGGTTCCCGGATGGAATTTTCCATATAGCGGACATTGAACCGGCTGCCAAGCTCATCTGATTGGCCGGCCAGCAACGAAAGAATGCGGACCGGCAGGGAATAATAGCCGGGCATGTTCAGAGCAACGAGCAGGACATTTTCCTTGGCCTTATCCAGCAGCCACTGCGACGGATCACTGTCTTTTATTTCAAGATGCTGCCAGTTTGCCGTTTCCATGATTGTGTTAAGCTTTCCCCGCATGATCTACGCTTTGAGCTTTTGCCTGGTCTTGCAGAAGTGGGCGGCAGCAAGTTCCAGCAGAAAGCGGCGCTCCTTGGCAGAGAACAGCCGGAGCAGCTCCCTGCCTTTGTTGATGTATGTTTCCGCCACATAGAATTGACTGCATTTGATGGAGAAATGGGATGCCGGCGTTATCCTGGCCAGAGTCTGATCCAGGTAGGCCGGGAAATATTTTTCCGCTTGTCTGGTCGACGGTGAAAAATGGTGCAGCACTTTTTCCTCGAGACCCAGGTCAAAGAGGTGGTTGATGAAGGCAAAAGTGAGGTGCATCATTCTGGATAGGCCCATCTCCTTGCTCAAGCGGGCAACCTCCTGCCAGTCAAGCTCTTTATTGCGCATATAGAGGCCGATGTCAATAAGGGAGAAGAGCTGGCTCAGGTTGTGATGGGTGAAGGCGTGCACCACCAGGCCGATGATCTCCCATTGGTCATCAAGGCGAAAGTAGCGGCTGCTGCCGGTGTCGATCCGCACAGCCGATCCGACCAGGATGTCACTGTCTATCCTTTCCCGGTACCGCTTGTTGGAAAGCATCTGCCAGTGGACTTCCACGGTGACATTGTTGATTTTATACACATACTGGCTGCGGAAATAATCAGTGGGAATATGACCGGCCGCTTCCATGGCGCCATGGAATTTTTCGCGATCGGCCGGACGGATGAGGAGGTCGATATCATGCATGGGCCTCAGGGCCGGATCCGGGTACAGACAATGGGCCAGAACAATGCCGCGCATGGCCACGGCCCTGATTCCGGCCTTTTCCGCAAGAGCGGTGAGGTCGGT
This sequence comes from Desulfobulbaceae bacterium, assembly GCA_023544645.1. Lineage (GTDB taxonomy): Bacteria > Desulfobacterota > Desulfobulbia > Desulfobulbales > Desulfobulbaceae > UBA10518. The sequence goes on along the minus strand of JAMJFO010000028.1, from coordinate 19,830 downwards.
GGTGATCTTGAGTTTGGCCATGTTCCGCAGCGAGGTTGCCATTTTCATCTGCTGCCACTCCCGGATCAACGGCGGGGGCAGGTGAGTATGGGCATGGCAGAAAGCGAAAAGCGCGGCGAGATTGCGGCCCCTGACGATGCCTTGCAGGATGCGCCAGTCCGGTTTTTCAACAATGGTATCCGGTTCCTCCCCCTTGATGAAGGCGGACAGCGTGCTGCGCAGAAAGTGCGAAATGTTCCGCATCTGTAAAGCTGTGGCGCTCATCACAGGTCCGTTGAATCCGGTTTGGCAACATCATTGCCGGTTGTGGACGGCAGACGGTAGCTGAGACAGGCTCCGAGGCAGCGGGAGCCTTTCCACAGGGGGCACTCGGGGCAATGCCGGAACAGGGGTTTTCTGATCAACGGCATAATGAAATCACTGAATGTCCGGGACGCCTGCCGGAGGTTGTCATGCTCGACTATGGGCCGGCGCTGTTTCATGCTGAGTCCCAGGCAGGGGATGAATGAAAAATCCGGATGCACGACAATGTTGTTGGAATAGTCGTTCTGGTGCATGGGGCAGTTGATGGCGGCAGAGCCATTGCCGAGAAAATAGCGGGCGGTCCGTTCCGGCAGCAGGCAGAGGGGAAAGGGCTTGGCCAGATGCAGCACCATGGCGTAGCTCTCGCACCGGCCATGCAGGGCCACAAGCTGTCGGGCAAAATCACGCAGGGTTTCCGGTTCTATATATTCGTTGCCGTGCTGGGCGTTGGGGGTGGGGACGGCGACCCGCATCTCCCTGATCCCGGTTTCATGGGCGTAATCAGCATAGATGGCCGGGTCCTGGTCGAGTCTGGTAAGGTTGCAGCGCAGGGCCGCGTTGATGCCTGCGGCAACCAGCGCCCGGGCATTGCGGATAAAGACCTTTCTTTTTTCGGAGTCTTCGATGGTCTGGTCGGTAAGGTGCAGGGTTATCGATGAGACGCCTCTGTCGATGATCAGGCTGCAGGTCGATGGGGAAAACATGGCGTTGGAGGCCATGTAGAGTGACATGCCTCTCAGTTCAGTTTCGTCCGCGATGTAGTGAAAGAGGGGCGACAGGGTCGGTTCGCCGCCAGACAGGCCGATGCGGTGGATGCCCTGGCGGGCCAGCCAGTCAAGCAGGGTATCCACCCGGGATCGGTCCGGCTCCGGAGTTGTTTCCTCGGCCGTTCCTGCCGAGATGCAGTATGGGCATTGCAGCTGGCAGCGCAGCGTCGGGGAAAAACAGATCTGCATGGGAAACTGCCGCATCCGGGTATGGGTCAGCCGCAGGATGAACCTGGTGGCGAGCGTCTCCTGTCCCCGTTCACGCAGGGCTGCGGTGAAGAGCCTGGTGGCGCCCAGCAAAGCCGCCATCCTGGTAAAGAAAAGATCGAGCTGTGCTCCTTCCAGCTGTTCGGCCAGGTCGGCGCAGGTGTTGATAAATTCATTGGTCCTGTACCACCCGGTGCCGGTATCGATAAGCCAATGGGGAACAACTGATTGAACAGGCGGCAGATAATCTGAATTGTCCGGCCATCTTTCCGGCAGGGCCGCCATCGGGATCGCTCCCATGAGTTCGCGGACTGCTCCCCGCGCGGCTCCTTCATCGGCGCCGGCAAGGCAGTTGACAAGTTCTGGAAGGAAGCGCGTTATTGACGTCATGTTTTCGAAGGCGTTGACCGGATGGTGGCGGAGGCGATGGCCATGCTCTTTTCCTGCAGCCAGTCGCCGAGGTAAGCGGGGTCTGATCCGGTCCGCAGGGTAAAGCAGGGTATGGTCGAGGCAAGGTCGAAAAGGCTGGATCCGGAAGCACGGGTCAGCTTCTGATTGAACGCAAAGGTGCAGCCCTTGATCATTTTCCCCAGGGCAATGTGCGGGGAAACAGGTGAAAGGCTCGGTTGGCCATGGCTTACCTCGACAAAGTAGATAACGTGCAGCTGCGAACCGGCCCCGAAACAGTTGTCGCCGTATATGCTGCGGGGATCAAAGACGACCTTGTCGGTAACCCCGTCCCTGGCAGGTAAGGATCCGGCTTCCCGGAGCTCGGGAAAAAAATCCCTGGTCGCGGCGGTAAGGTTCAACGGCTCGGGAATTCCATGGATGACCGGTAGGGAACCCGCATGGGTGAAAATGACCAGGTCGTCGGCCAGCATCGAAGCGTTTTTCCGCAGGAGGGACAGGGCGGTTGTTGTCTTGCCGCCGCCGGAGTCGGCCAGGATCATGATCCCGGTGCCATCCTGCAGCTGCAGCCCGGCACTGTGAAAAACAAGATGGCTGCGGCGTTGCAGGACCTCCTGGACAAGGGGGGTGAAAATGGCGCTGGGCGACATCATCATTGATTCCATGGCGCCTGTCTTGCCCAGGGTGAGGTCGATCCGGTCCGCGGTTTTGTTCAGCAGGCCGCAGACAAAGCCCTCACCGTTTGAAAGCAGGGCCGCCATTTCTCCGTCCGGGCCATAGAAGGCATGCACATGATCATATTCCCGGCGGTTGGTTATCTGTCTGTCTATCCAGTCCGGCAGGGGAGAAGACATGTACTCATTGTTGATGGAAATCCTGGCAATTACCTGCTGTCGGTTCTGTTTCTCCGGGCCGTTGAGGGGCCGGCAATAGTCGAACATGAACTCGATGGCCTGCCTGGCCGGGTAGTCGTCACCGGTGAAGGTGAGACAGATGTCCGGCGGGAGGAGATAATGTTTCGATGTCGGATCTGTCGGCGGAGCGGCGGCTGGCATATGTCTGGATCGGAAAGATGGGAAACAGGGAACAGGTTCGCCTGAAACAGGAATAACCGATTGAAAAATCGGTTATTCGGGACCGGGTAGATAAGCGCTGGTCTTTCTACCCGGTATGTCTGTGGAGCCGCTGTTATTACCAGTACCGGGAGTAATAGGTATAACCTGCAGGCTCAAGAGGCTCATGTAATGTAAACTGCGGTGCTTGGCAGTTTAATTTCGCCATGTCCTCCTTTGATGAATAAACTATTAATAATAGTAGTAATAATAGTAGGTAAAGCTGACGGATTCCAGGGGCTCATGGCATGTGAATTGCGGAGCTTCGTAGTTTAATTTCGACATTTTTCCTCCTTTGTTGCTCTATTCGTTAATCAGAACACTATCAAATGAATTTACGGTATTATGAATTATTTTATTAAACTAAAAAAAAATATAAAATGGAATGAAAAAAATGCAGGATCAATTTTTTTCGCTGATAAGATTATGTTCCTTCAATCCGCTGATGAAGGCAGAGAGATCTCTGATTGCCGTCTCCCTGTCAACCTCGTATTTGTCCATTATCTGCGAGGTGATCTCCGACGTATCCTTTCCCTCTGCCAGCTGCTGCCACACCAGGTGTCCGGTATTGTTAAAGGTGTAATACTTGCCGGTGGGCAGGTGGAGGACGATCATTTCCTCGTCGACATCCCGCCAGGTGACCTCATCGCTTAAATTATAACAACTCATAGCTTCCTCTTGGCATCTCCCTATTTTTCTTCGCATATATCCTGATACGGATTAATGGTCAGGACCGGGCAGCAGGCATTCTTAACCACCTTGTCGGCGACGCTGCCGAAGATAATCCGTTCAAATCCTTTGTAGCCGTGAGTGCCCATGATGATCATGTTGGATTTGTTGGTGACCGCGTACTGCATTATTTCCTCGGCAATATCTCCGGTGAGGATCTTGCCGTTAACCGATGGAATGCCCCGATTGCTGCATTCCTTGGCTTTTTCGTCGAGAAAGGAGTGCATCTGCTGTTCGGCGGAGTTGAAGATCTCTTCCTTCAGGTTCAGCATGTTGACCGGCGGGGTCATAAAGCCGGTGTAATCCTCGAAATCCTGGACAACGAACACAAAAGAGAGATTGGCCTTGAATGTGCCCGCAACATAGATTGCGGCGTCAGCAATTATTGGGGCGTTTTCAGAAAAATCAATTGGGGTGAGGATCGATTTGATCTCCTTCATGCAAAAACCTCCTTTGTTTTGGCTGCTGAAGATAACAAATGTTCAGAAACGTGAATTTATTTTTCCTTTTTTATCTATTTTGGCATAGCCGTCAATACAATACAAGAGCTATTCCACTGTGGGCGAAAACAGGTTGACCGTATACTGTTCGGTGAATATAATCTTTATTCTTACGTTTACATTGAGCATTTTGCAGGAGAACAACATGGAATTTGAACCAAAATGGATAGCCTGGGAAATAACCCGCCGCTGCAACCTGAAATGCGTGCATTGCCGCTCCTCATCCGAACTGGAGGTACAGGGGCATCCTGATTTTTCACTTGATGAGGCAAAACGGGTTCTTGATGATATCCACAGCTATGCTGATCCGGTAATGGTTTTGTCAGGAGGTGAGCCGCTCCTGCGCAAGGATGTTTTTGATATAGCCTCCTATGGCACAGGACTGGGAATGCGCATGTGCCTGGCGACCAACGGCACCCTGGTGAATGAGGAAATCTGCCGGAATATCAAGGAGTCCGGGATCAAAATGGTATCTCTCAGCCTGGATGGCTCAACAGCCGAGGTTCACGATAATTTCCGCAATCAGCCCGGCGCCTTTGACGGAACCATGAATGCCATCCGGCTGTTCAATGAACACAGCATCCAGTTTTTGATAAATTCCTCTTTCACCAAGCGAAACAAGGAGGAAGCGCCAAAGATCTACGAACTGGTCAAGAGCCTGAATGCCACTGCATGGTATTTGTTCATGATCGTCCCCACCGGCCGCGGCGAGGAAATCATGGAGGAGCTGATCCCGGAAAGCGAATACGAGGATATCCTGAACTGGCATTATGATATGGAAAAGGATGAAGACGTCATGCTGGTGCGTCCCACCTGCGCTCCGCAGTACTACCGGATTGTCCTGCAGCGCTCCAAGATGGAAGGCGAGCGTTTCAAGCGGCGGACCCTGAAGTTTTCCACCGGCGGCTCCAAAGGCTGCCTGGCGGGCCAGCTCATCTGCCTGATCGACGTAGACGGCAACGTGCTGCCGTGCAGCTATTTCCCGCTGGCGGCCGGCAATATCCGGGAGCAGTCGTTCAAAGATATCTGGGAGAATTCCAAACTTTTCCTGGAATTGCGTGATTTCAAAAGCTATAAGGATAACTGTGGCCGCTGTGAGTACGTCAATGTCTGCGGCGGCTGCCGGGCCAGGGCCTATGCCATGTCCGGCGATTATATGGCCCAGGAGCCTTTCTGCAGCTACCAGCCTGGCAGCTGATACATAACATAAAAAGAGAACAAAAGGGATCAAGTCGATGAATGATACATTTTTACGCGCATGCCGAGGAGAGAAAACAGAATATACACCGGTCTGGTTCATGCGCCAGGCAGGCCGCTATCTTCCCGAATATCAGTCAGTACGGGGCAAGGTCACCTTCCTGGAACTCTGCCATAATCCTGAGCTCTGCACCGAGGTAACGCTGCAGCCCATAGATATCTTCGGCTTTGATGCCGCCATCCTGTTCTCCGATATCCTCATTCCCATGGAGGCGATGAACCTGCACCTGGAATTCTCCGAGGGCAAGGGACCGGTTTTTCGCGACCCGGTCCGCAGCCGCAAGGCCGTGGATGATCTGATCGTGCCGGACCCGGATGAGACCATGCCCTTTGTCATGGAAACCATCAGGCTCCTGCGCAAGGAATTGAAGGTGCCCCTTATCGGTTTTTCCGGCGCCCCGTTCACCCTGGCAACCTATCTGGTCGAAGGAGGTTCCTCCAAAGTCTTCCTGGAAACCAAGAAGATGATGTTCCAGAAGCCCCAGCTATTCGACGCGATGATGTCGAAAATAACCGATTGCACCAGCCTGTATCTCCAGGCCCAGGCCAGGGCCGGCGCCCAGGCCCTGCAGATTTTCGATTCGTGGGCAGGCATCCTCGCCCCGGTCGATTTCAAACGCTTCGCCCTGCCGTATGTGCAGTCGATCATTAATGACCTGCGCAAGGTAACCGATGTGCCGATCATTTATTTTGCCAACAACGGCGCCACGCTTCTTGACCTTTCCAAGACCTCGGGGGCGGATGTCCTGGGGCTTGACTGGCGGGTCAATATCAAGGATGCCATTGACCGGGTCGGCAATCATGCCGTCCAGGGCAATCTCGATCCCATTGCCCTGTTCCTGCCCAAGGAGGAACTGGAGGAACGCATCAAAAAACTTCTTGATGATGCCCAGGGCGCGCGCGGCCATATTTTCAATCTGGGTCACGGCATTGTCCCGCAGACCCCCCCTGACCAGGCCAAAATAGCTGTTGACGCGGTTCACCGTTTCAGCGGTAAGTAAACTGAACAAGTGGTTAAATAATCTCCTTGTCAAAACAGACAGGAAATGTACCGGGTTCTTTAATGAAAAGGTCCTCATTTAGCAGGAATGCCAACGTAATTGCTTCTTTATCCGATGTGACGACCGCAATCGATATACCGGACATAGCCCGATGCTTCCAGCTGATGGATGAGTACGCGATGCTCCCCAATATCAGGGAACATTCGGTCATAGTTGCGCGCGCGGCTCTGAGGATTATCGAAGGGTTTGAGGAGGGTGAGCCGATTCCCCCCGCAATACCGGACAGATGTTTGGTGGCGGCCGGGGCTCTGCTCCATGATATAGCCAAGACCCCCTGCCTGAAAAACGGTTGCGATCATGCCCGCAAAGGGGCGGAGATCTGCCTCCATCTTGGTTATCCCGAAATAGCTTCAATTGTCGAGGAGCACGTTATCCTCCGGGATCACGATGCAAAGCGGCGGAGCCTTGGTCTGTTCAACGCCAGGGAGATCATTTATTACGCGGATAAACGGGTGCGGCATGAGGAAATCGTCAGTCTGGAAGACCGCCTCGAATATATCCTGGAGCATTACGGAAACGGCGATCCCGAAATGCACCGACTTATCCGGATCAATTTCAACAGGTGCGTTGAGCTGGAAGAATTTCTCTTTGCCTTCCTGCCGTTTTCTCCCGATCAGCTGGCCGAAGAAGTAGCGCAGACTTCATCTGGCGGTGGGTATTTGCCCATGTTTGATCAGGACAGGTCATAACGGTTGAATGCGGTAAATATTCATACGCATGAGGTATATATGTAGATCAAGATGGTGGCAAAGAGTTGATTCATTGAGCGCCATGATATAAACAGAAAATGTAAGCTTGGCTGATCGAGACCACAACCGAACCTGTTGATATCAGAGCAGAGCGTAAACAAAAGAGAAGAGCTCCATGATGGAAGTATTTTTTGTCGGCGTTGGCGAGGCCTGCGACCCCAAACATGGCAACACCTCAATTCACGTTCACGCCTCAAATGATGTCAGCCTGCTGTGCGATTGCGGTTTCTCGGTTCCGCACAGCTATTTTGCCTTCTTTGAAGATCCGGACCAGCTTGATATGGTCTGGATATCCCATTTTCACGGCGACCACTTCTTCGGCATGCCCTTGCTCCTGCTCAGGTTCTGGGAAATGAAACGGTCAAAACCTCTTCGCATTGTCGGGCAGAGAGGAGTGGCTGACAAGGTGGTGGCGGCAATGGACCTGGCCTATCCGAATTTCAGGGCACGACTCTGCTACGATGTCCGGTTCGAGGAAGTTGAATCGGGTGCGGCCAGAGAATTTTCCGGTCTGTCTCTGCAATTCATGCAGACCGATCATTCACAGAAGAACCTGGGGCTGCTTGTCGATGACGGGAAAAAGAAGCTGTATTACAGCGGGGACGGTCGCCCCACAGACGAAGTTGCCGGACTGATAAAAAATTGTAACCTGGCTGTGCATGAAGCATTCAGGCTCGACGAAGAAATCCATAACCACGGCTCGATCACCGGGTGCCTCGAACTGGCGAATGATGCCGGAATTAAAAAACTGGCCCTGGTTCACCTGGAAAGGAATTTCCGGCAGCAGCAGGCTGCCGATATTGATGTCCTGCTGAAGGCTCATCCCCAGCTGATGCTGCCCGTTTCCGGGGATCGGATATCCCTGTAGTTTGAACTCTGCCCTTTTTCCCTTTATTTTTCCTGCAGTATATATTGCCTTTAATCGTTTTCCCGCCATTCAGGCGGTTGCGTTTCATCTTTTTTTCCTTCGGCAATAATGCACGGCTCAGTGCCGCACCTGTTGATTTCGATTGTTAGATGGGAGAGCGCCGAGAAATCCTGAAGCAGGCTCCGGTAATGCTCCACCTGCTGCGGGTAATGGGTGACTATGGAAATGATGGCGGCAAAATCCGCTGGACCGACTTTCCACACATGCATATCGGCAACCCTGTTGTCCATGTCCTTTTCAAGCGCTTTTTTGATATTTTGCCTGTATACCTGGTCAATACTGCCGTCAAGAAGGATGGGGCTTGTGTCGGTGAGCAGGGAATACGCCCAGCGGGTGATCACCACTGCGCCGACAATGCCCATGAACGGATCGAGCCAGTTCCAGCCGAGGAATTTTCCGGCCGTCAGCGCGGTAATGGCGAGCAGGGAAGTCAACGCATCAGCAAGGACATGCATATAGGCTGCGCGCAGGTTGTGGTCGTGATGGTCATGGCGATGGTCGTGGGAATGGGAATGGTCGTGGCGTCCCTGGAGAAGAAAAGCGCTGAGTATATTGACGACCAGGCCGAGGACAGCCACCCCGATGGCCTGGTTAAAGTGTATTTCCTGGGGCATAATAATGCGCTGGATGGATTCAATGCCCATCATGAGGGCAACAATGGCCAGGGCGATGGCGCTGGCAAACCCGCCCAGGACGCTCACCTTGCCCGTGCCAAAGGCAAAGGCCGGGTCATCGGCATGCCTGCGGGCATATCGGTAGGCAAAAATAGTGATCATGAAGGCGGCGACATGGGTGCCCATGTGCCAGCCGTCGGCCAGCAGGGCCATGGAACCGTAGATCGTGCCTGCAATAATCTCGATAACCATGGTCACCGCGGTAAGAACCAGTACCTGCAGAGTCCGGCGCTCTCCATGCTCGTGAATGACCGCAAAGTCATGGCGATGCTGCCAGTTGGATAGGGTGTGAGTATGCATGATTTATATATAAGTTTAATGAAGAAGCGGGGCAACAGGAAATGGGCAAACTAAATTCACTATCTCCTAAACGGCGCCCTGCAGCCGCTATGAATGTCGGCAGCAGTGGATGTGTGATTGCTCTGTCCTGTGAGTATTTACGCTGTCTCCGCAATATATCACAGTGACTGGGGGAATGAAATAAAAACTGGATATTCGGATGATTCTCTGGTCAAATACTCGGAACTATATCACAAAATCCATGAATGAATTTTCATGGCATGGTGGAGAGAAGAAATGCAGATTGAATTTCATGGCGCCAACAGAAACGTGACCGGATCCTGTCACCTCGTTAAATGCAACAACATGCAACTGCTGGTTGACTGCGGCATGTTCCAGGGCGGCCGGGATATGGATGAGGAGAACAGAAATGATTTCGGATTTGATCCGGCCGCCATTGACTTTCTTATTCTCACCCATGCCCACCTCGATCATTGCGGCCGTATTCCTCTCCTGGCCAAAAGGGGATTCAGTGGAAAAATCGTTTGCACCCCGGCGACCAGGGAACTTGCCAGGCTGGTCATGCTTGACTCTGCCCGCATTCAGGAAGAGGAAGCTGAATACAAGGCGAGAAAAGCCCGCAGAAAAGGGGGCGGCGGTGAAGAGATCAAACCGTTGTATAATACCCTGGACGCGTTGAACAGCCTGGATTTTTTTACCGATATAACAGGGTTTGAAGCTTGTCATGAACTTGCTCCGGGCATTTGTATAACCTTTTACGATGCCGGGCATATCCTGGGATCCGCCGCCGTGGCAATGGACCTGGAAGAAAACGGCGTCAAAAAACGGGTGCTGTTCTCCGGCGATCTGGGCTACAGCGGCAGGATCATCCTCCGCGATCCCGCATCCCCGCCTGATTCAGACGTTGTCGTGATGGAAACCACCTATGGCGACCGGCTGCACAAAGAGCTTGGACCATCTGTTGAAGAGCTCTACCGGGCGATCAATACAACGCTGGCCAGGGGGGGGAATGTGCTCATTCCCAGTTTCGCCTTGGAGAGGGCGCAGGAGATTCTCTACCATCTCCGTGAGGGGATTGATGACGGCCGCCTGCCCGGAACCCTGACGGTGTTCCTGGATTCACCCATGGCCATTTCAGCCACCGAGATTTTTCGTCGCCATCCTGAATGTTACGATAAGGAGGCACTACAGATTTTTCACTCCGGCAAGGATCCTTTTTTCCTGCCCGGACTTCGTTTTACCCGTGAATCGGCTGAGTCCATGGCCATCAATAAGTTTACCGGCGGTGCGGTGATCATTGCCGGTTCAGGTATGTGCACCGGGGGAAGGATTCGCCATCATCTCAAGCATAATCTGTGGCGCAATGAGGCTTCGGTGATCTTTGTCGGATATGCTGCCCGTGGTACCCTGGCCCGCCGCATAATCGATGGTGAAGAAATGGTGCGCATATTCGGCGATGAGATCAAGGTCCGGGCGGACATCTACACCATCGGCGGTTTTTCAGCCCATGCCGATCAGCGCGAGCTCCTTTCCTGGCATGCCGGAACCGGCAGCCCGCAGACCACTTTTCTGGTGCACGGCGAAGAGGACAGCATGAAGGTTTTTGCCGGCCTCCTGAAAGAGACCCGGGTGGAAATGCCGGAGCCTCACCAGGTATTTGATTTGTAGCAGGCAAGGACAGGCGTTATCCGATACCAGTATTGCGCTATACTTATCGGCAAATGTTTCGATGGGTTGAAGAAAACAGATAAAAAGACTGAAAAGCAAAGAGAGCATTGTCATGGCTGATAAAACCTGCCCCAAATGTAACAAGAGAAGTGAAGACGGTCTTTCCTGCCAGCATTGTCATATAAATTTTGATGAATATGAAACGTCGAAGCAGGAAAAGCTCATAGAGGTTCGCGTCCTGTTAAGTGAGAATAAATACGATGCGGCCAGGGAACTGGCCGAAAAGCTGCCGGGTCAATTCCCGGACAACCGGACGGATTTTCTGCTTCTTTTGTCGAACATCAAGAGAGATATCAGCATTGTCGATAAATATGAGCAGGCCCAAAAGGCATACGTTGAAGGCGATTTTAACCGGACTTCCATGCTGCTCAGGAACATCAAGGCATTCGATCCCAATCTCAATGAAAAAGTAATCAGCCTGCGAAGAAAAGTTGAACGGAATCTTCAGAATAACGAAAAATTCAACAGGGCTGTCCAGGCGTTTGATGGCGGCAACTATGCCGAGGCAAAATCCCTGTTCAAACAGATCCATGGTTTTGACAGGCAGGATGAAGTGGACGGCTATCTTGAGAAGATCAGCTATGTAACCGGGGCCATGCGCGAAGAGGCCGTTGAGTGCATCAGGAAAAAACAGTTTGATGTTGCCCGGGAAAAGTTTGCCGCCCTGCAGTCGGCATTTCCCGACATGCAGGAAGAGATTGAAGGATATGCTACTCTGCTTGGCAAAAGAGTGGAAATAAAAAACAATATCTTCAACGCAGCAAAACAGGCGCAGAAAGAAAAAAGGTTTCTGGAGGCAAAAATACTTTATTCTTATCTGGAGTCCCGGTTTCCTGAATTTTTGCCCCAGATCCTCCCGCATATCCAGGAGATAGGTCATAAGGCGGTTATTAGCCTGGCGGATCTGGAGGACTTGGCCATAATAGACCTGTCGGCACTGGGACTGGATGATGATCGTGAAGGACGGGGGAAATTATATTCCGCGGCGGACAGCAAGGAGTATGTTGCCGGAGACGTCATCACTCCAGATGCCGGCAGCGACGACAAGGGACAGATCACCGCGGTGGTCAGCAGCAGGGACAGCCCTGCCGATACCGTTTCTTCACCCTTGCAGATTGATAAAGAGGGGGTTGCTGATTTTGTTTTATAGGCAGAAGAATGTTGCGGACTATTCCTCCGGAAAATCCATGCCGGTAAAGGAGCTGTTGTCCGGCTTTCGGCTGTGAAATTTGTCTTTCACCCAGTAGCCCTTTTTGGTCTGGCCGGTGGGAAAGATGAGGGTTCCCTGGCCATGCTTTTTGTCGTTCTCCCAGCCGCCCTCATATCTGTCGCCTTCCGGGTCGGTGTACGCGCCCTGTCCATGACGTTTGTCGTTGAGCCATTCTCCGGCATATCTGCCGCCGTCTGAGTAGGTGAATGTGCCGTAGCCGTTCTTCATGTTGTTTGCCCATGCGCCGACGTATTTTCCACCATCAGGATAGGTGTACGTCCCTTCACCATGCTTCATGTCATCCTGCCAGTCACCGGAATAACTGGTGCCGTCGGGGAGAGACAGCGTCCCCTTGCCGTTCATATTACCGGCCTTCCATTCGCCGACATATTTTGTGCCGTTGGGAAAGGTGAAGATGCCCTTGCCGTGCATCCTGTCATCTTTCCACTCGCCTTCATACTTGTTGCCGGAAGGAAAACTGTAGACCCCCTGACCGTTTTTCCTGTTGTATTGCCAGTCGCCCATATATTTAGATTGATCGGCAGGGATAAAGGTTCCCTTGCCGTGCATTTTCCCATCCAGCCATTCGCCCACATATTTCCCGCCATCAGCCAGGGTGTAGGTGCCTTCGCCGTGTTTTTCACCGTGCTGCCACTCGCCAACGTACTTGTCGCCGTTGGCATGGGTAATCACTCCCTGGCCGTGCCTGCAGTCGTTCTCCCATCCTCCGGCATACCTGGAACCATCGGGATAAACATAGGTTCCCTGGCCGTGACGCATGTCATCTTTCCACTGACCTTCATATGTGCCGCCATCGGGATAGGAATAGGCGCCCTGCCCCTGTCTGATATTGCGCTGCCATTCGCCCTCGTATATGCCGCCATCCGGATAGGCGTAGCGCCCCTTTCCGTGACGTGTGTCATCCTGCCATTGCCCTTGGTATTGGCCTCCGTCAATGAATGTATAGGTTCCCTGGCCGTGACGCATGTCATTTTTCCAGGCGCCTGAATATTTTTCACCGTCGGGATACAGTACGGTTCCCTGTCCCGTTTTATGGTTTTCATGCCATTCACCCGCATACTGGGTGCCGGAGGGATAGGTATATGTTCCTTTGCCATGTCTGTGGTTGGCCTGCCACTGGCCTTCATACATGCTGCCGTCGGCAAAAGTGAGGACGCCTGTGCCGTGTTTGGTGTTTTCGATCCATTCGCCTTCATACCGGCTGTCGTCGGAGTAGATATAGATGCCTTTCCCGTGCCGTTTTCCTTCCCTCCATTCTCCCTCGTACTTTTCTGCATCGGAGAATGAGTAGGTTCCCTGGCCGTGTTTTTTATTATTTTTCCACCCGCCGACGTACCTGATGCCCGATGGGAAGGTGTAGGTTCCCTGGCCGTGACGCATGTCGTTTTTCCAGTCCCCTTCATAGAGGCCGCCGTCGGTGTAGGTGTAGATTCCCTGGCCGTGTTTTTGGTTGTTTTTCCATTCTCCCTCGTAACGGCCGTCTGCGGGCGAGGTTGCTCCGTAGCCATGGCGCAGGTCTTTCCGCCATTCTCCGGCGTATTTGGAACCGTCGGGGAGGGTTAACGTGCCCTGTCCGTGGCGCAGATCATCTTTCCATTCGCCTTTGTACACGCTGCCGTCAGGATAGGTGTAGACGCCCTGACCATGACGCTGGTTATCCTTGAGGCCTCCTTCATAGTTGCCGCCATCAGGATGGTTGCTGTCTGTTGTCATAGTTTAACCATTTTCATAATCAGTATGGATCGAGTTATATTTACCCAATACTCCAGGATATTGATTAGCATAACTGCAGACGAAATCAACCGAAAAGCTATACTTTGCCGGCGGGTTGACCATGAAAAACGGGTGGGAGGAAATACGGGCGATTGCGGTGCGAAAAGACGCCCGCCCATCGTAAGAGGGGATGCAGGATCGATTACGTAGCAAGGGGAGTCCGCGGACGGACTGCCCCTTGCAGTTCATGCGCTTGCTGTTTCAGAACGGACGCAGACTCCATATACCGCAGGGGCAGGTGTCGGCGCAGAAACCGCAGGCTATGCACTTGTTGTCATCCGAAACATACTCATAATCGACCCCGTCTTTTCCGGGCGCGACATCTCGGCGGTAAATTGCATTGGTGGGACACATGGTTTCACAGAGATGGCAGTCGCGACAGGAACCGCAGCTCAGGCAGCGGATCGCCTGATCTTCTTCGGTCAGCCCCTTGGATGGTACCGGGCTGTAATGCTCGGTTGTCAGCGATTCATATTTGATCACTTTCATCTCGAAAGGCATCCACTGCTCTCCCTTGAGGGTGGCGGCAATATATTCAGCGGTTCGCTTGCCGGCTCCCAGGGCATTGGTCGCCAGGCCCGGTTTCTCTACATCACCTACAGCAAGGATCTTGTCATCACTGGTGCGTCCGGCCTCATCGGTCTTGATCCACCCCGCTCCGCCGACAGTCACCGTTTCCACCGAATCGGGGAGAAAGCTGAGCCTGGGCACGTCACCAATGGAGATGATGACCGTGTCAGCCGGATAGAGGGTGCCGTCGTCACCGACCAGCCCTTCGTCGTTGACCTCCCTGGTCATCACCGGCCACTTGAAGGTCGCGCCCAGCGCTTCGGCGGATTCTTTTTCCTTGCCAAAGGCCAGAGGCTTCTGGATATCCACCAGGGTAACCTGATCAGCGCCGAGCCTGTAGCACTCGGCTGCCACGTCACAGCCCACGTTGCCGGCGCCGATAATGACCACTTTTTTGCCGGTTTTTATGGGCGTGTCGCTCTTGGCGGCCTTCAGGTAGTCAAGGGCGGGGATGACCTTTTCATGGCCCGGAAAAGGAATGATCCGCGGCTGATGGGTGCCGACGGCGATGACAACGTAGTCAAATTCCTTTTTCAACTCCTCCATCCTGTCCTTGCTCATGGAAACGCCGGTGTTGATAAAGATGTTCGGCGTTTTTTTGAACCGCTCGATCTCCCGCTCCCAGACGGCCCGGGACAACCGTTCCCACGGTATGGTCTGGGCGAGTTTGCCGCCTATATCCTCTCCACGTTCGAAAATATGGGCTTCGATGCCGTTGATGGCAAGATGCCAGGCCACTGCCATGCCGCCGGGACCACCGCCGATGATGGCGACTTTCCTGCCGGTTGCCGGTGCGGTTTTCAGGGGTTCCGCAGTATTGATCGCCCGGCCCAGTACGGAAACATCGATACTGTAGTCGACTTTTTTCCGGGAACAGTTTTCCATGCAGAGGTTGGGGCAGATGGTGCCGCAGACAGATGCAGGAAGCGGTGTGTAGCGCAGCAGCATTTCGTAAGCTTCTTCGACCCTGCCTTCCCTGATCAGGCGGAGACGGTCGATAGTCGGGATATGGATGGGGCAGTAGAACGTGCATGGAGCGGCCGAATCACGGTTGACCCAGTAGGGCTTGTGTCTTCGCAGGTCACCGGTTTCAATAACCCCGATGACACTGCGATCCAGCCCGGGGGCAAGATCACGAAGGGGATCGCCGCCCCCGAAACCCTGGTCCCAGATGCGCTTGCGAAACTCCTCCATGGGCATGGGCCCGGAAAACATCAGCGCCCGTTCCTGCGGGGTGATGGCCATGAGCAGTTTCCACTCTTCGCGGACACTCAGTGTTTCAAGCAGTTCTTCCCGCCCGATAGCCTTGAGATATGAAGGCATGTTATCCATGAGCCACTGCCACTGCTCATCATCCGGATCCGTCAGCTTGGCATTGGTTCGTGAATAGGAGTTGTCAGTGGCGCCACGGTAGAATATCCAGCCGCCAACCTGTCCTACACAGGGCCGGTAGCCCAGGATATTTTCAGGATTCTTGGCTTCAATGCCGCAGACAACTCCAATGCCGCCGCAGTTGAACTCGGCGAAAGTATCGCCCACCGAGCCGAGAACCCACAGCTCCGGCCGGGAGTATTCCGGGTTCCACTTGGTCATGGTCAGGCCGCGGGCGCCTATTGAACCACCGACCATCACCTTGCCTGCCGCCATGGCATTGCAGACACCGTTGGTCGCGTTGCCCTTGATGATGACATCGGCGCCGATGTTCAGGTAGCCGACATCATCGGATGCAGGTCCTTCGCAGACAATGGTCGCTCCGGGCTGGCCCATGCAGCCGAGGCGCTGGCCCACCGGACCCTTCACCTGAATATGGATGGGATGCTCCGCCGTGCCGAGGCGCATGCCGATATTATGCTGACCATATGATTGGAGAATCAGGCCATCGGACAGGGCCGCGGCTTCACGCACCTTTTCCTCAAAGATCTTTGACGTAAGACGGATGCCGTTTTTATCTTTCCCGGAAACCGTTTTTATTTTTTTTGTTTTACCCATTTGTATGCAGTCGTAGGTGGAGTTTCTAAGTATATGGAGAATAATTGCTTAACAGACGTATTTGATTTTCAGTCGTTCCGCAGCGGCGGCATCATCGATGCCAAGGGCGTCGGACATGCCGATGGGCAGACTCTGGGAGCGGCCCAGGGGGGCCATAATCTTTTTCATTTCGGTCCTTATCCCCATGAAGGTGTCGACAACCCGCTGGGCAACGTCGTCGGGATCAAGGCGCCGGAACAGTTTCTCGTTCTGGCTGGTGATGCCCTTGGGGCACAGGCCGAGGTTGCAGACGTTGCAGCGGCCCATTTCATTGCCCAGACAGCCGGACGTTGCCTGCATGATATATTTGCCGATATGGACGCCGGAGGCGCCGAGCATGATAAGGGCCAGGCCATTCTGGGTGACATTGCCGTTTTTGCCGATTCCGCCGGCGGCAAAAAGCGGTATCTCGTTCTGTCTGCCTTGGGCAACCAGGTCAAGGTAGCATTCCCGCAGGTTGGAGGCAATGGGATGACCGGTGGCGTCCATGCTGACATTGTATGCTGCGCCGGTGCCGCCGTCCACGCCGTCTATGAGCAGGGCGGACGCATAGGGGTTGCGCACCAGGTTGTTGAGCACCGCCTTGGCCGAGGTGGAGCCGGAGATCTTGGGATAGACCGGCACCCGGAAGCCGAAGGCCATGGACATGGTCTGGATCATCTTCATGACGCTTTCCTCAATGGAGTAGAGTGTCTGATGAACCGGCGGGGAAGGCAGGTCGACGCCTTCCGGCACCCCGCGCAGGCGGGCGATCAGCTTGGAGACCTTGAACCACATCAGCAGGCCGCCGTCGCCGGGCTTGGCGCCCTGGCCGTACTTGATTTCGATGGCCGCGGGATCGCACTGCATTTCAGGAATCGCCCGGATAATCTCGTCCCAGCCGAAATAGCCGGATGCGATCTGCAGGATGATATACTTGAGGAACGGACTCTTCAGGACCCACGGCGGCACTCCGCCTTCGCCGGTGGCCATGACCACCGGAATGCTCAGGACCTCGTTGCAGTAGGCAACGCCCTGCAGGAGGCCGAGCCACATGTTCGGTGACAGGGCGCCGAATGACATGGAGCCGATGATAAAGGGAAAAATCTCGCGGGTGGGGGGGATCCATTCTCCCGCGGCTTTTCTCCGCAGGAATTCCTCCGGGGCAAGGATGCGTCCGAGTATGGTATTGGTGTTGAATTCGTGACGTCCCGCATCAAGGGCCGGATCGGTGAGCATGGAGATTCTGTTGAAGATGATTTTATCCAGAATCGTCCGGCCCGGTAGATTGCGTCGGCCGCCCCGTTTCCAGGCATCACCCTTCTGGTGCATATGGAAAAGGGAGCGGTTCTCGTTGCTGTTCGGCTCCGGTCCGATGGCCTCATTGGGGCATACCATTGAACACATGCCGCAGCCGATGCACTTGTTTTCGATGTTTGTTTTCTGCCTGATACCGACAAAGGTGCGGTATTCATTGCCCCGTTTTTTCTTGAGAATATCAAGCTTGGGCATTCGCTGGCGACGGTAGGTCAGGTAAATGGCCTGTACAGGGCAGACGGAAGTGCAGTGCCCGCAGAGGGTGCAACGGTCCTCGCGGTGCTTGATTATCCAGGGCAGATCATGATAGGTCAGGCTGCTTGGGGTAGTATAAATTGATCGAACTGAGACCATATTACCATCTCCTTACGGTCTGGAGGAATAATTACTGTGTGTTCGCGCATGGGTTGAAAATCGAGGGAGCGATCGCGGTCCGGAATCATGGCATCCACGCCGCAAATCTCGGAAGCCATTGCCCAGACGCCCGGTTTGCCGCCAACCGTTGCCGGCCGCAGTTTTTTGTGATCCATGGTCAGCATGCAGGTTTCATCGGGCAGGGTGCCGATTACGGCGTTGGGGCCATCAATGATGAGGCGCCTGCATACCGCTCTCAGTCCCTTGAGAAATTCTCCCTGGGGATGCGCGTCGAGTTCTTCGGTCTTCAACGGGGTGATGACGTGTTTGTATGCTTCAAGGGGCAGTTTCAGTTTCTTGACCACGTAATGGAGAATGTGGGTAAAGACTTCCGAGTCGCTCTGATAACCGAGATAACCGGGAATCTGTTTGCCGGAAAGCCATTCCTTGATCGGAATGAAAGCCGTATTTTCACCATTGGTCATTGTTGAAATGCCCTGGATGAAGAAGGGGTGACAGGCGTAGAGGTTGATTCCGTAGTTGGTGTTCTGCCGGCCCTGGGCCATGACCACCCGGGCCTTGATGCGGCCGTCGTGAAGCCCGAGGGCGTCGCCGACCTGGAGCGGCCAGCCTACTTCCTTGATCATGACCACTTCGGGCCAGAAGGAGAAGACGGTCAGGTCACCGCCGTGATCTTCGCCGTTTTTGCGCAGATCCAGACGGATGTTCATGTTTCGCTGTTCAGTGGCTTCGACTGATTTATCCACATGTACCGGTTCCCGGTATACCCGGATGATGTATTTTTCACGATCCTGAGCCTCGATCATGCCGGGGGTAATGGTGAACTCATGGTCATATTTGAGTTCATAGCCCCTTTCCTCCATGTAGGCGTTCAGCCGCTGAAGGGCTGACTCATTATGCGCTATGCCCGAGAATATGGGCAGGTCGCCTTTGTAGTTGAAATCTTCAAACTGGATGCCCCGCAGCAGCAGTCCCAGACCGCTTCCATCGTAACCTTCCTGCATGGCTTCCATGGCCGTAAGGACTTCATACGGTGAAAAAGGGGTGTCTGCGGTTTTCAGAGCTAGACGGCACATGAAAATCTCCCATGTTGTAACATTCTGGTTTTATTTGTCATTAATGTCCGGAGGGAAGACCCAAGAGACAGTTGTAAGCATATTTCCGACGAAAACAGGAAAGTCGACGCAAGAAAAAACGATTACAAAGAAAAAAAAAATATGTCAAGAAAAAGGACGGAGGATTGACGAGTTTACTGCAGGAGCCAGGAGGTGGATAATAAACAGTATCAGTAGGCGAAAAGGGATTACTTTCTCAGGAATCTGGTGATCTTGCGGACTTCGTCTACTTTGCCCTTGACCTCTGTCATTTCCTTTATCCCGGGAAGCGACCTGGTGATATCCTGACCGGTTTCTTCCACATCGTCAATTCCTTTCCTGAAAGAGCCCAGGGCTTTGCCCAGGCCTGAGCCGATTTCGGGCAGTTTCCTGCCGCCGAAAATAAGCACTGCGATGAGGAGGATAACGATTAATTCCGGTGTGCCGAGTCCAAACATGGTACATCCCTGGCTGTCATGGGTTCAGGCGGAGAAGGAGCGCACTCAAGGCAGTGGTTCCCTGGGGGCAGGGAGAGCTCAACTTTCCTTTTTGTCGTCCTCAATGGTTTTGGTTTTTTCCTCATCCTTGGTAGTGGCATCCTTGAAGTTCCGGATGCCTTTACCGATGCCGCTGCCGATTTCGGGCAGTTTGCCCGCGCCGAAAATGATAACGATGATCACCAGGATGATTATCAATTCAGGCATTCCCAGTCCAAACATGCTGTTACCCTTTAGGAAATA
>JAMJFO010000027.1 GCA_023544645.1 Desulfobulbaceae bacterium | reverse complement strand
ACTCGCTTATTGATCAGGCTGTATGCTGAAGACTATTAGGCTACTTGTGAAAACCGCCCCTAAAACCCTATAGCCTTAACAGCTAACAGCCTGATTTCAACATATAATGATCATGCAGACAACATTTTACTAATGTCCGGGAGAAAGGCTTGGCCCTCGAATTGTTCAAGCACTGGTCAAAAAGACTCTTTTCTCCGGGAACGTTTCTGCGGGAAAACTATGCCTCCTTCCGGCAGCTCCTTGAGGAGGACAAACGATCCCACGAACTGTTAGCCGAACTTGAGGAAATTTACTACAGCCGCAAAAAAGTAGATATAAAGGCAGTTGAAAGCAGGTACGCGGAGCTGTCCGATTCGGTTTCCGCCATGATCGACAGCCTCCTCAAAATGACTCCGGGCGCCTACACCAGCCTGCGTGATTATTTTACCAGGATAGACGCCTATATCAGGTTTATTTTTGATGCGCCGGTAAAAAATCCTCCCCCGCCCTATACAATTACTCTTTCCTCCCTCCAGATCGA
This sequence comes from Desulfobulbaceae bacterium, assembly GCA_023544645.1. Lineage (GTDB taxonomy): Bacteria > Desulfobacterota > Desulfobulbia > Desulfobulbales > Desulfobulbaceae > UBA10518. The sequence continues at coordinate 40,397 of JAMJFO010000027.1, read as the reverse complement.
AAAAAGAACGCTGGCAGGCAACAAGGCCTTTAATCTGGCCCTGATGCACAACCATCTCGGCCTTTCCGTACCCCGGGGATTTGTCATAACAACCAATGCATTTACCTCTTTTCTTGAACATAACAATCTGCAGCCCGAAATTGACCGTTGCCTTGCCCTTCTTGATATTTCCTCGGCAGCATCACTCCACCAGCTTGCCGACGAAATGGTCTCGCTGGTTAACACAGCCGAGATCCCCCCGCACATCGAAAAAGCAATCATGGGATCATTCACCTCCCTGGAGGAAGAATCAGGAACAACAGCGCGGGTTGCCGTGAGAAGCAGCGCAGCGCATGAAGACTCGGAGACGTCTTTTGCCGGGCAATATGCAACGGAATTGAATATCGGCAAAAAACATCTCCTTGAAGCCGTTAAAAAAGTGTATGCGAGCAAATATTCGCCCAAAGCGCTTTATTATCGAATACATAACGGTCTTTCCGATGCGGAGACCCCGATGGCCGTTCTGGTTGTCGAGATGCTGGATGCCGCGGTCAGCGGGGTCATCTACACGGCTGACCCGGCAGGGGTATCAGCAGGAACACTGACAATACATTCCCTCTGGGGGTTGGGCGAGCCTTTGGTCAGCGGCGAAATAAGCCCTGATATCCTGACTGTTGCCAAAAATGGTCTGCACGACATCATCCATCGACAGTATGGCGACAAATTCACTGAAATGGTTCGTGACGGCCGCGGCAAAGGTCTGCAGCGAACGGTACCGGAAGAACGGCGCCACGTCCTTTCTCTTGACGATGATGGAGCCCGGGAACTTGCCACCATTGCCATGGAGATGGAATCATTTTTCGGAGAACCGCAGGATATTGAGTGGTGCATGGACAGTGACGGACGATTTTTCATCCTGCAGACCAGGCCGTTGAAAATAGAGCTGCCTGGAAAACATGCGCCCCCTGCCCCCGGCAGCGACATCGTTGCCCCTGTTCTTTTCCGGGGCGGAGATTGCGCATCTTCAGGCGCGGCTGCCGGCAGGGTTTTTGTTGTGGAAAATGAGAACCAGCTGGACCCGGTTCCTCCGGGCGCCATTCTCGTTGCCCGCAACACCCTGCCTGGTTATGCCAAAATGATTGACCGCCTGCATGCGGTTATTGCCGACCGAGGGAGCATTGCCGGCCATTTTTCCTCGGTGGCCCGGGAATACGGACTTCCGGTCATTGTCAATGCCGGCACGGCCACCGAAAGATTCAAAACCGGCCAGGAGGTCACAATAAGCGCGTCCGACAGGACCGTTTATCAGGGAATGGTAGCCGAAATCCTGCGGAAGAAAACAGGAGACCGGAAGGAGCCGGCAACTCCTTTTTTTCGCAAACTTAAATACATGCTCGACTTTATCGCCACACTCAATCTTGTCGACCCCGCGACGCCGGACTTCACCCCGGAGGGCTGCCGTTCGCTGCATGATATTATCCGTTTTGTCCACGAAAAATCCATGCATGCAATGTTTGCCACCGGCGACAAGTGGGGGTCAAGAATAGAGGGGAGCCGAAAAATAGTCTCGTCCGTGACCATGACCGTCTATGCCCTTGACGTCGGCAGAGGACTGGCCGACACGGCGCGCGGCAGGAGAGAAGTATCCCTGGATGAAATCCGTTCTATTCCCTTTCAGGCACTATGGCGGGGAATGAGCAATCCGGGCATTGACTGGTCCCAACATACCCATTTTGACTGGCAATCGTACGATAACGTAGCTCTGGCCGGAGGCGTGGCAAGCAGCAGTTCCGATGCTCTTGCCAGCTACGCTGTTATTTCAGATGAATATCTCAATCTGAACATGCGGTTCGGCTATCATTTTACCATGCTCGATTCCATGTGCGGGCCAAGGGACGAAGACAATTATATTTTAGTACGTTTTGCCGGTGGCGGGGGTGATTACCGGGGAAAGGAGCTGCGGCTTCTTTTCCTGGCAGCCATCCTCAAGCGCCTTGGTTTTTCAGTGAAAACCAGAGGCGACCTTCTGGATGCGCAATTTCTGCGGCGCGATCAAACAAGTATAATGGAAAAGCTGGACATGGTCGGCCGTCTGCTCGGGGCAACCCGCCTCATGGACATGGTGCTCAGGGACAGGGAAATGGTTGACCGGTATGTGGATGATTTTTTTCAGGGAAGATATATGTTTTCCGCGGCAGGCAGTTAAGCTGATAAAGAGGTTCACCCGATGTCATATCAACTCACCTGGATCACCTCCTCACTTGCCGTCGGCTACGCTCCCATGTCCTATGCTGAACTCGATTCCATCCGTGAGCAGGGCGTCACTGCCATTGTTAATCTGTGCGGCGAATTCTGCGATCTGCATGAAATTGAAGAGAAGACAGGATTTGAAGTCTATTTCCTGCCTATCCCGGATGAAAACGCTCCTGACATGGAAGAAATGGAACAGGCCCTGGAATGGCTGGATGAGGCTTTATACCTGGGAAAGAAGGTGCTTGTCCACTGCCGGCACGGTGTTGGTCGGACCGGGACCTTTGTCTCTGCCTACCTGGTCCGGCGGGGTCTCGGACTCAAGGTTGCCGGCAAAAAACTGAAGCACACCCGTGCCAATCCGACAAACTATGCCCAGTGGCGCCTGTTGAAAAAATACGGCAAAAAATCAGGCATGTTAACCATCCGAGAACCTTCCCTGGAGAGCGGCAATACCGTTGACCTGGCCGATTTTTTTGCCGAGTATGAGGCCCTGGTTCAGGATATCGACGAAAAAATAGCCGGCGGTGCCCGGAGCGAAAGCGGTCCCGGTCGGTGCGGAGGGGAAGATGACGCCTGCTGCAAAAGACATTTCAGTATCAAATTGATTGAAGCCCTGTATCTTTCCAACAAAATGAACACGACCATGAAAAGCGCGGAACGCCGTGAAGCCATCAGCAGGGCTGCGCATGTTTTCCAACGGTTCAGGGCGCTGGTGCGCGACAATGCCTCCGCGGGCCGGGAGAACGAGATGGATGACCTGTATGTGCTCGGCGATCTCATCTGCCCGTTGAATGTGGACGGCAAATGTGTCCTGTATGATTACCGTCCCATCAGGTGCCGCTTGGATGGCCTGCCCGAGGATGTTGTTGATTCCTCCCTGGTCGAGGATATCCTGTCCAATATCTCCCGCAACGTCTTTTTTGCCCTCTCCGGGATATTCCCCGGAAAAGAGGAACTGCATTTCAGCTGTCCGGATACAATTTCCGGCAGGTTTGTCCAGGTCTATTTTTACTATCTGGCTTCGCTGTAAACGGGCTCGACTCAGGGGGCCGCTGCGACACGGAGGGAATACGTCATATGAAAAAAAATGTGAAACCGGGCGCCGCTGCAGTGTCTTTTCTTGTGCTGCTCCTGATCCAGGCCGGCAATCCCGCAAACGTATCCGCGCTGCAAACCCATGGCGGACCGGAAGGACTTTATGCCCATCAGGGCGCCCATCTGTTCCTGGTCATCTCCCTGGTCATTTTTCTGTTGAATATCCGTCGATTACAGCTCAAGAGATATAAGGCCTGGCGCTTATTTTCCGGGGGCGCCTTTCTCCTGGCGATGTGGAGTATATGGGCATTTATCGGCCATGTGGCCGAGATCATGACTCCTGAGTCATCATTTGTGACGCTGCCCGGGCACAGCGTGCCGTTCCTTCAGGTGGGGTCGTGGCGGGATGTGCTCTTCTATTTTGTCAAAATGGACCATCTCGTCTGTCTGCCGGCGCTGTTGTTTTTTTATGCCGGCCTGAAAAAACTGCTGTCCGAATTCAGCGAAAACGGTACGCAATAAAGGACGGCTGACATGACGCTCTGGTCCCTCTCCCCGGTATGGTTCATTGATTTCTCCGGCTCCCTCGGCATGATCGTTGTATCCTGCCTGTGTCTCGGCACAGCCAGGCGGATTAACCGTAAAGCGCCGGAGCATGCCCTGGCAAGCTATCTCCTCTGGCTCAGCGCTGCCATTTTCGCTTTCTCTATCTCCCGGTCGCTGGGTCATATCATCAAACATGGTTTATATTTTTCAGGTTACAGTGACACCTGGAGGCATCTGTCACCGGTCAGTGGCTCCATCAACACGTTGACATTTGTGGTGATCGGCGCTGTCACTCTTTATTTCCGCCAGATAGAGACCATCATGAACCGCATGTCCAGGGACAGGGATAAAATAACCGTGTTCAGCCGGGAACTGCTTGAATTGAACAGGGATATCGAGTCCATCGTCTCTGAGAGGACCCGGGTGGAGATGGGGCTGCGCTTCGCCCATGAGATAAGAAACCCGGCCATGATCATCGGCGGCCTTGCCCGGCGCATGGATAAAAATATGCCGGAAGAATCGCCTGACAGAGAACGGCTGAAACAGATCGTGGATCAATCGGAAAAACTGGAAACACTGGTCAATATGCTTGATCAGCCGGAAAAGAAAAGCTCCGGCAAATTCGAGGCGCTGGAACTGAGCGCTCTGGTTGAGGATGTTATCACCATTGTCCAGGACGAGGCCGACCGGAAAGGCATAATCATCATCCTGGACCGGGCGCCCTCCCCCCTCACCTTTCAGGGCAACCGGCATCTCATCAAGATCGCGTTCATGCATATTCTGCGCAATGGGTTGGAATCATGCGCAAGCGGCGATACCATACAGGTTGTCACCGAGGCCGGGGAAAGAACAGTCATTGCAAAATTTGAAGACAACGGGCCCGGCATCCCCCAGGAGATCGCGGACCATATCTTTGACCCTTTTTTCACCACCAGGGAGGGATCAACAGGGATAGGCCTGCCCTATGTCAAGCAGATCATTGAAGAGCACAACGGCAGCATTGTCCTTTCCAGCAGCAAAAATACAGGAACCTTGATATTGATCCGTCTACCGCCTCTTCTAGGCGAACTTTCGCGACAGGAATAAAACCTCCCTGGTTTGGCATGAACAATCCATCACCAGGTAAATACTCCCGGAGGAGAGCAGCCACGCATCGCGCTTTTGCCGGCATTTACAGCGGTTAGAGGTTGTCAGCCAAAGCCCGGGCAACCGTTTTCTCCAGCTCCTCTTTGTCAAGGGGTTTAATACTGTAGGCAAAAGCGCCAAGCTTAATCGCCTTCGCGGCTGATTCCCTGGTGGGGAACCCGGTCATCAGGATTACCAGGATTTCAGGACGCAGTTTTTTCATTTCGCTCATAACCTCAATCCCCTCCATCTTGCGAAGTTTCATGTCGATAATGGCAAGGTCAACCCTGTTTTCCCTTACAAAAAAAAGGGCCAGGTCTTCATCGGAAAACACATGGACCGCATGGCCTTTTTTTTCAAGTATCCGCTGGACCAAAATAGCCGCGTCTATGACATCATCCAGGACTAGTATAGATGCCATCACTGATCCTTGGGCGTGGACATTTCAGGTTGCAGCGGCAGGGTGATATGAAAGGCCGTGCGCATTCCGGCAGCAACAATATCCGGGTCACGGGGCGGAGAAAAAACTTCAACATGCCCTCCATGGTCCTTGATAATGCCAAAGGAAACAGACAAACCGAGTCCCGTCCCCTTGCCGACCCCCTTGGTGGTAAAAAACGGGTCAAAAATACGGCTGATGACTTCAGGGGGAATTCCGGGCCCGGTATCACCAATGATGATCTCCAATTCCCGGCAATGGGCATCAAAGTGTGTCCAGATGCCGATGATTCCCTCCTTGTCGATGGCATGATGGGCATTGTTGATAAAATTGACCATGACCTGCTTCAATCGTTCCGGATCTGCATAAATATCCGGCAGCCCTTCTTCCAGGGAGCGCTGAACATAAATAAAATCCATATTCAGGGAATGTTCAACAATGGCCAGGACCTCTTCAATGCATTGATTGATATCCACGGATTTTTTGTCCCCTTCCAGGGAATGCCGGGAAAATTTCAAGAGATCGGCCACAATGCGCTTGCAGATCCTGGTCTGTTTTTCAACGATCCGCAGCGTTTCCAGAACTTCCGGCCTGTCGGTGAAATCCTCCTCAAGAAGCTGGGTATATCCGAGGATAATACCCAGGGGAGTGTTTATTTCATGGGCGACACCCGCGGCCAGCTGCCCCACCGAAGCCAGGTTCTCCGACTGGATAAGCTGATCGGTCATCATTTTAAAATGGGTCAGGTCTTTGGCAATACCTTCGCTTCCCTGCATGTTATTTGCTTCGTCAACAATGGCGGTCGCGGTGATCATCATATAGAGATGAGAACCGTCCCGGCGCAGCAGTTCAACCTCAAAATCCCTGACATGCCCCTGGGAGCCCAGCCTGCAGTAATATTTTGCCCATTTTTCCTCATCAACAAATAATGACGGCAGGGGGCAGCCGATGAGTTCTTCTTCCCTGTCATACCCCAGCATCTCAATGCCGCTGCTGTTGATACCGTTGATCCGTCCACCGGCATCGCAAAAGAAGATCATATCCTTTGATCCTTCGTACAGGTGGCGGAATTTCTGTTCCGATACCTTGAGTTCCCGGGTCCGGTTTTCAACCCTCTGTTCAAGGGTGGTGTTCAGGTTGCGCAACTCGGCATGGACTTTTTCCAGCTGCCGGTTGGCCCGGGCCAGCGAATTCGCATCATCCCGGACCCGTTGGATCACCCCCTGGACATTGTAGTAATAGAACGTCAGCACGGCCACACTGCTGAATACAAGTGTATTCAGTCCCCCGCTGTACGGGGAAAGGGTCTCCCATACATGGGGAAAATCGAGCAGGATAAAAATAAAGCGGAGCATGTGGCCGATGCTTCTGGACAGGGCAAACGCCACCAGGGCCATGCACAGCCAGAAAAGGTAGGTCCAGAGAACATTTTTCGGATTGAGGCGGACCAGGCGGCGGGCGTGAAAAGATGCGGTTACCGACAGAATGATCATCAGGGCCGACCCGAAGAAATCAACAATAAATACCGGAAACAGAGGCAGGCCCATCATGATGCATTTTCTGCGGAATTTTCCTGCTTTTCCGATTGTACCGAGAAGTGACGCAGGCTTAATACAAGAAACCACATCCCCGGCACACAAAAAAGATGATCCAGCCTGCCGAAATAATAAGCAAGTCGTTCAAGAGTCAAGGGACCGGCGAGTTGATGCTCCATCAGTGATCCCCGGCTGATGATCGCTCCTTCCGGCAGACGAAGGGTCAACCAGTGCACACCAAAGGTGTCAATGTTCCACAGAAGAAAAAAGAAAAGCGACAGCTTGAAATACCCCCATGCCTTTCCCTTGCCGATGGGGCGGTAATGGATCAGTAAAAGCAGAAAAACAAGAGCAGCGGCAAAAAACAGGTGGGCCATCTGGTGAACATACAGCCCCTCGGGAGATCCATGAACCTGAACGGCGCGGGCATCCTGGGGAAAAACAGTCAACCAGCACAAAAGCAGAAAAAAAGAACGCAGACAAAAGACGCGGGACAGGAAGATTCCAGAATGAGAATTATGTTGTACGGTGCTGATATTGCTCAACTGTGGAGCCGCCTTGCATGTAAGCATGATATTATGCTACAATTTGTTTGTTTGAAATTCAACAACAATACAATATGAGAACTTCCGGCAACCGATAATTACGGTGACCAGAATTCGGATCAATCACCCCCAATCAAAAAATATCCGGAAAAATATGACAATACAAGATGTGCCGATGGATGCATCCCGACCGGCATCCCCTTTGGCCGGACCGGAGGAGCTCCCCCGGGTAATTCTTATTGACGACGATACGGATATGCTGGCCATGCTTCGCGTTGTGGTCGGCCGCAAATGTGATTGTGAAATCAGGGTGGCTGAATCAGGGGCAATTGCCTGGGAACTGTTTAAGACCTGGCGCCCTGATATTATCGTGACGGATATAAAAATGCCGGGCCTGAGCGGGCTGGACCTGTTGAACAAGGTAAAAGAACTGGATCCGTCAATCTCGGTCATTATGATGACCGGCTACGGCACGGTTGAAATGGCAGTTGAGGCGCTTAAACAGGGGGCGTACGATTTTATCGAGAAGCCCTTTGACAACGACCACCTCGTGTTAACCCTCCAGCGCTGCCTGGAGCGCATCAAACTGCTTCATGAAAACCAAACCCTTCAGCAGAAAATTGATTCCCGGTCCGCATCCCGGAAATTTATCGGGCAGTCGCCCAAGCTGAGACAGGCATTGGAACTGATGGACAAAATCGCTGATACCGACGTCACCGTGCTCATCCGGGGCGAGTCGGGAACAGGCAAGGAACTCGCCGCCAGGGTACTGCATCAGATGAGCGGCAGGTCAGACAAGTCCATGGTGGCGGTCAACTGTCCGGCCCTGCCTGAGCATATCCTGGAAAGCGAACTGTTCGGCTATGCCAAAGGAGCCTTTACCGGGGCAACCAGCAAGAAAAAAGGACTCTTTCTTGAAGCCCACGGTTCAACAATTCTACTGGATGAAATCGGCGACCTGCCCATCGAACTGCAGACCAAGCTCCTCCGGGTCCTGCAGGAAAAGGAAATAATGCCGCTTGGCCATACCAGGCCGATCAAAGTGGATGTCAGGGTGCTGGCATCCACCAATCAGGATCTGGAAGAAAAAATTCGCCGGGGCCTGTTTCGCGAAGACCTCTACTACCGGCTCAATGTGGTTTCCGTAACCATGCCTTCCCTGAACGATATGACCGAGGATATTCCCCTTCTTGCCCGGCATTTTCTCCAGTTGTATGGAGAAGAATACGGAAAACCGGGCCTGAAGATTACCCCGGCGGCCATGCAGCACCTGGAACGACGCCGGTGGAAAGGCAATGTCCGGGAACTGCAGAACGTTGTCAAACGCGCTGTTCTCCTTGCCGCGGACAAAAACATCTCCATCGCTGATTTAAAAGACACTTTTCAGCCCGAAACACCCTGTGAAGATATACTTTCAGAGGTCAACAGCCTTTCCTATAATAACGCCAAAGAGGAAGTGGTGAACATTTTCTCCCGGAAATATCTGACCAACGCCCTGCAGCAAAGTGGAGGCAATGTCAGCGCCGCCGCCCGCTCCAGCAGACTCGGTCGGCAGTCCTTCCAACGGCTGCTCAGGCGTTACGGCCTTGAAGCAGCCGACTACAGGACAACATCCACTTAATTCACCTTCTGCTGTCCTTTTTCCACCTCCCTGTTTACAACACCAATCTTTTTCATCTCGATAACGATGCACGGCGGAAGCCGCGTCATTGATCCAGCCCGGCAAAGATGCATCATTTTTGATGCAGGGCATCCTGATTGGTGCACTTTTGCCTGTCCACCTGGGAATAATTCCCCCCCATGCTTCCGCTGTAAATAATACAACTCTCCATTAATACGTTATTTTCAGTCTATTATACTCTGCGGCGGAGAAAAAACATGGGCTGGCATTAAACTTGCTTAATATGAAAACGACAGGAGATATGCCCGACAGTCTGTCTCTTAAAATGAAGCGGCATTGCAACATGGTGGTGGATCCAAAGATCACCGCTGACCGGGGAATAGATCATTTTGATTTTCTCAATTACACTGAGGAGGAAGAGTATGAGACGAAAAAAAACGGTATGGTTTCTGGCCTTGTTTTTCCTGGTTCTGACAGGAGCAGGCGCTGCCCGGGCCATGGAGGCCAACATCCCTGCTTCCATTACCGCGGGCACCCCATTGAACATTGAAGGAAGCATTGATCCGGGCCGGGAACTCTATGTGGTGGTCGGTTCGGAAATCATGTTCAAATCCGAGGATGCCATTGGCGAACAGGAGCGGGAGAAACTGGAGAAAAAATTCGGTGATACCGGTGTTCCCCAGACCTACTATGTCGTCACCAGCGCGCCGGACACCCTGGCAAAACCGAAAGTCTCGGCCAAGGGCCAAACCTCGGGCATTTTTGCTTTTCCACCATTTAAATACGACGTGCGGGTAAACAAAATTCTGGGATGGGCCGACATCCCGGATGCAGTCAAGCCCATGCTCGGTATGATTTCCTCCGAGGAGCAGTGGAACTTCCTTATCTTCACCCATGAAGATAAATTCGGCATCAACACGATTGCCAAGGAACCGCCCATCGGCGGCGGCAATACCCGGATGATTGTTTCAGACTTTGATACGAACAAGGAGGGCTGGAACAAGGACGTTAGCGTCAAGCTCGACAAGGCAACGGGAAAATTCTCCGTGTCCATAACCCCCTACAAGCACATTGCTCCGGACACCCCGCTGGCGGTATATGTCAATGGCGAGAAAGCGGGAACCACGACTATTCAAAAATCCGGATTCTTCTTCAAGACCGGCGGCATCTACATGAATCCGCTGGTTGTTCTTGTCGGCGCCTTTCTCATCGGCGTGCTTTTTGTCATCATGGGCGCCGCGGGAGGACTGTTTACAGCAGCCTTCCAGGTCACCATCCTCGGCACCAAGGGTCCCATCGGTGTTAACGCGGCCAATACCATCAAACCGACCAACCTGTTCCTCACCCTCTGCTCCCCGATTACCGGGCTGTTGAACTACTTCAAGGAGAAACGGTTTGCCTGGCCCGTGGCTATCTTCTTTGCCATAGGCATCGTTATAGGCGCTTTTTTTCTTGGACCGACCTTTTCGGCAAAATATCTGCCCTTGAAAGCATACAAATTCTACCTTGGAATTATCTGTCTGGTCATCGGCATTAAGCTCTTTATAGAAAGCCTGCCCTCTTCCATTGAAAAGAAAAAGGCAATGAAGGCCATCGTCCAGAAATTCAACGCCGCGGTCAAAGAGGCCAAGGAATCCGGCAAGGCCCTCGAACTGGGCAAAGTGGAGTTTGACAAATTCAACCTGAACAAATTCGACATGCGGTTCTGGGGAGAGACCTTTGTGGCCAGACCCCTGATCATGCTGTTCAGCGGTGTTCTCATGGGGATGATAGCGGCATCTTTCGGGGTGGGCGGCGGCTTCATGTTCATGCCGTTCATGACCACCGTCATGGGCTATCCCATGTACCTTGCCGTACCCATTGCCCTGGCCGGCACATTTGCCACATCCACCGGAGGTATTGCCAAGTACATCCTCATGGGGTACCAGCCTGACTGGATCATGGCCGTCTGTATTGCAGCCGGAGCCATGCTGGGTGGCATGGTCGGCCCCAAGATCCAGAAACATCTGCCGGAAATCTTTCTCAAAAGACTGCTGGCCGGCGCTCTGATCATCGTGTTCATGAATTACACGCAGCTGCTGTGGTTCATGAGGTAAAAGAGCAACAATCATGTTACAGATGCTGGACTATCTTGGAGGGGGGCTCGACTGGCTGTTTTTCGCCGTTGTCTCCCCCCTCTTTGCCGCGGCAGGCAGGGGGCTTGAATGGTTTCTGCTCAAGCCCCTGGACCTTCTCGGTATCCCTGTTCCCTGGCAGATCCTGGTGGCCGCCATGTTCACGGCAATGGTCTCAATGCTGCTGCGGCGGGTTGCCCGGGTCGATGAAAAAGAAAAAGAATTCAAAAAGATTTTTTCAGCAAAGAAAGAGAAGCAAAAGGATATTGCTGCCATTGCGGACTGGAAGACGCGGGATATGTTCTACCGTACCACGGACAACGATATTGATGAAGATTTCAACACCTATCTGGCCCAGCGATTTGCCCGACACAGCGCCATCTACCTGCTGCCGATATTTCTGAGCCTTTTCTGGCTTGAAACCGTTTTCACCAGTGAGGAACCGGCAGCCCGGATTGGCAGTTTATACCCAATACCGCTGCCTGCAAATGGTTACGGCGTTGAGGGACTTTCGGTCACTTTTATCTTCCTGGCCGGATATATCCTGTCGCTGATTGTTTTATTCCGGGCGCGTCGATTCATCTCGCGCAATACTGCTGAAAAAATCCATCCCGCAAAATCCTGTGAACTGGAGGTTTGAAATGGCGAGGATCCTGGTCCTGGACGATGTATTTGATGCAGGTATCCTGATACAAAAAATCCTCCAGAAAGAAGGGCACGAAGTTAAACCTTTCACCGAAGAGGAAGATGCGCTGCGCTATGCCGGGGACAACAGGATAGATCTGGCTATCCTCGACATCAAGCTGAAAAAAATGAGCGGCATTGAGGTGCTGGAGGAATTGAAAAAAATTAACGCCGACATCCGGGTCATGATGTTGACCGGATATCCGACAATTGAGACCGCCCGGCAGAGTCTTGAACTGGGTGCGGAGGAATATTGCGTCAAACCCATAGATAAAGATGAATTAAAAGAGAAGGTCTCGAAGGTATTAGCTTCCTCCTGAATCCGATGAGCGGACGAGAACGGTCCAGATGCAAGGCGGCAACGATGTTGATTATCCTGGTGCGATATCAACACGTTGCCAACACAGAAGATGGTCCGTTCTCGTCTCTCCCCCCCCGAAGGGCGGCGGGGTGAATCAACAAATAAATTATAAATGTCAATAAAAAGCCAAAACAACCAGGTATACATGCAAAGCCCTAGAAGCCGTCACGGATTCAGGTGCCTGACACACTGACCTGCAAGGAGATAACGACAATGAGAAAAACGGTCTGGAGCATGTGCGGCATGTGCACTGTCCGCTGTCCCATCAGGATTGAGGTTGAAGATAACAGGGTTAAATGGATAGAGGGCAATCCTCACCTGCTCAACGGCGCATTATGCGCCAAAGGCTCGGCAGGCCCGGCGCTGATCGCCGACAGCGAGCGCCCCCTGCAGCCCATGATCCGCCGCGGCGGACGCGGCGCCGGCCGATGGGAGAAAGTGAGCTGGGAATTTGCCCTGGACTATGTGGCGGATAAACTCAAAACAATCATTGATAAATACGGTCCGGAAGCCGTAATGGCCTCCTCCCGGGGAGGACCTTTCCAGGACCTTGTCAAGGCGTTCACCCATGCTCTGGGCTCTCCCAATTACACCAACCATGACAGCGCCTGCGGCAGGAACGTCCATCACGCCAGCAAGTCGCTGTTCGGCCTGGGCCGCAAGGGTTTTATTTACGACATCAAAAATGCCAACCACCTGGTTCTCTTCGGACGCAATATTCTGGCATCCCTCCGTCCGGCCGAAGTGAACCAGGTGCTGGATATGATCGACAAGGGAGGCAAACTCACCTATGTTGACGTGCGCCAGACCCTGACGGGCATCAAGGCCACCAATTTTTTCCAGGTCAGGCCCGGAACGGATTATGCGCTGGCCCTGGCGCTCATCCACGAGATAATACAAGCCGGAGGCTATGACCGGGAGTTTGTAGAGCGGTACACCACCGGCCTCGACGAAATGGCCGAGTTTGTCAAGGAGTATACGGCGGACTGGGCTGCCAGGGAATGCGGCATCAAGGTCCAGAAAATTCATCAACTGGTGGAGCAGCTCATCGAGGACCGGCCCAGGGTGGTCTTTCATCCCGGGTGGATGCTTTCCCGCTACAGTGATTCGTTCTATGCGAGCCGGGCGTTAAACGCGCTCAACGCGCTCATGGGAAGCATTGAAGTGGAAGGAGGCCTTCTCTTTCCCAAGGGGCCGGGAGACTGCGGGGTCAAGGGACCGCGAAGCATCGCCGATCTGTCCCCCAAAATTACAACCCCGAGAGCTGACGGCGTTGGCGAGGTATACAAGCAGTTTGACAAGGGCCCCGGCCTCTTCCACCTGTTCTACAAGGCAATGGCCACCGAGCAGCCCTACCCGGTCAAAGGGATCATCTGCGTCCGTCATGATCCTTTTTCCTGTTTTCCCGATCCGGCCGCCCAAAAAGAAGCGCTGGACAACTGCGAGCTGATCGTTTCCGTGGACACCCATTACAGTGAATTCGGCTGGTACAGCGATGTCATCCTGCCTGAGGCCACTTATCTTGAACGCGAAAGCATGATCGCCATACAGAAGGGATTGAAACCGAGACTGATCAAGCGCAATAAGGCCGTGGAGCCGGAAAGCGATACCATCGACCTCTATTCCATACTGCACGGCCTTGCAACCAGGCTCGGCCTGGATGAATATTTTCCTTTCAGCACCATGCAGGAACTCTGGAAATGGCAGCTCGAGCCGACCGGCCGCACCCTGGAGGACTTCGATGAAAAAGGTTTTGTCGAGCTGACCGGCACCCCGATCATGTATGACCGGGACAACCTGGATGGGAAATTCAAGACTCCTTCCGGAAAGATTGAATTCATCAGCCAGAATCTGACGGAATGGGGGCTGCCGTCATGGAAACCATACGAAAGCCCGGCAAAACCGCCCAAGGGGCAGTTCCGTCTGGTCTTCGGCCGCTCCCCCATCCATGCGCACAGCCATACGGTGAACAACCCGCTGCTCAATGAGATGATGCCGGAAAACACGTTGTGGATCAACAGCAGAGCAGCCGGCAAGATGGGGGTTTCCGACGGGGACATGGTCGATGTTTCCTCGGACGGGGCAACAAGTGTGGTGAAAGCCAGGGTGACGGATTTCATTCATCCCGAGGCGGTATATACTGTGCATGGCTTCGGCCGCCAGATACCTCTGCAGACCAGGGCGTACCATGCCGGCATGAGTGACCAGAAACTCATGAAGGGACAACTGCAGAACATGGATACCGCCGGAGGCGGCCTCTGCCTCTGCGAGACCTTTGTCACCGTTCGCCGAAGCTCCAAAAACCCTCAGAGGAAAGTCGAATTATGAACAAATACACCTTATATTTGAACAGCAAACGCTGCATTGGATGCCACGGGTGCGAGATACACTGCAAAGTGAACAAGGAACTGCCGGTGGGGCCGATTCTCTGCGAAATCAGCCACGAGACGCTGAAATCCGTCCGGGGCGTCCCCAAGACGGAATTCAAGTTCCGGTCCTGCTACCATTGCGAAGATCCGTTCTGTGTGCCGGTCTGCCCGACCGGCGCGATGCAGAAAAGAGAGGACGGCATCGTTTTTGTGGACATGGAGACCTGTATCGGCTGCATGGCCTGCGCCGGCGCCTGTCCCTGGGGAATACCTCAATACGATCACCAGGCGAACAAGGCGGTGAAATGTGACTATTGCAAGGACCGCGTTGATTCCGGACTCAAGCCGGCCTGCGTGACCAAATGCACAACCCATGCGTTGAAGTTTGTTTCCATGCATGAGGTTTGAACCAGTCACCGCTTCTCAGATGGAAATAAATCTCCTCAACTCCGCGGGAAAATCGCAGGCAGGTAAACACTATGAACCGTTCATGCCCGGATGGGCAGGGAGATCAGAAAGCGCGCGCCCCATCCCTCCTCCGGACTGTACCGGATCGTGCCGTGGTGCTCCCTGACAATACTGTTGATGATCCCCAGCCCCAGTCCGCTCCGTTCTTCCAGGATTTTTGTCGTAAAGAAGGGTTCAAATATGTGTTCAATCACATCGGGCGGAATGCCGGGCCCGGTGTCGGCGAACACTATTTCCGCCATATCGCCGGCCGGCCGCATGGTTATCTTGATTTTTTTCTCCGGGCAGCCGGTCAATGCGTCCATGCTGTTCTGAAACAGGTTGATCAGCACCTGTTCAAGCTTGACGCCATTGCCGGTCACCGGCGGCAGATCATCGTCAAGCTCCCGCACCAGCTCTATATCGGCAAGCCGCAGGCTTTCGCCCATAAGGGTCAGGCTGTTGGCGAGCACATCAGGCAGCCGGATCTCGGCGAACAGTGAGGTGTCTGCCCGTCCATAGGTGCGGAGATGGTTGGTGATAAAGGTGATCCTGTCAATCTGACGCAGGGATTCCCGGCAGGACTCTTTCATTTCCTCCGGGTCCAGCCGTTGATTTTTAATGTCCCGCAATATGGCTTCATTGGCGATTTTAATATAGGAGAGCGGCTGGTTGATTTCATGGGCCACACTGGTGGCGATCTTGCCCAGCGAGGCCAGCTTTGACTGGCCAAGCGATTTGACCTCCAGCTCCTTCCTCTTCTGTTCCGCCGCCGCCGATTCGGTGATATCGCGCAGGATAATCTGGATGCCCCCCTGACCTTCATAGATAATTTTTTGCGCGTTGACCTCAAGGAGTATCGGGGAACCATTCTGCTTTTTTGCTTCAACAAGATAACGTACAAAGACTTCCCTGCCCGACAGGTGCGCCTGCATCTGGTCTGCCTGCGGCAGCAACATTTCAGCAGCAAGATCATGCAGATCTTCGTGCCTGAAGCCGAAAATGGCGCAAAACGCCCTGTTATACCACGCAAACTTCCCGTTGACGATGATGGCCACGCCATCGGCAATGCCTTCTGAGATACTGCGGAATTTTTCCTCACTCTCCCGAAGGTCGTTTTCGATTCGCTTCCGTTTGGTTATTTCCGATTCCAGTTCCCGCACCTTGACCTCAAGACCTTCCTTCAGGTCACTTATGGTCTGGAAGGAATTGCTCAGTGATTCGATCATGTCGCTGTAGGTGGAGGACAGCAGCCCCAGCTCATCGTTGCTGCCGGCCAGACGCAGGTCATGAGCATGGGGTCCGGACTTGATGTCTTCCACCAGCTCGGCGATGGGCCTGGAAACGCCCCGGACGATGTAATACGTTGCCACACAGCCCATGGCCAGGAAGAAAAGAAGCAGCAGGAGATTTTTGATCAGTATTTCGCGGATAGCCCTCTGGAGCGGAGCTTTATCCATAACAACGCCGACAAAACCGATGATGTGCATCCTGCCGGGATGACCACTATCTTCAATATCATAATAGAGCATCTCCTCCGTATATGCCGGCGGCCTGGACAAAACCGGGCTCCAGAAATCAAATGATTTTTCGTTTTCAATATGCATCACCCCGGATTCATTCTGGAGCCGGGGTAAAAAATTCACGGGTATGGAATTGCCCTTGAAGCAGATATCCTCGGGTTGCCATCCGGGCACGGTATCACAGTGCAGGAGTCGCCCTTCCACATCATAGGCGCAGGCGCCGGCCACCCCCTCAACATTGACGACGGTCTTCAGCGAGTTTGAAATGATTTTCCGGTCCTGGGCAAAAATTCCCAGCCTGGAGCTGTTGGCCGAAATTTCAGCCAGGATCCGGCCATCCTTGATCATTTCAAACTCAAGATACTCCTGCTGCTTATGCAGATAAAAAAAAGTAAAGGTGGAGACCAGGATGATCATTGCTCCGGACAGATAGATGAAGACCCTGGCGCTGAAACTTTTGTTTATCCGTATAACTGATCGAAAATTCATACCTTGTGCATCATCCTTTCCCATACGGTTATTCAGGGCCGTCCTGATTCTCAAGAACAATACCCAGCATCTGTGCCGCCTTTTTATTGGTATTTACAATAACGTTGCGCGCCGGTTGCGGAGGGATATCTGCAATCCCCGAACTGCCCATGACCTTCAGCGCCATCTCCCCCGCCTGTTTTCCCATGTCAAAAAAGTCCAGGGACACCGAAAGCACCGCCCCCATGTCTAAATATTTATCCGAAAAGGTGAGAATGGGGATCCTGTTTTCAAGGGAGAACAAAAAAATATGATCAATAGTCTGGGGGGTAAGCACCGTGCGGTCCGGCAGCATCCATAACCAGTCGGCCCTGCCTGACAGCCTGGCAAGCCTGCTGGGAACTTCACTGCTGTTTTCCACCGGCAGGGCAAGAAGGGAGATGTTTTGCTGCGCCGCGTATTGGTGCGCCTCCTGGACCAGCGCCCCGGTCCGCTCCGGATCATACAGCAGACCCACCGTACCTGTTTGGGGCATGACGCGAACAAGGGCCTCCAACTGCCTGGAGGGCGGAATGGTCATATTTATTCCGGTGATATTGTCCTGCGACTCGATCACCAATTCAGGGTACGGGACCATGAGATAGAGTATCGGTATATCGGCCAGATCCTTGACCAGTGAAAGGCTGCTGCTGCCGATGGCCAGAAGAAGATCGGGACGCTGCCTGCTCAGGGTTTGACGAAGCTGGACCGGGCTTTCAACTTCGGAAAGGATATAAGAGGTTGTGGTGTGGGCCTGGATGGATTTTGGCCCGCTGGTTGGCACGTCTTTTGTCAAAGTGTGTGCAAAACCTCGCAGGGCCTCATTGTAGGGCGCCAGCCCAGCGCTCTGGACAACCACCACCTCACCCCCCCAGCCCTGCGCCGGCTGCATGCAGAACAGGATGATCACCGCCCAGGGAATTATTCTCAAAAAAAGGGGTCTATTCATTGAAATTTTATGAAAAATTCACTATCAGATACTTGTATTTTACGTTGGCAAATACCAAACTTCAATGTAAACATTCGATTTCAGTCATCCGTGTGCGTTGTTCATCGATGATGCTTTCGTTTTTTTATTACCATGTTGCAATGACAAAAATGAGGCCGCGCCCTCATTGGAAAGGACATTAGGGAACCATGAAAAAAACCAATGGCATTATGTTTGCCGCCTGCTGCCTGACCCTGTTTCCGGCCCTGGTTGTTGCGGCCGCTGATGAGGATTCCGACCCGCTGCTTGCGGAAATGGACGAACTCGGCCTGTACCTGGGAGCCGACCAGCTGGTCGAGAGCGCCACCAGAAACCCAAAGCCCATCAATCAGGTGGCCGAGAACGTTACCATCATCACCGCCGAGGAGATCGAGGCCATGAACGCCCATACCGTGGCGGAAGTGCTCAACCGGGTCACCGGCCTCTTTGTGGACGGCAGCACCATGGACTTCGGCAACAGGTCGTCAATCCACATCCAGGGCTCCGGCTTCGACCATGTCCTGGTGCTCCTGGACGGGATGCGCTGGGGCTATGTGAGTTACGATTATCCGGAGACCAATACCATCCCGGTGCAGATCATTAAGCGCATCGAGGTGATCAAGGGCCCGGCCTCCTCCACCTGGGGTTCATCCCTGGGCGGAGTGGTGAATATCATCACCAAGGAGACCGGCAATACAGCCAAACCCGTAGGCACCCTTTCCGGCACCTACGGGGAACACTCCACCTCGGACCTGCGGGTTGACGCGGCAGGCCTTGCCGGGCCGGTGGGCTACTACCTCTATGCCGGCCGCCAGGAATCGAACGGGATCAGGGACACCCGCTTTTTCGACAACCAGAGTTTCTACGGCAAGCTCAGCCTGCCCCTGCCGCGAGACATGGAACTGCAAGGCACCATGGGTTACAGCCGGCCGGATTACAAATATCTGTATCTGTCTGAATACGACGATCAGGGTGAATTTAATGACCGGGTCTTTTACGCAACCCTTGACTTTACCGCTCCCCTGGCCGAGAACCTTACCCTGAACCTGGCCGCGAAACGGCTGGAAGACACCTTAACCGACAACTGGCAGTGGATATCCACCGGCGAACCGTACAACATCCTGGAATACGAGGGCAAATCCACCAGCGCCAGCGGCCGCCTGGTCTGGAACGGAGACTGGCAGACCATGGTCCTGGGCGCGGAGATTGAGCGCAGGGAAAACACCACTTTTGACCTGCTGGCCCCGTATACCGCCCCCACCCTCTCTGAGGAGGTCTGGGCCTTCTATGTCAACGACACCATCCGCCTGGACCGGCTGACCATCACCCCGGGCCTGCGGTATGATCATCTGTCCATCGATGATGACATCCTCAGCCCGAGCCTGGGCCTGACCTATCAGATCAGCGACGACACCCTGCTGCGGGGCAGCGTCGGCCGCGGCTTCCGCAGACCCTATCCAACCCTAAAGCAGGGAGACCCCTATTTTGATATCATCAACCCCAACCTGGAATCGGAAACCATCTGGTCCTACCAGGCAGGGATCGAGACCGCTGCTCTACCCTTTGCCCGGCTCAAGGCAAGCCTCTTCGACCATCGGACCACCGATGTCTGGACCCACGACCCGGACACCCGGGCCATCATCAACGGCGAGGACTTTGAGCGCCAGGGCCTGGAACTGGAAGTGCGGAGCGGCACCTTCCATAACTTTTCCGCCGGCGCCGGCGGCATGTATGTGCGGATGAAGCCGGAGCACGGGGAGGACCAGGCCATGTACACCGCCAACGTGCTCCTCCAGTATGACGACTCCAGGTGGAGGTTTCAGCTCTTTGGTCATTATGCCTGGCTTGATGACGGATCCAAACAAGGGGTAACAGGTGCGACAATGTATGAAGGGGAGGTTGGAACATTTCTCTGGGACGCAGTGGGCGGCTACCGGTTCATGGCTCCTGCCGGGGTGCAGGGCGAGATCTTTGCCGCCCTGCACAACATCTTTGCGCAAGATCAGTACATCCAGTTCGTTTTCCCCAATGCCCCACGCTGGCTCGAAGCCGGCCTGCGCTTCAAGTTCTGAACAAATCATTTTCCCTGTACCCGGACCGACACACTTTGTCAGTCCGGATACGGTTTTGACATTCCGAGAACAAATTTGTCATTCTCCAGCCGCAAAACAGCTTCCCGTGCTCGTTCATTTTTTGCCTGAAGCCCTGCGGCTGGGCCTGTATCCAGGGTATTGCCGTCACTGGCATGTTGTTTGCAGAACTATCTTTATCTTTACCATGCTGCGAAGCAGGTTCGTCAAGGTCCGTTCTTCGAGGCATGCAACCAGTTACCAAGGAGGCGCATTGTGAAAAAAGGGAAAAAAATCATTGTCCTGGCCAAGCCGGTCAAGGTCAAAAAAATTGCCGCAACTGCTGCATGCTGTGTAACAGGCCCTACCCGCTACAAGACAGGAGACGGGTGAACCATAAAACAACCGGGGGCCCGCTCCCCGGTTGCATTGTCTTTCCCTCCCACCAGCAAAATAAGGCCTGCCACCGGAGAGAGACTTCGGGTGAGCGGCCAAAGTATCGCAGAATAAGTTGCACGCACCAAGCCCCATCACCCTTTACCGACGTTACAAACTTGATGAACGTTACCAACCTGAAAAACGTGCCGGACTAACCCATGCACCTGTCCCGCTACCTGAAATTTTTTTCCTTTCCACCCGATCCTGAATACCGGCTGCTGTTTTGCACAAAAAATTCCGCCATGGCCCTGCTGCCCGAGGTAGACTGCCGGCGCCTGCAATCGGGCGTGATCCCCGAGGAGTACGCGGAAACCCTGGCCAAGCTGGGCATGGTGACGGCTGATCCGGAAACCGAGCGCCGGGAGGTGTTTACCCTGCTGGACGAGGTGAACCGGGTGGACACCGGCCTCAACGTCTCGATCATCCCGGGCCTGGCCTGCAATTTTGCCTGCCGGTACTGTTACGAGGGGTCCATGAAGGACGGCCGGGCCATGGGGCAGGATACCGTCAACCAGGTGGTCTCGTTCCTGAAGCAGCGATATGCGTCCCGGGGCAAGGACCGGCTTAACCTCGATTTCTACGGCGGCGAGCCGCTGCTCTACACCGGGACCATAAAAAACATTGCCACACCGCTCAAACAATTTGTCGAGGAGCGCGGCGGCGTCTTCCATTTTTCCCTGGTAACCAACGGTTCGCTGCTGACACGGGACGCAGTGACGGAACTGCTTCCCGCGGGCCTGTATGCCGCCAAGGTCACCGTGGACGGGCCGGCCGACGAGCACAACCGTCTCCGGCCCTTTGCCTCAGGCAAGCCAAGCTTTGCGACCATCCTCGCCAATATTTCAGCCTGCGCCGACCTGATCAGGATCGGATTCGGCGGCAACTACACCTCGGAAAATTTTCCCCGCATACCGGAACTGCTCGACAGCCTGAGCCGGTATGGTCTCTCGCCGGACAACCTCAGCAATGTCCAGTTCCATCCGGTCATGCAGACCACCGACCGATACAGCAACCCGGAATTCACCGGCGGCTGTTTATCCGTGGACGAGCCCTGGGTGGCCGATGCCTCGATCGCGGTCCGCAGGGAGGTCCTGCAGCGCGGATACCGGGTCCCGAAAATATCCCCTTCCCCCTGCATGGTTGATATGGAAGACGCCTTTGTCATCAATCATGACGGCAGCCTGGACAAATGCGTGGCCATGATCGGCCATGGGGCATATGCCGCAGGCAACGTGTGGAGCGGTTTTACCGCTTCTAACAAGGTTTATCATCCCGGCCGCTGGCAGGAACGCCAGGAATGCCGGGAGTGCGCGTACCTGCCGCTCTGCTTCGGCGGCTGCCGGCACATGGATTTTCAACGCACAGGGACCATGAACACTATAAACTGCATGAAAACGTATTTTGACCGGACGCTGGAGGAAACGGTGCGCCAAGACGCCTGCTTTCAGGCTGAATCAGAGTAATATTTTGTCTGAAAATCCGGAAGGTTCGGATGGCTCGGCAGATTCTGCCGATTCAAGTATGCTCTTTAACCGGCGCTCAGAACTGGTTTTCATCCCAAGGTAAAAAAATTTCTTACTTCTTTGGATCCTTCCTGCGTATCACTTCCAGGATGTCCGGATACAGCATTTCGATGCATTGCGGGCAGACACCGTGACTGAACTGGGTATCGGAATGTTTGCGGATATACGTGTCCAGGTCAATCCATTGCTCATCTTCATCGCGGACGCGTTTGCAGGAGGAGCAGATAACCAGAAAGGCTTTTAAATAGTTGATGGTTTCCTGGGCCTGCTGCAGATTTTCGATCAGCTTTTCCCGCTCCGCCTTCAGCCGTTTAACTTCAATGCACCGCCGCGCGATGCAGCACACCTCCACCGTGCTCAATGGTTTTTTCAGGAAAAAGTCGATGCCCAGGCTGTAACATTTTTCGATCTCCTGATCGATCCCGTGACCGGTGATAACAATGATGGTGTAGGGGGCGTCGGGCGAGATTTCCAGGGATTCCAGGAAATGGTAGCCATCCATCACCGGCATTTTCAGGTCCAGGAAAACAAGGTCGGGATTGACCCGGTGAAACATCTCCAGGCCGCTCTGGCCATTATCGGCAAAATAAAGCTGATACCCTTCATATTTCAGGGCCATTTTCAATGCCTTCTGCAGAGCGGGCTCATCATCGACAATGAGGACTTTGGGAGCTTCCATGGCTGAGCAATCCTTTGGCTGAGTATGTATATTTCTTCTATAATAGCAGAAATGATCTCCCGGTTCCAGGAATCTCTGCCCTTCCGTTCACCGCGGTCCGGAAGGAAATGGTGTTCTACAGGTTGGCCGACCGGGATCGCCGGTACTGGATGGCTTCGGTCACATGGGGGGTGGAAATTGCCTCTGACCCGTCGAGATCGGCAATGGTCCGGGAGATTTTGAGGATGCGGTTATATGCCCTGGCGGACAGCCCCAACCGCTCTATTGACTGATGGAGAATATCGGACGATTCCCGGTCCAGGAGGCAATGTTTTTTCAGGTGCGAAGTGTTCATCTGCGAATTGGCAAAAACCCCTCGCCCTCCCCTGAAACGCAGAGACTGCGTCTTGCGCGCTGCCTGCACCCTGGCGCGCATCTGCGCCGATGAGCTGCCGGGTTGGGCATTGCTGATCTCCTTCACCTGCACCGGCGGCACCTCAACGTGCATGTCAATGCGATCAAGAAGCGGGCCGGAAAGGCGGGACTGGTAGCGCTGGACCTGGGCCGGGGTGCAGGAGCACTCCCTGGCCCGGTCGCCGAGATAGCCGCAGGGACAGGGGTTCATGGCGGCAACGAGCATGAAGCGGGCCGGAAAAGGAAGACTTGTCGCGGCCCGGGAGATGATGACCGTGCCGTCCTCCATGGGCTGACGCATCACCTCCAGGACATTTTTCCTGAATTCCGGGAGCTCGTCGAGGAACAGCACGCCGTTATGGGCCAGGGACACCTCCCCCGGTTTGGGCATCTGCCCCCCTCCGATCAATCCGGCATCGGAAATGGTATGATGGGGCGAGCGGAAAGGACGGGTAACCATGAGCGGCTGGCTGTCGGGCAGCAGGCCGGTGCAGGAGTAGACCTTGGTTGTTTCCAGGGCTTCCTCCAGGGTCAGTTCGGGCAGGATCGTCGGCAACCGTCTGGCCATCATGGTCTTGCCGGTGCCGGGAACGCCGCTTAAAAGAATGTTATGACCACCGGCCGCGGCGATCTCCAGCGCCCGTTTGGCGTATTCCTGCCCCTGGACCTCGGCAAAATCGACATGATATTCGCCGTCGGCCCGGAACACCGCGTCGACATCGGTTTTGACCGGCACAATCTCCCGGTGGCCGCAGATCATTTCCACAGCTTCCGCAAGACTGGCGACAGCGACAATCTCGATCCCTTCGACAACCCCTGCTTCCGAAGCATTGGCCAATGGTACAATAAATCGGCCCACCCCCTGCTTTCTCGCCGCCAGGACCATGGGCAGGACGCCTTTGACCGGACGTACTTCGCCGTCCAGGGAGAGTTCGCCGGTAATGCCGGTCCTTTCAAGGGAGGTGCTTTCAAAAAGACCGGCGGCGGCAAGGATGCCCAGGGCAATGGGCAGATCGTAACCGGCCCCCTCTTTTTTGACCGCAGCCGGGGCAAGGTTGACCGTAATCCGCCGGGAAGGAAATTCGTAACCGCTGTTTTTAACTGCAGACTTCACCCGGTCCTTGCTTTCCCGAACCGCTCCTTCCGGCAGGCCCACCGTGGAAAAAGCAGGAAGCCCCTGGGCCAGATCGACTTCCACCTGGACGATAAAACCGTCAACGCCCTGTACGGCGCCGCTGAGTACCTTGGCAAGCATGGTTCAGGTGTACAATTCTTTCATTTGATCGGTATAGGGACCGTTCTTTTCGGTGTAAATATAGAACGGAGCAGTTATCCGCGCTTCCTCGCCGCCGTTCTTCACCGCCTCGACCAGCACAAGACATGCCTCGTCAATGCCGGGGTAGCTGTATACAGGCTGGATCCGTTTTGGTTCAAGGTTCCTGAGTTTCAGGCAATGAAGCAGGAAAACACTGCGGTCGGCAGGGTAGACAAAGACAACGCGCCCCCGGTTTCTCACGGCAAAGGCTGCGGCGTCGACAACTTCCTCCAGGCAGGAATCAACCTCGTGGCGCGCCCTGGCACGCTGGTTCCCGGGACTTAACCGCCCGGCGCCCGGTTTTCGGTAGGGGGGGTTGCACACCACCATATCCATGGATTCGGGAGCAACGAACTGCTCGATACGCCGCAGATCTCCCTCAATGATCGATACCGAGGATTCCATATTATTGGCCAGGACATTGTCGTGGGAAAGCATGGCCAGATCCGGCTGGAACTCCAGGCCAGCAACCTGCACTCCCCTGCCCTGATGACGGTAGGCGAGAATAAGGCCTATCACCCCGCAGCCGCAGCCAAGATCCAGGATGTGATCGCCGTCCTGTACGCGGCAAAAATGCGCGGCCAGAACAGCATCAACGGAAAAACGGTATCCAAGCCGGTACTGCCGACAAACAAGCCGCCCGTCAAACAGGGTGTCGTTGGTTAATGGAGAACAGTAAACAGTCACCTTCCCTGTTCCGGCATGTAAATTTTTTCTCCGTCGACCAGCTTGTTGATCAGGAGCCCGGTCACTATTTTCGGATAGAAATAGGTGGATTTGTGCGGCATGATCTCGCCGCTGTCCGCCACATCCGTCACCTGGCTGACCCGTGTGGGGTTGAGCAGGAAAAGCAGCGGTGTCCGCTGGTTATCGCCAACGCTCTTTTTCACCGCCACATCCATGGCCTCATCCGGATCGCTGTAATAGCTGACCAGTTTTTCCCTGACGATCCGCATGTGCTCAAGGCCGAGGAGCTCATGAAACAGCAGGTCGGACAGGACAACCACATCAAGTTCGCGGAGGACCTCCGGTTTGCCGGCCAGGGATGGATAACTATCCACACTGTCTTTCAGCTTCAGGAAGAAGGAACGGTCTTCGCCGGCGTGGTACAGACCGAACACCGGAGCAGTCGAGGTCATGGAGGATTCATTCATCATGGCCAGGATCTCGGCCATGAGGACTTCCCTGCTGCCGCCGTTAATCTCCTCCACCTCAAGCCCCTGCTTCAGCCTGTCGACAATCCGGTCGGCAGATAGCGCCTCGGGGTATTCGAGCAGGCGGTGCGTCGGCAGAACCGACAGGCCCTCGTCTTCGGTGGCGCAGAGATACATCATGATGAAATTAAAGGGACTGTCCGGCGGCAGGTCCGGGTTCCTGCGCAGCGCGTTTTTGCGGCAGCCGAGCGCTGTTGTATAACGATGATGGCCGTCGGCGATGTAGACCGGCTGATCGGCAAAATAGCTGATAACCGCATCCAGCGCCTGCCGGTCGGTGACCCGCCACAGGGTATGTGTATTGCCCAGGTGATCGCGCACCGAGGAGACGGGGCGGGGCTCCCTTGATTTTTCCAGGGTGCTGATGACCGTATTGCCGCTGTCGTTATAAATGGAGAAAACCTGGCTGAACTGGGCCCGGCATTCATCGGTGAGGCGCATGCGGTCGACAATAACCGCATCAAAGGTTTTTTCATGGGGCCGAACAATGCCTTCGGAGAACTCGGCCAGGCCCACCAGGGAAATCAACCCTTTCCTGGTCATCCTGCGGCCCGAGGGATGGGTATAATCGATATAATAGAGGTAAATGCAGGGCTCCTCGTCCCGGACAAGGATCTCCTGCTCCTGCCAGGCATCGAACAAACTCTTTGCCTTCCGGTAGCGGTCATCACCCTCTTCTTCCGCGCCATGAGAATTGGTTCTCAGGTCCAGCTGGATCATGTTATGCGCATTTTTCTCAAGAAACTTGGCGCCGTCTTTTTCGCTGATGACATCATATGGCGGCGTAACGACTTCTTCGAGACGGGTTATTTTATCAGGATTAAAACGCAACCCCCTGAACGGGGCGATAAGTGCCATGAAAATATCTCCTCTTGCTGGTCAAAATCAAATATTCCTGCTATATTATCAGATTTCAGGTAATAAACTGGTATCAAAAAATCAGTCATTCTTTACCATTGAATGAAGTGGATATGCAAGGTGCTTTTCCTGACCGGGACATTCCCGGGCATATCAGATAATCAAAATAACCTCTGGAGCAGAAGATGCTTGATATTTTCATAAAAACTCATTTTTCCGGAGGGCATCATCTCCGCGAATACCCGGGCAACTGTGAAAAACCGCACGGCCACAACTGGAAGGTGAAGGTGACGGTCAGGGCGACGGAACTTGATCATCTGGGCATGGGCATCGATTTCAGATCCCTGAAACAGGTCGTCAACAGGGTTGTCGACGATCTTGATCATCGCGACCTGAACGAACACCCCTCGTTCAGGGAACGAAACCCTTCGTCGGAACATATCGCCATGCACATCTTCACCGAACTGAAAGATGACCTGCAGACCGACAGGTACAGCCTTTACTCGGTCACGGTGCGGGAAACCGACTCCAGCGGGGTTACCTATTACGGTGGCTGAACCATTGCTGAACGTTGTTGAGCGATTCTACTCGATCCAGGGGGAATCGACCCGGGCCGGGCTTCCCTGCCTGTTTATCCGGTTGGCCGGATGCAACCTGCGGTGCAGTTTTTGCGATTCCAGCTACACCTGGGATGAGCCGGGCAAAAAAAAACCTGTCCGGGAGATTGTTGCGTGGTCGGACGGTTTTCCCGGGGTCATGATCGAACTTACCGGCGGCGAACCATTGCTCCAGGAGGAAATCTACCCCCTGTTGGAAACGCTGCTGCAGCGGGGCCGGACAGTCCTGGTGGAGACCAACGGCAGTCTTCCCATCCACCGGGTGCCGAAAGCGGCGGCTGTTATCCTGGACATCAAGTGTCCAGGCAGCGGCATGGACAGTAAAAACGACTGGACCAACATGGACACTTTATCGGCGCGGGCCGCAAGCGGCAGCCGTGACGAAGTCAAATTCGTCCTTTCTTCGGAGAAGGATTTTCATTGGGCCAGGGGCATCGTGGAGCAATACGGGCTGCACACAACGGTCCCGGTGCTGTTCTCCCCTGTCGCAGCCTCCCTGGCCCCACAGGAACTGGCAACACTGATCCTCACTCACCATCTGCCCGTTCGCCTGCAGCTGCAACTGCATAAAATACTCTGGCCCGAATTGGACCGAGGCGTCTGATCAACGATAAAAGGAGCATCATGCCAAACCTGGAAACAACAAAAATTGCGGTGATCGGCCTGGGATACGTCGGCCTGCCCCTTGCTGTCGAATTCAGCAAAAAGCTCCCTACCGTCGGCTTTGACATCAAGACCAACCGGATTGCCGAACTGAGCCTGGGCGTGGACACTACCCGCGAAGTCGGCAGCGAGGAACTCCGGCAGGCTACCGATCTGCAGTTTACCAGCAGCCGTGAAATGCTCCGTGACTGCAACGTCATGATCGTTGCCGTTCCCACCCCCATAGACGAATTCAAAAGACCGGATTTCCATCCCCTTATCGGCGCATCCGAAATCGTTGGTTCGGCGCTCAAGAAAGGCGATGTGGTCATTTACGAATCCACCGTCTTTCCAGGCGCTACAGAGGAAGTCTGTGTTCCGGTGCTGGAAAAAAACTCGGGCCTGACCTATAACAGGGATTTTTTCTGCGGATACAGTCCGGAACGGATAAATCCGGGTGACGCCAAGCATCGGCTGCCCGATATTGTCAAAATCACCTCCGGGTCAACTCCGGAAACAGCGGACTTTGTCGACAATCTGTACAAATTGATCATCACTGCCGGCACCTTCAGGGCAAGTTCAATCCGGGTTGCCGAAGCCGCCAAGGTCATCGAGAATACCCAGCGGGACGTCAACATTGCCCTGATCAACGAACTTGCCCTTATCTTCAACCTGCTGGGAATTGACACCATGGAGGTCCTGGAGGCCGCCGGAACCAAGTGGAACTTCCTGCCGTTTCAGCCCGGCCTAGTCGGCGGGCATTGCATCGGGGTTGACCCCTACTATCTCACGCACAAGGCGCAGCAGGCAGGTTATCACCCGGAAATGATCCTGGCAGGCCGCCGCCTCAATGATGACATGGGACGATATATCGCGTCACAGGTGGTTAAACTGATGCTGAAAAACCGCATTCACGTGGCAGGTTCTATTATCCTGGTAATGGGCCTGACCTTTAAGGAAAATTGTCCGGACCTGC
This sequence comes from Desulfobulbaceae bacterium, assembly GCA_023544645.1. Classification (GTDB taxonomy): domain Bacteria; phylum Desulfobacterota; class Desulfobulbia; order Desulfobulbales; family Desulfobulbaceae; genus UBA10518. The sequence continues at coordinate 11,623 of JAMJFO010000027.1, read as the reverse complement.
GCAATACAGGTGTTGTACAGATAATCAGGGAGCTGGAATCATACGGGGCCGTGGTTGAAGTGCATGATCCGTGGGTGGACAGGGAGGAAGCGCAGTCAGCCTATGAGGTGAAAATGGTTGACCAGCCGCCGACCCGGCGATATGACGCGGTTATTGCGGCCGTTGCCCATCATCAATTCACCAGCATGGATCCGGCTGATCTCCGCTCGTTCTGCAAGGAAAATGCCGTTATCTACGATGTCAAACACATGCTGAAGGATGGTATAGCCAATGCCAGTCTCTGATGGTCAGCGCCGGGAAATCAGTGAAAATCGAACTTGCGCCGGCTGAACAGGTCCACCGTGGCATTAACCACATCCGCGTCATAAAGGGTGCCGCTGTTCGTCATTATTTCACTGAAGGCCTTGTTGATTCCCAGCGATGGCCTGTACGGCCGATGTGACGACATTGCTTCAATAACATCGGCCACGCCGATAATCTTCGCCTCTATGCGGATCTGCTCACCTTTCAGACCAAAGGGATACCCGGATCCGTCAATCCGCTCATGATGCTGCCGGACTATCTCGGCCACCGGCCAGTTGAATTCTATCCCCTTCAGGATATCATAGCCGGTCTGCGGATGATTCTGGATAAGTGAAAACTCGGTTGCGCCTATCTTGCCGGGTTTGCTTAAAATTTCCGCAGGAACACAGATCTTTCCCAGATCATGAATTACCCCGGCCATCCGGATGCCGTCCACTTCCTGCCTGGACAGTTTCATCTGCCGGGCTATGTTCCTGGCAATATCCGATGTACGCCGTTGATGACCGGCCGTATAGGGATCCCTGGTTTCCACGGTCATGGCCATGGCCTGAATTGTCCCGGCCAGATTTTTCCGCAGCTGCAGCATACTCTGCTTCAGTTCGTATTCAGTTTTTTTCTGTTCAGTTATATCGTTGTACACCTTAACGACGGCGGTCGCCTCGCCATTACTGCCCCTGCGGACAACATGGGCAGCGCCGCTGAAGAAACGGCGGCGCCCCTGCTGATCAGTCATTTCAGCCTCATGCCTCTGGACAATTCCGGATCGGAAGGCATCGCGGACTATACACTTTGTCACCCCGCAGGGATTATTGCTGCCCTGACAAGCCTCATGGCAGTTTTTGCCGACTATATTTTCCCCGAACAGCTTCCTCGCGTTGCGGTTTGCCCAGATCACCGTAAAATTACGGTCAATAAGAGTCAGATGAGCATCAACCGTATCGAGAATGGCCTGATATTTGGCCTCGCACTTGTTGACCTTTTCAACAGCATCACCTGCAATGCGAGTAGTCTGGTTCTCGAGATCCTTTACCTTGTGATAAAGTTCTGCATAACTTGGTTCAGTATTCACCTGAAGCGTCTCCATAACTGCGGTTGATAACAATTGCCTTTTGTACAGTATAATAATTATTCAAGTACAGGTCTGACCCTTTCCTTGACTTCGGTGATCGGTAAACCTGCGATTGCGCAATAATCGCGGTAATGAAGGCTGTCTTCGGGAATCAGGTCAGCTACCCGGGCAAACGAATCGCGCACAAACCGATTTGCAGGATTGTTTTTGCGATGGACGCCGAAACGCAGCATATTTCTGTCTTCCTGACTGAGCTTGCTGACCAGATTTTTCGTTGTCCATATCTGACCGTTCCTGGCAAATTCCGATAATCTCGCTGCGGTATTAATGGTATCGCCAAGGGCTGTAAACTCTATATTATTTGCGGAACGAATGGTCCCGAAGAACTCCTGCCCTTCATTTATGCCGGTGTTAAGGAAAAGGTCATTGTCCCACCCTTTAGCCTCTTTCCACTTCTCACTGAATTCAAACATGATTTCACGAAGATCAAGCGAACAATTAATGCAATTTTTCAGATAATCGTCACCGGCCCTGTCGAGAAAATAATAAAGGACGCCGTCGCCGACATGCTTGCCGTACACTCCCCTGTACCTGTCAAACACTGGACCGGACACTTCCCACAGGTCATTAATCAGCTCAAAATACTGCCCGGGAAGCAGTTCAGCGCATATTCGCATCGAATCCTGCAGGTCGGCGAACAGCACGCAGAGAGACACCAGCGAGGGCATTTTGTGCCTGAGCAGTTCACTTATCACCCGTTCACGCTGTCCGAGCATTGCCATCACATTGCCGCTGATACCTTCATCCGGCAGATACACAAAAAAAGTGCCTTCCCGGAAGGCCATGGTATGGACCTGGTAATTTTTGCGGACATTTCCGGGCAGGGACATGGTCACCGGCAGATGATAAGCCTGCTGGGGAGATGACATGAGCCCTGATTTGAAAATGTCACTGAAGACAGCGGAATCCCGGACCGAAATATCACTGAACAACCGGGCCAGATTCGTTTCATTGATTTTTCTCTGCAGCACGGTCAGGTGCAGAGAAGCAAGATTTACCCAGTCATCGGTCCCGACAGAGTGGCGCTGCTCGAGAAACAGGCGGAAAATATTCCTGGATTCACTGTCCACAAGGCTGCGTACCTTTTTATTGAACACAATATCCTCGGCCTGCTTGTTGATCCATTCAATCTCAAAATCAGGTCCGACAAGATATGCCGGTGATTCGATATCACAGATGGTCACCTTGAGCTCATGGTCGGTCGAGCGTGTATACGGGCGAACCCGGCGCCTGTCCCCTTCCCCTTCATTTTTTTCAATGGTGCCGGAACCGGTCGCAAAACCATCGAACTCCGGGACGGACTGAAAGTGGCGCGAAATCTCGTCCATGGACCTGCCTTGCTCCTTCATGAGCCTGACTCTGTCCAGACGAACAATGACATCTTCGGGAAAATACCCTATCTGCTTCACTCCATGATCACCGGGACGAGGAGGACCGACAATGGGCCTGGGAAGGATCCCGAGCTTAATGTAGTTGTTCAAGGTTGCCCTTGAAATTCCTGTTCTGCGGATAATGTCTTTGCTTGTAATCATGAAACTTGCAGCCATCCCTATGTACCAGGCCATGCGGCCCGAAATCATGCGAACTGTCCAGCCGGCAGCAAAAGAAAAACAACCCTCTCGACGACTCAACCTTTACACTCAAATTTATAACACATTAAAAAAAGACACTTGTCAAGAAATAATTATACTGTTCAAAAAAACATGTGCATTTATACAGTCTAAAGCACCCGTTGCTGTTTGCTTCCTCATACCAAGTTGTTATTGTATTTTCAGCAAGATAGAATTTGAGCTTCTTTCAGCTGTACTGTATAACTAACTACTCTGTTTTTATTTTATACTGCTTAACAGTTTTTGTCTTCGGATAGACATTTCCAAGAATGCGGACATGGTGTGTTGCCTGCCCGATTCCGCAATGGTGTGTGCTGCTGATACGTGCGGAGACAAGAACAAACTCATGCCTTTTTTTGATATGATGCCGGGGAGAATGAATTTATTGGCCGGACCGGATCATGATCCAAAGAAGGAATCAGATGACACCGGCATGTGGAGAGATTTTTTTTTGCTGGAATAAAAAAATGCCGATCAACAGGTGGAAGCACAAATAACCTGTTTTCCCTATTCAGGAAAAGAATAGTGTGCCCTGCTCAGAATGCATTCCTTGTAATAAATATTAAAATAATTTATTCGAGGGGAGTTTCAGGCATGCTTCCCTGGAGCTGTAATTTTAGCTCTTCAACATCATTTACCGGCATCTGACAGGTGAAATCCTTGCAAACATACGCTGTAGACCTGTCGTCAATCATTCCCATGTCTTCAATGAAAGGGAGATGTTTTGCCAGATAGTCTTCGTTTGGACCATCATCTGCCAGCAGCACCACCCTTCCCGGCTCGTATGATGCGAATACCGTTGTAAGCAATTCCCGCGTATCATGGCGCTCAGGCTTTCCAGCAATAATAACCTGCTGCGGCTTTGATTGCGCCTGGTCCAACGAACACAACATCCGGGGCATGATCATGGGGTGCGTCTGGACAACAGAACTGAAGAGCGTGGTGGTGATTTTTCCTTTTGCCGTGTAGTCATCATTCAAGGTGATTGCCCCCAGCTGCAACAGGTTTTGGGCGGCAACGGAATTGCCGGCAGGTTCCGCCCCGTCATAATCTGCTTTCATCCTGAAAGGGAGGAGTGAATCGCCAATACTGTCAAAAAAGCCGCCCTGCTCCTTGTCCCAGAACAACTCTATCTGTTTATCAGTAAGAGCCACGGCCCATTCCAGCCACCGGGATTGCTGGCTGGCCTGGTACAGCTCGATTAGACCGCCCACCAGGAAGGCATAATCATCAAGCTGCCCGGCGATGGCGCTCTCGCCATCGCGGTAACGTCTCCACAGGTGTTTTTCGTGGACGTCATATAATTGATTTTGGATGAACAATGCTGCTTTTTCCGCTGCCTCAAGTAATCGATGGTCCTTCAATATGACCGCGCCTCGAGCCAGGGCCCCGATCATTATGCCGTTCCAGGCTACAAGCACCTTGTCATCAAGGTGCGGCCGCTTCCTTGCTGATCGTACTGACAGCAGCAGCGCCATGGACTTTTCCAGGCTTGCAGCAATGAGCTCTTCGTTTTTATTGAATTTCTTTGCCGTATCGGCAATGGAATGAGCAATTGAGAGAATATTCCTTCCCTTAAATTCACCATGGGGATCCTCGGGAACATTGCCGTTTTCTTGGATGCCGAACCGAAAATGGAATATGGCGGCATCCTCTTGGGGCAGGAGTCTCTCAATCTCTTTGCCGGTCCACAGGAAAAAAGCGCCCTCGCTCCTTTTTCCGGGATTGTAAGGATCTTCGCTGTCCGCATCCTCGGCAGAGTAAAAAGCGCCTTGGGGAGAAGTCATGTCTCGAAGTACATAGTTAAATATCTGTTCGGCCACGCTCGAGTACTTTTCTTCTCCGGTGATTATATAGGCATCAAGGTAGGTATTTGCCAGCTGGGCCTGATCGTAGAGCATTTTCTCAAAATGCGGTACCTGCCACCGGGTATCGGTGGCATAACGGTGAAAACCTCCGCCAAGATGATCCCGGATCCCTCCTTTTGCCATGAATTGCAGGGTCTGCAGCGTCATGTCCCTTGCCTGTTCATTGCCGGTACGATGCCAATATTGCAGGAGAAAGTTGAACTGGACCGGTCGGGGAAATTTAGGGGCCTGGCTGAATCCGCCGTAGGTGGAATCATAATTTTTCGCAAATTCCCTGTAGGCCCGGTCCATGATATCCTTTTCGAATTTGCCGTCCCCCGTACTCTTCGACCTTTTCTCAAGCTCTCCAGCCAGCCGGGCGGCAACGTCATGCAGGTCCCCGCGCTTGTTTTCCCATGCCTCCTGAATTCCCATGAGCAGGTCAGCGAAACCGGGGCGGCCATACATGGCCTGCGGCGGGAAATAGGATCCGGCATAAAAGGGCTTGCCGTCGGGAAATAGAAATACGGACATGGGCCAGCCGCCGCTGCCGGTCATAGCCTGGGTCGCGGACATGTACACCTGGTCGACATCCGGACGCTCTTCCCGGTCCACCTTGATGCTGACGAACCAGCGGTTTAAAATTGCGGATATCCGAGCACTTTCAAATGATTCCTCCTCCATCACATGACACCAGTGACAGGTGGAATACCCTACAGAGAGGAATATCGGTTTGTTCTCGGCTTTTGCTTTGGCAAAAGCTTCATCGCCCCAGGGATACCAGTCCACCGGATTAAAGGCATGCTGCAGGAGATACGGACTTTTCTCCTTGACCAGCCGGTTCGGTTTTTCTCCCATGGCAAGCCTCCTGTTGACCAGTTCATCGATTGGTTCAGCGTAACCCCATGTACTTACAATAAACACCAGCGCCAATGAGGCAATCTGTTTCATGAACATCACAGGGAAGTTATTCGCCGATTATCTTGACCAGGACCCGCTTCCTGCGCCTGCCGTCAAACTCACCGTAGAAAATGCGTTCCCAGGTGCCGAAATGCAGCCTTCCCTCTGTAACCGCCACCACGACTTCCCGCCCCATCACCTGCCGTTTGAGATGGGCATCACCATTGTCCTCGTAGCCGTTATGGCGATACTGGGAAACAGGTTCATGCGGGGCTAGCTTTTCCAGCCACACTTCGTAGTCATGGTGCAGGCCGGACTCATCGTCGTTGATGAACACCGATGCAGTGATGTGCATGGCGTTGCAGAGCAGCAACCCCTCTTTAATGCCGCTCGCGCGCAAACACTCCTCCACCTGGGGGGTAATGTTGATAAACGCCCTTCTCGTGGGCACTTCGAACCAGAGCTCTTTGTGGTAGCTTTTCATGGTTTTTCCTCCTTTTTATATTTTTCATTTTCAGAAGAATTTCACCGCCCATACAATAATTTTCCCTGAACCACGTTACCCTTTTCAGCTTCAATCACCCTGATTCGGGTCCTGTTTAATCCGAAATGATTTTGGATTTTCGCAGAAAAGGAGGTATATGGAGTAAAGGAGTTGGCAACCTTGAGGGCGCGACCTGATTTTGTATCGTGTCGCAAGCAGGTAAATGCATATCATCTCATTTTTTTTGGGTAAATATAACAATTATGAATAACACAGGCCTTTACTACAGACTCAATATAATTTTCCTTTTTCTCCTTCTTTTTCCCTGTTCGGGCTTTATGTACCTGGTGTACAAATACAATCTGCTCAACGACAATTATATCAAGTTTTTTATCCTCATCGGGCTTGTTTATATTTTTGTCGGCTTCACCATGCTGCGAAAATCGTTTGATCATATTGTCAACATATCGCAAAACATCAGGAACAAAATAGCACAAGACTTGTCTCCCGGGCTGGTGGACGAAAACCAGAATGAATTACAACAGATCATCCAGTCATTCAACGCCATTGAAGGAAAATTTCTTCTCCATTCCGCGCAACTTGCCAAAAAATCCTCGGAGATATCGATCCTCAAAGAGTTATCCGATCTATGCTATGGCTCCCAGGATCCCTGGGAAATACTTCATGTCACCCTTGAGCGTGCCCTGCTCCTGACAGACGCCGATATCGGCTCAATCATGATCCTCGATAATTCGGCGCCCAAGAGTTTTACGGTCAAAGCCAGCATCGGTCTCAGTGACCGTATCCGGATAGATGACAAGATTAATTTTGAAACGTCAATCGCCAAATACGCAGTCATTAACAAAGCCCCCCTGGTTATCAAGGACATCGAGAAGGAAAGACGTTTCGGGCGGACCAACCGAGTTCATTACGGAACAAAATCTTTTGTCGTCATGCCGATCAAAACCATCAAGGAAGTTATCGGAGTGCTGACGATTTCCTGTAAAGACGACAAAAAGATTTTTTCCGAAATGGATGTCGAAGCCCTGGCGCCGCTTTTAAGCAATGCTGCCTTCACTTTTGAAAATATTCGCCTCATGCGTGAAACAGAGTTGGAAAGACGGCACATGGGGACCTTCAAAAAAATATTCAAGGTTGTGAACTCCAGTCTTGAGGGCAGCGAATTGTTACACACCGTCCTTAACGAGGTCCAGAATATCCTCCCCTTTGAGTCCGCCCTGGTCATGATCCGGGAAAATGCAAAAGACAACTACCTTTCCGTAACCGACTTGATCTCCACCAAAATTTCCGACATATCCATCGGTGAAAGGTTCACCATCAAAGGGGGGATGATTGAAAAATCCATTAACCAGGGGTCCTGCCGGATAATCGATGTAATTGATCCGGAGGCCATCGGCATGGACAACAAAAAGCTGTTTGTCAATCACGGCCTGAAATCGTGCCTTATCGTCCCCTTAACCATGCGCGGCGATGTCAACGGCATCGTAATTTTCTATGCCAAAGACAGCAAACCATTCCATGACTGCCATGAACTTAATGACTCCATTGCCAACATTGTTTCCTTTACTATTGATAAAGGTCGACTGGCATCCTCGGTCATCAAGAGAAACCAGGAGCTGGAAGCAATCAAACAGATCGGCAGCGCCCTTGCCAGCTCAACCTTTGACATAAACAAGGTTCTCAAATACACCATGGACATGATCCGGACCCTGATGAATGTTGAGGCGGGATCCCTGTCTCTTGTCAAAGGCAACCGCCTTGAATTTGCCGTTGCCTTTGAAATTGATGTTGATCAGCTGAAAAAATTCCGCCTGCAGATGGGTCAGGGTATTTCAGGAGCGGCTGCATCCCTCGGCAAGCCTATCATTGAAAATGATGCCCAGAACTCAAACTATTTTCACCCGGAAATAGACACTGCAACCGGGTTCAAAACCCGTTCCGTCCTCTGTGTGCCGATGATCTCGCAAGGAAAGGTAATCGGGGCAATCGAGGTCCTCAATAAGCTGGACGGCGATTTTACCGATGGAGACAAGGATCTTCTCCAATCCATCGCGACCTCGGTAAGCATTGCCATGGAAAATGCCCGTCTTTACAAAGAGACCGTTTTAATGGCCGAACAGGAAAGGAGCATCAGAGGCGTGTTCCAGAAATTCGTTCCCAAAGAGGTGATCGATAAGATTATCCACGGCGCCACGATCAACCGGAAAATTGTTGACGAATTCAAGACCATCACCCTGCTCAATCTGGATATCCGCAATTTTTCGAAGCTCACCAGGAAAATCGGCCCGATAAAAAGCGTCGCCCTGCTGAACCAGTTTTTCTCAATAATGGGCGGCATCGTTTTTAAACATCACGGCATTGTCGACAAATATCTCGGCGACGGTTTTCTGGCTTTGTTCGGCGCCCCGGTCTCCACGGCAATGGACGCGGAGAACGCCGTCTCAGCGGCCCTTGAAATGCAGTACGCCATCGAGTCATTAAACGAAGATTACCTGAAAGCGATCCTCGACGAACCGGTCAATATCGGGGTCAGTATCTTTACCGGCGAGGTGGTAGTCGGAAATATCGGTTTTGACATGAAAATGGACTATACGGTTATCGGAGATTCAGTCAACAATGTCTTCCGGCTGCAGGATATGACCAAGACCATGCCCAACGTGGTTCTCGTGTCCGAAAGCACCGTTCGCGCCGTACAGAGCCCTCTGGAAGTCAGGGAAATTGATAAGACGATAGCTGATATGAAGGTATACGAACTGCTGGGAAGATAAAGGAAAGAGTACATCCATAAACCTGCTCTACACCGGCGCCGTTTTTCCGACCGCCAGACAATCAATCGCCTTTTCTGATCTTCTCCATCACCCGCTGGACATGATTAAGCGGATCCGGTTCGTCATAGAGCGCAACAAAAGCTTCTTCGTTGCCGATGATTTCCGCCAGAAGGTTCATGTCCTGAGGATCCGCAAACCTCCGTAAACTGCGGGCGGCAATCTGCAGAAGCTGCAGTGAATGGCGCAGGTTCTCCTTGTTTTTCATTTCTCTATAATAGGCCGAAAAGGGATCACCGAACTCCAGAACAACACCGCGGATGATGGCGTGGGCTGATTTGCCGCCGGTCAGGGAAAAAAAGATCACCATCTCCCGGATCAGGTAGAGGAGAAAACGAGGTTGCATTTCATTTTCCGTAAAATTCTCCCTGGCCGATGATTTCAGCAGAAGTTCGGTAATCAACCTGAATTTCTGGATGATTTTTTCATGGTTTTGTTCAAAAAACTCCGGCACAATGGAAATCGTGTCCAGGTTAAGATCGTCCTTGACCTGCAGAACATCTTCAGGGGTAAGCTCGATATGACTTCTTCCAAGAGGTTTACCGGGGCACAACAAAGCTGTTGCCAAAATAAAGGCATTGCGGTCGGAGAACTGCACGTCTTTTGTTGACCGAGGGTCAAATATATCGGAAAGAAGTATATCGAGCGCTACCTTCGGCTGCTCAAATTGGGCGACCAGCGCCTGGAGCGCATTCAGAAAGGCGACCCGGTCATTTCTCAAGGGAAGCTCTTTAAGGTAATGCCAGAGAAATTCGAAAACCTTGCTGCCGCACCTGACAAAACTCTGGATATTCTTTTCAAAAAAGCTGCGGCGGAAATTGCCGTTAAAATCAAAACTGTCACGAAGCAGGCTGATCAAATCAACCGCATCTTCTTTGGAAATCTTGAAATTTTTGGCAATTACCGCATAATCATCATCGTCAAACCAAACATTTTTATTGGCAATATCCTGGACCTTTTTTTTGATCGAAGACCTGCGGATAAAAAAACTGAGAAAATCCAGGATCTTCTCATGGAGAAGAAACGTTGTTTCCTGACCCTCGATGTTGAAAGTGCTTGCCGCTGAACCATTGACGGATATATGATGGTACATTTCATCGGGCAGATGATCCAACCCTTCTTCTATGTTGCGCAGGGCCTCGCTCTGCAAATCTTCGCCATTATCATTCTTCTCGGCAAGCTCAAGAAAATCCGATGCTCTGGTCAAGCGAGTGCCCATCACTTCCGGGCGAATATTAATATAACCGGCGCTATTGATACTGTTGATAACCTCGGATGCCATTCGGGGACTGCTCCCGTATTTAGCCAGAACCAGCCTCGAGATCTGGACGACAACGACCGCGCGCTTGGGGTCGGAGTGCAGATTATCCATAAGCAGTTGCGTTTTATTCACTTCAATAGGAATTTTCTTGAGATCCTCGCGCCGGTCCAGGGACAGGGATATCGCATCATACACCGTGGTGAAAAGCGCAAGCCCCTTATCCGGGGTCGGGCCAAGGATCAAGGGTTTGATTTTGTCAACCAGCTTCTGGAGGGCGGCGGGTTTTACCTTGTTCATTGCCGCCAGTAAAGTCAGATTAATGTTGGACTGACCATACTCATCCAAAACAACAAATCCTTCCCGGGCAGGGTTCTTGTAAAACTTGATCAGGAGCCGGAGGGTGGTCTCCAGTTTACGGTAATCCTCTGCTCCACCGGCGCCCGTATCGATGGAGAAATTGAAAACATTCATCTCGCTCAAGGACTGGAAAGCATCCATCAGCTTTAGATACAATCCTTTTCCTTGTATTTTTTCTCTCTCTTCAATGATCTGGGCCATCTGAGAATCGAGAAAAATATTGTTGAACGACAACTCATAGTCATAGGTTTCGGAGCCGGACTGATTCGAAGTGTATTGCTGTCCGCGCAGACGACAATATATCTGACGATTGAATTGCGGAAATTTTGCGATCTTTTTCAGAGCGTTAAGAAAAGCCTGAATCTTCTGATCAATCTCCCGGGAGGGCGCGGCTGAAAAACTGCTTTTGAGGATTCCGGCAAACAGGCATGCAGCATCAGCCAGCAACATTCGATAATGATCGAGCTCCTTTGTCTGCCGGTTAAGGAGATCAATAAGCGATGACTGTGAGATTCCGGATTCATCGACCCGCCGGGTATCATCGATACCTTCAAGCAGGTTGTATAAGGCATGGGCTGATTGGTCCAGCTCGAATTTGTCATCCTTGTCGTTCATCAATTATCTCAAAAAAAACAATTTCTCGTTATTACGCCCTTTCAGGTCCGGGAAACCAAAAACAGATCATTCCGGTGATCCTGGCAGGCGATGATAAATTTATCCGCAAAGCCCCGGACTGTTGGGCATACGCTACGAATCTACTTTCATATTTACAGGAAAATGTAAAAAAGAAAAGGATGGAAAAGAGAAAAGTGAGCCGGCCCCACTATTGAAGGACTCGTAAAAAGTCCATCACACACTCAAAGATGGCTAAGTAAAAATTTCGATA
>JAMJFO010000026.1 GCA_023544645.1 Desulfobulbaceae bacterium | reverse complement strand
GAAATTTTTACTTAGCCATCTTTGAGTGTGTGATGGACTTTTTACGAGTCCATCATTTGTTCACCGGCTGTTCATCGAAAAAAATATTTTTTACCAGAAAGACAGCTACTCCGACGGTGATCGCCGAGTCGGCAATGTTGAATGCCGGCCAGTGGTGCGTGCCGATATACACATCAAGAAAATCGACAACCGATCCCAGCCGCACCCGGTCGATGACGTTGCCGAGGGCGCCGCCGGCAATAAAAGCCAGGGAAACCTCATACCACCCCGATTCGTTGCGCAGGCGGCGGTACATGAAACCGATAACCACCAGGGCCACCAGGGCCACGGTGACAAAAAATACCTGACGCCACCAGGTGGGATGCCCGGCCAGGATGCCGAAGGCCGCGCCGGTGTTGGTCAGGTAGGTCAGGCTGAAAAAACCCGGTATCACCGGCCATGATTCATACAGATCAAAGTTGCCGACAACCCAGAGCTTGCTCAGCTGGTCCAGGACAACAACCAGAATGATCAGCAGGACAAACCGCACCGGCTTTCCCGCCTCAGCCGTTCAAGGAACGGACAACTTCCGCGCACCGGGCGCAGATGGTGGGATGATCGGAATCCTGCCCCACCGAGATCGCCAGGGTCCAGCACCGTTCGCACTTGCCGCCCGGCGCCGGCCGCACCGCAATCTTCAGGCCCTCCACCTCTTCCGCCTCGGTCACGGTGACGTTTTCCACCCCGGCAAGATCATCAACCCGGACCAGGTTGGACACGATGCAGATCTCCTGCAGTTGGGACCATTTTTCGGCAAGAAAATCCGCTGTTTCACCTTCAGCCTGGATCAGGACCTCGGCATCCAGGGAAAGGCCGATGACCTTGTCCCGCCGGGCCGCCTCCAGCACCCTGGTGATCTCGCCCCGGATATCGAGCAGCCGCTCCCAGGTTCTGCTGAAATCCCCGTCAACCTGCAGATCGTCGATGCCGGGAAAGGCGGCAAAGAAAAGCGATTCTTCCACGGGCAGCTCCTCTCCCCCTGCCCGCAGATGCTCCCAGGCCTCGGCGGTGGTAAAACTGAGGACCGGGGACATCAGCTTGAGCAGCCCGTCAAGGATGCGGTGAATGACGGTCTGGGCCGCCCTTCGCTGCGGAGAATCAGGGGCTGAAACATAGAGACGATCCTTGATGATGTCCAGGTAGAGGCTGGACATATCGGTCCCGCAGAAATTGTGCAGGCTGTGATAGACCTTGTGGAACTCATAGGAGAGATAGGCCTGGACCACCCGGTCGGTCATCCGGGCAAACCTGTCCAGGGCCCAGCGGTCCAGGTCGGTCATGTCATCAAGGCCCACCGAATTCGCGGCCGGATCGAAATCGAACAGGTTGCTCAGCATGAACCGGATGGTGTTGCGCATCTTCCGGTAGGCGTCGGACACATGGCGCAGGATCTCGTCCGAAACCTTGACGTCGTCCCGGTAGTCTTCGCTGGCAACCCACAGCCGCAGGATCTCCGCCCCGTATTTGTCGATCACCTCCTGGGGCGCGACCACGTTGCCGACGCTCTTGGACATCTTCTTGCCCTGGCCGTCCACAACATAGCCATGGGTCAGGACGCCCCTGTAGGGGGCATAGCCCCGGGTGCCCACCGCACAGAGCAGCGAGCTCTGGAACCAGCCGCGGTGCTGGTCGCTACCCTCCAGGTACAGGTCGGCCGGCGAGGTCAGCTCCTCGCGCTCTTCGCAGACAGCGGCATAACTGACCCCGGAGTCGAACCAGACATCCAGGATATCCTCTTCCTTTTTAAACCTGCTGGAACCGCATCCCCGGCACACCGTATCCGGCAGGGCCAGCTGCCCGGCTTCGTACTTGAACCAGGCATCCGCCCCTTCCCGGACAAACAGGGCCTCGATATTGGCGCAGACTTTTTCGTCGCGCACCACTTCCCCGCAATCTTCGCAGACAAGGACGGTGAGGGGAACGCCCCAGGTCCGCTGGCGCGACAGGCACCAGTCGGGCCGGGCCTCCACCATGCTGTAGATGCGCTGCATTCCCCAGGCCGGGGTCCAGCGAACCTCCTTGATGGCGGCCAGGGCCTTATCGCGCAGGCCGTTCTTCTCCATGGAGATAAACCACTGCTCGGTGGCCCGGTACATCACCGGCTTCTTGCAGCGCCAGCAGTGGGGATAGCTGTGATCAAGTTTTGCCTCATGGACCAGCGAGCCTTCGGCCTTCATATCATCGTTGATGGTCCGGTTGGCATCCGGCACCCGCAGGCCCACGTAGCGCCCCGCCTCGGCGGTGAACCTGCCCTGGTCATCCACCGGCGACAGGATGTCCAAGCCGTAGCGCAGACCGGTCAGGTAGTCGTCGGCGCCATGGCCGGGCGCGGTATGGACGCAGCCGGTGCCGCTGTCAACGGTCACATAGTCGGCCAGCACCAGCAGGGAGTCGCGGTCCATAAAGGGATGCCTACATTTTCTGCCCTCGAGGCCGGCAGCGGAAAAGATGGCAATGATCGTGTAGTCCTTGATGCCGAATTCCTGAAAACATTTCTCCACCAGCTCCCTGGCAAGAATCCACACCTCGTCTCCGGCTGCCACGGCCGCGTATTCGATGTCCGGATGAAAGGCGATGGCCAGGTTGGCGGGCAGGGTCCAGGGGGTGGTGGTCCAGATGAGGACGCTTACCTTTTTCCCCCGCAGTTCCGGGGCGACATCTCCCAGGTCGTCTTCAACCGGAAACTTGACATAGATGGACGGCGAGCTGTGGTCATGATACTCGACCTCGGCCTCGGCCAGGGCGGTGGCGCAGGTCGCGCACCAGTACACCGGCTTTTTGGAGCGCACCACTGAACCGGACAGGAGAAACTTGTTGAATTCCCGGGCAATGGCGGCCTCGTAGGCGAAGTTGATGGTGAGATAGGGATTATCCCAGTCTCCCAGCACCCCGAGGCGCTTGAATTCAGCCTTCTGGGTCTTGATCCATTTCTCGGCATATTTGCGGCAGGCGCCGCGTTTGGCCAGGGTGCCGATCTTTTCCTTCTTGTCGCCCAGCTCCTTGTCAACATTATGTTCGATGGGCAAACCGTGGCAGTCCCAGCCCGGAATATACGGAGCATTGAACCCGGCCAGACGCCGGGATTTCAAAATGATATCCTTCAGCACCTTGTTGAATGCCGTGCCGAGATGGATATGGCCGTTGGCATAGGGGGGGCCGTCATGGAGAACAAACAGGGGTTTATCGGCGGCGGCCTGCTGCATTTTGCGGTACAGGTCCTCCTGCTCCCAGCGCTTCAGCATGGCCGGTTCCTTCTGGGTCAGGTTGGCCTTCATCTTGAACCTGGTTTGCGGCAGGTTCAGGGTATCACGGTAGTCCATGGTCGTTTCTCCCGGACAAAATAATATTCATTATAATTGATGTGCAAAACTGAAAATAATACCAAGGAGAAGGAAAGATGCAAGCGCAAAGACACCGCAACCCGGGAAAAAGGAAAATGAAGTTAGGCTAGAACTCAATTCCTTTCTGGGCCCTGATGCCGTTGTCATAGGCATGTTTGACATTGCGCATTTCCGTTACCAGGTCCGCGGCATCGATCAGTCCTTCGGTGGCGTTACGGCCGGTTACGGCGATATGCATGTTTTCCGGACGCCGTGCGAGGACATCCAGGACTTCCTGCTCCTGCAAAATGCTGTAGGAAATAAGATAGGTCAGCTCGTCAAGAATGACCAGCCGGTGCCTGTTCTCGCCGATGATCCGGGCGGCAAATTCCCAGGCATCCCTGGCGGCCTTTATATCCTTGGTCAGATCATCAGACTTCCAGGTAAATCCCCGGCCCAGGACATGCAGCTCCATGAGGTTGTCAAAATGTTTGGCGGCTTCAATCTCTCCATATTTCCAGCTTCCCTTGACGAACTGGATCATGCAGACCGGAAAATCATGGCCGATGGCCCGGAACGCCAGGCCCAGCGCGGCGGTGGTTTTGCCCTTCCCGTTTCCTGTAAACACCAGCAGCAACCCTTTTTCCCTTTGTTTTTCCTCAAACATCACCGATACCCTTTTCCTGGTTGAATACGACGCCATCATTGCCCCATGCCAATGAGTTGCGTTGACTTTTAGCGTATGCTCAGGTTAATGTATTCTGTTCAGTTATGTACCCTTTCAGCACAGGAAATACAACGGGCGAGGACGAATATTTACCGACCCCGCCGACAACCATACGCGCAATTGATCAGGCTGCAGGCTGAAGACTATTAGGCTACTTGGGGAACCGCCCCTAAAAGACTACAGCCTTAACAGCTACCAGCCTATTCTTTGACTTTTTTTACACATTCATCCACCCGGATGGATACATATCAGGAGGAACTGCTGTGCCGAAAAAAAAAGAAGCAACAGGCTGCCGGATCTGCGGCGCCGCGAAAAAAACGCAAATCATCCAGGGCATTGATGCCTGCGCCTCCTGCCGGACGGTGATCGCCGCGGCTACCGACAACCCGGAGATCATCGTCAAGGTCTGGAACCATTTCCACAACGAACCGATCCTGCCCCGGACAGCCGAAGCTCCTGCCGCGGAGCCCATCGAACTTCCCGACGTTGTCGACGGCAAACGCTACCGCACCGTGGACCGGGAGCACAACAAGTGGTACCTGTCGGTAAGCGAGGTGGACGGCAACCCGGTGGAGGTTTTTGCTTCAACCGCCTTTGACCGCAATCACGAACTCCAGTCCAGGATATCCAACCTGACGACCATTACCCGCCTCATATCGCTGATCCTCAGGCATATCTATCTCCATGAGCCCCTGACCATGGACAAATGCCTGAAACAGATCCAACGCTCCTCGCGCCAGAAAAACGACCTCCCGGATATGCTGTACGGCATTCTCAGCCGCTACAACAAAGACCATGGGGACAAGAGCGGCAACCACACCATTCCCTGAGAGGAACGAGGAGTTATTTTTAACAGGTATCGTGTTCAGGATGAAGCAGGATGCATATCCTTGAAAAAAGCGGACAAGGGAAAGAAGAAGGGAGAAGGTGTAAAATTGAGAGGTTGGTCGGGAAGAGAGGATTCGAACCTCCGACCCCAGCGTCCCGAACGCTGTGCTCTACCAGACTGAGCCACTTCCCGACATACGTGAATGTAAAACGATGTTAAAATAAAAAACAGCTGACAAAATTGCCAGCTGTTTTTTCAAAAAAATTTCGGCGAAAAATTATTTTTTTACAGCTTCGGCTAGTTTGCTGCCCGGCTTGAATTTCGCAACTTTTTTGGCGGGGATTTTGATCATTTCGCCGGTACGCGGATTTTTGGCTTTACGCTTGGCACGTTTTACCACAGAAAAAGTTCCGAAACCAACAAGGGTGACCTTGTCGCCTTTTTTCAGAGCCTGCGTAACCGACATCAGCATGCCGTTCAGTGATTTTTCAGCAGCGGCTTTGCTGATATCAGCCGCACTTGCCATAGCTTCTACCAATTCCTTTTTGTTCATACTTCCCTCCCAATGTTTTTTATTCCAGCCATAAGGCTTTTTAGGGGCATCAGGTCCTGTCCTGACTCAAACAACCTCATCTCATTGTTGATGATTTAATCGAAAAGAAAACTCTTTGTCAAAGAAAAAAATTCGTTTTCTCCCAATAGAGCGTCATTTTAGACCAATCTAATATTTATTTCCATCGGTTTTTCAATCCAGGATTATCGGCCCAGCAAATCAAGATAAATCTTTTTCACCCCGGAATCATTAAAAAAATCGACCAGAGCGGGTCGCGCCGGCGGAGTCGCCAGGCGCGGGATATCTTTTTCCCGGACCTGGATAAAAATTTTCTCACAATACCGGGAGTCCAGACGGACCCGGCATCCTGGAAAACCCAGGGATTCCAGATGCGACTCCAGTTTTTCGATCAAGACAATGCGCGTCTCGGTGATTTCGAGCCCATGGGGAATCCTTGTCGCCAGACAGGAAGCCGAGGGATGGTCCCAAGTGTCGAGACCGATCTCTCTGCTCATGCGCCGCACTTCGTCCTTGGCCAGTCCGGCTGCGGCAAGCGGCGTGCCGATGTCCAGCTCCCGGATAGCCCGGAGTCCGGGCCGGTCGCTGCGCAGATCATCAACGTTGGTGCCGTCGATGAGCCTGGTGATCCCCTGCCGGGCGCCTGCTTCGAGAAACATCCCGTATACCCGCAATTTACAGACGTAGCAGCGGTCAGGAGGATTCCGGACAAATTCTTCCCAGGACAGGGGCTGCAGCTCAACAAATTCATGGCGCGCCTGTTCTCCGTAACCATGGCGGGCAAGCCAGGTGGAGGCGTAATCAATCTCGCTCTGTTTGAGCAGGCAGGACCTGGCAGTGAGCGCCAGGACATTTTCCGACCCCAGGACGGTCAAGGCCTTGCGCAGAAGGAGCGAGCTGTCCGCGCCGCCGGAAAAGGCCACCGCAACCCTCCCATATTCAGCGAGGACGCGCTCAAGCTTCTGTTCCTTTTCCCGCAGCAAGGCGCTTTCCTATTCCTTGATGTCCAGGGAATAGTCCACCGTTGGAAAATGGGCCACCGGCTCGCCAAGCTCAAATTTTCCGTCAAGAATCCATTGCTTGAGAATTTCGGCGATTTCCAGCGCCTTGACCCGGCTTGACAGCGGCGTGGCCGGCACTGTTTTCCCGGCCACTTCTATTTCGCCGGACCTGAGCTGGGCATAGCTTACTTCGCCATAGTTGCGGTCAACCCTGTTGGTGTAGTCGTGCCCGTAATCAACGACCTGAGTGAAAATATCCTCGTCCGACACACCTGTGAACAGGGCCATTTCCTCGTCCAGGATAGGGATCGGCACGCCGATGCCGACGGCCATGGAGCAGCCGTAGCCCTGGATGCTTACCCCGCGCAGCCAGTCGGCCGACATCTGCTTCAGGTCCCCCTGCACCATCATTGTGCCGGCAGCCCGGCGCGGCGTCCCGTTTTCACTGCGCGGCAATTGGGGGTTGTGCTGGGTTCCATGCCAGGTGACATAGCCGATGCCGCCGCCGAGAAATATCCTGGTGCCGAGACCGATGGTCCGGTAATAGGGATCGTTGAGCAGGGGACTCAGCTCACCGGCGCTGCAGTAGTTGGCGCTGCGGCAGTGGGGCTTCAATGCGCCCATGTAAGTATAGACGGTCTTGTCGGACAGGTTGACCGCGCAGTTGTAATTCTGATACCCGTTGCGGGGGTTGCAGAGCAGCGCATGACCCATTTCGGCCAGAGTGATTTCCTTCTTGCACTTTTTATTGGCATAACAGTCGGTGGGATAGGCCTTGGCCTCAAGGAATACCTTCTTTCCCCTGAGCAGGTCCTCGATCACGTGGCCGCCGCCGTACCGGAACTCGCCGGGATAAATCTTATTCAGGGGGTCATCCTCGGTGGGCTCGGTCACCCCGAGATAAATATCTATGGCGGCAAGTCCCGCGTATGCCGGAACCTTGTTGATCCATGCCTTTGCCGCCTTGATGGTGGGCGTGGTCTGGCCAAAGTTGAAAAATGCCCCGGAAGAGCACATGGTCGAAAATGTGCCGGTGGTCACCACGTCCACCCGGCGCGCCGCTTCAACCGGCCCGTCGCTGCGGACAATATCGATCATTTCCTCCGCGGTCACCACGACCGCTTCGCCGGATCTGATCCGGGCATTGATCTCCGCGTATGTCTTGTTCACCTTGAATTTACTCATGAACGCTGTCCTTGGAATAGGTTGATCCTGTTGGTATAGTCGCAAATATGCTCCGCTATATTATTGCAAAACAGGACAAGCGCAACCCTTTTCAAATTTTTCTTTGCAAGACAGTCAAGATGCTTTAGCATATTGTGATATCGTTTTTTCTTCGTCCAGAAATTGAATTCAAACCATTGTTACTCTAATTTCCGGTTACCGGATACGACTTGACAGCCATGACAAAATCTTCGGATATTCTTGATATACGCAACAAAATCGACGCCATTGACGACAAAATTCTCCAACTGCTCAAGGAACGGATCACCTGCGCCAAGAATATCGGCAAGCTCAAGGATGAATCCAGCCGGGCCAAATGGGATCCCAAACGGGAACGGGAGATCTTTGAGCGCCTGCTCAAAGAAAACAAAGGAGTTTTTCCCGAACAGTCCCTGACCTCCATCTTCCATGAAATAATCACCACCTGCCGGCTGTCGCAGAAAAAGATCCAGGTCTCCTACCTGGGACCGGAAGCCACCTTCACCCACCTGGCCGGCGTCAAATACTTCGGCCAGTCCGCCTCCTACAAACCGATGGAGTCCATTGACGAAGTATTCAGCGAGGTGGAGAAAGGACGGACGACTTACGGCGTCGTGCCTGTCGAGAATTCCATCGAGGGCGCTGTTTTCTCCACCCTGGATTCGTTCATGAAATACAACGTCAAGATCTGCGGGGAGATCCAGCTGCCCATCACCCATAATCTTGTCTGCCGCTCCGGCAACATCGAGGACATCCAGACCGTGGCCTCCCACTCCCAGCCGCTGGCCCAGTGCCGGGAATGGCTGAAAAAAAACCTGCCCAGCGTCCCGACCCTGCCGGTATTTTCAACCGGCGCCGCCGCCCAGATGGCGGCCAACAACCCGAATATCGGCGCCATTGCCAGTTCACTGGCCATTAAGACATATCAGCTGCAGGTGGTGGTCAAGGGAATCGAAGACTACCAGGGCAACACCACCCGCTTCCTGGTCATCGGACGCACGTCGCCGACCAAAAGCGGCAGCGACAAAACTTCACTGCTTCTCGGCCTCCTTGACAGGCCCGGCGCGCTCAACGAGGTGCTGACCATCATGTCCTCCAAGAACATCAACCTGGCCAAGATCGAATCCAGGCCGGTGAAAGGCAAACAATGGACCTACCTGTTCTTCATGGACATGATCGGCCACATTGAAGACCCGGTCATTGAAGAAGCCTGCACTATCCTGCGCCGGACGTGCTCCTATTATGAATGGCTCGGTTCCTATCCCCTGGCTGATACCCTGGAGTCGTGAGGGCGATAACGTTGCAGTCCCATTGGGCAACCCGTCCTGAAAACAGATAAACCCGTTTTCTTTTTATCCGATCAAGGAAATAATCCTGTGCTGGTTCTGGCCATAGAAAGCTCATGTGACGACACTGCGGCGGCAGTGCTGCGCGACGACAGGTCGGTGCTGTCCAACGTCATCTCCAGCCAGTTCGACGTCCACAGCCCCTTTGGCGGCATAGTTCCGGAACTGGCCTCCCGCCGCCATATCGAATCAATATGGCCGGTGGTTTCCCAAGCCCTGGACCGCGCCGGGGTCACTCTCGACCAGATCGACCTCATCGCCGCCACCCGCGGTCCGGGCCTGATAGGCTCACTTCTGGTGGGCTTCACCTTTGCCAAGGGACTGGCCATGGTCAGAAACATCCCCTGCGTCGGGGTCGATCATATGAGCGGGCACCTGCTCTCGGTGTTTGCCGGCGCCGAACATCCGGATTTTCCTTACGCGGCCCTGGTGGTCTCCGGGGGCAACACGTCAATTTACACCGTCACCGATCGCTCCACATTCCAATGTCTGGGCAGGACTCGTGATGATGCCGCCGGCGAGGCCTTTGACAAGGTCGCCAAGCTGCTCGGCCTCGGTTATCCGGGCGGCCCGATCATCAGCAGGCTCGCGGAAAAGGGCGATCCCCAGGCCATTGCCTTTCCCCGGGCCTGGCTTGACCGGGACAGCGCCGATTTCAGCTTCAGCGGACTCAAAACCTCGGTGGTCAACCACGTCAACCAGTGCCGCCGGAAAAACGAACCGCTCAACATCGAAGACATTTGCGCATCCTTTCAGGAGGCGGTAGTTGACGTGCTGGCGGAAAAAACCGTACGCGCCGCGCTGGCGCATGGCCTGAAAACCATTGTCATCGGCGGCGGCGTTGCCGCCAACCGGAGATTACGGGAAGTTATGCAGCAGCGATGCGAAAAAGAACAGCTGCAACTTTTCAAACCTGAACCGGTTTTCTGCACTGACAATGCGGCCATGATCGGTCTGGCCGGATATTATCAGTACCAACGCGGCGATACAATCGCCCCGGACACCGACGTCTATTCCAGGTCGCCCCTGCACTGATCATGCGATTCAATCCTCTGCGCACCATCCGCTATTTCAGCCTGAAATTCATCCGTCTGCGGGGCAACCCCAAATCCCTGGCCATGAGCACCGCCATCGGGGTATTCATCGGCGTTGCTCCCATCATCCCGGTCCAGACAATGGCCGCCATCGGCATAACCCTCCTGTTGCGGGTCAACACCATTACCGCCATTATCGTCGCCACCGTAGTGAGCAACCCCCTGACCCTGGTCCCCCAGTACTACCTCTGCTGGAAAGCAGGCAACATGCTCCTGCCCGGGCGTCTCAGCTGGCACCGGATCGTGGACGTGCTGCATATCCTCGGCAACAGCGGATTCATGGACAAAATCAGGGTCGTCAGTCAATTGAGCACCGATGCCATCATCGTAATGCTGACCGGCGGGGTGATTCTGGGACTGCCCCTGGCAATTCTCAGTTATTTTATTTCACTGCTGTTTTTTCGCAGATTAGCAGAGAAAAGACGGAAAAAGCACCTGCTGAACAAGTAATTATGCCCTACCAGAAAACCCGATCCATCCTGGAGAGCCGCGGTCTGGCCGCGCATAAAAAACTGGGGCAGAATTTCCTGGTGCACCGGCATACGGCTGAAAGGATCGTCGATCTGGCCGGTCCTGATCCCGGTGATGTGATTGTCGAGGTGGGAGTGGGCCTGGGGGCGCTGACAAACATCATCGCCGCCAGGGCCGGGAAGGTCATCGGCATCGAGGCCGATTCCGGCATTATCCAGTGGCACCGTGAGGAGCAGGACCTGGCCGACAACGTCACCCTTATACACGGGGACATCCTCAAAACCGATCTGGCCGGACTGGCTGAGCAGTGCGGCGGCAGACTCAAGATTCTGGCCAACCTGCCCTATTCCATCTCCTCTCCTTTCCTGTTCCGTCTTATCGACCATCGGGAAGTCGTGGACTGGGCAGTGGTCATGCTGCAGAAAGAGGTGGCGCTTCGTCTCATGGCCCGGCCCGGGACCAGGGAATACGGGGTTCCATCCGTTCTCTTTGCCGGCTGCGCCGACATAGAACCGCTCATGCAGGTGAAGCCCGGCGAGTTTTATCCCCGACCCAGGGTCGACTCCATGGTCGTGCGCATTACCTTTCATCCCCGGCCGCAGCGGCTTGCAGCAGTGCCTGACTTTCACTGGCCCCTGCTGAAAAAAATAGTCAACAGCTGTTTTGGCCAGCGCAGAAAAACACTGCTCAACGGGCTTGCCGCCGGCGGGTTCATTGCCGACAAAACCGTGCTGGCCGATGTTATCCGGAAGGCCGGCCTTGATCCCTCGATCAGGGCGGAGAATCTTTCATTTGAAGAATTTGTGGAACTGAGCCGCTGCCTGGAACACGAAACCTAAGCGGTTGCAGGGCACTGCATTTCCTTTGTCATCGGCCTGCCTGCATACCTGATAGCGGTCACAGGGCACTGCATTTCCTTTGTCATCGGCCTGCCCGCATACCTGATGTATAGCGGGAAGGCCTCTTTCGCGGAACTGCAGCACCCTGCAACCGCTATAAAGATTGGCAACAGAGCGTAATGCGCGGTGGTTCTAACCGTGAATATTTATAAAGAAGCTCAACTTTCTTACTTATGTTAACTTGCTGTAAAGAAAAAGAATGTATGAGTATTCAACTCGCTTATTGACCAGGCTGCAGGCTGAAGACTATTAGGCTACTTGCGAAAACCGCCCCTAAAAGCCTATAGCCTTAACAGCTAACAACCTTTACTTTTCACTGACAGGTGCATCATGCAGAACTTTGTTTTTCACAATCCCACCAAGATTATTTTCGGCCGGGACACCATTGCGTCCATTGGCCCGGAAACCAAAGCCTGGGGCACAAGATGTTTGCTCGTTTACGGCGGCGGCAGCATTAAAAAGAACGGTATATATGACAAGGTGACCGCTTCGCTGCAGGAAGCCGGCGTCGCGATTATCGAGCACGGCGGGGTGCAGTCCAACCCCCTGCTCTCCCACGTCCGGGAGGGAATCGACAGGGTCAGGCACAACGAGGTCGATGTCGTTGTTGCCGTTGGCGGCGGCAGCGTTCTGGACAGCGCCAAGGCCATCTGTGCCGGCGCCGCGGCAGCCCATGATGTATGGAAATTTTTCAGCGGCAAAAAAAGCGTGAAAGCCGCCCTGCCCCTGACCACGGTGCTGACGCTGGCCGCCTCGGGGTCGGAAATGAACTCCGGCATGGTCATCACCCGGGATGAGACCAGGGAAAAATTCGGCTTCGGCAGCCGGCACCTCTACCCCAAAACATCTATTCTCGATCCAGAAACCACCTATACGGTGCCGAAAAACTACACGGCGTATGGCGCCGTCGATGCCATCGCCCATGTCCTGGAATACTACATGACCACCGAAGACCCTGCCACCCCGGTGCAGGACCGTCTCATGGAAGGCCTGATACTCAATGCCATGGACAGCTGTGAGCGCTGCCTGGCTGACCCGCGTGATTACAATGCCCGGGCAGATCTGATGTGGACGGCGACCCTGGCCCTCAACGGACTGACCGGGGCCGGGCTGGGCAGGGTCGGCTTTCCCATGCACATGATCGAGCACTCTCTCAGCGCCCTGTACAATGTGGCGCACGGGGCCGGACTATCCGTGGTCATCCCCGGCTGGCTGCGCTGGCATTCCGCCGCCAACCCGGACAGGATAACCCATCTCGGCTCACGCATTTTCCGTTTTGATGCGCAGCACAATGAACCAACCTCGTCACAAACCATCCGCAAACTGGAAAACTGGTTTGCCCGTGTCAAAAGCCCGATCCGTTTGTCGGAGCTGAACATACCGGATGAGCATATTCCCGCAATTAGTGATAACGCAGTCAACCTGGCCAGATTCTGGCGGCTTGACCAGTATACCAAGGATACGATCGAGGAAATACTGTCACTCTGCCGCTAGCGCTCTTCTTTGGCGGTAAAACCAATGACATTTTTTCTGCTGTGCGATAAGATACAGATAAAGGTGTGATGGACTTTTTACGAGTCCATCAAGGTATAAATCAATTTATATTCCATCCAGCCACGAGGAACCTGTATCCCATGACCCAGAAAAAACTTCCAGGTCACCCCCTGCCACTGACATGGATCACCGACTTCGACAAGCATCTTTTCAACGAGGGAACCCACGAGCGGGCCTATGAAAAATTCGGCGCGCACCTGTTGTCCGTGGACGGTAAATCAGGAGCAGGTTTTGCCGTCTGGGCGCCCAATGCCCGCAACGTATCCATTATCGGAGACTTTAACGACTGGAATGGGGAAAGCCATGTCATGCATCCCAGCGCCTCCGGCATATGGACCCTGTTTATCGAAGGCCTCCCGGAATACAGCGTTTACAAGTACCGGATAACCGGTCCGGACGGACAGTCTTTTGACAAATCCGACCCCTACGGCTTTGCCATGGAAGAGAGGCCCCGCACCGGCTCGGTGATTTTCAACCTCAACCGCTACCAGTGGCATGACGAATCCTGGATGATCTCCCGCAAAGAACGCCAGGCCCTTGACCGTCCGATCTCCATTTACGAAGCGCACCTGGGCTCCTGGCGGAAAATCCCGGATGAAACCTGGGGCGAGAGATACCTGACCTACCGGGAAATGGCTGACTTCCTGATTCCCTACGTGATGGAAATGGGCTACACCCACATTGAACTGATGCCCATAGCCGAATATCCTTTTGACGGCTCCTGGGGCTACCAGGTCCTCGGTTTTTTCGCGCCGACCAGCCGTTTCGGCACCCCGGAAGACTTTATGTACTTTATCGACCAGTGCCACCTGAACGGCCTGGGCGTCATTCTCGACTGGGTGCCGGCCCACTTTCCCAAGGACGGGTCAGGGCTCAATTTTTTTGACGGCACCCATCTCTACTCCCACATTGACCCGCGGCAGGGCGAGCACCAGGACTGGGGCACGCTGATCTTCAACTACGGCCGCAACGAAGTGCGTTCATTTCTTGTTTCCAATGCCCTGTTCTGGCTTGATAAATATCATATCGACGGCCTCCGGGTCGATGCCGTGGCCTCCATGCTCTATCTCGATTACTCCCGGGAGGAAAACCAGTGGGTCCCCAACAAGTACGGCGGAAGGGAAAACCTCGACGCCATCCACTTCATCCGCAAAACCAACGAGGTGGTGCACGGCGTTTTCCCGGGCATCCTGACCATTGCCGAAGAATCCACTTCCTGGCCCATGGTCTCGCAGCCGACCTATCTGGGCGGCCTGGGCTTCAGCCTGAAATGGAACATGGGCTGGATGCACGACACCCTGAGCTATATGCGTAACGACCCCATTCATCGCCGTTTTCATCACAACCTGATGACCTTCGGCATGCTGTATGCCTTTCATGAAAACTTTATCCTTCCCATTTCCCATGATGAGGTCGTGCACGGCAAATCCTCCATGGTCAACAAGATGCCGGGGGACGAGTGGCAGAAATTCGCCAATCTCCGGGCCTATTACGGATTCATGTGGAGCTACTCCGGAAAGAAGCTGCTGTTCATGGGCAACGAGTTCGGCCAGTGGCAGGAATGGAATCATGATAAAGGACTTGAATGGAAAGCGCTTGAGGCCCCCAACCACAAAGGGCTGAAACGGTTTGTCCGGGATCTCAACCTGGTTTACCGGGACCAACCGGCCCTGTATGAAAACGATTTCGACTGGAACGGCTTTGCCTGGATCGATACCAATGATTCCGACAACTCCATCTTCTCCTTTATCAGGTACGCGAATTCGCGCGATGATTTTCTGGTTATAATTTCCAATTTCACCCCGGTTGTCCGGCAGCATTACCGGATCGGCATTCCGGTCCCGGGCAGCTACCGGGAACTGATCAACAGTGACAATCAGGTGTACTGGGGCAGCGGCATCATCAATGATGGTGAATACCACACCACGGATAATCCGTCCCATGGCCATTCCCACAGCCTGGAGCTGACCCTGCCGCCCCTGGCAACCATCATTCTTAAACCCGTGTGATGCATACCCGATCAACCACAGACCACCCAGACCAGGCAGGCGCACCATGACTCCCCGCATTACCTTTTTCATTATCGCCGGCATTGTTGTGTATATATCCCTGTCCCTGTACCATTGGGGTCAGGTAAAAAATATTCCGGAGAAGGGGAAGCAGAAAGGCGCTCAATCAACGCTCACCAAGGAAAAAGGGGAAAAAAACTGGGTGCAGGTAACGACCTCGCCCGGCGCGACAGCCGAAAGCGCCAAAAAAATCATCCCGGCTGTTCCGGCGGCAAACGGCGAGCAAAAAACCCGACAGCCGCCGGCATCCTCGACCGGGACTCCTCCGGAAGTGCCTCCGGCCGCGGGAGATAAAAGCCCTGCCGCGCCGGTCCGCCCGGAGCAAACCATGGACGACGAAAACAAAGAACTGCTCCGGACCCTGCAGCATGAACGAAGCATAAACCATCGTCAATCCCTGGAAATCAACAAGCTGAACGCGCAGATCCTCTCTTTACGGAATGAACTGGAGGATACTGCCGCCCGCCTGCGGGAAAAAGATGGCGCCCTGGAAGAACTCAGGGCCCAAATACCCGGTCCCGCGGCTGAACCCCAAGAAACCGATGCCAAAGACAGGCAGATCCGGATCCTGAAATCCACCCTGGCCTCCAGGCTGGATGCGCTGGACAAGGCAAACGAGAGAATCACCGGTCTTGCCGAAAGACTCGACCGGGCCGGAAGCGCCCTTGCTGAATCGGAAAACGCCGCCGCGCGCCTGCGTAGCCTCTTATCCGACACCGAATCCGCGGAGACCACGGCCCGGCTGGAAGCGGATGCGCTGGATAAAAAGCTCAAACAGGCCCGGGAGGACAGGGAGCGCTCCCTTGCCCAAACCAGCCGACTGCATGCGCAGCTGCAACAGGCAGAAACCCGACTGGCCCGGCTGGAAAAGGAACTGGACAAGGCCCGTCTCTCCTCAGAGGCCATGCTCCGCTTCGGACAAGAACAGAGGGAATTTGTCACCCCCTTCAGGCAGCAGATCGAAATCCTCAACGCCAGGGTTGAAGATAAAAACAGTGAACTGCTCGATGCCGAGGATGAGATCGCCCGGCTGCGGGATCAGGAGCGATCCCTCCATGAGGAGATAGACGCTCTCCGGCGTGAGATCGCAAACAATGCCGCGCTCAGCGAAAAATTACAGCAAGGGTCCCGGTCTCTGGAGGCCTCGCAAAAGCATTCCGCTGAACTGACCGAACAGCTCAAGGCGCTGGCGGAGCAGCTCAATGCCCGGGACGCGCTGGTCAGCAGCCTGAAAAAGGAACTTGATGATGCCCGAAAGGCAGAGCAGGAAGCCGCGCAGCAATCAGAGCGCCTGCAAGAGGAAACAGAGCGCGGGCAGCAGGAGCTTGCCCAGGCCGCCCAGGCCGTCGCCGCTCTTGAACAGCGGCTGATCGCGTCCGCGGACCGCCTGCAGAACCTGGAGGATGAATTTGCCGCGGCCCGAAAGGATAACGAGCAGCTGAGCGCAAATATCATCAAAAAAGAAAAACTGCTGGAAGCAGCCAGAACTGAGTCCGATCAGCTCGCATCCAGGCTCAAGGAAAAAGAAGAGCAGCTGACTGCAGCGGAAAATGCCCGGAAAACAACCCAGGCAGCGCTCCAGAAGCTGGAAGATGCCCGGCATGCCGCTGCCCAGGCAGATTCCCACCGGGAGAATGAAACCATCACCGGGCTGCAGCAGGCCCTGGAAGCCGCCGAGGCCCGCCTCAGCGAGGCGGACAGCGAGATCAGCAGCCTGAAAAAATCCCTGGCCGATGTCGAAGACCAGCTTGCCCGGGCAACCCCAACGGACGAGCTGCACCAGGAAATTGACCTGCTCAGGCAAAGGGCGGCGGAGCGGGACAAGCGTCATGCAGCCGCGGAACAGCGCATCGCCACCCTGCAGGATGAAAACAGGCTGCTGCGGGAGAAGGCCGGCGCCGCGGAGCAGGAGGCGGCCAGAGCCGTGGAGCTTGCCGCCGAGCTTGAGCGCAAGGCAGCGGAGCTTGACACAATACAAAAACGCATCGCCACCCTGGAAAACGAAGCTGCCGACCTGCAGGCTGAACTGGACCGCAGGGAAAAAGCGTTTTTCACCATGGAGGAGGAGCATGCCTCCCTGCAGAAGGAGCGGGACAGGCTGATCCTCTACACCCTGGACAGCGACAACGATTCCGTGCCCGATGCCGGGGACCGCTGTCCGGGCACAGTCGCGGGGGCTGAAGTGGACCGGGACGGCTGCGAACCGGACAGTGACGGCGACGGCGTAGTGGACCGCCTGGACCTCTGCCCCGCAACACCGGAACAAACCGAGGCCAATCCCTTTGGCTGCGCCAGGGGCGAGCCCATTATCTTAACCGGCGTCTACTTCAGCGGCGGCGCCACGGATCTTTCCCCTGCCTCGCAGGCATACCTGGACAAGGTGGCTGAGGCGCTTAAACGATTCCCGGATATCCGTTTCGAAGTAGGCGGCCACACCGACAGCATCGGCGAGACCGAGCGCAACCTGACCGTCTCCAGACAGCGGGCCGAATCGACGGCAGCCTATCTTGCTGCCAGGGGCGTGGATGGGAGCCGGCTGGAATCCGCCGGCTACGGCTCCGAGCAGCCCATTGCCGACAATTCCACCCCGGAAGGGCGGGCGGCAAACCGACGGGTCGAACTGAAGATCATTCCTGCCGGAACGGACGAACTCAACGCATCTGAAGAAAAAGCAGATTTGCCAGCCCGATAAGAAAACCGAGCAGGCCCCCGAACAGGTTGATGTACTTGAACTGCTCCTCCATGATGGACAACAGGAGTTTCTCCAGCCTGAGCAGGTCAAGGGAATCCACCTTGGCCGTGACGATCCGGCGGATCTCCAGG
This sequence comes from Desulfobulbaceae bacterium, assembly GCA_023544645.1. Taxonomy (GTDB): domain Bacteria; phylum Desulfobacterota; class Desulfobulbia; order Desulfobulbales; family Desulfobulbaceae; genus UBA10518. The sequence goes on along the minus strand of JAMJFO010000026.1, from coordinate 24,630 downwards.
GAATCAACCAGCCTTGGCACCTCCTGCAGCATGATCCGGTTGACGGTCAGCACCGCGTAATCGGTGAACCCCGTGCGAATGGTCGCCGGCAGGATATTGTTGAGGATGCCTATGGGCCGGTTGAGCGCCGAATCGAACATGGTATTCATCATTTTATCAAGCAGCGCGCGGCTCCTCGGGGATCGGATCAGGGCAACAGTTTCCGCCGCCGCCATCCCCTGCAGATTATCGGCGGCTTCCTGGCCGAGCAGCCGGGAAGCCGACTCTGAGACAGTGCGTTCGCCATTGCCGATCATTTCCTCGAGGTTTTCGCGCAGCATCGTCGCCATGGCTTCAATCACCCCCGGGGAACGGACAATGCCCAGAAGCTGCTCAGCAGTTCCCCGGCACACGGCGGCAAGTTTTTCTTCCTCCATATGCTCCACAAGCTCTGCCAGGGGTTTGTCCAGGTAGCGATCCACCAGATCGACAAGAACGACGCTGAACCGCTCCTGCACTTCCGGATTTTCCAGCCACGACCTGATGTCACCCTCCTTATCGGTCAGATAGCCGCGTATGCTTTTCTCCAGCGCTTTCATGTCAAGGAAACCCCCGGCCAGGGAACCCAGAGGCCCGAGAGAAGAAATGAAATCATCTATGCCGCCCCGGACGGCGCTGATTATGCGATCGCGAACCGGCGGCTCGGCAAGCATGCCGGCCAGCTGCCGGAGAATTGCGGGAGAGTAGCGCTGAATCGACTCAATAATAAAATCATGCAGGGTGGCGGGTACATACTCCCCAAGGGTTTTGCCGTTGTCCGCTGCCTGCCGCAGGTTTTCCCGGAGATAGCCGGCCAGCCGTTCTTCTGTTGCGGGGCCGGCAAGGAGATCGGCAATAAGGGTATCAATAAAGGTGTAGAAAGCCCTGCGCTCTTCCCTGGAAACCATCTCGTTCAACGGTTTCAAACCAAATGAATCCAGCTGCTCCCGCATGGTCTGCGTCACCCTGGCGGCAAAATCATCACTCTCCATGTAGCGATGGACGCCGGTGCGGAACCGGTATTTGAGGGTGCGGACAGCCACCTTGAAGTAGGTCTGGAAGCGCTTCGGCACCAGGGTGCGCACCGGGCCGAAATCCCTGCCGAGCAATGCATCGATCCGCTCATCAACCAGGGTGTGGAGATTATCCTGGAATTTCTCTTCGGACAGGGCGGAGCCGATATCCTTGCTGGTCAGGAGGTGGGTTCCGACCATCTCGCCGATGTTTTTCGCCAGTTCATGCCGCCTGGAGGGAATGACTCCCGGCGTCATGGGCACCGGGATTCCCAGCACCCGCCACCGGGAAAGTGGCCTGAACAGCATGCGGATGGCCACCCTGTTGGTCAGATAGCCGATAAACGCCCCCAGCAGCGGAGGGCCGGCATAGGCTAAAAATAATGAATTCATAATCTCCGTTAAATGGCTCCCGGAGAAGATTTACACCCTTTCCGCAGCAGCTCCAGCACCTCTTCCGGGCGTTGTGCAAGACAGGCCGCGCCGCTTTCTTCAAGCTCTCCGGCAGTGCGGAAACCCCACAACGCCCCGACAGCATACATTCCGGCAGCCACGGCAGTCTTCATATCCGTGGCCGTGTCGCCGACATAGAGGATATGGGACGGCGCCAGGCCGAGTTTGCCGGCAATCTCCAGCGCTCCGGCCGGATCCGGTTTCTTCGCTAATCCTTCCCGGTTGCCGAGCACATGGGCAAATGTCCATCTGCCAAGAAATTCCCGCACGCATATCCTGGTAAAATCATGGGGTTTGTTGGACAAAACATTCATCGCCACCCCATTTTCCTGCAAACCGCTGAGCAGCGTGTCAACCCCCGTGTACAATCGCGTTTTGGCATTCCAGTTTACCGCATAGACTTCCCGGAAGGCCTGAGTCATACGGAGCACCTCTTCATCGCTTCTCCTCTCTTCCGGCAGAATCCGCCGGATCAGGGCCACCAGGCCGTCACCGACAAAATACCGGTAGCTCTCCACCGGATGAACAGGGAGGCCGGCAGCCGCGAGAACCTGGTTGCCGGCGTCCGCCAGGTCTTCAAGGGTATCGAGCAGGGTGCCGTCCAGATCAAAAATAACCGCTTTCAATGAAACATTCCTCCTCAACTTTCTGAGTTGATCTATTTGTCTGGAATCATGAAGTATTTATATATTAATTATGTTGGGATAGATGTTAGCTGTTAAGGCTATAGGCTTTTAGGGCGGTTTTCGCAAGTAGCCTGATAGTCTTCAGCCTACAGCCTGATCAATAAGCCAGTTGAATCCTCACACATTTTTTTTCTTTACAGCAATTTAACATAAGTCAAAAAGTTGAGGTTACATTTATAAACGGAATCTTTTAGGTTTGACAGGAAAATAGAGTTTTTTTATTGTATAATCTTGGTTTTAAACGTAAACACATCATTATCGCTTTAATCAATCGGGAAAATATATGACCAAAATTATTGCCATGGCAGGCAAGGGCGGGACCGGCAAAACAACCACCTCCGCGCTGCTGCTGAAATATCTTAAAGACAGGAACATGACCCCGGTTCTGGCGGTTGACGCCGATGCCAACGCCAACCTCAACGAACTGCTGGAAAAGGAAGTGCATCTGACCCTCGGGGAAATCCGCAAGGATCTCAAGGGGGAGATTCCCACCGGCATGACCCGCGACCAGTACATGGAAATGAAAATCCACCAGGCCCTCATCGAAGACACCGGCTACGACCTCATGGTCATGGGCCAGCCGGACGGGCCGGGCTGCTATTGCGCCGCCAATCAGTACCTGGCCATGACCATGGACAAACTGGCTGAAAACTACCCCTACATCATTGTCGACAACGAGGCCGGCATGGAACACCTGAGCCGCATGAACCTGCGGGAGGTCGACTATCTGCTCATTGTTTCCGATCCTTCGGCCCGGGGCATTCTCACCGCCAAACGAATCGCCGACATCACCGGCCCCCTCGGGCTGACCGTCAAAAACAAATTTCTCATTGTCAATCGCGCACCTGATCCGGTCCCGGAAGCGCTGCAGGAAAAAATCGAAGCAGCGGTCAATGAGGCCGGCCTGCCCCTGGCCGGGATCATCTCCGCCAGCAACGAACTGGTCAACCAGGAGCTGAGCGGCGCCTCCTACCTGAAACTTGAAGATGACAGCGTTGTTGTCCGCCAGGCCACGGCCATTTTCGATAAAATATTTTCCTGAATCCGCATGAACTCGCAATCGAACAACTCCAGGTACATGGTCGACCTGGTCAAGGTGTCCAAAATCTACCTGCCCGATATCCAGGCGCTCACCGATGTTTCCCTCAGCGTCAACAGAGGGGAGATCCTGTTTCTCATCGGCAAGAGCGGCGCCGGGAAATCCACCCTGCTCCGGCTTCTCAGCCGCATGGACAAACAAACCAAAGGGGTGGTCGAGGTGGACGGACATGATCTCAGCAAGATCGCCGGCGGCAAGCTGCAGCGGCTCCGGCGCAACATCGGTTTTGCCTTCCAGGATTTCAAGCTCCTGCCGGACAAAACCGTGGCCCAGAACATTGCCGTGGCCATGGAGGTTTCCTATACCCGCTCATCGGTCATCCGCATGCGGACCAAGAAGCTCCTTCATCACCTCGGACTTGCCGATAAGTACAATACCCCAGCCTGCGAACTCTCCCGGGGGGAGCAGCAGAGGGTGTCCATTGCCAGGGCCGTAGCCAACAATCCGGGACTGATTCTGGCAGACGAGCCCACGGGCAATCTCGACCGCGAAACCACCCAGCTGGTCATGGACCTGTTCAGGAAATACAATGAACGGGGCGCGACTCTGGTCATTGCCACCCATGATGAGTCGATCTACCGGGATACCGACCACCGGATCATTGAACTGCGGGAGGGGCGGATCGTCAACGGGCACCCGGCGCCGGAGCCTGACCATGCCTTTGCGGACCGGATGGACGAAGAGCAGGGCAGCCCGGAAGAAGACGATTTATGGATGAGTGATCAATGAACTTTATTATCGCCGTTTTCACCCAGACATTCCGCAACCTGTTTCAGACCTGGAGCGCCCAGCTCCTTACCCTGATAACCATCACCCTGTCGGTGCTGATCTTCGCCTTCTTCTACCTGATATACACCAATGTGCAGCACGCGGGACAACAGCTTGACGACGACCTGCGGCTGGTCATCTATCTGGACGAGGAACCTGCGGAGGAGATGCAGGAGGAATACAGGAAAAAAATAGTCAAATTCGACAAGGTGGAACGGATCGAATTTGTTTCGAGCAAAGAGGCCTATGGTCGCTTTGCAGCCCAGCTCGAGGAAGACCGTGATGTCCTCGAGGATATGCCCAGGGACTTCCTGCCGCCTTCCATCGAAGTATACCCGGTCCGCTCCCTGGATACCCTGACCAAGATCAAACGCTTTTCCGACTATCTCGTCTCCCTGCCCGGGGTTCTCAAGGTGCAGTACGGGAGGGAATGGGTTGAACGGTTCTACACCTTTGTCAAACTGCTGCGCATTATCGTCTTTCTCTCCGGCTCTCTTCTCATCCTGACCACAACATTCATGGTGGCCAACACCATCCGGCTGACCCTGCTCAGCCGCAAGGATGAACTTGAGCTGCTGCGGCTGGTGGGCGCCAGCACCCATTACATCCGCCTGCCTTTTTTTCTTGAAGGCGCTCTCCAGGGATTTATCGGTTCCGCGGCGGGAATGGCCGCTCTATTCCTCCTTTTCAACTGGATCAAGCTGCGCTTTGCCGTTTCTTCAATTTTCCAGCTCTTTGAGTTCACCTTTTTTCCCTTTCCGGTGGTCATAGCCATTATTGTCATCTCTTCCCTGCTCTGTGCCGGCGGCAGTTTTTCTTCGACCAGAAAATTCCTCCAGTTATGAGCATTGGATTTTTCAGGACACCCCTTGCGCTCTCCCTTGCCGTGCTGGCCGGCGCCATTTTCCAGCCCGCCCGCGGATGGTCCGCTCCCCCGGGGCTGGAGGAAATAGACAAACCCATCCAGCAGCATGAATCAAATCTGGAGAAACTGCGCGGCGGCATGCAAATCCACCTCGGCAGGCTCCAGATTGTCAGCGAACAGGAATTCAACCTGCTGGACCAGATAGAACGCCTTGACAAAAACCTGGCCCTGCAGAAAATCCGTCTGGACGTGATGATTGACCGGCTCAACAGCCAGGAGGAACTGCTCGCCCTCAAAGAACGCGATCTCAGGTTGGCCAGGCAGGGCCGGGAAAAAGTGAAAAGCCACCTGGAGAAACGGCTCCGCTCCTATTATCTCATGGGCAAGACAGGACTCCTGAATGTCACTTTTTCCACCCGGACCCTGCCGGACCTCATGCTGTTCAACGATTCGTTCAAAACCCTCATCGATTACGACAAAAAACTGTTCAACCAATACCGGGACGCCATTGAACAGCTGATCCTGGCCAGGGACTCCCACGAAAAAGAAAGCATCCTGCTCAGCGAATTCATCACCAATGCCGTTGAACAGCAAAAGCAGCTCGATTCACTCCTTGAGGAGAAAAAAGAACTGCTGACAAAAGTTAAAACCCAGAAAATACTGCATGAACAGGCGCTCAAGGAGTTGAAAAAAGCCGAGGAAGAACTGCGCGCCACCCTGGCGCAGCTCCAGAAAAAAAGAGACTACACCCTCAAGGGTTTTGTTCTGAATAAGGGCAGGATGGCGCCGCCGGTCCAGGGCGAAATAGTGACCCGTTTCGGCGAATCCAGAGAAGGTGTGGCCATCGATACCGGCGCGTCCCAGGGCATAACCTTTGACGCGCCCAATGGAGCGGAAATCAGGTCAATCTTTGCCGGCAGGGTTCTTTTTGCCGGGTACCGGAAGGGCTTCGGCAACATGGTGATCATTGATCACGGGCTCGATTATTACTCCATTACGTCCAGGATGGAAAAGATCAGCGTACAGGAAGGCCAGCTTGTCGGCGATGGGGAAATTATCGGCGCTGCCGGGGACATTGCCACCCTGTTTGAAAAAGGGGTTTACTTTGAGATCAGACACGACACCAAACCACTCGATCCCCTTGCGTGGATATCGATTGATGGATAAACCGCCCCCCGTACGCGGCCGGTCGCCATCCTTACCATTAAAAAAATTTCCTCTAACAAAAATATGCGAAGATGCTTATACTCTGTTATAATTCTGGTAAAATATGATTTTATCCGCTGAGTAAATGAATTAATCTGATACGACTGTTCACTTTTATATGCCATGAAAACCATTTTCTCTCTGCTCCTGACCATCATCCTCTTCTGCACACCTTCCGTACAGGCAGATGAAGATACCGTGCGCCAGGAAACCTACAAGAATCTCGAAGTCTTTTCCAATGTCCTGATGCTCCTGCAGGAACACTATGTGGATACCATTGATCCGCAGCAGGTTATTTCCGGCGCGATCAACGGCATGCTGACCTCTCTGGACCCCCACTCCTCCTATATGACCCCCGACGACTTCAAGGAACTGCAGGATGAAACCCACGGCAGTTTCAGCGGCATCGGCATTGAAATCACCCTGCGCAACGGCATCCTCACCGTTGTCTCGCCCATTGAAGACACACCGGCCTATCTTGCCGGAATCGAGGCGGGCGACCAGATCATCAAAATAGGTGATGAGCCGACAAAAAACATGACCCTGATGGACGCGGTCAAACGGCTCCGGGGCAAGCAGGGCACCAGCGTCACCATTTCCGTTTTTCGCGCCGACTGGCAGGAACTCAAGGAATTCATCATTGTCCGTGACGAAATCCCCATGCACAGTGTCAAATCAATGGAGCTTGAACCGGGATTGCTCTATGTACGCATCTCCAACTTCCAGGCAAACACCACCACCGAGCTGCTGGACGCTCTTCGCAGCCAGCAGAAAAATACCCCCATATCCGGCCTGATCCTCGACCTGCGAAACAATCCGGGAGGATTGCTCGACCAGTCCGTCAAGGTTGCGGACATCTTTCTCGACAGCGGAGTCATTGTCTCCACCAAAGGCAGGCAGACAGACCAGGACATGGTTTTTGAAGCCTATCCTGATAAAGAGCAGTATCAGGTTCCGATAATCGTCCTGGTCAACAGCGGTTCAGCCAGCGCATCGGAAATTGTCGCCGGCGCCCTTCAGGACCATAAGCGGGCAATTGTGCTCGGCACCGAAACCTTCGGCAAGGGCTCGGTACAGACAATTATCCCCATGCCTGACGGCGCGGGTCTTCGGCTGACAACCGCCAAATATTATACTCCAAGCGGTGATTCGATCCAGGCCACCGGCATCAAGCCTGATATAATCGTTCCATTCATTCCGGCCAATGGCGATGAAGACAACGGCCAAAACGATCATTCCCTGATCAGGGAAAGAGACCTGCCCAACCATCTTGAAAATGACAAGGAAAAATCCGGCAAAAAAGAGACAAAAGAGGATAAGGACAGGGCGGATATCGAAAAACGGCTGCGGAGTGACAACCAGCTGCGCACGGCGCTGTATATCCTCAAGGGGCTGGATTTAGCCTCCCGGGACAACGGTGTCAAAGAAATGCTGCGGAATCAGACTGAAGGGAACAACAGGTAACTCCTGCGCCAGGAAGAACTGCCGGAACCGGCGGCAGCCACCGATATGGATCGATCAGCTTTTGCTCAGCCCCAGCTCCCGGAGGATCTGCTCATTGCTGGTCCATTTTTTCTTCACCTTGACCCACAACCGGAGTGAAACCCGCTGATCAAGCATCCGGGCGATCTCCAGGACGGCTTTCTTACGGATCTCAGCGAGCATCGCGCCCTTCCGCCCGATGATGATCCCCTTCTGCGAAGGCTGTTCCACCAGGATGGTGGCGTGAATGACGACGGGCCTGTTGTCCACCGACTCCTGGAAGCTGTCGATCATGACCGCTGTTGAGTAGGGGACCTCCTCCCTGGTGAGCAGAAATACCTTTTCCCTGATTATTTCGGCGGCAATAAAACGCTCGGTGGCATCGGTGGGGATATCGTCCGGATAATACTGCGGGCCCTCGGGCAGCAAGCGCACCAGCTCATCAACCAGCAGGTCGGCGCCGTCCCCGTGCAGCGCCGAGATCGGGAGGACGGCGGCAAAAGGATAAAAATCAGCATACCACTCCATGAGCGGCAGCAGCTGTGTTTTATCCAGCCGGTCAACCTTGTTCAGCGCCAGGACAACGGGACAAGTCACCTGCCGCAGGTATTCGGCAAATTCATTGCCGAGTTTCTCAAGTTTTTCCGGTTTATTGACCTGGGCGTCGGCAAGAAATAAAACAACATCGGCCTCGGCCAGGGTATCCAGGGCAATGCGGACCATTTCCCGGTTCAGCAGCTCCCTGGGCTTATGGAGCCCGGGGGTGTCCAGAAGGATGATCTGGTACGATTCACCGTTCAGGATCCCGAGGATGCGGTTTCTGGTGGTCTGGGGCTTGGGGGTGACTATAGCGATCTTCTGCCCGAGGAAATGGTTGAGCAGGGTCGATTTGCCGGCATTGGGGGGGCCGATGATCGCGATCACCCCGGACCGGTAGGGTGTTGCATCGGTTTTTTTCTCTGGTGTCTGCGGTTCTGTCACGGAATCTGCTCAAGAAAGTAATGACAAAGTTTCCTTTACCTGCTACAGGTCGGTAACTTACCACGACCTGACAATTCTGCACAATGTGTTTTAATGAATACGTATACCTCCGGCAGACTGGTTGAATTTATCGATGCCGGCAAATTCACCTGCGCCTATATCATTGACAACACCGGATCGCGCCTGCGGCTGCTGAGCCAGAACGGCCGGGAGATCAACCTGGCCGCGGCCCGCATCCTCACCGTTTCCACCGCGGTCTATTCCCTGGACCATGCCCGGGAAACCCTGACCGCCCAACTCAGGGAAACCTGTGAGCGGCGCCGTGATCTGGCGGAATCACTCGATCTCCGGGAGCTCTGGGATATTGTCTGTGAAGAGCCGGTGAATGAATTTTCCGTTGCCTTTCTTGCCGAGATGCTCTTTGGCGGTGAGGCGAGCGATGACCGGAACAGCGCTTTTCTACGGGCTGTTTTTGCCGACCGCTTCTATTTCAAGTTCAAAGCGGGACGCATCACCGTTCATTCGCCTGAACAGGTTGAACAGCTGCAGCATCAGCTGGAAAAGGAGGCTGAGAGGAAACAGCTTCTCGATGACGCGGCCCAGGCGATCATGAGAATCATGGAAGGCGAAGAAGTAGATGAAGGGCAGTGGCCGGACCGCGCAAAAGTCCTGACCTGGATCGAGCAGACTTTTCTATTCGGCAGTGAATGCCCGGAGGCGGATCTGGTCCGCCAGCTGCTGAAAAACGCCTCACTCACCGGCCCCCATGACACCTACCACCTGCTGGTCCGGGCCGGTGTCTGGCCGGCAAATGTGAATATCCCCCTGCTCAGATCGGGACACCCGGTGGAATTTAATCCTGAGGCCCTGGAACAAGCCCGGTTGCTCCGGCAGAAGTCCTCGGATACACTCATCAGCGACCCGAAACGGAGGGATCTCCGGGATCTGCCCATCTTTACCATAGACGGGCCCGACACCCTGGATTTTGATGATGCCCTGCATGTGGAGCGCCTGGACGACGGCGTACTGATCGGAGTGCATATCGCCGATGTCACCGCAATCGTCGCTCCCGGCGATCCGCTGTTTCGCGAAGCCCGGGAACGATGCACCTCGCTTTATTTTCCGGACAGCCAGGTTCCCATGCTCCCGGAATCCGTCGCCCATGATGCCTGCAGCCTGATCCTGGACCGCGACCGGCCGGCCATCAGTTTTCTTCTCCAGCTGTCCTCCGAAGGCGAACTGCTGCGCCGCCAGATAGTGCCCAGCCTTATCCGGGTACGGCGGCAGCTGACCTATGACGAAGTCGACCGCACTCTGGACTCGGTTCCCGAACTCAGCCTGCTCAACACCATGTGCCAGAAATTGAGAACCAGACGTCTGCATAGCGGGGCGGTGTTTCTGCCCATGCCGGACGTCAATATTTCTCTTGGCGACAGCGGTGAAATCGACATTACCCTTTCCCCGGTGGACACCCCGGCCCGCAGCCTTATCGCGGAACTGATGATCCTGGCAAACGGCGTGGCCGCAACCTACCTGGCCGACCAGGAAGCGCCAGGCCTCTTCCGGGCGCAGGGCCCGCCCCGCAAACGCCTTGTCAGGGGGTTCAACGACGGGCTGCTGGATATTGCCCGGCAGCGCCGCTTTCTTTCCCGGGGCGAACTGCTGACCCATCCCAAGGCCCACAGCGGTGTCGGCCTGCCCTGCTATACCACCGTCACCTCGCCCATCCGTCGCTTCCTGGACATGGTGGTGCAGCACCAGATCAACAATCTTATCCGCGGCCGGGGCATACTCTTTTCCCAGGACGAGTGCCGCAATTTTGCCGGGTCGATCAACCAGAACCTTGCCCGGGCAGGCATTGTCAGACAGCAGCAGCACCGCTACTGGATACTCAGATATCTGGAACAGAAAGCAGGAACCAGGGTCAACGCGCTGGTCATCAACACCGGGCCCAAACGGATCAATCTGCTGCTGACGGACTGCCTGCTTGACATCGACCTGCCCCCCAACCCCTCCTTCCCCGTTGATGCCGGCGACACGGTCAGGGTGAACATCACCAGGGTCAATGCCCTGGACAACACCCTGCGGATCGAATGGTGAGCTGTGATCTCATGCGCCTGCCGGAAAATTCAAAACCAGAGGAGTGTGTTCCGGGCGGCAGCGCCTGAAACGCGGCGTTTTGCATCCGTCCGGATACCTATAGAATAAAAAACAGCAGGACAATGGCCAGGGCAAATATTGCCGTGCTGCCGATGGAGAAATTCGCTGTTTTATATTTTTCCAGAAACCGCTTTTCACTTTCAACCAGTTCCACCGCACCGATTCCCGACATCTGCCATAGCGATTTAATCACTGCCAGGGCAAGCCTGCCGGGCCCCAGGGAAAAAAACCGGGACAGCCGCGCGGTCATGCCCTTGGCAACCGTCCTGTCAACAAACGCATTGATGCTGTTCAAGCTTCTATCCAGAAGAAAAAACGCGAGTTTCCCACCCTTTCGGTAGATGTAGTCAGCGTCAACATTCAGGGAACGCATCTCAGCCGGATAGATGCCGGACAGTAGCAGCAGGGTGAAAGCCATGGCTGAAAAGAACAACAGCTGCAGCTGGGCGATGACATGATCATAGGAGTATGGATGATACTCCACCTCATAGGGGAGAAGATCATAGAGAAAACCCGGCGCCGAACCGATAAATATGCACAGGAATGCCGAAATTCCCATGGCGGCGAGCATGTTTTTCGGCGCTTCTTTCACTTCACCGCCGTAATCCCCTTCATGCCCGTAAAAGGTAAAGAACGGGATTTTGATGCCGGCATGATGAAACACACCCGCTGCCGCAAAAAGCAAGGTGAACCAGGTCACCCAGAGCCCTTCGTGGGCCGCGGCGGACATGACCAGAGACTTGCTGATAAAAGCGGAAAACAACGGGAAGGCGGAAATCGAAGCAGCTCCGACTATACAGAAGGCGCAGGTGATGGGCATGTACTTGTACAGCCCCCCCAGGTCAGTGGCATTGACCTTGCCGGTCCGGTACATGACCGCGCCCACCGACATAAAGAGCAGCCCTTTGAAGATGATATCGGCAAAGGCATGGGCCACCGCGCCGTTAATCGCCAGCTCGGTGCCGATGCCGATGCCCACGACCATGAAGCCGACCTGGTTGATGAGGCTGTAGGCCAGAACCCGCCTCAGGTCATTTTCAATGACCGCGTAGAAAATAGGGAAAGCAGCCATTGCCGTCCCGATCCAAATCAGGGAGGTTTCGCCGGGAAATGTCCTGGCAAGGGCGTACACCGCGGTTTTGGTGGTAAAGGCGCTCAAAAATACCGCTCCGCCAATGGTGGCTTCGGGATAGGCATCCACCAGCCAGGAGTGCAGCAGCGGCCAGGCGCAGTTGACCCCGAAACCGATAAAAATGAGATAGGAGCCAAGCCCGTTCAAGCCGATCTGCGATACGACAAGAGAGCCTGTCTCGTGGCTGTGGATAATGATCCCTGCCAGCAGAAATAAACCGCCCACGGCATGGATCAGGGTATAGCGAAAGGCCGCCTGAGTTGATTTCCTGGTTTTCCGGGCAAGGATCAAAAACATGGAGCTCACCGTCAGAAATTCCCAGAAAAAGAACAGGGTGATCAGGTCACCGGCCAGAATGACTCCCAGTGCGCCTCCGGCGTAGCAGAAGCCGGCCGCATACTCTGTATTGTTATCAAAATTCAGGATATAGAGAATTGTGATAAACGAAACGATATGAAAAATAATGCCGAATATCCTGGCAAGACGGTCCATCTCCCCCAGGATGAGTTGATAGTGTAAAAAATCAACCTGAAAATGGGTGCCGATGGGGATATTAAGAAAGTTGACAAGCCCCAGCAACGGCAGCAGCAGCACATACCCCTGCTTCAGACGTCCCCGCAGCAAGGGAATGAAAAGAGCTCCGAAAATAAAAATAAAGGCCGGCACCAAAAAATTATTCATAATAATTTTCGTCTCGCATCATAAGTGGTCGTAAAATGTATTTTGACACAAGGACCAGGACCACACAGGCAACAAGGCCATACATTGCGTAAAACCCCGGCCACTCCTCCCAGGGCATATGGGTCTGCTTGTCCACCACCAGGTCCGCCGCAAACAGGACCACACAGATGGTGAAGAACACCTTCAGCAGCCTCTTGATATTATTCCTTTCGTCCCAGATATGCTTTTTATTTGATGTCATGGCTCAGCCCCTGCTGCTCAATGTTGCGGCAAGTGTTGCAGCGAGTTATACAGGATAACTGCCAGGTACAGGCAGGCAATGCCGAATATCAGCAGAAACGCCTTTTTATATCCCGGCCAGGGGCTGTGCCCCAGTACCATTATCTCGCCCTGTTCGTTTTTTTCCGTTGCACTCATAGTCTGCTTACCTGGTTTAATTTACGCGGCCCCGGCCATGTTGGAATAGGCTGTTAGCTGTTAAGGCTATAGGGTTTTAGGATCGGTTTTCGCAAGTAGCCTAATAGTCTTCAGCCTACAGCCTGATCAATAAACGAGTTAAATACTCATACATTCTTTTTCTTTACAATAAGTTATATCAGATAAATAAATCAACTGTAGAGACCTGTATTATATCTCCCTCACAGTCCTGTTACCATGAGGCGGGCAAAATCCACAAACAGGCCGGGGAAAAAGAACAGCCCCACGGAAATCGCCGCCGTAATCACCGGCGGCAGCACGCATAACATCGGCGCCTCAGCCACCTTTTTATCAAACATGGCCTCTTCCTCCGTGCAGAAAAAAGCATTATAGACAATGGGAAAAAAGTATGCCGCATTCAGCAGAGAGGAAACCAGGTAGATGACCAGCACAAAAAGCAGATCGGCCTGCATGGCGCCGGAGGCCATCTGCAGCTTGGTGATAAGTCCGCCGCCCGGCGGCAGCCCGATCACACTGAGCGCGCCGACAAAAAACGCGGCCATGGTGAAGGGCATCCGGCGGCCGATCCCTTTCATCTCACTGATATATTTTTTGCCGGTGGCCACAAAAATGGCGCCGGCGCAGAAAAACAGGGTGATTTTGCCGAAGGCATGCATGGCAATGTGACTCATGCCGCCAATAACGCCTAATTGCGAGGCAAGCCCGATGCCGAGAATGATATAGGAAAGCTGACCCACTGTGGAAAATGCCAACCGCCGTTTCAGATTATCCTGGGACAGGGCGATGAGGGAGGAGACGATCACGGTGAAACCGGCAATCACGCAGACAATGACATTGAGACTTGCGGTGGACAGCAGGTCGATGCCGAAAATCCCGGTCAGAATCCGGCCGATGGAAAAAACCCCGACCTTGACCACGGCCACGGCATGCAGCAATGCCGAAACCGGAGTGGGCGCGACCATGGCGCCGGGCAGCCAGGAATGAAACGGCATGATGCCGGCCTTGGCAAAACCATAGAGAAACATGATCAGCAGGATTACCAGGGTGCTTTTTGCCGTCTCGGCCGGGAAGATGCCGTGGACATTAAAATCCAGGGTTCCGGCAAGAGCATAGGTCACCAGCATGGCCGGCAGCGCCAGCCCGATGGAAGTTGAAAGCAGATAGGTCAGGTATTTACGTCCGCCGGTTCTGGCCTCCTGGTCCTGATGATGGGTTACCAGCGGATAGGTGGAAAGTGAAAGCAGCTCATAGAACAGGTACATGGTCAACAGGTTGCCGCTGAATGCCACGCCGATGGTGGCGGACAGGGCCAGGGCAAAAAAACTGTAATAACGGGTCTGGGCATGTTCATCCAGGCCGCGCATATACCCGATGGAATACATCGAGGTCACAATCCACAGCGTAGAGGCCACCAGGGCAAAGAGCATGCCGAAACCGTCCACGGTGAGCTTCAGGGAAAGCCCGGGCAATACCTTGCACAGCTCGTAGGTGTAGGTATTGCCTGCCAGAATATAACCGGCCATGGATAAAACCAGGCCCAGTTTGATGAAGCCGGCCAGAAAGGTCCAGAACTCCCGCAGATTTGGTTTTGATCCACTTAAGACGATAAGAGGTATCGCGGCGATAGAAACCAGAATAGCCAGCAGCGGCGCGGCCTCAGGGAATGGTAAAGTTGCCATGGCTATAACAGTCCCGCTGGAATTGTCCGGCCCACCAGGCCGGTTATTATTTCGTTGGAATAGAGACCGATCGCAATCAGGCTCAGCGCGGTCAACACCATTGGCAGCAGCATGCTGAAAGGCGCTTCGGCGATTACGGCCCGGTCATGCGCATGGTGACCGCCCTCTCCCTCCTGTTCATCAAAGAGTGGAAAGTAGCCGATTTCAATAATCCGGAAAAAGATGACAGCGTTGATCAGGCTTGAAATGAGCAGCGCCACGGCAAACCCCCAGTGACGTGCTTCGATGGCGCCGCTCACCAGATACCACTTGGAGAAAAAGCCACAGGTCGGGGGGATGCCTATCATGGCCAGGGCGCCAATGACAAACACCACCGAGGTTACGGGCATCTTCCTGAAAATTCCCCGCATGGCATACAGCGATGCATCACCGGTTTTATAGATTACAGCCCCCACCGCCATGAACAAACACAGCGTCATCATGGCATCGCTCAAGATATGATAGGTTGCGCCGATCAGTCCATCGGCATTGGCCAGCCACACGCCCCCCACCATGTACCCGACTTCCGCGACAATGATATAGCAGAGCATTCGTTTCAGATTGGTCTGGCCCAGCGCCGAGATCGAGCCGAAAAGAATGGCTGCCGCGGCCAGCCAGACCACTCCATTCTGCCAGCCCAGCCGGTCAAAGATATAGTGGGCTGAAAACACCGAAAACATCAGACGGATCATCATATAGACCGAAACCTTGGTCATCAGCGGCGCCACCAGGCACGACGTCGTAGTCGAGGCATAGGTATAGGCGTTGGGCAGCCAGCCATGCAGAGGAAAAAAGGCCATCTTAATCCAGATGCCCGTAATGATCAGCATGAACGCGATCATGACTGTCGGCGACTCGGCAAGCGCCGGGCTTGTGAGAATTACTTTCAGGTCCGGCATGTTCAGCGAACCGGTTTTGATGTAGAGATACCCCACGCCCAGCAAATAAAAGCAGGCGCCGATGGTCCCGACAATCAGGTACTTGAATGTTGCGAAATAGGCCCGCCCCCCTCCCAGGGCCAGGAGAGCGTAGGAGGACAGCGCCGAAATCTCCAGCAGCACAAACATGTTGAAGGCGTCACCGGTGGCGACAATCCCCAGCAGACCGGTGACCAGCAGGGCATAGAGAGTGTAGTAGTTTGGCACCCGCTCCGGAACTTCTTCCCCGGGAAATCTGTACGGCACTTCGGCCGGGACCGTATTTTTTGAGTAAATTGCCGTTAAAAAAGCTGCTCCCGAGACCAGAACAAGAACCATGGCGTTCAGGTGGTCAATAACCAGTTCGATGCCGAAAGGCGGCTGCCAGTTGCCGATATGATAGTGAATGACCCGGCCGGTATCGAGAATCTGCCGCATAACGCCTATGGCAAAGACAAACGACATCCCCATGGCGCCCACCAGCAGAGCGAATGCCGCAATTTTGCTCTTTCGGGCAAAAAGAGTAATGGCGAATGAGGCCAGCAGAGGGACCGCCAGGATGAGAATGGGTAGCTGCTCTTTGATCATTCTTTGATTTTCTCCAAAATCTCATCTTCCTCTATGGTACCATATACCCGGTGAATCTTCTGAACGAGGGCCAGCGCAACTCCCAGCGTACCCACCCCGACAACGATTGCCGTCAGCATGAGCACATGCGGCAGCGGATTGGCAAAACCGGCAACCATCTCAGCGGCTGTCTGGTGAACCACCTCATTTGCATGCCCATGTCCATGCTCCGTGATCGGGATTGTCGCCCCTTTTTTATAGCCGATGGAGACATAAAAAAGGATGATGGCCGACTGAAAGATGGACATGCCGATCACCTTTTTGACCAGATTGTTCTTACTGATCATAGCATGCAGACCGATAAGCAGCAGAATCAGAAAGGACCAGTAATTGTACTTGGCGATGATGGCGGTCAGGATTTCATTCATTTACAGCCCCTCATCCATCTCCCCGCCGCTGGACAGATCCGCGTAGAGAGAAAACATGATATACATAACCGTCACAGCCACACCGATCTCAACGCCCAGCATGCCGTGGGAGCGAGCTTCCACGGCTGAAACACCAAGCACGCTGCTCCAGGCGCTGTAATCAAGAAAATTACCGCCCAGAAACAGACATATCATGCCGATACCCATATAGATAGCGACACCGATCCCGCTCATAATGATAACAGAGCGTTCTTTCAAGCGTTTCAATATAGTCTCCAGGTCATAGGCCAGGGCAAGCAGGATAAAACTTGAACCCAGGATAACCCCACCCTGAAAACCGCCCCCCGGGCTATGATGGCCATGGGCCACAACATAAAGGGCAAAGATCTGCATCATCGGGGCTATTATGCGGGCCGCTGATATTAAAATCAGATCCTTTCCCTCTCGGGCCGGTCTCGGCCTGACTTCTTTTTTCTTCTGCCGGTGACTGCGCCGTAAAATGGTCAGCACCGTAATCCCGGCACAGAAAATAACAATTGTCTCAAACATGGTGTCATAGCCTCGATAATCAGCCAGAACCGAGGTGACAAAGTTGGGAACAGAGGTCTGCTCCACGGAGTTTTCTATATAATAATTGGATACATGAATACTGGCCGGCGATTGGGGATCACCCCAGTCGGGCAGGTCCGCGGTGGCCAGGAGCAATAAAAATCCCAGCGTCAGCGAGATAACAAGGCTGAGTAATTTCAATCCTTGGCCCTCCTTTTGATATGCAGCGCGGTGCCCAGAAAAAACACGGTGCTCACCCCCGCGCCGACAGCCGCCTCGGTAAAGGCAACATCCACGGCAAGCATTTCCGTCCAGAGCAGACACATTAAAAAGGAGTAGGCCCCAAACACCACGGCACTGGTGATCAGGTCCTTAAATGTCAGGGCCGCAACCGCACAAATGATCACCATGAGCAGAATGAGAAAATCAAACTGCCACAGGAGGCTTGCATCCCAGGTCATTTATCCACCTCTTCCTCTGAATCGGTTTCACCGCCCCATGGTTTAATTCCTGATTCATACCCGGCATCCATCAGGGCATGGGTTGCCGTGGGGCTGGCAATAGCAATCAGCACCGCGATGAATATGATCTTATATCCGGTCAACAAATCCTGAACGGATGGATGGTGGAAGGAATACAGCGCCAGCCCCAGAAGAATCAGCACGGTGGAAAGGGTGTCACCTTTGCCGGCGGCATGCATCCTGGTGTAAAAATCAGGGAACCGCAGCAGCCCGTTGATGGTGCCGAAAAAAAACAAAATACCGGCGCTGAGCAATACGATAACGATGAAATCTAACATGACGGTCCCTCCTGTCTCTGGGGGGCATCAACAACCGACTCTTCTCTGTGGCGCTGGAAAAATCTGGCCGCGGCCAGCGAGGCGATGAAGTTCAGCAGGGCATAGGCCAGGGCAATGTCCACATACATCTCGACCCTGCCCAGCAGGGTGCCCATGATGATTATCAGAATAGTGGACTTGGTCCCGATAACATTGACACCGACAAGCCGGTCAATGGTCGACGGGCCCCGTATGACCCTGACCAGGGTGACCAGCATCAGGATAAGCAGCGCCACGCCGATGCAAATTATATATTTTTCCATTCCATTATCCCGGCAAACTGAAGTGGTCGCAATACCCCATTTTCACATGATTTCTGCGGCGATCCGAACACCGGCAGCGTACAACGCTCAGGCGCCGCCAATTTCCCTTTTCTCAAAAACCCACGCCACACGACGCTCCATCTCGCTTATTGAACCACCTTCGAGATCGCCTGCCGCCTTCACTGTTATGGCATGGACAACAAAAATATCCTCGGACACCCGGATGGTTACGGTACCCGGAGTCAGGGTGATTGAATTGGCCAGGACAAAACGGGCAAAATCGGTTTTCAGGGTTGTTTTAAAATTAAAAATATGAGGCGACAGGGTTTCCTTGATCGGCTTCGGGGTCAACGACAGGTAGATGACATGAAAATTGGCCAGAACTATCTGCCAGAAAAGCCAGCAGGCATACAACACAAAACGACCCGCTTCAGACGCCCTGGCGGCCGGAGACTTGCCCCGGTCCTGGAAAAGAAGATCCGTTGAACTCCAGGCGACAATCAGCGATGAAATGGCTCCCAGGACAAGATGAAAGGTGTCAAACTTTCCGGACATCAGGATCCAGAAAAGCATCATCAATATGAACATCAACAAATGATACATACAAAAATTGCAGTCTGAAATTTATTAGGAATTTTCTCTACCATTCGGGTGTATGCTTTCTTGTTGTTATCGTTTTGTCATTAGGTGATAAGAATTTGCTTTTTCACTGAAGGAGTGCAGATCGAAAAACACAGGACTATATCCCACATTCAACACTTCAATCGGTAGCAAAATGAATGACTATTCACAAATCCTCGGTAGCAGATATCATATGATGAAAAAATTAACAAGCAGAAAATTAGTAAAGAAACACTTATGTGTTGAATCAAATGGTTAATCCTTTGTCGTTTTTCAGTAGTTTTAAGCATAGTTATCCAATAACCTCAAACAACACTTTTTTTGGGGGGGAGGCGTTGAGAGATTAAGGTATCATGCTAGCCGGCTCCTCATACTGCAGCCATCCATCATCAATAGGTTTATGATTTCTCTTACCAGTGGAGCGCAGTCAGGAGGAGGTCGTGCTTTATCCTCAACAGGTCGTGTTACAAGTTGACAGGATTTTTTATTTCTTCTTTAACCCGTTGCGAATTTTATCGATACGGGGTGAATTGTCAGGAGCGTCGATGACAGGTTTTTGCTTGGGTTGAAATTCGAACCTTTGCTATTGATATCTACGACATCGGCATCAATCAGATCCTCAAGGGCCCCATCGGTTTTGCCGCTGGCGTCGGCTCCATGGTGGCCGCTGCAGTAATGGCTATCTGGCAATGCTGTTACCGGCTGCAACCACAGTTCTCGGAGGTGCTTTCCTTCTCAAGGTGAAGTGTTGTTACATTCCTTGGCATTATGATTAGATAAGTGAATAGCAATGTCAAAAGACGTAAGAAAAGAACAGAAAAGAGGCAGATTTGAATGGCGCCGAGACCAAATCCGGAGAACAGGGTCGCACCGGAAACAAACAGTGCAACTAGACAAATAATCAAATAATCCATTGGTTAATTTCCAAAGCGGTTGGCATGGGAGAACAAACATTTTGCATTTTCCCAATCAAAATGGTGTTTTTTGCCGCATTCTAATTCTCGCCAATAGATGCAGGTAATCCCGAAAAACTATGGCACATTTTAAAACGAAATGTTACATTAGTCAACAGCGGCGGCTAACCGCTAATATATTGATAAAATTTGATTTCCTCGTTGACTGAACCTTAACGATCCGTTTTGTTTCAAAATGTCTAAGAGCCAAAAAAAAATCCTTCCTCTCCCCAAAGACGTTTTTTTGAGTCAACTGGATTTTTCGAGCTTTATCGATTCATTCCCCCAAGGCGTTCTTCTGCTTGACTCACGCCGAAAAGTCATCACTGCCAATCGAATTTTTGAATCATTTACCGGCTACACACGGGAAGCAATCCTGGGAACACAGGGCGAGCATGTCCTCAGGAGCAGTTTCACCGATGACGGCAACATCATTCAAAAAACGATTGATGGCGACGAAACCGTGACAATAGAAGGGAATATCATCAACAGGAACCGAAAAAAAATTCCGATCCGGTTCACAATTTCCCCGGTTAGCCTGGAATCAGGTCAAGTCAGCGGCGTGGCAATTTTCCTTGAAGACATTTCACTCCTGAAAGATCTTGACGAAAAGATTCATGGTTTTCCCGGCAAAGACAAGATCCTGGGCCACAGCCAGAAGATGCAGGAAATTTTCGAGCTTTTGCCCATAGTAGCCAGAACAGACGCCACCCTGCTGATTTTAGGAGAAACCGGAACAGGAAAAGACCTTATTGCCGAAGCCATCCACAAAGCTTCGGCACGATCCCGCCACCCTTTTGTCAAGGTGAATTGCGGGGCGCTTCCCGAGTCTTTGCTTGAGTCCGAACTCTTCGGTCATGTCCGCGGCGCCTTTACCGGAGCGAACTATGACAAGCCAGGGATGTTTCGCCTGGCCCACGGCGGCACGATTTTCCTTACCGAGATCGGCGATCTGCCGCTTCCCCTTCAGGTAAAACTGCTGACCGTTCTTGACGATAAGGAGTTCTTTCCTGTTGGGGGATCAAAGAAGATAAAGGTCGATGTGCGCATAATTACCGCAACGCACAGAAATTTACGCGAGCTTGTCAAACACAACAGATTTCGGGAGGATCTGTATTACCGCTTAAATGTCCTGCGGTTGCAGTTGCCTTCCCTGCGGGAGCGGGAGGACGATTTCCGCCTGCTGCTTGATCATTTCCTGCGCGAATTTGCAGCAGGACTGAATAAGAACATAACCGGGTTCAGTGCAGAAACCATTGAAAAATTGGCATCGTATCCCTTTCCCGGTAATGTGCGCGAACTGAGAAACATCGTCGAATATGCCGTGAATATCTGTCAGGGCGGCAGCATAGAGCCCGATCACCTCCCTGATACGGTTATGTCAATGACACCAGGCACGCCGCACCCCAGACCGCCTGAAAGCAACATGACCGAGCACGGAAACATTGAACGAACAGAGATCGCCCCAGTGCCGCCACGGGACGCCCACCACTCCCCACCCCCTAACGGTTGGGAGGAGATGGAAAAAAGAATGATTCTGGAAGCGCTGGCCAGGACCCGCGGCAGAAGAAACGAGGCTGCCAAGCTGTTAGGCTGGGGCCGAAGCACCCTTTGGCGGAAAATAAAACGGTACGACTTGAACTAATGGTGCCCGATGAAGGTATTAATTACGATATCAGGTAAAAATATTGCGCCGCGTTTCGATCTTGTCACCGAAGTTCTTGTTGCTAACATTGACCAAGAAAAAAAAACCGCCACGCGCGTCCGTACCATACTGCTGCCCAGACCATCGGCCGAAGAGTTGTGCAGCCTTATCCTCAAAGAAAATATTTCGACAGTCATATGCGGCGGTATCGAAGATACCTATTACAAATATCTCAGCTGGAAGAATGTCAAGATAATTGATTCGGTTATCGGCCCCTTCACGGAGGCCTTGCGCCACATTCAAAACAACAGCCTTGCATCCTGGGCTATTCTGACAGGTGCTGCCACAGAGACGGAAAGCCTATGAAGTATTTGAACCAGAAATTCGCTAATTTTTCTTCAAACTTCCCAAAGAGCCCGATTCAAGGCCGGAGCTACAGACGTCTTCGCCTCACCTCACTCCTGGCAATGGTGGCTGTCTGCATGATCCCCCTGACCATCACCACATGGCTGAGCTACCACCAATACCGGGACCACCTCTGGAAGGAAGAAAAGGACCAGCTTTACTGGAAAACGGAAGGCTCAAAAAAAACGGTTGAAGCCTTCGTCGGCGAACTTAAAGCGATCGTAAAGTTTGTTGCCAAGGACTACACTTTCCAGGAGCTGTTGGACCAAAACACAGCGAGCAATCTGTTCAAGCGTCTCAAGGAAGAATATAAGGGATTTGTCGATCTTGGTGTCATTGACGAAAACGGCATTCAACGTACCTACGCCGGCCCCTACCAGCTCGAAAATTACGACTACAGCGAACAGCTCTGGTACCATCATGTGTTGAGCAGACAGGTTTATATAAGCGAGGTTTTCATGGGATACCGCCAAGTGCCCCATTTTGTCATCGCGGTCAGCAGTAAAATGCCTGAGAAAGAAGCATATTGGGTACTCCGACTCACCATCGATGCCGCGACCCTGCAACAGTTTATCGCCACCATCAGCACCAAACCCTTCCAGGACATTATCCTGGTCAACCACAACGGCGTAATCCAGACGGTTTCCCATTCTTTCGGCGGCGTGTTTGAAAGCTACCCATTATTCAACCAGCCCTACAGAGGCAGTCTTGTCGTCACGGAAGAGAAAAAAGGCTCCAGCACCATCCTGCAGGCAACAACTTACCTGGCCAATACGCCATGGATTCTCGTCATTCTCAAAGAGGGCACCGTCTACGGCAGTGACTGGTATTCGTTTCGAACCAGGCTCGGCATTATCTTTTTCAGCAGTTCAATCTTTTCACTGGTCGTCATATTTCAAGTCGTCAATGTGTTCATAAAAAGGCTGCGTGATGCCGACCAAAAACGCCAAGACATCGTTGCCGAAGTTGAACATACCAACAAGCTTGCATCCATTGGAAGGTTAGCTACCGGAGTGGCCCACGAAATAAACAACCCCCTGGCAATCATCGACCAGAAAATCGGCCTGATGAAAGACCTCCTCGATGTTACTGAAGAATTCGGCCATAAAAATAAAATCGTCCACTCTATCCACGGCGTCCAGAGCGCGATCAACCGCTGCAAGCTGATAACCCATCGCCTGCTTGGCTTTGCCAGGCGGATGGATGTCATGCTCGAATACATAGACCTGAATGAACTTCTTAAGGAAGTGCTCGGTTTCTTGGAAAAAGAAGCTCTTTACAGCCACATCCGTATCGAATTGTCGCTCCAGGAAGACCTTCCAAAAATATACAGCGACCGCGGGCAATTGCAGCAAACCTTTTTAAACATCATCAACAACGCAATTGACGCGATCGGCCAGGATGGATTTATTTATCTATCCTCACAGATTGAAACGGAGAACAGCGTCAAGGTCGTTATCAGGGATACGGGTCCTGGAATTTCACCGAACGTTATGAAACACATTTTCGATCCTTTCTTCACAACAAAACCGGCCGGGAAGGGCACAGGACTAGGGCTTTCAATCACCTACGGTCTCGTCAATAAACTCGGCGGCAAAATATCGGTCGAATCCGAACTCGGAAAAGGGTCGATGTTCACCATCGTCCTGCCTGTAAGATCTCACACGGAGGAGGAGAACGCAGATGGAAACAATTAAAATTCTTGTTGTTGACGATGAAGAGGAATTTGCCTCTACGCTTGCCGACCGGCTTGAGCTGCGTGGATTTAACGCCGAAGCCGTCAACTGTGGCGAAGACGCCCTGATGAAGATTGTCAAGGAGCCGCCCGATGTGGTCGTTCTGGATTTGAAAATGCCCGACATGAGCGGACTTGAAATCCTTAATGAGATAAAGGAGAGCAACCCGGCAATAGAGGTAATCATGCTGACCGGCCACGGTTCCACCGCCAGCGGCATCGCGGGTATGAAAGAAGGCGCGTACGATTATATAATGAAGCCGGTTGAAATAGGGGAACTTGCTAAAAAAATAACACAGGCCGCCGCCAAAAAAAAACCCCCGGTCGATTAGATGCGGATATCGATTTACCAGTCTGAGACCGGCGAACAGGGAAGAGAACCCCTCACGTCCGCATAACGGCCCTCTAATCTTCATAAACTTTCAGAAGAGAGGCAACCATGAACATACAACTAGAAGCTGAATTAAGAAATTTGCAACTGGCCACGGTCGGCAAAATCCTTGCGGGATTCTCCCACGAACTGAAAAATCACCTTGCCATAATTAACGAATCTGCAGGACTGATGGCAGACCTGCTGGCCGTGAAAGCAGCCGATGAAGAAAAGGTCCGTTCACGATTCAAACAGATCATAGAAACAATCGAAGAACGCATCAAGCTGGCCAACATAATGGCCCAGCACCTGAATGGCTTTGCCCACCGCATGGATACGCCGGAATCAGTTTTCCAGGTCAACGGGCCCCTCGTCGAGTCTCTTTCTTTTCTTGAAAGGATTGTTCGTCTGAAAAAAATAACCCTTGAAGCGCAATTGCGTGAAAACATGCCGAAGCTTAAGAGCAACCCTGCGATTTTCCAATTTATCTTCTTTTGCCTTTTCATCGAACTCATCAGCAGGCTCGACAAAGAAGGAAAAGCCAAGGTCTCCTCCTCTTTGAAAGGAACGGAAAACCTCATCGCAATCAAAACTGTCGGCCCCAGAAATACCTCAGGAAGCATCACCAAAGAAACGCTC
>JAMJFO010000025.1 GCA_023544645.1 Desulfobulbaceae bacterium | reverse complement strand
CCGGCAGCGAATTCGGCAAAGGCCCGCGACAAGGTTGATTCCGACGGGATATCACCGGCAGTTGCGAACCCGCATATCCGCCGCAGATTCTCCGCTGATTGCAGAGCCCGCCGCAGGTCGCTGGTTGTCGGATGTCGGTAGAGCGCTTTTGCCACGAATGCCCGGGCGCAAGCCTGCCGGTCAAGAGGCTTTCGTCCGGGATAGCGATAGCGACGCGCATTTCTTGGCACATGCCGTTCAACCTGGACAATCTCCAGAATCGACACCAAGCGTTCCTCCTGCTCGGTGAGTGATGTTGGCAAACATTGGTTCAGATGGGGAAACAAACTTCTTTGGACACGACCCATCAACCATGATATCTTGTCGGGGAGCTTCATTGTATTCTCCTTGGTTCTGTTTTGGTGGATACAAAACAATACCAGGAAATACAGTGAAGCTCAATAATTTCAACATGTTATGTAAAAAAATCCTTGCAAATCGTCACTCGTGTCATTTTGCAAGAGGCTCTGCTGATTATATATATAACAGGCAAGTTATTTTAGGTATGAAAAATTTTCCGGGTGAACCAAATAGCTTTTAATAAAATGAAAAGGAGAGATACCTGTTGACGGAGGAGTTGTTGGGTATTTTGTTTTTTCTGTGATACTCTGCAAACTATTTTATAATAAGGGTATATATATTACATACATCGTCAGGAATTGGCCGTCAAGGAAGTCCCCTCATGTTGGATCATCTGTTCCTGGGCCTGACAGAAGTCTGGCGGAATGATAAAAGAAATGACGAAAGAGAACGCCAATGAAAGTGAGAGAGAATTCGTACCGGTCAATTTGGCTGGCAGGGGATGGCCGGCAGGTTGAGATCATCGACCAGACAAGGCTGCCCCATGAGTTTGTTATAGTTTCCCTTGTCACGCTCGACGACGCCGCGCATGCGATAAGGGAAATGCTGGTGCGCGGTGCTCCCCTTATCGGAGCGACCGCGGCCTACGGCATGTGCCTGGGGCTGGTTCAGGGGGCATCCGACGCCGACATCGACCGGATTGCCGAAACATTGGTCGCCTGCCGGCCCACCGCAGTGAATCTGCGCTGGGCAGTACAGCGGATGTCTGAAGCCCTGTTGTCTGTTCAGGAAGATGACAGGATAAAGACAGCATATGCCGAGGCCGGAAAGATATGTGAAGAGGATGTTGCGGTCAATGAAGCCATCGGCGTTCATGGCCTGAAACTTATCCAGGATGCCTGGGATCGGAAAGGAGGACAGGGGGAGGTGCGGATCCTGACTCATTGCAACGCGGGCTGGCTGGCCACGGTAGACTGGGGCACCGCCCTGGCCCCGGTCTACAAGGCGCACGAAGCCGGCATTCCCCTGCATGTATGGGTTGATGAGACCAGGCCGCGCAGCCAGGGCGCCGCCCTGACCGCGTGGGAGCTGGACGCCCAGGGCATATCCCATAGCCTGATTGTTGATAATGCCGGCGGCCATCTCATGCAGCGCGGCCAGGTCGATCTGTGTATCGTGGGGACGGACCGGACCACGGCGAGCGGTGATGTCTGCAATAAAATCGGCACGTACCTCAAGGCGCTTGCCGCCCGCGACAACAAAGTGCCTTTTTATGTGGCCCTGCCCGGCTCGACCATCGACTGGACCCTGGATGACGGGTTTGCGATACCCATTGAGGAGCGGTCCCAGGATGAAGTCCTGTGGGTGTCGGGAAAAACCGGAGACGGCAGGATTGAAGAAGTGAGGATTGCCCCGGAAACCACTCCGGCAGCCAATCCGGCTTTTGATGTCACCCCATCATCCCTGGTTACCGGGCTGATCACCGAGCGGGGTTTATGTCCGGCGAGCCGGCAAGGGCTGGAAGGTCTTTTCCCTGAAAGGGGGCAGTAGAAGCGCCGGAGCTATCCGGTGATGAACGTCCCGACCTGGTAAATGAGTATGGCCAGCAGAAAGGCAAAGATCGTGTTGAAGCCCATGGAGAACCAGGCCCACTTCCAGCTTCCCGACTCCCTGGCAATACAAACGACGGTTACAAAGCAGGGCGCGTAGAACATGATAAAAGCCAGGACTCCCAGGGCCACAACCGGATTCCAGTTTTTATCCGCGCGAAGACGGTCTTTCAAGGAAGTTGATTCCTCGGGATCCACCGAACCAAGGGAATAGGCGGTGCCCAGTGTTGATATAATAACCTCCTTGGCCGCGAATCCCCCCACCAGGGCAATATTGGTCCGCCAGTCAAATCCGGCGTACCGGCTCACCGATTCCAGGGCAATTCCCATCCTGCCTGCTATTGAGTGGCGGAGGGCTGCTTCTGCCTGCCGGTTTTCAACCAGAAGCAGTTTGTCCTGTAATTCTTCCATTTCCGTTGTCCGCTCTTCTCCGACCAACGCCGCTTCTTCCGCAAAGTTCTGCGGATAAGCAGCCATGATTTCCGCCTTGTGCCGGGCAAATTCGTGCAGCCTGTCATCCGGCAGGCCGGGATAGGTCATCATGGCCCAGAGCAGAATGGAGATGCCCAGGATTACCGTGCCCGCCTTTTTGATATACTGCCAGGTTCTTTCCCAGGTGTGGATAAGCAACCCCTTGAAAGTGGGAAAACGGTAGGGAGGCAGTTCCATGACAAAAGGGGTGGGTTCGCCCCTGAGAACGGTGGAACGGAGAAATTTTGCCGCCATCAGGGCAACGCTCCAGGAAAGGAGGGTGGCCAGAAACATATACCTTGCCTGGTGCGAGGAAAAAAAGGCGCCGATGAGCAGGGCCAGCACCGGAAGTTTGGCGCCGCAGTTCATGAAGGGCACAGTCAGCAGAGTCGCCATCCGCTCTTTGGGGGAGCGCAGGGTCCTGGTGGCCATGACTCCCGGGACGGCGCATCCTCCGGCAATGCCGCCGGAAACGATAAAGGGCATGACCGATGATCCGTGCAGGCCGAAAAAACGGAAAACGCGGTCCATCATAAAGGCCACCCGGGCCAGGTATCCGGAATCCTCAAGGATGGCAATGCCGAAGAACATGAACATGATGATGGGCACAAAGCCGAGAACACCGCCCACCCCGTCAATGACACCGGAAATGATCATTGATTTGACCGGTCCTTCCGGGAGAGTTTGGTCAACCATTTCACTGAGCACGGCAAAAAACGACTCCAGCCAGCCGGCGGGTATGGTGCTGTAGGTAAAGGTGACGCTGTACAGGGCGTAGAGTACCGCGGCCATGATCAGGGGGCCGAGAAAACGATGGGTAACGATCTTGTCGATCCTGTCGGAGGCATACAGCCGGTCAACATCAAATATCTGGGAAAAAACACCCTGGCGCAGGATGGATTTGATGTAGCCGTAGCGGTGATCGGCGATCACCGCCTCGGGATAGGCGTCCACCGTTGTCTGCAGGTGGCGGGTTACCTCCTCGCTTCTGGTGACAAGAGCGTCCGCAAGCTCGGAGTCGGCCCGCATGGCCCGGTCCAGGATCTGGTCGTCGTTTTCAAGGATCTTGAGTCCGGTCCAGCGGGGGGGATAGGTGTCGGTGAGCAGCCGCCCGTCCCGGATCATGGGGGTCATGTCCTCCAGTACCTGGTCCAGGTCCTCGCCATAGGAAAGATGCAGCGGCACCCACTGTTTTTCCCGGTCCCTGCCGACCTGGACAACAGTGTCCAGCAGCAGCTCCATTCCTTTTCCCGAACGGGCGATGATCGGGACCACCGGCGCCCGCATCAGCTCGCTCAGCTTTTCGGCATCAATATTGATTCCCCGGCTCTTGGCGACATCGATCATGTTCAGGGCAATAATGACCGGCACTCCCAGTTCCATAAACTGGCAGGTAAGGTACAGGTTGCGCTCAAGGTTTGAGGCATCCACGATGTTGACCACCACATCAGGCTTTTCATTGACCAGGAAGTCGCGGGCCACGATCTCTTCAACCGAATAGGCTGTCAGGGAATAGGTCCCGGGCAGATCGGTTACGACCAGTTTGCTCTGCTGATGATGGCAGATGCCGGTCTTTATCTCAACCGTCACTCCCGGATAGTTGCCCACATGCTGCCGGGCGCCGGTCAACTGGTTGAACAGGGTGGTTTTGCCGGCATTGGGATTGCCGGCAAGAGCAATATGAATGGAGTCGCGCATGGCTGCCGGGAGAATAATCTATTTGGGCTCGGAGGTGATGTTTTTGGAACTGCAGGTTGAGGCGGTATCGGGTCCGCAGCCGGAGCAGCTGCATCCGCATCCGCCGCCCTTCCTGGAGTTGCGGAAATTGTTATACATCCGCTGCCCTATATACAGGGCGCAGGCAATGAGGATGATGATGACGATAATGTTCTGCAAGGTGTCCATGGTTTCTGTTTTCAGGGCTTTCTAAGATGTCGGGCAAAAAAATCTCACGCTGGTGTTACAATGATATTGTCGGCTGACAGCTGGTCAAGGCTGATGGTGCTTCCCATGATCCTGACCATGCAGTTTTCCGATTGCAGGGGGCAGATCAGCTCGATCTCCGAACCGGGCAGCACGCCGAGCTGGGCCATGCGGGCGCACAGTTTCCGGTCGCCGCGAATTTTGCAGACCTTGAAACGTTCGCAGCCACAGGCTTTTGATAATGGCCTGGCATTGTCAGGGCAGTTTTCCAGCCTGACCCTGCAGTGATCAATTTTTTTTTCTGTACAGGAGCAGAATATATTATGCAGCTTTTTTTTCATTTTACCCTCACATTGACTCTTGTTTTAGGTACACCAAACATTTATCATTGTCAAATGTTTTTGCAAGGGAAATACGCTGCAAGAGCAACGATTTTTTCTAACCGGCTAGCCTGCATTTCTCGCAAGATTCTGCTGCGAACCCGAAAAGCACCATGTCTACTGCGTTGCAGCACCGAAAACATTCTCGACATACGTACAGTATGCCTGCGAGTGTTTTCGGTACTGCGTCTCGAAGTCTCGCAAGGCTCGCTATCTGTACCACACCACTTTACGGCTTCTCGCTACAAACCTTGTGAGAAATGCAGGCGAGGTGGATCGATGCTGGAAAATTAGAGGATAGGGTAAAAATGTGTCTTAACCCTTAGGGGGTGCGCCGTTAAAATCAGTGTCCCAGGAGTTCTGCAATGAAAGGTCCTACTGCGGCCGGTCCCTGGTTGTCCACCAACCGGATGGTGGCGGTGCCGATGACGGCCATGTCCGCTTTTCCTTCCAGCATGGCCACGTCTTCCCGGCTGCTGATGCCGAATCCCACCGCCAGCGGGAGAGAGGTCGCGCTGCGGTAACTGTTGAGGCTTCGGGCAAGGGAGTCATCCATTGCCGTTTTTTTGCCGGTAACTCCTTTACGGGCCACGCAGTAGATAAAACCGCTGCCCATTTTCTCCACTTTACGCATGCGCTCCTCCGTGCTGGTCGGGGTGAAGAACATGATGGGCGCGGTGCGGTATTTTTTGCTGAGACTGAGATAGGATTCGCCTTCTTCCGGGGGCAGGTCGGGAACGATGAATCCCTTGATGCCGATCTCCGCCGCGCCTTTGATAAAATCCTCTTCCCCGTAGCGGAAAATGATGTTGTAGTAGGTCATGAACAGAAAATTGACCTGCGGGAACTCCTGCACGATATCTGCGGCGAATTGTATGCAGTCCGCCACCCTGATACCTCTGTTCAGGGCATCCTGATTGGCCCTGAGGATGACCGGGCCGTCGGCCATGGGTTCGGAAAAAGGTATCTGCAGCTCGATGCAGTCCACGCCGTTTTCCGCCATCTGGCGGATTACCTCGCGATTTACCTCAAGTGAGGGATAGCCCAGCACCAGGTGGGTCATGAGCAGGATCGGCTTGTTCTGCAGCCGCTTTTGTAGATCAGCAGTAAGGTTCATGCCGGCTTATTCTCCAGATGATTTGCGGTATTCTTGTGCCCGACCGATGATGAACTTTTTCCAGGAAGGGTCGTCAAAGGCGTGGGCGATGGTGAAGATATCCTTGTCGCCGCGGCCGGACATGTTGATGATAATTGCCTCATGGGGGTTCATCTCCGGCGCGTCCTTGAATGCCTGGACAAAGGCGTGGGATGATTCCAGGGCCGGGATGATCCCTTCGGTGCGCATGGTCAGTTCCAGGGCTTCGATGACTTCCCGGTCAGTGGCCGCTTCGAAGCGGACCCGGCCGGAATCGCCCAGGTCGGCGAGAATGGGTGATATGCCGACATAGTCAAGCCCGGCGGCGATGGAGTGGGTGTCCAGCATCTGACCGTCATCATCCTGGAGGAACATGGTTTTATACCCCTGAGCCACGCCGGCCGCCGCCCTGGTGCCGGTCATGCGTGAGGCATGGTGGTCGGTGTCGATGCCCTTGCCGCCTGCTTCAACCCCCACCAGTTCCACCGCCCGCTCAGCCATGAACCCCTGAAAGATGCCCAGGGCGTTGGAGCCGCCCCCGACGCAGGCGTAAACGGCCGCCGGCATGTTGCCGTGCTGGGCGAGTATCTGTTTGCGGGCTTCCTGGCCGATGATCGACTGGAACCAGGCCACCATTTCCGGGAAAGGATGAGGGCCGCAGACCGTGCCCAAGACATAATGGGTGGAGTCCATGCTGGCAACCCAGTCACGGAAGGCTTCGTTGATGGCGTCCTTGAGGGTTCGTGATCCATCTGTAACCGGCACCACGGTAGCGCCCAGCTTTTCCATCCAGAACACATTGGGCCGCTGGCGGGCCACATCTTCTTCGCCCATATAGATAGTGCATGCAAAACCGAAACGGGCGGCCATGGTGGCGGTGGCCACCCCGTGCTGGCCGGCTCCGGTTTCGGCGATGACCCGTTTTTTCCCCATCCGCTTGACCAGCAGTCCCTGGCCCATGACATTATTGGCCTTGTGCGCGCCGGTATGGTTGAGGTCTTCACGCTTGATGTAGATCCTGGCGCCGCCGAAGTGTTTAGTCAGATTTTCGGCAAAGGTGAGCGGAGTGGGACGGCAGGAATAATTGGCCATCAGGTCGACGTATTCCTGCCAGAAGGTTTCGTCCCCGCGGACTCGCAGGTAGGCTTCATTCAGCTCGGTAAAGGTCTGGTGGAGCACTTCAGGGATGAAAGCCCCTCCCCAGTTCCCGAAATACCCTCTTTTCGAATTTGCTTGGTTCATGGCGTTGTGTTGTCGCTCAGGTAAATGTTTTTTGTTTTCAACTGCAGCCTGCAGCAGACGGCAAAATCTTCGGGATAATGGCCGCAGATGAACCGCAGCTGGGCCTCGCTGAAGGCGCCCATGCTCCAGGGCAGTTTCGGCAGGAATGAGTACAACAGCCGCTGGCCGTTATCCACGCGCAAACGCTTGGGGAACTCTATTGACGTGACCATCCTGGCGCCCAGTCCGGCGAATATCTTCTGGGCAGTGAGTATCCCGCGGTCAATGGAATCCCTGACCTCGGTGTCTGCCTCGACCACGTTTCCCACCGGCCCGTCAAAGGTGTCGGCGGTCACCAGGAGCTGGAGCTCCCATTGCGAGACCTGTGCCTTGGGAACAAAGAGTAGCACGTTTTCATCTTCCCATACAACCAGATTATTTTCTCCTTTTTTCCGGTCGGTCCTGATGTTGCCGCGGACCGCGGCCAGCAGGTCGCTGAAGAAGTCACTTCCGGTGACGGATCGGTAGCGCTGGATGGTATCGGCAACAAGGTCGCCGCAGCTGTATGACGGTATGGCCATGGCGTTGTCATCGGTGGCAACCGATTGCGGCACCATGGCATACTGCTGATGGATCATCTGGTGCGAGGCATGCAGCCGGTAGCCGGAGGCGGAAAAATCATAGCCGAAGTTCCATCCCCACAGGGTGGCCACCTGTTCGCTGTCGTTGTCAATGACCTGCAGGATCCGCCGGCGGAGATCCTCCAGTTCGCTGGTGGAGAGTTTCCTGCGCCCTGCGGGCAGGGGGATCCCGGCCTTGCCGGCAAGGACAGCGTAGGTCCGCTGGTAGTAGAGGTGCCGCAGGGCCTGCATGTCCTGCAGAGACAGGTCGGCGGTTTGGTAGCGTATGGCATCACTGGCCATGTTGGAGGCATAGTGGCCCCCGGGAATATAGCTGTTGCCGCGCAGATACTCGAACACATGGCTGCCGCTGCCCTGCCATTCGCCGACGATCTCGCTGGCTCCCTGAACGCCTGGCCGCAGAACCATAACCTCCTTGTAGGCGTCGGGGAGCCAGGGGTTGTTGGCAATGGTTTCAAACAGTGCAAAATCATCTATGTCCGCCCGCAGGCCGCCCTGTCCGTCATCCATGAACCGCAGGCCCACCGGTCTGCCGCTGTCATCATGCTCCAGCCGGCAGCAGAATCCGGCCAGGGCGGTCAATTCCTCCGGATCGGTGGAGTTGGCGGCAAGCCCGTACAGGACCGGCAGCGGCAGTTCCGGGAGGATCGACTTGAAGCTGCCCTGGGCAAAACGGTTTTCCATGACCATGCGCAGGGAGCATTTGGCCGGCGGCGGGAGGGCAATGGATGCCGGGTCGGCTGCCCGGGCATCGGCCCATCCGGAATCGATGAATGTTGCCCCCCGGAAAGGAAAGGCGTTGGCGATTTCGTAGATATATTTGGTGTTGGCGACCTGTACATCGCCTGCAGGGAAGTTGCGGCGATTGTCCACGGGTGAGCCGTCGCCGGTATGGCCGAGGATGCCTGTCAGGTCCTGTTCCCGCAGGTTGGCCACCGTGAACGGGGGTGGACAATGGAGACCGACCAGGAACCGGCCCCGGGGAGTAACCGAGGAGCCGGGCAGGTATGATTTTGGCAAGTCGGGCATCTTTGAATTCTTCCGGTTGAAGATATTTCTTGTTTGTTTTAAACCTTTACAGGCATAATAGACCAATAACCTAAATAAATCACCTGCATTTCAACAGGCTTTTTCCGGAAAGATCAGCGCGAGAAAACAGTAGGATGAATCAGCAGAAAATACAACTCCAGGTCTACGAAACAGCTGACTGCCCGATGTTCAGAGTCGGCGATGTATTCATAGTTTCCGGTATTGCCGTGGTCATGGAAAATGATGAAACCGGCGGGTCGCTGGTGACCAACACCGTGGTCAAGGGGCCGGCCAAGCGCAAGAATTGCAAGATACTGGGCACTGATCTGAACCGCCTGGTCATAGAACATGAACGGGCGGATCTTATTCCCGAAGGCGTGGTCATGTGCAGCGGCTGCATCGGATCGGTGGTTCTCGAGTTCAATCGTGACGACCGGTTTGCGGCTGAACAACCTCCCGAGGAGGTGAATGATTCGTCCGGCATGCTGCATCTTCTGCAGAATTTTCCTTTTTTCCGCAATATTGATCGCCGTGATCTCTACAACGTGGTCCATTCCTTCAAGAAGGCCGGGTTTGCTAAAGATCAGATCATTATCCGCCGGGGTGATCGCGGCGACAATTTTTATATTGTGGTTTCGGGAAGTGTAGCGGTGTTGAACGATGCCGGCTTGGCCATTGCCAGGCTTGGCGCCGGAGAGGTGTTCGGCGAAATGAGCCTGCTCAGCGAGGAGGGTGCAAGCGCCACTGTCCAGGCCGAGGGGCCCTGTGAAATAATGTACGTGGACAATCGGGAATTCAAGAATCTATTGGGCAGGTATCCCATACTCCAGCATTATTTTACCCGTTTGCTTGCCAAAAGATTGTCCAGTGCCAACAGGTACCGGAGCATGGATTTTGTTTCGATCATGACCGGCAGATTGGAGGGCTTCCCTCCGGAAGCGCTTTTTCAGTCGCTGCATGCGGCACACAAGACCGGTATCCTGACCATTACCCAGCTGCCAAAAGGGAATGGCCGTTTTTCCCTGCGCCAGGGCGCTCTGATCAAGGCAAGTTATGGCGGGAAAAAAGGGAAAACAGCTTTTTATGATGTCCTGAAAGAAAAAAAGGGGGTGTTCAAGTTTACCCCTGGTCTGCCGCCGGAAGATTTTGACGCGCCGGAGATCGGATATTTCATGAAACTGCTGATGGTCGGTCTGCGCAAGGCGGAGCAGAAAGATCGGCCAATATAATTTTTTGTATATTTTTTTTACTCACATTCACAACCCCAGACGTCTCAACAGATTTTTCCATTCCCTCTGATCCAGGCGGTGCAGGCCGTATTCATTTGCCAGGGCCAGCGCCTGTTGATATTCGGCGGCCTGTAAGGGCCGATTGATGTTGTCGTATTCCAAGGCCCGGTGGCAGGGGCGGTACTGGTCCATGATATTGACATAGGTTTCGGTGGAGATTTCATGGGCGAGGAAGGCAAGCACACCCCTTGTTTCCTCAAGATGCCCGGGCATGACCAGGTGCCGGACCAGGAGACCCCGGCGGGCCAGCCCCTCTTCGTCCATCACCAGTTCGCCGACCTGGCGGTGCATCTCCTTGAGCGCTTTCCGCATGACTTCCGGATAATCCTTGGCTTTTGTGTAAAGCCTGGCTGTCTCGGATGTCCAGAATTTGCAGTCCGGCATGTAAATATCGACAACGCCCTCCAGCAGACGCAGGGCGGCAACACTGTCATATCCGCCGGAGTTGTAGACAATAGGTATATTCAGTCCCTGGTCTGCGGCAACGGGCAGGGCTGCAAGAAACTGGGGAATAACGTGGGAGGGGGTGACCAGGTTGATATTGTGGCAGCCCTGGGACTGCAGGTTGATCATGATTGCCGCCAATTCATCACCGTCAACTGCATCGGCGGCAGAATCGCCCTGCTTGTCGATATGGCTGATATCGTCATTCTGGCAGAAAACGCACAACAGGTTGCAGCCCGCAAAGAAAATGGTGCCCGAGCCGTTCCGGCCGACCAGGGGAGATTCTTCGCCGAAGTGGGCGCCAAAACTCGCCACCCTGGCCTTCGCGCCTATCCGGCACAGGCCGAGTTCGCTCTGCAGCCTGTTGATCCCGCAGCCATGGGGGCAGACAGTGCATTCATGCAGCAGTTCACGGGCTCTGGCAGCCCGATCCTTCAGGGCGCCGCTTCGATGTAATTCCAGATAAGATGGTTCTTTTCTGATTTTTGCCATTGTTTTCTACAGATGAGTTGAATAAAGTATTTTGTATTCATTTTGCAATGTTCATGCGAGGGCAGCCTGCTATGTCGTGGTTTACCCAAACCATCAAATCATCACTTGGCAAGAAGTATATCATGTCCTTGACCGGGCTGATGCTCGGGGGCTTTCTTCTGGTCCATGCCGCCGGCAACAGTTCAATTTTTTTCGGCCGCGCGGCTTTCCTGTCCTATGCCGGACATCTGCACGGCCTGGGATTTCTGCTGCATGCGGCGGAACTGCTTCTCCTGGCCATTTTCCTGGTTCACATCCTTACCGGAACAATCCTTTTTCTCGGTAACCTTGGCGCCCGGTCATCAAGATACGCGGTGCACAACAGTGCCGGCGGCAGGAGCTGGGGCTCGGCAACAATGCCCTATACCGGTATGGTTATATTCTGTTTTATCCTTATCCACCTGTTCAATTTTCATTTTACCGACCACAGCAGAACCATTGCCGACATAGTTGCCGAGGTTCTGGCCAGACCCTTCTACACCTTTATTTATATAGTCGGTCTCAGCGGTCTGGGGCTCCATGTCAGCCACGGATTCTGGTCGATGTTCCAGTCACTGGGGATCAGCCATCCCAAGTATGACCGAGTGATCAGGGCCTGTGCCTGGCTGGTCTGCGGTCTCATTACAGCTGTCTTTATTCTCATTGTACTCCTGCTCCTCGTGAACAGCAATATTTTGGTCTGAAATGATGTTTAGCCAACTGTCCACCTCTACTCTGAACCGGAATAATGCAGCTTGACGCCAAGATACCGGAAGGGCCCCTGTCCGAAAAATGGGACCGCCGCCGATTCGAGAACCGGCTGGTCAACCCGGCCAACAAGAGGAAATACGAGATCCTGGTGGTGGGGACCGGCCTGGCCGGTGCTTCTGCCGCCGCAACCCTCGGTGAGCTTGGCTATAACGTCAAGGCGTTCTGCATCCAGGACAGTCCGCGCCGGGCGCATTCCATAGCCGCCCAGGGCGGGATTAATGCGGCCAAGAATTACCAGAACGACGGCGATTCCATTTTCCGCCTTTTCTACGACACCATTAAAGGGGGCGATTTCCGCTCCCGGGAGGCCAACGTCTACCGGCTGGCCCAGGTCAGCAATAACATCATCGACCAGTGCGTGGCCCAGGGTGTGCCATTCGCCAGGGAGTATGGCGGCACCCTGGCCAACCGGTCCTTTGGCGGAGCTCAGGTCTCCCGCACTTTTTACGCCCGGGGACAGACCGGCCAGCAGCTGCTGTTCGGCGCGTACTCGGCCATGATGCGGCAGGTGGCGGCCGGCAAGGTCACCCTTTTTCCCCGGCGCGAGATGATGGACCTGGTGGTTATCGACGGAAAGGCTAAGGGGATTGTCTGCCGGAATCTGGTCACCGGCAGGCTGGAACGCTACTGTGGAAATGCCGTGGTCCTGGCCACCGGCGGCTACGGCAATACGTACTTCCTGTCCACCAATGCCATGGCTTCCAACGTGACTGCGGCCTGGCGGGCATACAAGCGGGGCGCCGGGTTTGCCAATCCTTCTTTTGTGCAGATCCATCCAACCTGTATTCCCGTGCATGGAGATTATCAGTCCAAGCTCACTTTGATGAGCGAAAGCCTGCGCAACGACGGGCGGGTATGGGTGCCGAAAAATAGCGGCGAAACCCGCGACCCCGTTGATATTCCGGAGGAAGACCGGGATTACTATCTTGAGCGAAAGTATCCGAGTTTCGGCAATCTGGTGCCCAGAGATGTGGCTTCGCGGAATGCCAAGGAGGTATGCGACCAGGGCAGGGGCGTGGGAGAAACAGGATTGGCCGTGTATCTCGACTTCCGGGACGCCATTACCCGGGACGGCCATGATGTGATCATGCGTAAATACGGCAACCTGTTTCATATGTATGAGAAAATTACGGCCCAGGACCCGAGCTGCCGGCCGATGATGATCTACCCGGCGGTTCACTACACCATGGGCGGTCTATGGGTCGATTACAACCTGATGTCCACCGTTCCCGGCCTGTTCGTACTGGGCGAGGCTAATTTTTCCGACCACGGCGCCAACCGCCTCGGCGCCTCCGCCCTCATGCAGGGGCTGGCAGACGGTTATTTTGTTCTTCCCTATACCATCTGCGATTATCTGGCCGAAACCGGGTATAACATGCACGACACCAATCACGATGCGTATACGGTTGCGGAAGAACACGTGGTGCAGCATATTGATGCGTTGATGAAAAACAGGGCGGCCGGAAAAAAAGGGCTGCAGACGGTGGATGATCTGCATCGCCGGCTGGGCAGGATCCTCTGGGATCATTGCGGTATGGCCCGCAACCGTGACGGACTGGCCAGGGCGCTGGCGCTTATTCCGGAGCTCCGCCAGGAGTTCTGGGATCGGGTGACGGTGCCGGGATCCGGTCAGGAGTTGAATCAGGCCCTGGAGCGTGCCGGACGGGTCGCCGATTTCATGGAATTTGCGGAGATCATGGTACAGGATGCTCTGGCGCGCGAGGAATCCTGCGGCTGCCATCTTCGCGAAGAGAGC
The DNA here is from genome assembly GCA_023544645.1 of Desulfobulbaceae bacterium. Classification (GTDB taxonomy): domain Bacteria; phylum Desulfobacterota; class Desulfobulbia; order Desulfobulbales; family Desulfobulbaceae; genus UBA10518. Next base: position 31,756 of record JAMJFO010000025.1, on the reverse strand, counting down.
CAGACCGAGGAGCATGAAGCGCTGCGTGACGATGCCAATTATGCGCATGTTGCGGTTTTTGAATACAAAGGCGAAGGCAAAGAGGCTGCGCTGCATAAGGAGCCTTTGGTGTTTGAGAATGTTACACCGACGCAGCGGAGCTATAAGTAGGATTTCATAACATGGCAGCAAAAATAATATCGCTCAACCTGAAAGTCTGGCGGCAGAATGGGCCCGATAAGAAAGGTGCGCTGGAGAATTATCGTCTTGAGAACATCAGCATTGACATGTCCTTCCTGGAGATGATCGATGTGCTCAATGAAAAGTTGACTGTTGAGGGCAAGGAGCCGGTTGCGTTTGATCATGACTGCCGGGAGGGGATCTGCGGCATGTGCGGGGCGGTGGTGGACGGCATCGCCCATGGCCCGGAAAAAGAGACCACCCTCTGCCAGCTGCATATGCGCCATTTCCAGGATGGCCAGACCCTGACCATCGAACCGTTTCGGGCTAAAGCCTTCCCGGTGATCAAGGATCTGGTGGTGGACCGTTCCTCCTTAGATATCATTATCCAGGCCGGCGGGTTCATCTCGGTCAATACCGGCAGCGCCCCGGATGCCAATGGTATCCCGGTGCCGCAGCATAAGGCGGAACAGGCCATGGACGCGGCTGCCTGCATCGGCTGCGGGGCCTGCGTGGCTGCCTGCCCCAATGCGGCAGCCATGCTCTTTGTCAGCGCCAAGATCTCCCAGCTCGCCCTGCTTCCCCAGGGAGCGCCGGAGCGGGAGAAACGGGCCCTGTCCATGGTTCAGGCCATGGATAAAGAGGGGTTCGGCAACTGCACCAACGAACGCGAATGCGAAGCGGTCTGCCCCAAGGGGATTTCCATTAGAAACATTGCCCGGTTGAACCGGGAGTTCCTCCGCGCTTCCTTGCTGTCCGACGAGCAGGGGTAGCCTGTTGCGTTGATCCCGTCAGGGGATGGATTAGTTGCCGCGATTGCGGCGTCCAGAGATGCCTCTCGTCTTTACACTGCTTATACTGGAAAAACGTATTTGGATTTTCGCTGGTGGAAATGGTCAATGAAGGTGAAGTTGAAACTTACGGGAAGCCTTTCTATTTTCAATTCAGCCTGCGAAAATAAAATTCAAATATTTCATCGCCAGTTATCGGCAGATGAAGAAATAAATTATCAGCCTGGAGGGCAAATGAAAAAGCGCGCCTGTCAAACCGTGTACACCTGTCTTTTCTTTTCCTTTCTTCTCTTCCTTGTTATCCAGCCTTTTTTTTGCCAAGCCCGGGCCAATCCCGGCCGGAATCTTCCGCAGCCATCAGTCCCGCCGGGAAAGGCGAAGTTTGACCCGGATATCATTCCCGGCCAGTACATTGTGAAATTTACCGCGCCGTCACTGTCGGTCTACCAGGTCGGCGTTTCCGGTCTTCCTCCCACCAGCCCGCTTGCCCGCCAAGAGCGCAAGCTTGATGCCTCACGCTCTGACAGCCGTAATTATCTGAATTATCTTCGGGACAGGCAGGCGGACACCCTGCAGAGCATGGAACAAGCCCTTGGCCGCGGCATCAGTGTCACACACTCCTTCAAGGCCGCATTTAACGGCGTTGCAGTCAAAATGAGCCCGGCCGAAGCCCGGCGGATCGCCAGACTTCCCGGGATCGCCGCGGTCATTCCAGATAAGATGCGCTGGCTCCACACCGATAACGGGCCCCGGTGGATCGGCGCGGATGATTTGTGGGGCGGCACAGTTTCCGCCGCCACCAAAGGGGAGGGTGTGGTAATCGGAGTGATTGACACCGGCATAAATCCCGCTAATCCCTCCTTTGCCGATGTCGGCGGCGACGGCTACGATCACAGCAATCCCCGGGCAAGGCGCTACGGGTTCTGCGATTCGGACCATCCGGAGTACGATCCCGCCTTCCCGTGCAATGACAAGCTTATCGGCGCCTATGATTTTTCCGGCGACACTGTTTTGTACGACAATAACGGCCACGGTTCGCATACGGCCGGCACCGCGGCCGGCAATGTGGTCAATGATGCCTCGATCATCGCTCCAACGATTACGCTCAACCGGACCATCGCCGGTGTCGCCCCCCACAGCAACATCACCTCCTACAAAGCGTGTAGCGGCAACGGCTGTGAACTTTCAGCGCTTCTGGCCGCCATTGACCAGGCCACTCTTGATGGGGTGGACGTTATCAACTACTCCATTGGCGGCGCAGCCTCTGACCCGTGGAATGACGCCGATTCCGAGGCCTTCCTCAATGCCCGGCAGGCAGGGATATTTGTCGTCACCTCGGCGGGCAACAGCGGTCCGGGCAATGCCACGGTGGGCAGTCCGGGCAACGCCCCATGGCTTTTGACCGTCGGCAACAGCTCCCATGACCGCAGCTTCAGCAATAGCCTGACCGCCCTGACCAGGCTGGACGGCACAAGTCTGCCTGCTGTTACCGGCCGCAGCATGACCGGCGCCCTGGCTTTCACCGGTATCGTTTACGCTGGAGATTATGGAGACCCTTTATGCCTTAATTCATTTGCTTCCGGGACTTTCAGCGGCCAGATCGTGGTGTGTGACCGCGGGACCAATGCCCGGGTTGAGAAGGGCAGCAATGTGTTGGCCGGCGGGGCCGGCGGGTATATCCTGGCCAACGATGTGGCCAATGGCGACAGCCTGGTTGGCGATCCCCATGTCCTGCCCGCGGTGCATATCACCTACACCGACGGCGTGGCCCTGAAGGCCTGGCTCGCCGCAAGCAGCAATCACCAGGCAGCGATAGCCGGCACCAGCATCGATGAAAATGTCATCAGCGGCGACGTCATGACGTCCTCCAGTTCACGGGGCGCCAACAGTCCGGCGCCGGGAATCATCAAACCGGATGTCTCAGCACCGGGCCTGGATATCCTGGCGGCGAACGGTACCGATAATGCGGCTACCTGGGGATTGATGACCGGCACGTCCATGTCCAGTCCGCACGCAGCCGGTGCGGCTGCCCTGCTTATATCTCTGCATCCGGACTGGAGCCCGGCCGAGATTCAATCGGCCCTTATGACCACTGCCTATCCGGCGGTGCGCAAGGAGGACGGCGCCGCGCCGGCTGACCCCTTTGACACCGGCACGGGAAGGATTGACGTAAGCCGGGCCGCCCAGGCCGGTTTTGTCCTTGATGAAACCTACGCCGCCTATCTGGCCGCCGATCCGTCCCGGGGAGGTGACCCGAAAACCATCAACATCCCGAGCCTGGGAAGAGAAGACATTGTTAACACCACAAGCTGGACCCGGACCCTGACCTCCACGGCGGTGGATTCCATTACCTGGACGGCATCCGTCAACAATCCGGCCGGGGGCAGTCTTGCGGTCGATCCGCCAAGCTTCACCATCGCGGCTGGGGGGGAGCAGCAGGTGACCATCACCGCCGATTCCGGCGGCGCCGCGCTCGATACCTGGCTGTTCGGCAGCGTACTCTTTACTCCTGATGGCGGGGATGTGGCTGCTGCACAGTTGCCGGTGGCGCTCAAACGAGTGGTCTCGACTCTCCCCGATTCCCTTCGCTATGCTGATGTCAGGAAAACATCTTTTGCTATTGAGAAAAATCATGAGGTGAGCGGAGCCATCACCAACCTGACCGTCACCAGAAACGGACTCGCCGCCGCTACAGTGCATAAAGCCCAACTGTATCAGGATCCGACTCCGGGTGATCCATTTGATGGCAACTGGGATCCCGATGACTCCACGAACAAGGATGGCCTTTGGGTCAGGATGATTACCGTGCCCGCAGGCAGTAAACGGCTGGTGACGGAAATAGTGGCGACCGGTTCCCCGGATATCGACATGTATCTGTTCCGCTGGACCGGCAGCGATTGGGAATGGCACTGCACCTCCGCTGCTGCCGATAGTAATGAATATTGTTCTATCAACGATCCGCCAGCCGGGGACTACTATGTCTGGGTTCAGAACTGGGCGGCGAGCGATCCCGGCGGAACCTTAGCCGACAAGGTTGAACTGGCAACAGCCGTGGTGCCCGATGCGTCAACCGGCAATCTGGCGGTTTCCCTGGCAGGCGGTGGTGCAAGTGTTGTGGCCGGACAACCTTTTGACCTGAAAATTTCCTGGAACCTTGCCGGAAACGGTATCCACTGGTACGGCCGGTTCGGCCTGGGAACCGATGGGGGAAATCCCGACAACCTTGGCCTGATCAATCTCGATATCCATGCCCGGTCCGGCAGCCTGTTTTTTCCCATCAAGGGAAAAGAAGGAAAAACATCAGTAATACTTCTTAAATAGACTGCTCCCACTCCGACAGGGGGCAGGGATGTGAATGTTTTTTGAGCCAAAAGGTGTGAGGCGGATTGCTGACGGTTTGTTCATGGGGTGATTGATGTTCATCAATCAGCTTGAAGGGCCGTGAATGTCTTTATATCAGCTGTTGTACACGCTTAAAATATTGCGTTCTGCACATATTTTCGATATCAAGCAGGTTCCTGAAGGCTTCGTTGAAGTCTGTTGATCCGGTGGTAAAAAGGCCGTGTCCCCAGACGATGGCCCCCCGGTTTCCCTTAATGGCCGGGGGCAGAGTGTTGCACAGACCTGTGGGCCCGGTGCCGACTTCACCGGGCACGATGGGTATGTCGTTGATGAACCGTTCTCTTGAGCATTTGATATGGCACTGGCCCCGTTGCGGGCAATCCTGCTCATCACAGTCCATGGAGAGAATGACCGCGAATTTGGGATGACCGTGGAGGATGGCCAGTTTGTCTGTCCGCAGGAAGATTTCATTGTGGGCCGAGAGTTCGCTGGAGGCGGTGATCGCGGAGCTGGAGGAGCCGTCCAGGGGACAGGGGTCGATGCAGCCGGCAAGTTCGTCCAGGGAACTGCCGGTCTGGCTGATATAGACCGTATCGTTCAGCCGGTAGGAGATGTTGCCGAAATAGGAGTCGACCAGACCGAAATCAACGGTATATTTTCCAGCCTCGATCATCGCTTCGATGACCTGTTCTGCGGTTGAAAAAGGACCTGCGTGGAGGCCCGGGGCTTCCCGGGCCGGCTTGTTCACGAAGGGCAGTATCGCTGCAAAAGCTTTCTGTTGTCGGGCGGTGACGTTGCTTTGCCGAAGGTCGTCGAGATAATCGGCAAAAAAGAGAACGAACGAAGAAAAGCATACCGAGCTGAAGGTGACAAAGGCCTGTTCTGGACTGACCGTGCCAAAGGTGACCACACGGATGGCGTGGTCTTCGGCAATGATGACCGACTTTCGTTTTCTTAAACAGGAAAGCACTGTCTCGGCAGAAAACGAATGAATTACCGGCAGATCGTGGAGAAACGTGCGTGTTTCACAGTCGCCGGGAGTGATGATTTCGGGATAGCGTTCAGCGAGATAACGCAGGATGGTCTGGTAGGGTTCGGCAGGTTCGGCGTAGATCAGGGAGTTGATGTTCATGCCCTGGACCACGTTGCCTAAAACCGGTATGGCCTCATCCTCGCGGTTCCAGAAAAGTTCATCGTCAAGCCCGCAGACCAGCGGATCATCCGCCAGGCCCGCCCTGATCATTTTCCGGGTATATTTGTCAACCAGTTTCTTCATGCCAGGCCCAGCTCTTTTGTTTTTTCCGGAGTCGGGCGCCCCTGCTCATCGAGACCGCGGATATGGTAGTATCTGGCCCTTGCCTCCAGGAAGGCTTCACGGTCCAGAGGTTTTATCTCAATGGCGTTGCCTCCGCTGCCGGCTTCGGTAAAAAAGCGCATGGGCAGGTCGTCATCTGCGGCGGTAAAGCCGTTCAGGGCGTTCATGATACGCTCATGGTAATAAATGCGTTCGCCGGCCTTGAGCAGTTCCTGGGCCGTGGTTTCAACACCGGTAACCGCGGTATACGCCCTGGCGTATTCCTCCAGGCCGGCCGCGAAAAAAATAAACTTGCAGGCGGTAAGAGAGTCGACCACGGCGTTCTGGTCCTCGGCGATTTTGATGATCCGGGCCTTGCCGCTGAAGGTGAAGCGGTCGGTGGCCACCGGTTTGCGCAGGATCTCGTGGCTGACCGGGTAGGCTCGCAGGTGGCAGCCCCCGCGGGTCGAAAGGGCGTAGGCCAGCGACATGCCGTACGCGCCCCTGGGGTCATAGGCCGGCAGTTCAAGACCTTTGACGCTCATGGAGGGCTGGCTGTCCTGTTGCATGCCTTGCGCATATTTCATGGACCCCCGGCCCAGGGATCTGCCCAGCTCCGTTGATGCCGTGCCGATCTGGGTCAGCAGGTCCAGCAGATGCGCTGACAAGTCAATGCCGCCGTTCATCTCGCGGTAACAGGCCAGGGTGGCGGCCGCGGAGATGGTATCCATGCCAAACCGGTTGCACAGCTCGTTGGCCTGCATGACCAGTTTCATGTCCGTATTGCCGATCAGGGCGGTGAAGTGAGACATGGTTTCAAATTCCGGCATGGAGCCGCCTTTCATTTTTCCTTTGCCGGCTATTTTCTTGCAGAGGATATGGCAGCCCATGCAGCCATATTTCTTGGGCAGATAGTTTTCCTTGTAAGCATAGGCGTTCAGTTCCCCGGCCCGGTCAAAGTGGGTTTTGCGGAAATTGTCGGTGGGCATCATGCGGCGGGAGTCCATAAGGTCGTAGATGGAGCCGGTGCCGAAACAGGAGAAACCCTGCTCCCCCATGAGGATGGGTGAGGCCGCGGTGAGGCGGGTGATCTCCTCCCGGGCCTTAAGGAGTTCCTTTTTGTTGCGGACCGGTATTTTGCCGGTGCCGTGAATAGTGAGAAACTTGATATTCTTGGCGCCAAAACAGAGTCCGATGCCGGTGCGGCCGGCCGCATGGTGCTTGTCCACGGTCAGTGACGAGAAGGCAACGCCGTTTTCCGCTGCCGTGCCGATGGCGGCGACCGAGCGGCTGCCGTCAAAAAATGCATCAAAAATGTCGTTGGTATCTTTGCCTCGATATTGTGCCGCATCATGGATGCGGACATGGCTGTCCTCAATTTCGATGGAGCAGAGATTATCAGCTTTGCCGGTGATGATAATGCCGTCCCAGCCGGCTCGTTTGAGCTGGAAGCCCAGGCGGCCGCCCACGGAGCAATCCGCCACGGTCCCGGTGAGCGGGGAGCGGGACATGACCGTGGATCTGCCGGAAGTCGGCGCTATGGTTCCAACCAGGGGACCGGTGAAAAGCAGCAGGGGCATGTCGGGATGGTCCCAGTCCAGGGTGACATGGGGGCGGAGAAAATGCCCGGCCATGCCTTTACCGCCAATGAATTTGCGATAGATATCCTCATCCGGTTGGAGGATGTCATGGGTTGCCGTCGAGAGGTCTATACGGAGAATTTTTCCTGTCCAGCCGTAATGCATCCTGATTCCTGGTAAATGCTAAGCTTCAATGGAATGGCAATAAACAACAAAAAAGTTGTGCATCATATAGTGGTTACTATACCCGTTCTGTAATCTGATTGTCGAAAAAAAAGCTGTGACCGATTTGTTTAACCTTGAAGCAGTTGAATGTAAGGTGAAAAAAAGTAGTTGTTCAGGCCGGTTGTAAAACCAACATGAGGAATAATTGATCTTGCACCTGGCCTTGCCGTTTACCAGTCAAGAAAACCGAAGCAAGTGACCGCCTGTAATGGAAAATGGAAAACGGAATGATTTGTAATACACACGGTAAGGTTATAGAATAATATGAATCCTTTGAAGGGGAAACAATACGAGTTAAAAATAATCCATGTTTGAACGGTGCCGGGCAAATACGTGTGAAGAAAGGAGGACAGACAATGACTGTTAAAGTACTGCCGGGAAATGCCTATCCCCTGGGGGCGACATGGGACGGGCGAGGATGCAATTTTGCCCTGTTCAGCGAGCACGCGGACAAGGTTGAACTCTGCTTGTTCAACGACACCGACAGCGAGCGGGAAACCTTGCGCATTCCGATGATGGAGCATACCGACCAGGTCTGGCATTCCTATCTGCCGGACATAACGCCCGGACAACTTTACGGTTACAGGGTCCACGGACCGTATGATCCGGAATCGGGGCAGCGGTTCAACGCGGCGAAACTGCTGCTCGATCCCTATGCCAAGGCAATCAACGGAATAATCGACTGGGATGACGCCATGTTCGGTTACGTTATCGGAGACGACAGGGCGGATCTCTCCCGAAGTGAAGAGGACAGCGCGCCGTTCATGCCGAAATGCGCTGTCATTGACCCGACCTTTGACTGGGAAGACGACCTCCCTCTCAGGAACCCGTGGCACAGGACATTCATCTACGAACTGCATGTCAAGGGATTCACGGCCCTGCATCCGGACCTGGAACCTGAAATACGGGGGACCTATGCCGGACTGACCCATCCCGCGATCATCAGCCACCTGAAATCACTTGGCGTCACTGCCGTCGAGCTGATGCCGGTTCATCATTTTGTCACGGATCGTCATTTGCGGGAAAAGGGACTTGCCAACTATTGGGGATATAATTCCATCGGTTTTTTTGCTCCCCATGCCGGATATTGCCAATGCAGCAGAAGGGGAGAGCAGGTCATTGAATTCAAGGAAATGGTGAAAGCGCTGCATAAGGAGGGCCTGGAGGTGATACTCGACGTGGTCTACAATCATACCGCCGAAGGCAGCCACCTCGGACCAACCCTCTCCTTCCGCGGCATAGACAACGCCGCCTATTACCGTCTTGTTTCCGATGACCTGCGTTACTATCAGGATTATACCGGCACGGGCAATACGCTGAACATGATGCACCCCCGTGTTCTGCAGTTGATCATGGACAGTTTGCGGTACTGGGTGCTTGAGATGCATGTTGACGGCTTCCGCTTCGACCTGGCCGCGACCCTGGCGCGGGAAATGCACGATGTTGACCGGCTGGGAGCCTTTTTCGATATCATTCACCAGGATCCGGTCCTGTCCCAGGTCAAGCTCATTGCCGAACCCTGGGACCTGGGCGAGGGTGGCTACCAGGTGGGAAACTTTCCCGTTCTCTGGGCCGAATGGAACGGAAAATACCGGGATACGGCGCGGCGCTACTGGCGGGGAGATCCGGGACAAGTGAGTGATTTGGCCTACCGGTTGACCGGCAGCAGCGACCTGTACGAGCTCAGCGGCCGGCGGCCCTATGCGAGTATCAACTTTGTCACCTGCCATGACGGCTTTACCCTGAATGATCTTGTTTCCTACAACGAGAAACACAATGACGCCAACGGCGAGGACAATCTGGACGGCACGGATGACAATCTGAGCTGGAACTGCAGTGTTGAGGGACCCACGGACGATCCGGCAATCAAAAAGCTGCGGGAAAAGCAGAAAAGAAATTTCCTCGCCACCCTCTTCCTGTCCCAGGGCGTTCCCATGCTGCTGGCCGGCGACGAGACAGGGAACACCAAGGAAGGCAACAACAACACCTATTGCCAGGACAACGAAATTTCCTGGATCAACTGGGAGATCGGGGAAGAGGGCCGCAGCCTGCTGGATTTTACCCGCAGGGTTGTCGCCCTGACCAAAAAACATCCTGTTCTGCACCGGCGCAAATTTTTCCTGGGAAGAAAAATCAGCGGCTCCGAAGTCAAGGATCTGACCTGGTTTCTGTCGGACGGCAGCGAGATGACGGATGAGGACTGGCACCGGCCCGATCTGCAGTCTTTCGGTTTCCGCCTGGCCGGAGATGTAATCGAGGAGATTGATGAACAGGGAAATGTTATCAGGGATCAGACACTGCTGATTTTTCTCAATAACCGGGATGACCCGGTATCCTTCATCCTGCCTGACGACACCCCGGACGGTGAATGGGAACTGGTGTTTGACACCCATGAAGAGGGCTATGGAGGGGACAGCAATAAAACGGTGAAGAAAGAATATGAAATGGCGGCCCGCTCATTCGTTCTGTTCAGGCGAAACTGAAGAGAAATTGCGGTCCGGCACAATAACGGCCAGCAGGTAGTACGGTAAAAGTACTTTATATCGGTAGAAGGGGCTCTTCCATGAAATTGGCATATTAATTGCTGTTTGTTCTGTTAAAGGCACCCCGAAGGCATATTCTTCCCCTCCCTTGCGGGAGGAGGAGCAGGAGGTCTTCAGGACGGACAGGGCAATGTCCATGGTTTCCCAGTGCCGCCGGCAGTTTCAATGCACTTTTCCGCCGCAATGAGGGGCGATGCGAGGTCATGGGTAACCGAATTCAATGGTGCCGAATCTGGCATCGATATTGTGATGTCCGGTCAATAGAAGTCTATCTTAACAAAAAGTATGCCACCGTGAGAAACTATGCAACAGGGTCAGGGGCCGGAAAAGCTTCCCGGGAATAAGGCCTCCCGGGTTTGGATTGAAGATATCAAACCGCGGATAGATTGCGGCCGTTTTCCAATCAAACGGGCAGTGGGAGAAAAGGTCAGGGTGACGGCCTCTGTTTTTGCCGACGGCCATGACCTGCTGAAAGCGGTGCTGGATGTCCGGTCCATGGAAGAGGAGTGGACGGAACTGCCCATGACCTGCCTGGCAATTGATTTGTGGGCGGCGGAGTTTCAGGTCGAGACTCCCGGCATGTACCGGTACAGGATCAAGGCATGGGTTGATCACTTCTCCACCTGGCAGAGGGATCTGGCCAAAAAATTCGAAGCCGGGCAGGGGGGCGCCAGCGAACTGTTGGAAGGTGCGGCCATGATTCAAGCCGCCGCCGACAGAGCCCGCACGCCGGACAGTGAATGGCTGGGCACTGTCGCGGTAATGCTGCAGAGTGATGATCCCCGGGAAAATCTTGTTGCCAGGGCGACTGCCGCCGACATCGGCGCCATGATGGATCGCTATCCCGACCGCTCCCGGGAAGCGGTTTCCGATCCTCCGCTCACGGTTACGGTTGAACCGCCCATTGCCGCATTCAGCGCCTGGTACGAAATATTTCCCCGCTCCGTCATTTCAGATCCAGGCAGAAGCGGAACTTTCAAAGATACCGAGAAATTGATCCCGGAAATCGTCCGCATGGGCTTTGATGTTCTTTATTTTCCGCCTATACATCCCATCGGCCGCACCAACCGCAAAGGCCGCAACAACGTCCTGGCCGGAGCGGCAGAGGATCCCGGCAGCCCCTGGGCCATCGGTTCCCGGGAGGGGGGACATAAATCGGTCCATCCCGACCTCGGCACCCTGGAGGATTTTGCCCATCTGGTCGCAAGCGCCCGCAGCCAGAGACTTGAAATTGCTCTTGATATCGCCTTCCAGTGCTCGCCCGATCATCCCTATGTCCGCGAACATCCCGAATGGTTCCGGCACCGTCCCGACGGCACGATCAAATTTGCCGAGAACCCGCCGAAAAAATATGAGGACATTTATCCGTTTTCCTTTGACTGTGAGGAGTGGCAGTCACTCTGGCATGAACTAAAAAGCATCGTTCTGTTCTGGATTGAACACGGAGTGCGCATTTTCCGGGTGGACAACCCGCATACCAAGCCTCTGCCTTTCTGGGAATGGCTTATCGCCGGGGTGCGCCGCGAATACCCGGAAGTCGTCTTTCTCTCCGAGGCCTTTACCCGGCCGCGGATGATGTATGCGCTGGCAAAGGCCGGGTTCAGCCAGTCCTATACCTATTTTACCTGGCGCAATACCAGGTATGATCTGACCGCCTATCTTCGTGAGCTGGTCAATACCGATGTCAGGGAATATTTCCGGCCGAATTTTTTTGCCAATACCCCGGACATCCTGCCGGAATATCTCCAGTTCGGCGGGCGGCCGGCCTTTATTTCCCGTCTGGTTCTTGCCGCGACACTTTCTTCATGCTACGGTATTTACAGCGGCTACGAACTGGCCGAGAGCGAGGCGGTGCCGGGAACGGAAGAGTATCTCAATTCGGAGAAATTCGAAATAAAACCCCGCGACTGGAACACGCCCGGCAATATCCGCGCCTTTATCACCAGGATAAACACCATTCGCCGCAGCAATGCCGCCCTCGCTTCCAACCGCCGACTTTCCTTTTATCCGGTGGATAATGAACAGATCATCTTTTACGGCAAGAGCACCGACGACCTTGCCAATATTATCCTGGTCGCAGTGAATCTCGATCCCCACCATGTCCAGGAAGGGTGGCTGGAGGTGCCGCTCGAGGAATTCGGCATCAGTGAAAAGGAGGTTTTCCAGGTGCATGAACTTCTCTTTGACAACCGCTTCCTGTGGCAGGGCCGCCGGAATTTCGTCCGGCTTGATCCGGGCGCCAGCCCGGCGCAGATTTTTCTCCTGCGGCGGAAACTACGGACCGAACGCGACTTCGACTACTTCATGTAAAAAGAGTTTACCCATGCCCGCTTTAAAATCCGATCCCCTGTGGTACAAGGATGCGATAATCTACGAGTTGCACGTCAAGGCATTCAAGGACAGCAACGACGACGGTACCGGAGATTTTCGCGGCCTGATTGAAAAACTTGATTATATCCGGCAGCTCGGCGTCACCGCTGTGTGGCTGCTGCCTTTTTACCCGTCGCCATTCAGGGATGACGGTTACGATATTTCCGATTACCGGGGCATTCATCCCGGCTACGGGAGTCTGCGGGATTTCAGGACCTTTGTCCGGGAAGCGCACCACCGCGGAATCCGGGTCATTACCGAACTGGTTATCAATCATACTTCCGATCAGCACCCCTGGTTTCAGGCGGCGAGAAGGGCAAAGACCGGATCGGCCCGCCGGAATTACTATGTCTGGAGCGATACCAACACGCGGTTTCCGGAAACGCGGATTATTTTCACCGATACCGAAGCATCAAACTGGTCCTGGGATGCCGAGGCCAAGGCCTTCTACTGGCACCGCTTCTTTTCGCATCAGCCGGATCTGAATCACAACAATCCGCAGGTCGTCAAGGCGGTTCTCAAGGCCATGCGCTACTGGCTCGACATGGGCGTCGACGGACTGCGTCTCGACGCGGTGCCGTATCTTTGCGTCCGCGAAGGGACCAACAATGAAAATCTGCCGGAAACCCACGCCGTTCTCAAGCAGTTCCGCAAATACCTCGACCAGCACTATACCGGCCGCATGTTTCTTGCCGAGGCCAATCAGTGGCCCGAGGATGTCCTGCCCTATTTCGGTGACGGCGATGAATGTCATATGGCCTTTCATTTTCCCCTGATGCCCAGGATGTTCATGGCCCTGCGCCAGGAAGACCGGCATCCGATTACCGACATACTCGATCGCACGCCTCCCATCCCGGAAAGCTGTCAATGGGCGCTTTTCCTGCGCAATCACGATGAACTGACCCTGGAAATGGTCTCCGATGCCGAACGCGACTACATGTACCGGGAATATGCCATGGACAGCAGGATGAAGCTGAACATCGGCATCCGCCGCCGCCTCGCCCCCCTGCTCGACAACAGCCGCCGCCGCATGGAGTTGCTGAACTCACTGCTTTTTTCCATGCCCGGCTCACCGGTCATCTATTACGGCGACGAACTCGGCATGGGCGACAATATCTTTCTCGGCGACCGGGACGGCGTCCGCACCCCGATGCAATGGAACATGGACAGAAATGGTGGTTTTTCCAGGGCCGACCCTGCCGGCCTGTATCTGCCGGTGATCATGGATCCGGTCTACGGCTACCAGTCGGTTAACGTGGAGGCGCAGGAGCGCAATCCTTCATCCATGCTCCATTTCATGCGCCGGATGATCGCCCTGCGCCGCCAGCACAAGGCCCTGGGCCGCGGCAGCATGGATTTTCTCCGCCCGCCCAACAGGGCGATTCTCGCCTATATCCGCCGTTACATGGGAGAAATCATCCTGGTGGTCGCCAATCTCTCAAGGTTCGTGCAGCCCGCCGAACTGGATCTATCCGAATTCAGGGGACGAATTCCCGTGGAAATGATCGGCAGAACGGAATTTCCGCCAATCGGCGACCTGCCCTATTTCATCACCCTGGGACCGCACAGTTTTTACTGGTTCAGGCTCGAACCGCAGGCTGAACCGATCAAGGCGGGCAACGTCGGAACGAAAACCCTGCAGCAGGTTCCGCAGCTGACCCTGGATGATATGTGGGATACGCTGCTGCAGCCGGAATATCTCTTCGCCCTCGGCAACGACATCCTGCCATCCTTTCTGGCCGGCCAGAGATGGTTCCGCGGCAAGGCTAAGGATTTTTCCTCCTGCAGGATGGTTGATTGGTGCAAGCTGGGTGCATCATTTTATATCACCTTCCTCCAGGTACGGTACGAAACCGGTGAAGAGGAAGTTTACGTGATGCCGTTGAAAATTGTCCAGGGGCCGCCGGCGCAACTGCTCGCCGAAGAAATTCCGGGCAGCATCGTGGCCGGCGTGAAAAACCGGCGGGGCGAAGGCATCCTCTATGACGCCCTGATGGACAGGGCTTCCTGTGATATTCTCTTCACCGCCATAAGCGACGGCCGCCGCTACCGTACCAGTGAAAATGGAACCATCAGGGCCATGCCCACCGACGCCTACGAGGATTTAATCGGCGCCGGCAACCCCTGTGCCGAAGTAAGAAAACTCGGTGTGGAACAGAGCAATACCTCGATTATTATCGGGGAATCATTTGTCCTCAAGCTCTATCGGAAACTCGAAGAAGGAGCAAACCCCGATGTGGAGATGAGTCTTTTCCTCACCGAGAAGAGCAGGTTCACCGGCATCGCCAGGGTCGCGGGAACATTGCACTACACTGGTCCTGCCGGCGGCATGGCAACCATTGGCATGCTGCAGGAATTTATCCCCAACCGGGGAGACGGGTGGTCCTATACTCTCTTCGCCTTGAAAAATTATTTCGCAAAAGCCGCGAAAATGGCCGCTGCCGGAACGCGGGCACCGGGCAGGAACGATTCGTTTGCGGAGGATTTCCGTATAAAACCCCCTGATTTTTTCGTATCCATGGACCCTGGATATGTTGAGGCGGCCGGGACGCTGGGCCGGCGAACCGCCCAGTTTCACCTGGCATTGGCGCAGGAGAAAAAGAATGCGCAATTCAAACCGGTAAAGGCGACTGCCGTATTCACCGAACAGCTTGCCGAAACAATATCCCGGGAAGTTCAGGAAGTACTGGCTATGCTGGGAGCAGCCATCTCCGATGTTTCTCCGTCAGTCCGCAAACAAGCCGACCGGGTGTTGGTCGAGGGTCCCGATCTTCTGGGAAGGATCGGAAGTGCCGCCGACATCGGCGAAAACCTGGGCCTCCTGATCAGGCATCATGGTGATTATCACCTCGGTCAGGTGCTGCGGACGAACGACAATGATTTCATCCTCCTGGACTTTGAAGGTGAACCCTTGAGACCGCTGGCGGAGAGGCGCAGCAAAAATTCGCCTTTAAAGGATATCGCCGGCATGATCCGCTCCTTCCAGTATGCGGTCAGCAGCGCTTTATCCGCGTCAGCCGAAAGCGATACGGAGCGGGTAAAACTTCAGCCCTGGGGCAGGGCATGGTATGAATGGATATGCACTGTTTTTCTCAAGTCCTATTTCGATACTGCCGGCGACGCCCCTTTTCTGCCGAAAACGGATGCCGGATTCATCCTGGAAATCTTTCTCCTGGAAAAGGTATTCTATGAATTGAAATATGAACTGAACAACCGGCCCGACTGGATGCATATCCCGCTGGCCGGCATCATCGACATCATTGACGGGAAAAAAACAACCAGGCGGGAAAAATGACCGGACCGAACGATTTCATTACCGAATACGATCTGCACCTCCTCTCCGAAGGGACCCATTACCGGTGCTGGGAAAAACTCGGCGCCCATATCGTCGAAACCGACAAGGGGAAGGGGACCTTTTTTGCCCTCTGGGCGCCGAATGCACGGAACGTCGCCGTCATCGGTGATTTCAACGACTGGGATGGGTCGGCCAATCCGCTGCGAAGAATAAACAAATCCGGATACTGGCAGGGGTTCATCCCCGGCGTCGGCAAGGGAGCACTGTATAAATTTGACATCCTCTCAAAGTTGAACGGTTATCAAACCCAAAAAACCGATCCCTATGGCTTTTACTGTGAAATACGACCGGCCACCGCCTCGGTTGTCTGGGACCTCTCCGGGTACCAATGGCATGACCGGGAATGGCTTGAATCCCGGCGGCACCGCCGGAGCCATGAAGCGGCTGTTTCCATCTACGAGGTGCATCTCGGCTCATGGATGCGCAGCGAGGACGGCGGCTGGCTGAATTACAGGGACATAGCCGCCAGGCTTGCCGAGTATGTCTGTCACATGGGCTTTACCCATGTTGAGCTGCTGCCGGTCAATGAACATCCCTTTGACGGCTCCTGGGGATACCAGGCCATCGGCTATTTTGCACCCACCAGCCGTTTCGGCACCCCGCAGGATTTCATGTACATGGTGGATACTCTGCACCAGCAAGGCATCGGCGTCATTCTTGACTGGGTGCCGGCCCATTTCCCTCGCGATGCCCACGGCCTGGGATTCTTTGACGGCACCCATCTCTTTGAGCATGCCGACCCGCGTCAGGGAGAGCAAATGGACTGGGGAACCTTTATCTTTAACTACGGCCGGCTGGAAGTGGCGGAATTTCTGCTGTCCAACGCCCTGTTCTGGCTCGAGGTTTATCACATCGACGGCCTGCGCGTCGACGCCGTTGCCTCCATGCTCTACCTTGATTATTCCCGCCGGGAAGGGGAATGGATACCCAACCGCTTCGGCGGCCGGGAAAATCTTGAAGCCATTGATTTCCTGAAAAAATTCAACGAACTGGTCTACCGGGAACATCCCGATGTCATAACCTGTGCCGAAGAATCCACCTCCTATCCCATGGTTTCCCGGCCGACCTATCTGGGAGGGCTCGGTTTCGGTTTTAAATGGAACATGGGGTGGATGCACGACACCCTCGAATACATGCGCAATGATCCCCTCTACCGTTCCTTCAACCACCACCGGCTGACTTTCAGCCTCCAGTATGCCTTTCACGAGAATTTTATCCTGCCCGTCTCCCACGACGAAGTTGTCCACGGCAAGGGCTCGATGATCGGAAAAATGCCCGGCGACGAATGGCGTAAATTTGCCAACCTGCGCCTGCTGTACGGCTATATGTTTACCCATCCGGGCAAGAAACTTCTGTTCATGGGATGCGAAATAGGCCAGTGGTCGGAATGGGATCATGATGCCGGCATTGAATGGCCGCTGCTGCGGTATCCCTTCCACCAGGGCATGCAGCGCTGGGTGCGGGACCTCAATACCTTTCTGCGCGGCGAGCCCGCGATGTATGAACTGGATGCCGACCCGGCCGGTTTTTCCTGGATCGACTGCAATGACAGCCGGCAGAGCGTTTTCAGTTATATCCGACGGGGAAAGGATCCCCGCAATACTCTGGTCTGCATCGGCAATTTTACCCCGGTTCCCCGGCATAATTACCGGCTGGGAGTCCCGGAGATGGGATACTGGAAGGAAGTCCTGAACAGTGACGCTCCCCTTTACGGGGGCAGCGGCCAGGGAAATTTCGGGGGCAAGGAGGCAACCCCCCTGTCGGTGCATGGTGAAAATCAATCACTCAATATCACCCTGCCGCCTCTGGCCATCCTGGTTTTCCGGCTGAAAAATGCGAGCTAGTAGCCCAGTTCACCGGCGGCATCCTGCAGAATCCTGCTGCTGCGTTCCAGTTCCCGGTACTCCTCATCCGACAGGGACGGCCAAAGTTCGGCGGCAATCCCCTGCGCCCCGAGGATTCTGGAAACCGACAGACTGACCCCGGAAATCCCTTCGATGCGTGTGCAGAGACCGGCAATGGTCAGGACTGCTCCCTCATCATCACGAATGGCTTTAATGATCCGCGAAAGAGCGGCGCCGATGCCGTGATAGGCTTATCCTACTTTCATGCAATACCTCCTTTTTCCTGGACCTGATGAAACTTTTCATGCAAGGTTCGGCAATTCGCCTGCCAGATACGAACAAACCCGATATGACAGAATAGCCATGCTCACAGTCCCGGCTGCATCCGACTGCATGCTGCGCAGGCTTGACAATTGCGTACCAATGCTGCTTTACTTGAATTTTGTTCAGTAATGAGATTTTCGTTCCGGATGGCGATGAGATGAATGGTGCAGAAACAGCATGCCGGGCAGAATGATGCAGATAAATTTTGCCGCCTTGCAACCGAAAATACAAGCAGCATTGGAAATTCTCGGTATCCGCAATTTCCTGCTCGGCATCCATGATGCCTCTTTCCCGGGCCTTCCGGAAGAGGACCTCGGTCGCGGCACACCCTATTCCAGAGGCGCGGAGGAATTTTTTAATTTTGTCGGCTCCCTCGGTTTTAACGGAATACAGCTTGGGCCGCAGGGAATAACCACCTCTGTCAATCCTTCTCCCTATGACGGCACCTTTTTTTCAAAAAATCCTCTTTCGCTGGCGCCGCTGAGACTCACCGGGGAGCCATGGAATCTGGTCGATCCGGAAATGCTTGCCGCAGTCGTCAAGGCCCGGCAGTTCCAGGATGACCGTGTTCACGAATCCTTTGCCAGAATGGCCGTTGGGAAAATTTCTACCGGACTTTTTCAACGGTATCAGGCCCGGCTCAGACAAAAAAAAATCGCAGCACCTGTCGAATCCTTCGACGCATACCGACAGCGCAATGCCGGATGGCTTGACCGCGACGCCCTGTATGAGATTTTACGGCAGGAATATGGCGGAAAAAACTGGAAGCAATGGCAGGAAGGAAAAAACGCCCGCCTCGACAGGCACCTGTTCAATCCTCCTCCCGGCTGCGCGGTAGCAGCGCAAAGGCGGGTCAACGGGCTGTTTTCCCGCCACCGGGAGGCTGTTGAGGACTATTCTTTCACCCAATATTTGCTTGCCCGGCAACATGACGAATGCAGAAACAGATGCCGGCAGATCGGCCTGAAACTTTTCGGCGATTTCCAGATCGGCCTTTCCGGGCGCGATGCCTGGCGTGTCCAATCCTTTCTGCTGCGCGACTATGTCATGGGAGCCCCTCCCAGCCGCACCAATCCGGAGGGACAACCCTGGAACTACCCGGTGCTGGACCCACGGCAATACTGTTTCCGCGATATCGACGGGGTAAGGCATCCCGGTCCGGCGGTCCGCTTCCTGCGGGAACGCGCGGATAAAATGTTTGCGGAATTCGACGGCCTGCGCATTGATCACCCGCACGGTCTGGTCTGCCCATGGGTCTATCGCGCGAACCGGGAAAACCCGGTCCGCGAGGTGCAGCAGGGCGCCCGTCTTTTTGCCTCGCCTGCTGTTGTCGAGCATCCGGAACTTGCCGAATTCGCTATTGTCCGACCGGACCAGCTCAATAGACAGGCACAGCGTCATGAAGACAACTGGGTGCTCGACCTCGACCCCGAACAGGTCCGCCGTTATGCGCTTCTCCTTGATGTAATTATGGATTCAGCCCGCGACAGCTCGCGCGGCGCACATGAAATTGCCTGCGAAATTCTCAGCACCCAGCCCTATCCGATAAAACGCGTCATGGAAATCTACAGTCTCGGCCGGTTCAGGGTTACGCAGAAAGCAGATCTCGGTGATCCCCATGATGTATATCGCAGTGAAAATGCCCAGCCCGAAGACTGGCTGATGCTCGGCAACCATGACACCCCACCCGTCTGGCAGAAAGCCGAGGAATGGATCGAGAGCGGAGTTTCCCGGCAACAGGCGCGATATCTGGCCGCGCGCATGCGCATTCCTGAAGATGAACGAACCGGATGGGCGGAACGCATCGCCCTTGATGCCGGACCACTTGTCCAGGCAAAATTTGCCGATCTGTTCATCGGCCCAGCCCGTAATATCATGGTGTTTTTTACCGATCTTCTCGGTATCAGGCAGGCATACAATAAACCTGGAACCGTCATCGACGACAACTGGTCGCTGCGCGTTGATCCCGGTTACCGGGCAGATTATATTTCTAAACTGGCCGGGGGGCAGGCACTCAATATCCCGAAAGCCCTGGCCATGGCCCTCCGGGCAAAAAGCCGCACCTCTGCGCAGCAGAACCGGGAACTGATTGCGGAGCTGGAGAATTTTTCCCCGGACCGGCAGTCCAGATAGAAACAGAATCCTGTTATCCTGTTTTACAGGAATGAATTCCTGTAATCCCGGAATCCGGTTGTAGATAGCCGATGTTTTTTCGTAACCGTATCCCTCCTGCTTCAACAGCAAATTGGTTTGACCGGGATGAGCAGAGCTACGACGGTTGTTATGGCACGAGGATGGGATCAAAAGAGCTGGAATGAAGATGTTGATGAAGTAAATTGCGCATAAAAATGATTTATTGATTGTCTGGAAATGTGGCACAGAGCTTGTAGGTAATTAATTAATAGAGAGTGAAAACCATTTGCCTAACGATGGAGGTAATCAGAATATGCGAGTTCCTCTTGAAATATCCTTCCATGGATTATCACGGAGTGAGTCTTTGGAGCAGCTGATCCGGAAGGATGCAACCAAACTGGAAAAAGTGTGTGACGATTTGATAAGCTGCCGGATCGGCATCAAACTGAACCAGAAAAGCCAGAATACCGCCAATCCTTTCAAGATTCGCATTGAAATGCGTTTTCCGCCGAATAATAACCTGGTGGTAACGCACAAGTCTGGTATCAAGGAAGCAACCGATGATCTGCCGACAGCACTCAAGAATGCATTTAAATCTGCGCACCGACGCTTGAAAAGACTGGTGGAAAAACAGCAGGCTGTGATGAAAAGTCCTCCGCAGCAGTCCATGATGGCCCTGGTCATTAAAATTTTTACCGATGAGGGCTATGGTTTTATCAGATCCCTGGACGGCGAGGAGATCTACTTTCACCGCAACAGCGTTCTCAACAATGATTTCAACCGGCTGGAACCGGGAACGGGTGTAAACTATACTGCGGTTCCCGGCGAAAAGGGCCTGCAGGCTACTACGGTACAGATCGTAGATAAACCCGGTGTCCGTCCGCATGATGAGGATGTAGTTGAGGCTGCCGAGCCTTTGGGCTGGCGGAAAAAGAAAGTGTAGCAAGTGCTTGGAAACGGGTCTTCCGTCAGGAATAGTCATAAAGAGGGAAAAGGGATAAGTCGGCGTATATCTGAAAGAAAATCGGGCATATGAGCATCCTTCATTTCGGCAGATATAAGGTTGAAACTTCACACGAAGACAAATTTTTTTTTGCAAAGGACGAAATCACCAAGGGCGATCTGATTGAATATTACAGGAAGATAGCCAAGGTCATGCTCCCGTACATGAAGGATCGTCCGCTGATGATGCACCGGTATCCGGACGGGATCGAAGGCAATGATTTTTATCACAAGGATGTGCCGGACTATTTTCCCTCCTGGATCAGGCGGGTAAGCGTTCCCAAAAAAGAAGGCAAAATCACCCATGCCATTTGCAACAATGCGGCATCACTTGTGTACATGGCCGATCAGGCATCCATTACTTTTCACCTTTGGCTCAGTCGTAGTGATCGCCTTCATTACCCTGATCGCATGATTTTCGACCTGGATCCCGGAAACGGAGATTTCGCGAAAATCCGGATGGCTGCCATCCAGCTGCGCGATTTTCTCAGGGAACTGGGACTGAAATCTTTTGCCATGACCACCGGATCACGCGGCATCCATGTGACTGTCCCCCTGCTCAGAAAAAAGAAATATGCCAGCGTTCGTGGATTGGCCCGCAGAATTGCCGACAGCCTGGCCCAAAAGCATCCGGTTGAAATGACCACCCAGCAGATCATTCGGAAACGGCAGGGAAGACTCTTCATAGATACCAACCGGAATGCCTATGCGCAGACTTCCGTCGCCCCCTACAGCGTCCGGGCCAGGGCTTCGGCCCCGATTGCCGTTCCGATTCACTGGCATGAAGTTGAAAATGGTTCAGTCGGCCCCAGGTCATGCACCATTGGCAACATTTTTCAGCGGCTTGGGCAAACGGAAGACCCCTGGAGCACGATGAGGCACAGTTATCTGGGCCTGGCAGAGGCAGAAAGAATTCTCGTAAAAAAAGGCGGGTAATACGAATATGCGGATCCGATTCCGGTCCGGCAGGACATTCGTCCTGTACAATATCAGATTATTATTCAGTCACTGATCAGTCAGCTTCAGACTGAACATGGATATTGTTGGGGTCGTTGATAGACATCTTTATTTGCGGTTAATAGCTGCTCTATACCATTCGTGCCGATGTCTCAGAACTTTTCCCGCCATGCTGCTCAACGTCTTAAATCAAGTTCAATGGTTCGGCCCGGCTTGAGTTCCTGTAACGTCTCCCATAGTCCTACTTTTATGGGAGCGCCGAACATGTCCTGGCTGGCAACGGTCATTTTTTCCTTGTGAATGGATACGTTGAGCCAGTGGTGCCGGTAGTGGATATTGAAAGACAGTTTCCTGACTTCCGTGGGGAGGGCAGGATTGAACCAGATCGCATCATCACGTGTTTCCATGCCGGTGTAGCAGCGCTGCATCAAGTCCACCGTGCCGGCCATGGCTCCGAGATGGACGCCTTCATGGGTGGTGCCGCCCTGGATGTCGGATACGTCGCTATTGAGGGCATCGCAGAACAGGTTCCAGGACTGCTCGCGCCGTGATCTCGCAAGGACCCAGGCGTGCACCACACGGCTCAATGTCGAGCCATGCACGGTGCGCTTGAGATAATACTCAATAGTCCTGGGAATTGTTTCATAGGGAAAAGGGTATCCCATCCGTTTAAACAGCTGCCCGAGTTCATCGGCGGACAGCAGGTAAAAAAGCATGAGCACATCGGCCTGCTTGGAGATTTTATAGCGGTTCGGAGTGTCCTGTTCTGCTTCCAGTATGCGGTCAAGGCGATGAATGTTGCCGTATTTGTTCCGATACTTCTCCCAGTTGAACTCCTCCAGTTCATCATACCCCTCAAACTGGCTGAGAATGTCGCCGTCATGATACACCAGGCGCATTTTTCGGCTTATATCGTTCCAGCGGTCAAGCTCCTTCTGTTCCATGGCAAGATTTTCCCACAGCGGCTGGAGCCTGTTCGGCGGCAAAATATCCAGGACGTCCAGGGCACGGCAGAAAAGCCACACCGCCATGACATTGGTATATGTATTGTTGTTGAGCCCGGGCTCTTCGGTATCCGGATAACCTGTATGGAATTCGTCGGGCCCCATGACGCCCTTGATTTCATACCTGTCGAGCAATTCATTGTAGCAGGCAATGTCTGCCCAGAATCGGGCGATCTCGATGATCATTTCCGCTCCGTAGAATGACATGAAATCAAGGTCACCGGTTACCTGGTAGTACAGCCAGACGTTATAGGCCACCGCAATATTGATATGCCGCTGCAGGTGGGTATTGTCCGGGACCCAGTGCCCTGATTCGGGGTTCAGGTGCAGAGTCTGAGCCTCCTCTCTCCCGTTGCTGCCGCTCTGCCATGGAAATATGACACCGCTGAAGCCGGCATCTCTTGCCGCTCTTTTTGCCTGCGGGAGGCGGCGATAGCGGTAATGGAGCAGGGCCCTGGTAAGATCAGGGATGCGGAGATTGAGAAAGGGAAAAACAAAGAGTTCGTCCCACATGATCAGTCCCCGGTAGGCCTCACCGTGCAGACCTCGGGGCGGAATACCGACGTCCTGGTCAATGGAATGAACCGACACCGTCTGCAGAAGATGAAAGATATGCAGGTTCAGTATCTGGGAAACCCTGCTGTTTGCCGCCTCCAGATTAATGCCGCAACGCTGCCAGAGATGCTGCCATGCCCGCTGATGTTCTTTGAGCATGGTCTCGAAATCTGCGGCCTGGGCAACTTCATGCTGCGCAGCCTCAGAACTTTCGGATATGGCGTTATCCCTGGAATGATAATAGGATGCTGTCTTCTCTATACGCAGTGTTTCTCCCTCATGGACAGCAATAGCAGCCTCCTGGCCTATATACCCGGCTTCGTTAATGATGCGGAGTTCCGGGGCCACCGTCTTTCTGCTTACAGAAAATCGCGTCCGGCATGCCGTGGATATCCGGATATGCGACTGCCTGGTTTCAACCTGCAGCCAGATGATTTTTCCTTTGTCCGCAGTCCCCTGGTTTCCGGCAATCAGGTGGTCATTATTTAATTGCCGGTAGCGGGCGACCAGGGTGTTGGATATCCTTCCATCAACAGCCGAGCGGACGGTGATAGTGCCTGACCAGTTCACGGGGGTGATCTCCGTTTCCAGGGCGGCAAGATGGGGAGAGTTCATGTTGATCAAACGGCGTTCGGCCACGCGTATTTCTCTTTTTTGTCCATCAATGAAACAGAAGATCCTGGTCAGAATTCCGGTCGCTATATCAAGATGCTGGCGGTAATCGGTGAGGTCTCCCGCGGAGATGTCGAACCAGGGGCCGTCTTCGAGCCGGAAAGTGAGAGGCAGCCAGTTGGGAACATTGACCATGCTTTCATTCTCGATGACCCGGCCGTCAACCCTGCTCTGAAGGCGGTTGTAACAACCGGCAATATAGGTGCCGGGATAGTGACTGCGGCCGGCCCGGGATTCCGGAGCGGCACCGCGACTGGCCAAGTATCCGTTGCCGAGAGCGCAGAGCACTTCCCGGAGATTTTCATCTTCCGGCTCAAAGCCTTCGTAGGTCAGGGTCCATTTGTCACCGAATAACTCCGTGCCGGCCATATCTGCCAGGTTTTCCAGGAATGTCAACACTTCAGAAGGATTTCGCAGCCGGTACCGGGCAGCGGTTGAACGCGGCTCTTCACTGACCAGGATGGCGACGCCGCTCTCGGCAATTTCGCAGAAGGCATCCTCGTCCGTTGTGTCGTCACCAATGTAGAGCGGCGTTACCCTGGAACAATCGGTATGAAAATGTTCGATCATTTTCCGCAGGGCTTGTCCTTTATGCCAGTCAACGGCAGGGCGCAGTTCGAATATTTTTTTCCCGGAAGTTTTTTTCAGTTCGGCTGAGCTGGTTTCAATGTCATTGATCTTTTGTTCAAGCGGCGGAATAAACTCTGCTGAAACATTCCTGTAATGAGCGGCAACGGCATAGGGCTTGCGTTCGATTTTTACTCCGGGCATTTCCCCGGCAATTGATCTGAGTTGCTTCTCCGCATCCTGCAGGGCCTCCAGATATCTTTTTTTTTCAGGTCGGCCTTCGAAATAGCCGGAGCCGTCACTGATTTCGAATCCGTGGCTGCCGGCGTAGATCAGTTCGTCGATTCCAACCATTTTTTGAATGTCTTCCAGTCCCCGTCCGCTGATCACTGCTGCAAAAAGATGTTGCGATACTTTTCGGAGAATCCGGCGGCCGTGCTTGTCAAGCTTTGCTGCCGCAGGGTTGTCGACAATGGGCGTCAGCGTGCCGTCATAATCAAGGAAGATCGCGGGCGTGCCTTCCTGCAGCCGGTTGAAAATAGCATCCTGCTCGTCCAGGGCCGAAGGCAATTGGTCTCCCGGTGCAGTTGTATCACAGAGTGAAAGTTCTGCCAGATCCCGTACCACCATATCTGCACCGGCTTTTGTTAAGGCGGCGGTCCGGTTGTTGCGGTCAATTCCTATGGTGAGGGCAAAGTTGCCCTTTTTGCCCGCCTGCACGCCGGCCACGGCATCTTCGATGATCATCGCACGTTTTGGATCCGTCTGCAGTCTCCTGGCAGCCTCCAGAAAGATGTCCGGAGCCGGTTTGCCGGCAATATCAAGCTCCTCAGCGATTGTTCCGTCGACTATCACCTCGAACAGGGACTTAAGCTTCGCAACCTCTATTACCCTTCCGGCATTTCGACTTGCCGAAATCAATGCGAAGCGAATACCGGCATCCCGCCCCTTTGCAATAAATCGAAGTGTCGACTTATACGGTTCTGCTCCCTCGCGGTTCAGGATTTTCAGGAAAAGATCATTCTTCCGGTTGCCAAGCCCGCAAACCGTCTTCATGCCTGGTTGATCTTCCGGGCTGCCCTGCGGCAGGGTTATATCCCGGGAGGCAAGAAAACTTTCCACCCCGTCATACCGCGGTTTTCCATCCACATAGTCCCGGTAATCCTTTTCGATATCAAACGGCTCAAGCTGTCTACCTTCATCCCTGGCGAGGTGGGCCAGAAATTCATCGAACATCTGTTTCCAGGCGTCAGCATGGATACGGGCTGTATTGGTAACAACACCGTCCATGTCCAGGATGCAGGCAGAAATGTTTGCGACATTGATCACCATACAACTGGTTTATCAATAATCATGCCAGTTGGGACAGTTATTTTTGAAAAACATGTATACGACCTGTCTCTTTCCGGAAGCAATAGCAGGCGTCCTGCCTGTCCGGAATGATCAATCTGGCAACTTTTTGTTAATGCAGGCTCGTCTGCTCTCCACACGTGGAGTCGGGGATAATATTGGCGATATTGAATTGTCGGTTGTAATGCCCGAGTTGCAGCAGTGTCGCACGTGGCTTAACCAAGCCTGCGTTCCTCCCGCCAGCAGTAGAGAACGGGAACAACGAAAACGGTGAGCAGGGCAATGGACATCCCGCCGAAGGAGGGGATGGCCATGGGGACCATGATATCGGCGCCCCTGCCTGTGGAGGTCAGGATCGGCACCAGGGCCAGGATGGTTGTGGCGCTGGTCATCAGGGCCGGGCGGATGCGGCGCTCTGCTCCTTCGATGACCATTTTGCGGATTTCCTCCCGGTCCGTGGCCTTGAAATTCGATCGGGAATCGTCAAGGTAGGTAGCCATCAGCACCCCGTCGTCGGTTGCTATGCCGAACAGGGCCAGGAAACCGACCCATATCGCCACCGACAGGTTGATCTGCTGGACCTGAAATAGCTCCCGCATACTGGTTTCAAACAGGGAGAAGTTGAGGAACCACTCCTGCCCGTAGAGCCAGATCATCATGAAACCGCCGGACCAGGCCACCAGGATGGCGGAGAAGACCATCATGGTGGTCAGCAGAGATTTGAACTGGAGGTAGAGGATCACCATGATTATCAGCAGCGCCAGGGGAAGAATGACCGCCAGCTTTTTCTGGGCCCGGATCTGGTTTTCGTAGCTGCCGGCAAAGGTATAGGATACTCCTGCGGGTATTTCCAGTTCACCCTTCTGTATTTTGTTATCGAGGAAGGACCGGGCCTGCTCCACGACATCGACCTCGGCAAAACCTTTCTGCTTGTCGAATAACACATAGGCGGTCAGGAAGGTGTCCTCGCTCTTGATAACCTGTGGTCCGCGGACGTACCTGATATCGGCCAGCTGGATCAATGGAACCTGTTCTCCGCCCGGGGCGGCAACCAGGATTTTTTCCAGCTCTTCAAGGGAGTCGCGGCGTTCCCGCAGGTAGCGGACACGGACCGGATAGCGCTCTCTGCCCTCAACAGTGGTGGTAAGGATCTTGCCGCCGACAGCGGCCGATATGACTTCCTGGACCCCGGCCATCTGGATGCCGTAACGGGCAATGGCTTTCCGGTCGATGTTGATTTCGAGATAGGGTTTGCCCACCACCCGGTCAGCCAGCACCGTGAGAGGCGAAATAGAGGGAATCTGCTTGAGCAGGTCTTCCAACTGCATGGCCACGTTTTCGATGGTCGGCAGGTCCGGCCCTTTAACCTTGATGCCCATGGGTGCACGCATTCCGGTCTGCAGCATGACAATACGGGTGGAGATCGGCTGCAGTTTGGGCGCTGAAGTCACGCCGGGGATGTCGGCGGCAAGGATAATTTCATTCCATATGTCATCGGGATATTTGATGCCGGCCCACGCTTCGCGGTCGGAATTGATCTCGGGGTCCAGTTCCGCGCGCCACACCCGAAAAGGCATGCCCTTGGGATCCTCGATCAGCCCACCGGCTTCATTCCGTTCGAAACGTCCCTGGACCAGGTAGGGCGACCCGTCGGGCGCAGCCAGCGGCTCACCTTCCGGACTGCGGAAAAAATCCTTTTTGTCCTTGCGGAATTTGAAACGGATCTTGCGGCCCTGGTCATCGAGCAGATATTCCGGACGGTAGTTGATGACCGTTTCGATCATGGAAAGCGGGGCCGGATCAAGGGGAGACTCCACCCTCCCAAGTTTGCCGACGGCAATTTCAACCTCCGGAATAGCGCTGATGCGCTGGTCCTGGAGCGCCAGCACCTCCTGTACTTCCGAAATGGAGGCATGGGGCATGGTGGTCGGCATGTACAGGAACGACCCCTCGTCAAGCGACGGCATGAACTCCCTGCCCAGTCCGGGAAAGGCATGGCTCAGGGCGACAAACGGTCTGGTCTGGCGCAGGGAGTCGGGAACCCAGCCCGTGAGCTTTGGCGCTCCGAGCCAGATCATGGCTCCCAGCAGGGTGATGAACAGCGGCAGCTGCAGAAAAAGCAGTTTGTGGCGCAGGCACCAGGCCAGCATCACAGTGTAGCGGGCCTGAAAAAGCTGCAGCAGGCCAAGGGTCATGCCGATCAGCAGTAGAACAAAGCCGAGATTGATGAATATGCCTTTTTCAACCCCAAGCGGCTGCCAGACATGGGTAAGGAGCACGGTCACCAGGATGATGGCAATCCAGCTTTCAATTTTGCCCAGCTGGAGCATTATCCGGGAAGGCAGCCATTTGAGTCCGAAACGGTATATGCCGATACCGACCAGGATCAGGCCGAGATTGCTTATTTTCCAGGTGATCAGGAGACCGGCAATGATCAGCAGCAGCGGGAAAACAAATTGAATAAATGCCGGACGGTTGTTGGTTCTGGCCCGCGTGAAGAGAAGATGGGCCAGGGGCGGCAGCACGGTGAGCGCCAGGATAATGGAGGCAATAAGGGCAAAGGTCTTGGTATAGGCCAGGGGCTTGAAGAGCTTGCCCTCGGCCGCGACCATGGTAAAGACCGGCAGGAAACTGACAATGGTCGTGGAGACGGCGGTCAGCACGGCGCTGCCGACCTCGGTGGCGGCCTCGTAGATTATTTTGATGGAATGTTCTTCCGGATCGGCTTCTTCCAGTCGCTTGAGAATATTCTCGCAAATGATGATACCCATGTCGACGATGGTGCCGATGGCAATGGCAATGCCGGAAAGGGCAACGATATTGGCGTCAACGCCGAAGGTTTTCATGCCGATGAAGCTGAGCAGGACGGCCAGCGGCAGAAGCAGGGAGATGAGGAGCGAGCTTTTGAAATGCATGACCGCCACCAGCACCACAATGATGGTGATGAGGATCTCTTCGCCCAGGGCGATTTTCAGGGTGTCCAGGGTTTCGTGGATAAGGCCGGACCGGTCATAAAAAGGGACGATGGTGACTTTGCTTCTGGTCCCGTCGGCAAGGGTTTTTGCCGGCAGGCCCGGTGATATCTCTGCAATCTTGCTTTTGATGCGGTCGATGGCGGCCAGCGGATTGTCACCGTAGCGGACCACCACCACCCCGCCGACGACCTCTGCGCCCCCCTTGTCCAGTAATCCACGGCGCTGGGATGGCCCCAGCGAGACCTTGGCCACGTCGGCCACGCGTATCGGCAGGTTATCGGTGGTCTTGATGACCGCCTCTTCGATGTCGCTGAGGTCTTTGATGAAACCGATGCCCCGGACAACATATTCCACCCGGTTAATCTCGATGGTTCGAGCCCCGACATCAATGTTGGACTGCTTGACGGCTCTGAACACCTGTTCCAGGGTTGCTCCGGCAGCCCGTAGGGCGTCCGGGTCCACATCGATCTGGTATTCCTTGACAAAGCCGCCGATTGAAGCCACCTCACTGATGCCCTGGACTCCCATGAGGGCGTAGCGCACGTACCAGTCCTGGATGGAGCGCAGCTCTGCCAGATCCCAGCCGCCGGCCGGTTGGCCAGTTTCATCCCTTCCTTCGAGAGTGTACCAGAAGACCTGGCCGAGCGCTGTGGCATCCGGCCCCAGGGTGGGTTTAACCTCTGGGGGGAGAGTTCCCTGGGGCAGGCTTGCCAACTTTTCCAGGACCCGTGACCGAGACCAGTAAAATTCCACCGAGTCGTCAAAAATAATATAAATGGATGAAAACCCGAACATGGAAAAACTGCGGACGGTTTTTACGCCCGGCAGGCCGAGAAGGGCCGCGGTCAGCGGGTAGGAAACCTGGTCTTCCACGTCCTGGGGCGAGCGCCCCTCCCATTGGGTGAAGACGATCTGCTGATTTTCCCCGATATCCGGGATGGCATCCACCGGCACCGGGTCGCGGGGCAGGCCGCCCAGGTTGAAATCGAACGGCGCGACCATCAGTCCCCAGCCGGTGACGGCCAGCAACAGGAGGCCGACCACCACCTTGTGCAGCAGGCAGAACCGGATAATGTGGCCGACCAGGGATGTAGCCGGAGGAATATGGTGATCAGGAGGAGTCATTGTCATTCCTCAAGCTTGAGCTGGTCGAGAACCTCGCCGCATCGAAGCATCTCGTCGCCAAAGTAGGGATTGTTGATGGTTTCCGATGTGTCCAGCCAGGTGGCGCCGGTATCATCAAAGGCCATGGGGCAGTAATGCTCGTATACTGCGTATGAACCGGCAGCGCCGAATGTGGAGACCGCGTCAACGAGGACTTTGCTCAGCGGATAAAAGGCGGTCCTCAGTTCTTTAATGCCGGCGCTGCTCCGCAGCTTTTCTACTGCGGCCTGGAGGTCCGCTGCGGCTGTTTTGGCTTTTTCCGAATCAACATTGTCCAGTTCGTTGATGAAATCGGCGGCAGCCGAAGCTATGTCGTCGATCCCGGCCAGGGATTCTTTCGGGGCGTCGCCGGCCAGATTTTTTTGCAGGACAAAGTAGTGGTCAAGGAGACTGCCCAGCAGCCGGCGGAGTTCGTCGCTGCCTTCTTTGGCGAGCACCGGCGGCGTCAGCTGGAACCGGGTGCGCACCTGGTGGAAATGGGCAGCCATCTCCGCATAGGTCCGCTGCAATTCCTTTTCCGTATCGGCCTGCCGCATGAGAACAATATCCGCCTTCAGCAGCATGGCCAGTTCTTCCCAGTCCAGTTTGATGTCGGCATCGAAGAAGTCGGAGTTAATGCCCGTGAGGACGCCGGCAAAGTCATCAATGTGTTTTTCCCCGGATTTCCGGTCGCCGTCATGGACAGCCTGCGACAGCCGGACGAATATCCCGTTCAGCAGGTCCAGCTTGGAGGAAAAGAGGGGGGGCAGTTCTGTCGGGTCAACCGTTTCCTTGGCGAGAAAGGGGTTCATCATGGAAGGGCGGGCCTGAATCTGGATGGCCGAATCGATCTTGAAATTACCACGGTTCACCACCAGTTCACCTTCCGTCAGCCCGCTGGTGACCTGGTAATATTCTCCCCGCCGCGGTCCGAGGATAATCTCGCGGCCCTCATAAACTCCTTCCCTGTCGGGAAGCTGGATATAGACGATGGCCCGCTTGCCTGTCAGCAGGGGGGCTGACGCAGGTATGAGCAGCGGCAGCGTTTCGCTGTCGCCGGCAGGGCTGCTTTTGGCCACTGCCCGGACAAACATGCCGGGTTTGAGCAGCAGGTCAGAGTTGTCGACATTTAACCGTACCCTGACGGTACGGGTCCTGTTGTCCACCAGCGGGTCGATGTAGGCGACCCGGCCGCTGAAATGACGGCCGGGAAAGGCCTCGGCGGAAAATTCGACCGGTTGGCCAACGCTGATGGCGTGGAGGTCTGACTCGTAGGCTTCGAGAATGATCCAGAGACGGCTGAGATCGGCAATGGTGTATATCTGCGTCCCGGTCTTGACATACATGCCCTCGGTGACTTTTTTGTCAATGACAATGCCGCTGATGGGGGCAGTCAGGGTAACTTGATCAGACGGGCTTTTCAGGTTGACGACGTTGCTGATCTGTTTGTCGGTCAGGCCCAGGAGCTGCAGTTTTTTCCGGGCCGCGGACTGGGTGCGATTAATTGTCTGCCTGAGCAGGGGGTTGTCTGATCCATTTATTTTGGCGGCTGCCGCCACCGCTTCAATAAG